>NZ_FUWQ01000001.1:0-564818 GCF_900167315.1 Olsenella sp. KH1P3 | reverse complement strand
ATGCCGAACCTCTCCATGGCCTCGGGCTTCGTCATGCCCTCGTCGACGACGGCGCGCGCGGCGGCGACCTTGGTCTCATATGAGTAGACGGCGTATTTCTTTCCCATGTCTGTCAGCCCCTCGATGCCGACGGATCTGTACGTGTCGATCCATTTTCTCACGGCCTCGTAGGGAACACCGATCAGGCTGGAGATGGCTTTGACACCGTTCCCCGCGTCGTAGAGCTCGGTGGCTTTCGACCTCGTGGCGGCGTCGTACAAAGTTCTTCGGGTCATGAAAGAAGCCTCCCTTTTCTCATGTCCAAGAAAAGGGAGGCGGTTCACATGGGAGGGGCCTTGCTTTGGAAGTCGCAATTCTGTCGGTGGGCCTTCGCTATACGCTAGTCGAGGTCGCTGAAGTCCATGTTGCCAGCAAAGCCGTTGGTGTCCTGCTCTGCGATCGGCGCGGGAGCAGCGACGGGGGCGGGGGCAACAGGAGTCTGCGCAGCGGGCTTTGAGCCGTTCGGGGTGCTGAGGCTCTGCTGCGGGAAGACGGCGTCGGCATCGTCGATGAAGTGCTGCAGGAGCTTCTTGTACTCGCTGCGGAAGTCCTCGCGGGACTGCTTCAGACGATCAATCTCATCAAGCTCGTTCTGCTTCTCGGCCAGGGCCTGGCGAATGACCTCGCGAGCCTTCTGGTCAGCCTCGTTGCGGATGTTCTCGGCGTTGGCGCGGGCGTCGGCGACAAGCTTGTCAGCGCTCTGCTGAGCGACGATGAGGACCTGGGAGATCTGGTGCTCGGAGGCGGAGTAGTCGGGTGCGGGAGCGGGAGCGGCAACGGGCGCGGGAGCGGTGCCCTGCTCCTTGAGCTGGGCAACCTGGGCCTGAGCGGCAGCGAGTTGCTGCTCGGTGGTGTTGAGACGACCCTTGAGGTCGGCGATCTTCTGGAGCATCGCGTCGACCTCGGTGGCAAGCTGGTCGAGGAATGCGTCGACCTCTTCGGTGTTGTAGCCGTCCTCATGCTTCTTGGCCTGGTCAAACGTCATCTGTTCAATGTCTGCTGGGGTGATAGCCATAATGTTCCCTTTCAACTATGTCTCATGCTACGTCAGCAGTGCGTTTTACCGCTTTAGGTAGTATAACCCGAATCCTAAATGAGTATTCGCTGCATCAGCCTAAGGATAACCTCAAGGACGAGTATCGCGAGGACGGGCGAGAAGTCCACTCCGCCAAGGGGCGGAACGAATCGCCTAAAGAGACCGACGTAGGGCTCGGTGAGCGTCAGGAGCGCGCCGCGGATGTCTTCCACGACGCCTTCTGCCGTGGAGAACCACGAGAGCACCGCGGCCGCGACTATGAGCCAGGAGTATATGTCGACGAGCCGATAGAACGCGGTAAGAAGCATGTCCTACTCCCCCGCCAGCTCGACGGTGCGCCTGAGAGCCGCGTCGATGGCACCCTGGACGCCCCCGATCAGCGCGGGCTCGAGCTCTCTCAGGCCCGCGGCCGTGGTTCCGCCCGGAGAGGTGACCTTCTCCATGTAGGCACGCGGATGCTCGCCCGACTCGAGAAGCTGGTCGCAGACGCCGCGCATGGTCGAGAGGACCATCTCGCGGCAGGCCTGGGCCGGAAGCCCCTTCTCGACGCCGGAGCGCGTCAGGGCATCCACCATGAGGGCAACGTAGGCGGGACCGCAGCCCACCACGGCGCCCTCGGCGTCCAGCTGGTCCTCACGCATGACCTTGGCGGAGCCGAGCGCGCCGAAGATCTGGAGCGCGACGTCCATGTCGGCATCGCTCGCCAGGTTGCCCCGACAGAGCGCGGATGCGCCGGAGAGCGCCTGGACCGGCAGGTTGGGCATGACGCGCACCACGCGGGAGTCGGAGAGCATCTCCTCGAGAGTCGCGATGCTCACGCCCGCGGCGATCGAGACGACGAGCTTCCCGGCAAGCTTGGCGCGAACCACCTCAACGGACTGGCGCAGGACCTGGGGCTTGATGGCGAGGACGACCACGTCGGGGTCGCACGCCAACATCTCGCCGGCATCGGGAAACGTGCGGACGCCCTTTGCCGAGAGGGCCGCGAGCTTGTCGTCGTTGTGGTCGCAGGCCATTACCCGAGAGGGGTCCGCACAGCCGGAGTTGACCAGACCGGCAGCGATGGCCCCTCCCATGGATCCAGCGCCGATTACGGCAACGGTTGCTTCGAGCATGCGCATCGCTACCTTTCGATGGTGCCGTCGGCGTCAAGCTTGTCGATGTCTGCCTGGGAGAGCTGGACGCCCTGGGGCATGACCACGAAGACGCGGTCGCCGAGCTCGTCGACCTGTCCGCTGATGCCGCAGGCGAGGCCGAACGAGAAGTCGAGGATGCGCTTGGCGGTGTCAATGTTGGTATTCTTGAAGACCAGGACAACAGGCTGGCCCGTGCGAACGCGACGGACGACCATCTGGACATCGTCGTAGGAGACGGGCTTCAGCACGTAGGGCGGAAGCTGCCCGGAACTGACGCGCGGAACCGCCTTGAGCCCCCTGTCCGCGGGGGTGTTGCCGTTGGTGGTGTTGCCCAGGACGGAATCGTGGGCGGCTGCGCGAGCGGCGCCCTGCGGGATCTGCGTGGTCTCGTCAGAGGCAAAGCTGTCAGAGTAGGAAGGGCGCGGGGTGTACTCGGTGCGCGGCGCGTAGTCGGGGTTGGGCGCGGGGTGCTGGTATCCGCCGGAGTAGCTCGAAGTGCCGCGCGCGGGCTCGTTGCCCAGGGGCCTGCCGGAGCGGGTGTAGACGGAGACGCTCTCGGCCTCGGGACGGGGGCTGTTGCCCAGAAGACCCGTGCCCTCGTGGGTGTTCTGGCCGTAGTCGTCCATCGGCTCGTCGTAGTCGTCGTAGTAGTCGTCGCCGTAGTAGTTGTCGTCAGCGGGACGAAGCCTGTCCCTGAGGTTGTCGAGGAGACCCATATTATCCCCGCCTTCCCGGCCCGGACGTCACCCGGGTCAATCAACAATCGTCCTATTATTCCGTCACGAGGTCGTGGTTGGGATCGAAAACCGTTCTACCAAGCCTAACGAGGGTAGAGCCCTCCTCCACCGCGATGGCGAAATCATCACTCATTCCGCAGGAAAGTGTAGCAAGACCGAGGCCGCTCTCCGAGCTCAGCTGCTCCCGAAGTTCGCGCAGACCCGAAAACGTTCTGCGAGCGGCGTCGGGGTCGTTGGCGGGGGCCATGGTCATGAGGCCGCAGATCTCGATGCCGCCCATGCCAAGAAGGTCATCCATCTCGCTATGAACCTCCTCGGGGGTGAAGCCCGACTTGGACTCCTCGCCCGAGACGTTGACCTCGAGCAGGACGCGCTCGCTATGGCCGCGAACCTCGGCGCGCTTCGAGATGGCCGTCGCCAGGTGCGCGGACGAGACGGAGTGAATCAGCGACACCCTGCCAAGGACCTGGTTGATCTTGTTCGTCTGCAGGTTGCCGATCATGTCGAAGCGGACGCCGTCCATCTCGGGATGGCTCTCGATGCCCGCGAGCTTGCGCACGAGCTCCTGGGGACGGTTCTCACCGAAGGCACGCCATCCGGCCCGCCAGGCGAGCACCACCTCGTCCACCCCCACGGTCTTGGAGACCGCGATGGCCTCCACCTGATCGGCGCCGCGCCCAGAGACGCGAGCAGCCTCCTCGATGCGCGCCAAAATCCGCGCGCGGCGTGACGTCAGGAATTCGAGATATCCCTCGCGCTCCTCATCAGTCACAAGTGGTCACCTTCCCAAAAGACGTTGGTTGTGACGGCACCGGTATCGGAGCCGTCTCCGCGCATGAGCGCGATGGCGCCATGCCGGCCGCACGAGCCGCCCTCGGCGCGATACGAGTAGAACCTGTCGGTGGAGCGAGGGGTCGAGACCCTGGAGTCCACGACGTTTTGCGGATCAACCCCGACATCGGCCAGGGCCAGCCCGATGGCGCAGGCAAGGTCGAGCCGCCGTCCGGGCAGCGCGACCTTCTCGCCGAACTCGTCGACGAAGCGAGTCAGGAGCTCCTCGGAGACCTCGTAGTCCTCCCCCGCGATGTGCGGGCCAATGTAGGCCACGGACGCAGCCGGGTCGGAACCGGTCACGCGCGAGAGCTCGAGCGTCGCCTTTGCGGCGATGCGGGCGATGGTGCCACGCCATCCGGAATGGGCGACGGCGAATCCGCCGGGCTGGGCCACGACAACCGGGACGCAGTCGGCAAAGCACAGGAGCACCGGCACGTCGGCGACGGTGCACACGACGGCATCGGCACCCTCGCGAGCCTCGAGCCGCGAACGCTCAACGGCCTCGTCGGAGGCCGACGTGACGCTCACGATGCGGTCGCCGTGGACCTGCCTGGGGTTGACCAGCCTGTCAAGGAGTCCCCCGGCACCGACCGCGCAAAGCAGCCTGCGACGGTTCTCGGCCACGTCAGCGGGGTCGTCTCCGCAGGCGTCGCCCAGGTTGAGCGAAGAGAACTGCCCCTTCGAGACGCCACCGGTACGCTCGGTAAATGCGAACGTGACCCCGCACGGGCGAGAAAGGTCGCCCAGCAGGGTCACGCCGCAGGATTCGTATCTGTCAAGCCCCGCCACAATCGTCCCTAGAGACGGCTGTGCTTGAGGAACTCGGGGATGTCGAACTCCTTGTCGTTGTTGGAGCCCGAGCTGTGGGGCGCGGGGGCAGACGGCGCCGTGGGAGCGGGCGCGGGACGGCTGGAGGGGCGGGAGCTGCTGCCCAGGTTCAGCGTGGGGAGCGGCTGCTGCACGTTGCCGTCGTTAAAGCCGGTCGCGATGACCGTGACGCGAACCTGGTCGCCCAGGCTCTCGTCGACAACGGTGCCGAAGATGATGTTCGCGTCGGGGTCGACGTTCTGCGCAACGAGGTCGGCAGCGTCGTTGATCTCCTGAATGCCCAGGTCCTTGTTGCCCGCGATGGACAGAAGGACGCGCGTGGCACCGTCGATGGAGGTCTCGAGCAGCGGGCTCGAGATGGCCTCGGCGGCGGCGTCGGAGGCGCGGGTGTCGCCAGAGGCGAGGCCGACGCCCATCATTGCGGTTCCGGCGCCGCGCATGATGGTGCAGACGTCAGCGAAGTCGAGGTTGATCAGGCCGGGGACCGTAATCAGGTCGGTAATGCCCTGGGTGCCCTGGCACAGGACGTCGTCAGCCATGCGGAAGGCCTCGAGGAAGGAGGTCTTCTTCTCGGAGAGATCGAGCAGGCGGTCGTTCGGGATGACGATCAGCGCGTCGACGTTGTCGGACAGCGTCTGGATGCCGTCCTGGGCGCGGTTGGTGCGGGGACGGCCCTCGAAAGTGAAGGGCTTGGTCACGACGCCGACGGTGAGGGCACCCACGTCGTTCTTGGCGATGTCGGCCACAACGGGAGCCGCACCGGTGCCGGTGCCGCCGCCCTCGCCCGCCGTGATGAAGACCATGTCAGCGCCGGCAAGGGCCTGCTTGATCTCGTCATGAGAGTCCTCGGCCGCCTCTGCGCCGACCTCGGGGTTGGCGCCCGCGCCCAGGCCGCGGGTGATGTCCGCGCCGATGTGGACCTTGATGTCGGCATCGGAGATGGCAAGTGCCTGCGCGTCGGTGTTGATGGCCACGAACTCGACGCCGCGGATGCCCTCCTCGATCATGCGGTTGACAGCGTTCGTTCCGCCTCCGCCAACGCCTACGACCTTGATGACGGCAAGGTAGTTGCTCGAAATGTCGTTGTCGATCATGGTTCCTCCTCGCTTGGCGGCGGACTTGGGTGCGCTCGCCTCTTCCCTCACGGGCGCAGTCTGGACGCCGTCGATAGTCATCTCGGCCTGCTCCACGACTTCCTTCTGCTTGTTGCGCTTCGTATCCATAGGTTCGTTTCTGTTCGTTGTCTCACTGGTGTCGTCAGGCTCTGAAAAACCCTAAACCTCAGGTATAGGCATATGCCCATCTCAAAGCGACGTATATTTGCACACTTGAAGGTTGCACGTCAACAGATTTGTGTGAAATGTGAATTACAAAGATAGAAGGCGCGTTCCACCTGCGAAAACAATGTCGACCCTAACCTGAGCCTTAGGTTCCGTCCGTTCCGTCTCCCGAGGTGGAATCGCCGTCGGCGGACGTCTGTCCGGACCCCCTGGATTCGCCGGCGGTCCCCGAGGATGCGGCGGCCGACGACGAGGCGCTCGGGTCGCCGTAGGCGTAGTCGGTGCCGGACGTGCCACTGCCCTGCCCAACGTAGTCCGAGTCAACCTTGCGGAAGGAGGGCTTGGAGGGCACGCGGACGTTGATGTAGGTAATCTTGCCGGCGTACTGGTCAAGGATCTCCTTGATCACGCTCTCCTTTGACGAGATGTTCGAGGGCGACCCCAGGGCGATCTCGACGCCGCTCGAGAGCGTGCACCTGATGCCCTCGAGGCTCGATGCCGAGAAGCTTACGATCTGGCTCGAGATGTCCTGCCCGAGCTCATTGCGATAGCTCTCGACGGCCTTCAGGACGTCGTCGGTCGCAGTGGAGCCGGCAACGGGGCTCACCGTGGAGGGCACGTCGGTGACGAGCACGGCCCCCGCCTGCTGGGCCATGGCCAAGGCGACCGAGTCGCGAGACTGCCCCTCGGCCACCTGTATGGTGACCGGCTCGATCCACGTGTTGTCGGAACTGAGGTACCAGGCGACGTCACCGGTGCTCATGACCACGAGCGCGTCAGCCCTGCGCTCCTCCACCACGATGTTGAGGGAGTCCGGGAACTGCTTCTCGAAGGTGACGTTGCCTACCCAGGGGTTCTTGCGCAGGTTCTTGACGACGGCGTCCTCGTCGAGGTTGAGCAGCGTCGAGCCCTCGGGCAGTCCCGCGAGCTTCTCGACGTTCTCGGCGCTCACGTGCTCGGTGCCCTGGGCTCTCACGTGAGTGATGGTGAAGGCGGGCGTGTACGAGAGCAGGAGGTAGCCCAGAAGGACCACAAGGAGGATCGCCGCGACGACGATGCCAACGATGATCGCGATGCGCACGCGACCGGCGACCTGCGTGCTCTCGGCACTCCCCTTGCGCGTGCGAGGCGCAGGGGTCTCGGAGGGGGCGCCGGCCTTGTCCTTGGCCCTCTTGCCGAAATGCGGCAGCCTGGGCGAGAAGTCCGTGGCCTTCGCGCTCGCGGCCGCCCTGACGGTCGCCACCTTGGCGACCTTGCGGCCGGCCGCGACGGGACGGCCCACGCCGGCGCGCACGCCCCTCTGCGGGACCGCCACGGCGCGTCTCTGGGCGCGAGCAGCACCCGCCGAGCCGCCGCCCAGGACGCTGGGACGGGGCTTCGCAGAACGCGCTGCCATGCCCCGCCTGGGGACCGCTCCGCCGGGGCGCGGGGTTCCCTTGGGGGCGTTTCGCTTTGTGGGCCTCCTCGTTGCCATCGTTGGGGCCTACGCCCTTCGCTTGTCGAAACCGAGGCACTTTACCTCGGGCTGGAGGTTGATTGAGTACTTCTCCAAGACCGCGTCATGCACGTGGCCCATGACGGCGATAACGTCGGAGGCGCTGGCGCCGCCCAGGTTGACGATGAAGTTCGCGTGCTGTGTGGAGACCTCGGCGTTGCCAACGCGGTAGCCCTTGAGACCGCAGGAGTCGATAAGCTGGCCGACGGAGCGGTCGCCGGGGTTCTTGAAGACTGAGCCGCAGGAGGGCTTTCCCATGGGCTGGCGGCTGCGCCTGCGCGAGATGAGGCGCTCCATCTCGTCGGTGATGCGGCGCTTCTCGGCGGGGGTCAGCTGGAAGGTCGCCTCGAGGATGATCTCGTCGGTGGGGATGGAGCACCAGCGATAGCCCCACTCGATGTCGCTCCCCTCGTAGCGCTGCAGACCGCCCTGGGGCCTGAGCGTGACGACGTGGTGCACGCGCGAGCCGATCCAGTCGTGGCGGGTTCCAGCGTCCATCGAGACGGCACCACCCACAGTGCCGGGAATGCCCACGCAGAACTCGAGACCGGAGAGCGAGTGCGAGATGGTCTCGCTCACGAGCTTGGAGAGGATCGCGCCGCCGCCGGCCGAGACCGTATCTCCCTCGAACGAGATGCGCGAGAACTCCTTGCCGAGCTTGATGACGCAGCCGTCGTAGCCCTCGTCGGCGACGAGGATGTTGGAGCCGCGCCCCATGACGACCCACTCGACGCCCTCCTTCCGGAGGATGTCGATGGTCTTGAGAAGTGCCTTGTAGCTGTGTGCGGTCACCATGAGCGCGGCCGGGCCGCCGATGCGGTAGGTCGTGTGGTGCGACAGGCGCTCGTCCCTCAGGACGTCAGCCTCGAAGGCGCCGGAGAGCGCCATGTATGCGTTGAAGACGCTCATTAGGCCTCGGGGTTCTCGTCGAGCTCGCGCTTTGCGGCGATGAACATGGGACCGATGGCGGTGACGTCGCCGGCGCCCTGGGTGATCAGGAGGTCGCCGGGACGACAGGTCTCGACCAGGTGCTGGACGAGGTCCTTGCGCTTGGCGATGAAGCACACGTCGCCGACGGAGCCGGCCTCCTGGACCTTGCTCGAGACGGTCTTGCCGGTGACGCCGGGGATGGGTGTCTCGCCAGCCGAGAAGACCTCGGTAACGACGAGCACGTCGGCGTCGTCGAAAGCGGTGGCGAACTGGTCGGCCAGAGACTGCGTGCGAGAGTAGCGGTGCGGCTGGAAGACGCAGACGATGCGGTCAAAGTCCAGGTCCTTGGCCGCGGCGAGGGTCGCCGCAATCTCGGTGGGATGGTGGCCGTAATCGTCCACGACGGTGATGCCGTCGATGTCGCCGACGTGGGTGAAGCGACGGTGCGCGCCCTTGAAGGTCGAAAGCGCGGCCGCGGCCTTGGCCACGTCGCAGCCGAGGGCCTCAGACACGGCGATGGCCGCCGTGGCGTTGGACATGTTGTGCCTACCGGGGTTGGCGTGGATGGTAACGCGCACGACGTCTCCGGAGGGGGTGCGCACGCCGAAGTGACTCTCGAGCTTGTGGTGGGAGTCCTCGGGGAGGCAGACGTAGTCGCAGCTCTCGTCGAAGCCGTAGGTCACAACCTTGCGGCCGGTGGACTGGGCGAGCTCGACGTAGTGCCTCACGTCGCCGTTGATCACGATGGTGCCCGCGTCACCGACAAGGTCCATGAACTTGCAGAAGGTCTTCTCGATGTTCTCCAGGGTGCCGTAGTGGTCGAGGTGGTCAGCCTCGATGTTGGTAACCACCACGACGTCGGGGTCGAGATAGAGGAAGGAGCCGTCGGACTCGTCGGCCTCGCAGACGAAATAGCCTCCCCTGCCGTCGCGGCCGTTGGTACCGTACTCCTCGACGATGCCGCCGATGAGGAAGGAGGGGTCCATGCCCAGGTGGTCGAGCATGCTGGCGACCATCGAGGACGTCGTGGTCTTGCCGTGCGTGCCGGCAACGGCGACCGTGGTCGCGTCAAGGGAGAGGTACGAGAGCATCTTCGCTCGGGGCCAGACGGGGATGCCCAGCTCTCGCGCTCGGATGACCTCGGGGTTGGTCTCGGGGATGGCCGAGGAGGTCACGACGACGTCGGGGGCGACATCGTCGATGGTGGACGCCTGGTGGCCCAGGTGAACCTCGACGCCGGCCTCCTCGAGGTCGCGGGCGTAGCGCGACTCCTTGAGGTCGGAGCCGCTCACCTTGCAGCCTCGCTCGTGAAGGACAAGGGCGATGCCGCTCATGCCGGCGCCGCCGATACCGATGAAGTGGGCGCGCTCGACGTGCGCCGGAACCATGGTCTCAGTCATGAAAGCCTCTCTATGCAACACTAGGGAGCCCGCGTTGCGCGGGCTCCCCTATACTGTACAAGAACGTGGGAGCTATGCCCTGAGCGAGGCGGCACTCTCCACTTGGTCTGCGAGTGCGCTGGCCGCCTTGTCCTGCCCCAGGCCACGCGCCGCATCGGACATAGCGCGGCGTCGATCAGGCTCGTCGATGAGCGAGAAGAGGCTCTTGGCGAACTCAGGCTCGTCGATGCGGTCGTCCGCCATCATGACGGCCGCACCGGCGTCCACCAGGTAGCGGGCGTTCGTGGTCTGGTGATCGGCGGTGGCCAGCGGGTACGGGACCAGCATGCTGGGAATCGCAAGCGCCGCAATCTCAGCGACGGAGGAAGCGCCCGAGCGCGACAGCACGAGGTCCGCGGCGGCAAGCACTTCTCCCATGTTGTCGATGTAGGGCATGACGCGCCATCGGCGCGCCTCCTGTTCGCCGAGCGCGAGCTGCTCGACGACGGAGTCGTACTCGCCCTTGCCGGTTGAGTGGACCACGTAGAGGTCGTCACGCGAGAGCAGCTGCTCCTTCAGGCCCGCAACGACCTGGTTGAGGTGGCGCGCGCCGAGCGATCCGCCGAACACCAGCAGCATGGTGGCGTCCTCGGGGATGCCGAGGGAGGCGCGGCCGCGGGAGCGCTCCGCCTCGATGACGCTGCGGCGAACCGGGTTGCCGGTGACGATGATCTGCGTGCCAGCGCTCACGCGGTCGCGGAACGCGTCGATGGCGACGGGGAGCGAAACGCAGACGCTGCGGACCTTTCCCGCAGAGGTCTTGTTGGCGAGGCCGGGCACGGAGTTCTGCTCGTGTACGAGCGCGGGCACGCCGTGCGAGTGGCACCAGTTGATGAGCGGGAGCTCGATGTAGGCGCCAAAGCCGATCGCGACGTCCGGCCTGCCGCTCTGGGCGAAGTCGGCGCCAAGCGTGCGCTCGGCACGCTTCATCTTGACGAGCGCCTGTATGAGCGTCCAGGGGCGAGAGCGATCGAAGCCCTTGACGTCGATGGGGCTGAACGGGAAACCGGCCTGTGGGACCAGCGTCGCCTCGAGGCGCGTGGGTTGTCCGTAGAAGTGAACCTCGTGACCGCGGTCCGCAAGCTCCTCCGCGAGCGCGAGCGCCGGGTTGATGTGACCCGCCGTTCCTCCCGCCGCGATTGCGACCTTGAGCCTATCTGCCACGCCTACCACTCCTTCTGTCCCCGAGGTCATAGTTGGTCCCGCGGACCTCGGGCCTTGAATCATCTTTCCTCAGGCGGTCGCCGGCAGAGGGGCCAAGGTCTATGCGCCTGCGACCGTTTCGGTCGGTAGTATACCTTGCGCCCTTGGACCTCGCACGCTCTTCACGCTCTCGTCTGAGCGCCTCCGGGCTGTTCGCACGCTCGGTTCCTCGCGCGGCCATGCCCTCGCGATAGGCCTCGCGCCTGCCGGGACGCTCGCGGCGCTCGACCGAGTCGGCGTGGCCTTCTCGCCCACCGCCCAGTACGGTAAAGGAGCGGCGCGGGGCCTCGAAGGAGGCCTGCAGCAGGGAGTGCCCGCGGGCGCTGCGGGGCGTGGGGCGACCCGCGTGCGAGAAGCCGTCGGAGCGCTCGTCGGGGGTGGCGCCGTCGCAGTCGTAGTCGTCCTGGCCCTGGCGCAGCGCGAAGCTGCGGCGGCGCGCGTCGTGCTCGGTATCGGGCAGCGTCGAGCGCAGCGAGACGTTAACCACCAGGCCGGCGAGCAGCAGGCTGGCGATGACCGAGGAGCCACCGTACGAGATGAACGGGATGGGCTTGCCCGAGAGCGGGAACACGCCCAGGACGCCCGACACGTTCAGCAGCATCTGGACGATGAGCATCGTGGTGCATCCCGCCGCGACGAGAGTGCCCGTGAGGTCGGGGGCGTAGCGCGCGATCCGGAATCCCGCCCAGAGCAGGACCATGAACGCGCAGATCATGCCCAAGGTCCCCACCAGCCCGCACTCCTCTCCGATGACGGCGAAGATGAAGTCGTTGTAGGCCATGGGAAGAAAGCCGTACTTCTGCTTGGACATGCCGATGCCCACGCCGAACAGCCCGCCCGACCCAAACGCATAGAAGCCCTGGATCAGCTGGTAGCCGGTGTTGTAACGGTCTGCCCACGGGTTAAACAAGGTGACGATGCGCTGGCGCGAGTAGTCATCCTTGAGCGAGATGAACAGGAAGCCGGCGATGCCAGCGAAAAGAAGGCCGATGATGAACTTCGCCGGGACGCCGCCGAGCAGACACATCGCCAGGAGCGTGGCCACGCAGATCATGACCGTGCCCTTGTCGGGCTGCAGGAGGATGAGGACGAACGGCACCACAAGGCCCAGCCCTCCAACCATGCGGGCACGCCCCGCGTCCGCGAAGCGGTCGCGGGAGTACTGGGTGATGAGGACCGCGCCGGCGATGACGACGGTGGCCTTCGCGAACTCGGAGGGCTGTAGCGAGAAGCCGCCGACGCTGATCCATCGCGTCGCGCCGTAGGCGTCCTGTCCGGCCGATGGCAAAAAGACAAGAAGGAGCAGGAAAATGGACCCAAGCATGAGGAACGGGAGGCCACGCCCGACGATGGAGCGATAGTCCACCAGGGCCGCAATGCTCGCGAGCCCCAGGCCGACGATGACGAAGACTGCCTGGCGCTGCAGGTAGTGCGCGGGGTCATACCCACCCTCCGCCGTGGTGAGCGCGGTAATGGAGGACGACGAGAAGATCATGAGTAGGCCGAAGCCCACGAGCGCCGCAACGGCCCCGATGAACACCAGGCGCGGCACCATGAAGCGCGCGGGCGTGCCGAAGAGCGTGCGCTCCTGCGGACGCGATTCCGCGCGGCGCCTCCTGCCGATGCGCGAGACGGGGGCACCCATTTACAGCTCCGCCTTGTCGGAGTCCGATAGCCCGGCTACGAGGCCCTTGAAGACCCGGCCGCGCTCGGCCATGTTACGGAACTCGTCAAACGAGGAGCAGGCGGGCGAGAGGAGCACGACATCGCCCTCGCGGGCGGCCTCATGGGCCGCGTCGAACGCCTCGCGCAGGTGCGGGGCACGAATGACGGCGAGGTTGGAGGACTCAAGGACCGCCGCGTCCTCGACGGCGCGCGCGATTCTCTCGCCGGCAGCGCCAAAGCACACGGCCGCCTTGCAGTGGCGCGCAACCAGCCTGGAGAGCGAGGCAAGGTCCGTCCCCTTGTCGTGGCCGCCCAGAAGCACGATGACGTGGCCCGCCTCATAGGCGACGAGGGCCTTCTCGACGGAGTCGGTGTTGGTCGCCTTGGAGTCGTTGACGTAGAGGACCCCGTCGACGGTGGCGACGGGCTCGTTGCGGTGCTCGAGCGCCTGGAAGCCCTGGAGCGCATCGGTGAGTTCGCGCGCATCACAGCCCAGCTCGAGAGCCATGGCGCACGAGAAGAGCGCGTTCACCACGTTGTGGGTCCCCTTGAGGGTGAGGTCCTCCACGCGAGAGAGCTCGCTCTCGCGGCCCGCGAGGCGCACGACGAGGACGCCGTCGCGGACGAAGGCCGCGTCCGGTCCCTCGGGCTCGACCGTGGCGCTGACCATGAGCGTACGCACGCCGCGCGTGGCGAGACGCGCGGCGACGCCGCGGCAGTACTCGTCGTCCTGGTACAGGACCGCAAGGTCCCCCCCGTCGAGGTTCTGGAAGATCTTCTCCTTTGCCTGGGCGTAGGCCTCGAGCGAGCCGTGCCACTCGACATGGTCCGGAGTGACGTTCAGGAGCGCCGCGACGCGGGGGTGCAGGAGCCTGGTGGTCGCAAGCTGGAAGCTGGAGAGCTCGGCGACGAACCACTCGCCATCGACTCGCCCGGAGACCTCGTCAGTGCAGAGGTTGCCGATGTTGCCGACGGCGACGGCCTGACGCCCAGCGGCATGCAGAAGCGCGGTGGTCAGCGAGGTCGTGGTGGTCTTGCCGTTCGACCCCGTGATGGCGACCCAGTCGCGGGGACTCTCGCGCCAGGCGAACTCGGGCTCGCCGATGATCTCTCGCGCATGGTCACGAGCAGAAAGGAAGAAGGGGCAGAACTCGGATATGCCGGGGCTTGCGATAGCGAGGTCGTAGCTCCCCTCGACGTCCTCGCTGCCCAGGACGACGCGGCCGCCCAGGGACTCGAGCTCGCGGGAGGCGTCTCCCTCGGTTGACGCGGATCCTCCGTAGACGGTGACCGAGCCGACGCGGTCGCCGAGGCCCAACAGGTAGCGGGCCACGTCCACGCCGGTCTTGCCCAGTCCGAGCACCAGGACGTCCCCCAGGTTTTCCGCAGTGCGTGCGAGCGTCAAAACGAGCCTCCTAGCTCAGTTGGAAGTACAGTGCGAAGCCAAGTGCCGCAAAGGCGGCGGAGACGATCCAGAAGCGGATGACGACCTTGGTCTCGCTCCAGCCCTTCTTCTCGAAGTGGTGGTGGATGGGAGCCATCAGGAAGACGCGCTTGCCCGTCGCCTTAAAGCTGATGACCTGGATGATGACGGAAAGCGCCTCGCAGATGAACAGGCCTCCCATGAGAAGTGACGTCACCTCGGTCTTGGTGAGGACCGCGAGGGCGGCGAACGCCGCGCCCAGCGCGAGCGAGCCCGTGTCGCCCATGAAGATGGACGCGGGGTAGCAGTTGTGCCAAAGGAAGCCGACCAGCGCACCCGCGATCGAGGCGGCAAACACGGCCAGGTTGACCTCGTTGTAGCGGAAGGCGACCATGGCCATGGCCATCATCACGACGAGCGTGCAGCCGCCCGCGAGGCCGTCGAGGCCGTCGGTCAGGTTGACGGCGTTGGAGAGGCCCGCCATGAGCAGGAACACGAAGAAGATGTAGAGCCAGGGCACGTAGAAGATGGTCCCCATGACCGTGAAGGTCGTAGTGAGGACGCCCAGGTCGATGGTGAAGCCGCCGGGAAACTCGACCGTCGGACGGATTCCGCAGAGGCTGACCGCCAGAACGCCGAAGACGACGGAGATCAGGATGAGGCCGATCATCTTCTGGGAGGGCGTGAGGCCCAGCGAGCGCTTGTGGGCAACGGACTCGATGTCGTCCAGAAGGCCGAGCGAGCCGGTGAGGTAGGTCGCGATGACGGCGAGCGTCAAGTCGACCGTCCAGCTTGCCTGCAGGAAGCAGGTGATGAGGACGGCGAGAAGGAACACGACGCCGCCCATGGTGGGCGTGCCCTGCTTGATCAGGTGGCGCTGGGGGCCGTCGGCGCGGATCTGCTGGCCGACGCCCTCGTGGCGCATCAGCTTGATGAAGGGCGTCATCAAAAACGCGGTCAGCACGCCGGCGATGGCGGCGGCAAGGAACACCTGGTAGGTAGGATAGCTTGGGTTGCCGAACATTAGGCAAGCACCCCTTTCACGAACGCGTCAAGGCCGGCGGAGCGCGATGCCTTCACGAGCACGAGGTCGTCCTCGCGCAGGATGGGAGCGATGACGCGGAGCGCCTCGTTGACGTCAGAGACGACCTCGAGCCTGTCCTCCGAGAAGCCCATGGTGCGGGCGGCCTCGACGGCGTGGCGGATGTCCTTCTCGCCCACCCAGACCAGGAGGTCGAGGGGCTTTGCCGCGGCATACGCGCCGATGTAGCCGTGGAGACGGGCGGCCTCGTCGCCCAGCTCTCCAACCTCGCCCAGGATGGCGACGCGCCTGCCCTCGCAGGACATCGAGCACAGCACGTCGAGCGCCGCCGCGATGGAGCTGGGGCTGGCGTTGTACGAGTCGTCGATCATGCGGGGCTTGCCCTCGGCGGTGACCACCTCGAGGCGCATGTGCGTCTGCGGCATGGTCGCGATGGCAAGCGCCGCCGCGCGGCGGTCGACGCCCAGGCGGTCGCAGATGGCCATGGCGAGCAGGAAGTCGCTCACGACGTGGCGACCGGGAACGTTCAGGCTGACGCTCAGGCTCTGGCCGTCCGAGAAGACGAGGCCAAGCGTGGGAAGGCCCTCCTCGTCGAGCGCAAGGCCCTCGGCCCTGACGTCGTCGTCAGGCGAGAAGCCCACCCTCTGGGTCTCGACGCCGGCCGGCTTCGCGAAGCCGTCGTCGATGAAGTCCGCAAAGTCGTTGTCCGAGGTCATGACCAGGAGCGAGCGTGTGACGTCCCCGTCCGAGCTCGGGCGCATGCCCTCGATGATCTCGGCCTTGGCGCGGGCGATGTTCTCGCGAGAGCCGAGCAGGCCGATGTGGCTCGTGCCGACGTTGGTGATGACGGCGACGTCCGGGCGGGCGCAGGCGGTCAGGCGCGAGAGCTCGCCCTTGTGGTTCATGCCCATCTCGGCCACGACGACCTCGTCGGTCGCCTCGGCGCCGAGGATGGTCAGCGGCAGGCCGATCAGGTTGTTGAAGTTGCCGGCAGTAGCGTGGGTGCGGTAGCGCGCGGAGAGGCCCTGGGCCAGCATATCCTTAGTCGTGGTCTTACCCACCGAGCCCGTCACGCCGACGACCTTCCACTGCGGGTTGCGCCCGCGCCAGAGGCCGGCGAGCCTCAGCATGAACTCCTCGGGGTCGTCGCCCTCGGCGCGCAGGACGCAGGAGCCCTTCTCGCGTGCCAGGGAGAGGAGCTCCGGGGAGGGCTCCGCGGTCACGACGACCGCGACCGCTCCGGCCTCGACGGCCTGAGGGGCGAAGCGGTTGCCGTCGACGCGCTCGCCGCGGAAGCACACGAAGACCGTGCCCTCGCCCACCTGGCGCGAGTCGGTCGCGACGTTGGTTGCCACGCGACCGTCCGCGCAGGCGAGCGCCTGGGCGCCCGTTGCGGCCACGATGTCGCTGACTGAGATGTCAAACATGAAATAGCCTCTATCCAAAAATCCAACGGAGCAGCGTTTTCGCTCCGAGCTTACGAGCTGGGCTCAACACCCATGTCAGAGAGGGCCTCACTCATGATAGTCGAGAAGAGCGGGGCAGACGAGCTCGACGCGAGGTACGGGGTGCCGTTCAGGCCAACGTAGACGAGCACCTTGGGGTTATCCGCCGGCGCAAAGCCGATGAGCGACGAGACGTACTTGTACTCGATGTAGCCGTTCTCGTCGGCCTGCTCGCCGGTACCGGTCTTGCCAGCGATGTCGTAGCCCTTGACCTGGGCAGCGGTTGCGGTGCCCGACTGGACGACGGTGCGCATCATGTCGGTCACGGCGTCGGCGGTCTCCTTCGAAACGGAAGTGCCCACGGGGTCCCAGGTGACCTCCTCGCCGCCCTTGCTGACGAGGAAGTGCGGCGTGACCAGGGTGCCGTCATTGGCAATGGAGCCGACCGCCTTCACCATCTGGACGAGCGGGATGGCGAGCGACTGTCCGAACGACATGGCGCCGATGCTCGCTCCGTCGTACTGGTTAAGCTGCTTGACCATGCCCTGGACCTCGCCAGGGAAGTCGATTCCCGTGGCTTGGCCGATCTGGAAGGCCGAGACGCCGTTGGCGAAGTTCGTCTCGCCGATCTCGTTCTGCGTGACCAGGGCTATGCCGGTGTTCGAGGACCTGCGAAGTATCTCTCTCAGGTCCATGGTCATGGTCTCGGTTCGACCATCGTCGTCGCGCACGATGTCGTCGCCGACCCTGACGCCGCCGGGAACCGAGAACGTGTCCATGGGACTGACCGAGCCGCTCTCCAGGCCTATGGCGGCCGTGAGCACCTTGAAGATCGAGCCGGGCTCGTAGGACGACGAGACGAGCTTGAGTGAGGTCGCGCCCTCCTCGATCGTGGACGTGTCGGTAACGTCGAACAGGGGCGTCGAGCAGGCCGCCAGAATCTCGCCGGTGGTGGGATCGGTCACCATGACCGAGCCGGAGTCGGCCTTGTACTGCTCGGTGCCCTTGACGATGGTCTCCTCGGCGACACGCTGGATGTCGATGTCGAGCGAGATGACGATGTCAGTGCCGTCCCGCGCCTCGTCAACCTCGGAGTGACCGCCCGCGATCGGCGTGCCGCCCTGCCCCGTCTCGAGGTACATGGTTCCGTTCTTGCCCTTGAGGATGTCGTTGTAGTAGTACTCGAGACCGGTCAGGCCGTCGCCGTCGATGCCGACGATGCCGAGCACCTGGCTTCCGATCGCGCCGTAGGGATAGACGCGCTTGGAGTCCTTCAGGCGATAGATGCCCTTGATGCCCTTCTCCTTGAGCTTCTGCTCTATCTCGTCGGCGTCGTCGGAGTCGACCTGGCGACTGATGTACGAGAACGTGCCCTGAACCCTCATCCTGCTGACGTAGTTTTTGGACTCGCCGCCCAGGACCTCCTCGAAGACGTCGCCGGCGCCGTTGGGGTCGTCGACCTCCTCGGGGTTGCAGTAGAACGTGGCACACTCCTTGCTCATCGCGAGCACGTTGCCGTTGCGGTCATAGATGGTGCCGCGCTTCGCCTGCAGCACGATGGCATTGCTGCGGCTCTGCTGGGCCTCTGCCGAAAGCGAGCTCGCAGTGACCACCTGGAGGTAGATCAGCTTGCCCACGACGAACGAGAGGACAAGCAGAAGAATGCAGCCGAGGATCTTGATGCACTGGTCAAAGTCGCGTGGCGGAACGCTGTTTGCGCGTCTACGCAAACGTGAGGCCTCGTCATACGAAGCCCCACGCATCTGGTTGCGCCCACGGCGCCTATTGTCTGAATGATATCTCACAACTCAAGAGTTTACGACTGCATGCTTGCCGAGCCCCCAGCGTTGGAACTCTGCGCAGCATCTGCAGAAGACGCGGGGGCAGAGGCGTCCTGGGCGGAGGAGCTTGCAAGGGAGGCCTGGGAGCCAGCCGCGGGGGAGCCAATCGTGAGCGTCTCGCAGGAGTCGGCGCGAACCATGCCATAGCACTGGCCGGCGATGTGGTCGATGCGTGAGGAGCTGGAGAGCACGGAGCGCTCGGCCTGGAGGTCCTTGTTCGTCGACTGGGCGGAGGCGATGTCCTGCCTGAGGGAGGCCGTCTGCTGCATCTGGACGACGGTCGTCGCGGAGAGGGCGACGCGCACGACACCGCAGCACACGAAAACGGCCACGGCCGCCATGACAAGGACGAAACGGGAGAAGAACACGTGCGAGATGCCCTGGCGAACCTTTGCGTCAAGCCCGCCACCAGTGACGACGCCAAATGGTGCGTGGCGATGGACTTCCTGCTCACGCTCCCCCGCGACGCCGTAGAGGCTGTAGGCCTCGGAACCCTGGTACATGGTGAACTCCCCCGTTGACTGGAAGGGCCACCGCGTGCGGTGGCTCCTTGTGGTGTGGTAGTAGTACGTTTGAGCTGCGTTTGTAGTACGTACTGCTTCATTTATGTTGTATGTCCACGGCCCGAGGGCCGGTGGAGCCTAGTTTGCGCCCTCTTGCGAGACGTCGCGCTTCACCGCGACCCTCATGAGCGCGCTTCGGGCCCTTGGGTTGAGGCCCACCTCCTCGTCGCTGGCGACGAGGGGCTTGCGTGTCTTGACGTCGACTATCGGCACGTGACCGCATACGCACACCGGAAGGTCCGGCGGGCAGACGCAACCCTGCGACATCTCCGAGAAGACGTGCTTGACGATCCTGTCCTCGAGCGAGTGATACGAGATCACGCAGATGCGGCCACCGGGGTTCGCCCAGCGAATCGCAGCCCTGAGGCCCTGGTCGAGGACGTCGAGCTCGTGGTTGACCTCGATGCGCAGGGCCTGGAAGGTCTTGCGCGCCGGATGCCCACCGTGTCGCCTGCCCGCAGCCGGGATGCCGGCCTTGATGACCTCGACCAGCTGGAGCGTGGTCTCGATCGGCGCCTTCTCGCGCGTTCGCACGATCTGGCGGGCAATGCGTGACGCGAACTTCTCGTCCCCATAGACGCGCAGAATCCGGGTGAGGTCGGCTTCGTTGTAGTTGTTAATGACCTCGGCTGCGGTTTGGGTGTTGTTCCCCGGATCCATACGCATGTCAAGCGGAGCGTCCTCGTGGTACGAGAAGCCCCTTTCTGGGATGTCAAGCTGAGGAGAAGAGACTCCGATGTCGAACAGGAAGCAATCGACTCCTGGGACCTCGGCCTGGACGAGAAGCTCGTCGAGGGAGCCGAAGTTGCCCTTGAGGAACCTGTGCTCCGCCCCAGGGACCTCGCGCTCGAAGCGCTCGGAGGCTGCGGCGAGGGCCATGTCGTCCTGATCGATGCCAAGCGAGAGGCCATCAGGCTGGATTCGCTTGGCCATCTCGACCGAGTGCCCGGCCCCACCAAGGGTGCAGTCGCAGACTACCTCGCCTGGTTTGGGGTCAAGCTCGGCCAAGACCTCGTTGATCATCACGGGTATGTGCCGATATTCTCCTGTCAAGTTGCTCACTCCCCCGCTCTAACCGAACATCAGGTCCTCGAGGTCATCGGCGACCTCGCTCATCTCCTGCTCGTAGCGAGCAGAGTCCCAGATCTCGAAGTGGTCCACGTTACCCAGGACGGTGACCTCACGCTCGATCCCGCACTTGCCGATCGTCTCTGCGCCGAGCTTGCCAAGGGCAATCCTTCCGGCAGAGTCGAGCTCAACAGTGAAGGCCATCGAGGTGAGCGCGCGGCGAAGCTTCACATGGTTCTTGTTGCGAGGATCGAAGCCCTCTGCGAAGAAGCTCTCCACCCACTCCCTGTGGCCCTCGGGAGTAAAGCCGTAGATCTTGCCACTGACGGGAATGAGGACGACCTTCTCGTTGAACTCCTTGCGGAACGGAGCCGGCAGGGTAATGCGCTGCTTGGCGTCAAGGTTGTGCTTGAACGTGCCAGTCAGATACATTGACCCTCCCCTCTCAACTACCAGGGAGCCATATCCCCTCAGTGCGTGACTAGAACTATACGTTCAATTGCGACACCATGCAACACTTTCCGACACTTTCTGACACCAGGCGGCTCCAAACGACACCCGAGTGGTGGCCAATGGGGAATTAGGCACTACATGTTGTAAGAACAAGCGTTCTGCAACACAAACCGCAGGAAGCTTTTCGCACCCGTGCCGTACGCTAATGTGACGGGAATATGAAGCGCTCCCACTGGTCATTCGCGCCGCTTACGATACAGCCATTTACCTGCATTTATATTGCGCTGACACATTATTGCGAGGTGTCGAGAAACACGCGTTCCCCCCCTCTAGGGCAACCTTTTTCGCCATGGGCCCCAAAGTTCGAGCCGCTCGAGTGCGTCGCCCAGACGACGGTGTGGGGCCATCCCACGGTTGGTGGGACATCGTCCCACGCCGGTGGGGGACCCTCCCACGGACGGTGTCAGGCCGTCCCACGGGTGCGTGGGAGGCTGCGTGGCCAATGGGATGCGGCACGAGACGCGCCGCGGCCAAGGCGTCAGTCTTCTTCGAAGCGCGACGCGCCCGTCCTGGCGCGGGGATGGGCCTGGAGGTAGGCCATGCGCACGTGCGTGCGGTCGACGTGGGTGTAGAGCTGCGTGGTCGAGATGCTCGCATGGCCCAGCAGCTCCTGCACGGTCCTGAGGTCCATGCCACCCTCGAGCATGTGGGTGGCGTACGTATGCCGCAGCGTGTGGGGGTGCAGCCCCTTGATGCCCACGATGCCCCCATAGGTCTCGCAGATGCCGTGGACCGCCTGGCGCGTGATGCGGCCGCCGCGGACGTTCAGGAAGACCGCCGAGTTCTCGCGGCCGGAACCCGACAGGATCGGGCGCCAGTCGTCCAGGTAGGCCCTGAGCGCCGCGGCCGCCGTGCCCAGAATGGGGACGACGCGCTCCTTCAGCCCCTTGCCCATAACGCGGACGACCTCCTGCTCGAACACAACGTCTCGCAGGTCGAGGCCGCACAGTTCGCTCACGCGCAGGCCGCAGCCGTACAGAACCTCGAGGATAGCCTTGTCGCGATGGAAGCAGGCCTGACCCCTCACATCGACCTTGCCGCTCTTGAGGGTGCGCGGGCTCGGCTCGAGCTCCGGCCTGAAAGGCTCGTCCAGAAGCGCGAACACCCGCTCGTGCGAGAGGACGTCCGGAAGGCGGTCGGGCTTCTTCGGGAGCATGACGTCCGCGGCGGGATGGCTCTCGCAAATCTGCTCGCCGACCATGAAGCGGTGGAAGCCCTTGATCGCCGAGGCGGCTCGCTGCACCGAGGCGGGCGCGAGCCCCAGGTCCTGCAACGCCGCAAGGTGCTCCTCGATGTCCATGCGCTGCGGCCCGTCCACGGCCTCGATGCCCCGGTCGGACAGAAATGCCACGTAGCGCCGGAGGTCCCGACCATAGGACTCGATGGTGTTCTCGGCGCTGCCACGCTCGACGGCAAGGTAGCCCAGGTACTCCTCGAGGGCCTGTGTCAGGTTCATCGTGGGCCTCCCCGCCATCGCTTCGTTGAAGACGCCGACGTCCGGGAACAGCCGACGTACGTAAAGGAATGCGGGCGCCGCGCCGCGCGCGCCGCCCGCAAGAACAGCTTAGCTCAAATGGGTTCGTCTCGATGCGCCGCATCCCATGCCCGAAGGCTGCGGATCGGCCGAATAGACGCACGTCAGGACGATGTGTGAAAAGCCTTAGTCAGCGCAGATCTCGTGACGGTCGACGCCCTCGTGGCGGGCGATGGAGGCGCGGACGAACTCGCGGAAAAGAGGGGCCGGGTTGGTCGGACGGCTCTTAAACTCGGGGTGCGCCTGGCTGGCGACGAACCAGGGGTGGACGTCCTCGGGAAGCTCGACCATCTCGACGAGGCGGTCGTCGGGAGAGAGGCCCGAGATGACGAGGCCGGAGTCGATCAGCTGCTGACGGAATGCGTTGTTGACCTCGTAGCGGTGACGATGGCGCTCGTAGATGAGCTCCTCGCCGTAGGCCTCGGCCGCAAGCGTGTTGGGGGCAACCTTGCAGGGATAGGCGCCAAGTCGCATGGTGCCGCCCTTCTCGGTCACGTCCTCCTGGTCGGGCATGAGGTCGATCACGGGATAGCTGCAGCCGGGAACGAACTCGGTGGAGTTGGCGCCGGGCATGCCCGCGACGTCACGCGCGAACTCCGAGACGGCCACCTGAAGGCCGAGGCAGACGCCCAGGTAGGGAATCTTCTCGACGCGGGCCTTCTGGGCCGCGAGAATTTTGCCCTCGACGCCGCGCTGGCCGAAGCCGCCGGGAACCAGGATGCCGTCGGCACCGTCGAGCATCTCGTCGACGTTCTCGGCCGTGAGCTCCTCGCCGTCGATCAGCGTGATCTTGACGTGGCGGCCGTAGTGGACGCCGGAGTGGTGGAGTGCCTCGATGACGGAGAGGTAGGCGTCGGGAAGCTGCGTGTACTTGCCGACGACCTTGATCTCGGTCGTGTCAGCCTTCTTGTTCGCGGCGTGCATGCGATCGGTGAAGGAGACCCAGGCGCTCATGTCGCGCTCGCGGCGCTCGAGACCGAGCCTGTCGAGGACCTTGCCGTCGAAATCCTGCTCGGCGAGGTGCATGGGGACGTCGTAGATAGAGGCGCAGTCGGAGTTCTCGAACACGCAGCCCTCGTCGACGTCGCAGAAGTGAGCGATCTTGGCGCGGATGTCCGCGTCGACCTCGTGGTCGGAGCGACACACGATGAAGTCGGGCTGGATGCCCATCGAGCGGAGCTCCTTGACGGAATGCTGGGTCGGCTTGGTCTTGACCTCGTGCGCGGCAGCGATGTAGGGAACCAGCGAGCAGTGGATGACGAGCGTCTCGCCCAGGCCCTTCTCCTTGCGGAACTGGCGGATGGCCTCGACGAACGACTGGCCCTCGATGTCGCCGATGGTGCCGCCGAGCTCGGTGATGACGACGTCGGCGTCGGTCTGCTCCTCGATGCGCAGGAAGCGGCTCTTGATCTCGTTGGTCACGTGCGGGATGACCTGGACGGTGCCGCCCAGGAAGTCTCCGGCGCGCTCGCGCGAGATGAGCGACTGGTAGATCAGGCCGGTGGTGAAGTTGGAGTTTCGGGTGAGGTTCTCGTCGATGAAGCGCTCGTAGTGGCCCAGGTCGAGGTCGGTCTCCTTGCCATCCTCGGTGACGAAGACCTCACCGTGCTGGAAGGGGCTCATGGTGCCGGGGTCAACGTTCAGGTAGGGATCGGCCTTCTGCATCATGACCTTGTAGCCACGTGCCTTCAGAAGCCTGCCGAGCGACGCGGCGGTGATACCCTTTCCCAGGGATGAAACGACGCCGCCGGTAACAAAGATGTGCTTGGTCATGTTGGGACCTTCCCGTAAAAAATTCCTCTTCTCTACGGGATTTCATCCTACAACCCAAGGGCGCCCCGGTTTTTTCTCAGCGCGAAAGTTTTAGAAAAAAATGGCTTGAACACACGCCAGTGGTCAACTGGCGACCGGCTCCACACGACGGCACAAAGGCGGGGCAAGGAGGACCCGCCGCCACGCTAGCTGGTGGGGGATGCCCCCGAGAGCATCTCGCGGGCATGGTCAAGGGAGGCCTGCGTCTGGTCGCCCGAGAGCATGCGGGCTATCTCGGCCACGCGCTCCTCTCCCCCGATCTCCTCGATCGTTGTCTCGGGCACTTCGTCGCCGCGCTTGCTCACCAGGTAGTGCTTCTGCGCGACCACGGCCACCTGGGCCAAGTGCGTGACGACGATGACCTGGTGCGTCTGCGCGAGCCGCGCGAGGACCTGCGCCAGTGCCACGGCCGTCGCACCTCCCACGCCGGCGTCGACCTCATCGAACACCAGGGTGTCGGTGCCGTCGGCGTCGCCCAGCACGACCTTGCACGCGAGCATCACGCGAGAGACTTCGCCGCCCGACGCGATGCGCCTGAGGGGCCTTGCGCTCAGGCCCGCGGCGGGACGATAGGTCATCTCGACCCTGCTGGGGCCGGCGCTCGTCCACTGGGCGCGGTCGAGCCGCTCGAAGCCGAGCTCAAGCGAGGCGGAGCCCATCTGGAGGAACGCCATCTGGTCGGTAATGGCGGCGGCAAGCTTGGGGGCGGCCTCTCGCCTGACGGCGTCGAGCTCGTCGGCCCTCGCGCGCAGCTCGGCCTCGGCGGCGTCGAGCGCTTCCTGCGCAGCACGCACGACCGCGTCGCCGTCGTGGGCCGCACTCATGAGCTCTGCTGCCTTGGCGCGCCTCTCGAGCACGTCCTGCATGCGCGGGCCATAGCTGCGCAGGAGCCCCTGCAGCTCGCCCATCCTCTCCTGCATCTGAGCGAGCCTGTCGCCGTCGAAGTCCATCGCCTCGGCGTAGTCGCGAAGCTCCGCCGAGACGTCCTCCAGGTCGATGAGCGAGCTCTCGACGCGGTCTGCCAGCGCGCCCAGGCGCTCGTCGTTTCGCGCGGCTCCCCTGAGGTCCGAGACGACGGAGGACAGGACGTCCTCCGCGCCCCCGTCGCCGGACATGGCCTCGCGCGCCTCAGTGGCCGAGCGCATGAGCGACTCGGCGTGCTCCGCCTTGGGAAGCGTCTGCTCGAGCTCCTCGTACTCGCCCTCCGCAGGCCCGACCTCGTCGATGCGCCTGAGGACGAACTCCGCCTCCTCGAGCCTCTCGCCGGCCGAGCGGCTCATCTCCACCTTCCGCTCGAGCTCGCTCTGCGCATCGCGGGCGGCGTCGAGGGCGTTCCGGTATGCCTTGAGTGCCTCCTGGGCGGCATCGCCCACCCAGGCGTCCAGCATCTGGACGTGAGTCGAGCCCTGCAGCAGACGCTGGTGCTCGTGCTGGCCGCACAGGTCGATGGTCGCTCCCGGCCCCTCGGCGAGCTCGCGCACTGATGCCATGTGCCCGTCAACCTCGACGCGTCCGCGACCCGCGGCCTCCACGCGACGACGCACGACGGTCCCGTCGGGATCTCCCCCAGGCTCGAAGAACCGACCCTCCACGCACAGGGCGTCTGCCCCCTCACGCACGGCAGAGGCGTCGGCGCGCTCTCCCATCAGCAGCTTGACGGACGAGAGGAGCGCGGACTTTCCGGTTCCGGTCTCTCCGGTCAGCACCGTAAGGCCGCGCGCGGGGATGATGGACGCCTCGCGGATGAGCGCGACGTCCTGTACGTGAAGTTCGTCAATCATGCGTTGCTACTCTCCGGCCCTTCCGTAGAAGACACGAGAAACGGACTGATAGAAGCTCTTGGAGTTGCGGTCAAGAAGGATGAGGTCACCTGGGCCGCGGCGCACGGTCGCGCGCTGGGCGACGAGCCCCTCCCCTCCCACGAGCTGGCCATCGGCAAAGAAGAGCCGCTCGGACTTGCGCTCGGGGTTGATCGCAATCTCGACGACGTCAGAGGGCGAGGTCAGAAACGCGCGCGCCAGGATCGTGTGCGGGGCGACGGGAACGCAGACCATGCCTCCGTAGTCAGGAGAAACGATGGGGCCGCCGGCCGAGAGAGCGTAGCCCGTCGAGCCCGTGGCGGTCGAGACCACGAAGCCGTCGGCGCGGAGGGTGTCGATGTGGTGGCCCGAGACGGACACGTCGAAGACGATCATGTCGCCCTTGATGCCATGCGTGAGCGAGAGGTCGTTCAGGGCAAAGCGGCGCTCGGTCCTGATGTTGCCGAGCTCGTCTTCCAGATCGACCGAGACGTCCAGGGTGGCTCGCCTCGAGGCGTGAAGGTTGCCCGAGAGGGCCTCGGCGACGAGGTACTTGACGTCCATGGGGCCACCGCTCGTCAGAAAGCCCAGGTGCCCGTAGGAGATGCCGATGACGGGAATCTCGTTGTAGCCCACGATCCTGGCGGCACGCAGGAGCGTGCCGTCCCCGCCGAAGGAGACGACAAGACCGACGCCGGTCGTGTCCACGACCTTGTTGGGGAAGAGCTTCTTGTCGTGGGCCCACTGGACCTCGACGCGCTCGTCCTCAAGCCACCGTGACAAGGACCGCGCGCTCTCGACCGCGTCCTCGCGAGAATAGTTGGGAACCAGAAGTACCTTCACGCCGCCCTCCCCCGATGAAGTCAGATAGTCCCATCGAGTGTAGCACCCGACCGGGTGGGAGGGACGCTCGCGGGCGTGCCGCGGCGCCGAACGACGCGGCAGGCTTGCGCAAGTATTTCTCGAAGAAGTGCCTAGAGCGCGCCGGCGAGCTCAACCGCACCGTCGGCCACGACTGACCGATAGTCCAGGGCGCGGTCTGCCCTGGAGCCGCGCTGACCCAGGAGCAGGAACTCGACATTGCCCTTGTGCCCGTGAATGGGGCTTTGGCACGCGCCCAGCACCCCAAGGCCCCTTGACTCAAAGGCAAGTGCCACGTCCTCGAGCGCGCGCAGGTGGACGGCGGGATCGCTCACCACGCCGCCCTCGCCCACCTCGTCGCGGGCAGCCTCGAACTGAGGCTTGACCAGGGTGAGGAACTGCCCGTTGCCGCGCAGCAGCTCGACGACGGCCGGAAGCACGGTCTTGACCGAGGTGAACGAGACGTCGCAGACCGCAAGGTCGATGGTCGAGCGATTGTCGTCGTCGGGCAGGTCGACCATGTTGGTTCGCTCGCGCAGGTCGACGCGCGGGTCCTCGCGCAGGCTCCAGTCGAACTGCGCGTAGCCCACGTCGACCGACAGGACGGATGCCGCGCCGCGCTTGAGCAGGCAGTCGGTAAAGCCCCCGGTGGAGCAGCCCACGTCGAGGCAGGACATCCCCGTGGGGTCGACGCCGAACGAGTCGAGGCCGCGCTCGAGCTTGAGGCCACCACGCCCCACGTATGGCAGGCGCCCCTTTACGTGAAGCTCGATCCCGGGCCTTACCTGCTCGCCCGGGCTCTCCATCCTGCGGCCCGAGGTCGAAACCTCACCGGCAAGCACGGCTCGCATCGCGTCGTCGCGAGAGGAAAAGAGCCCGCGTGAAACGAGCTCCTCATCCAGTCTATGTTTCTTGGGCCTGGCCACGCTACGCCTCCTCGCCCCCCTGGGAAGCAACAGGAGCCTCGTCTGCCCCCTCGTCGTCGGAGCCGTCTGAGGCGGAAGGCGCATCGCCCTTCTCGGCTTCGGCCTTGGCGGACTCCTTCTCGCGCAGGTGCGCCTCCTCCTCGGGGGTGAAGTCGGTGGTGTCGACCATGTCAACGGCCTTAGACCCCAGCGCGATGGCCTCATCAAAAAGGTCCAGCGAGCGCTCGAGCGAGGTCTCCTTGTCGCGTACCGCGTCGACGATCTGGTCCAGGCGGCCAGTGATATCGTCAAACGTCTTGTACTGCGCGATGTTGGGCTTTGCCATCGCTACTCGCCGTCCTGCTCTCCGTCGTCGGGCTCTTCGGAGCCGGCGTACTCGTAGTCATCGTTCGGCTGCTGGGCCGCGGCCTTGAGGTCGTCACGGACGCGGACGGCCTCGCGGGCCTCCGCCACGACGTCGTCTCCGGCCTCGAGCTTGCGGGCCACCTTGCCCAGGAGGCCGTTGATGAAGCGGGAGGACTCGTCAGAGCCGTAGGCCTTGGCGAGCTCGACGGACTCGTCGATGGTGATGGGGATGGCGACCTCGTCGACCTCGAGCATCTCGTAGAGGGCGAGCCTCAGCAGGTTGCGGTCGACCTTCGGCATGCGCGAGACGCTCCAGTTGACGGAGTGCTCTGCGATGATGGCGTCGAGGTCGCTTCGCATGTCGTCGGTACCGCGGGCAAGCATCTCGCCGAACGGGTCAAGCGGGCCCTGCGAGAGCGCGTAGTCGCCCTCGAGAACCTCGAAGACGGTCCTGTTGGTTGCCTCGGCCTGGAAGAGAACCTGAAGGGCCTGGCTGCGGGCAAGGGTGCGCCCGCCGAAGTGAGTTGTATCAGACACTGCCCTCTACTCCTTGGGGAAAACGAGTGAATCGATGCAGATGTCCACCGAGCCGACCTCGACGCCAACCTGCTCGCGAATCGCGGTCGCGATGGCGGCGCGAACGGACGCCGCAAGCTTGGTGAACGGATAGCCGTAGAACACGGCAAGATGGACGGCGACCTTAAGCTCGCCGTCGACCACCTCGGACTCGACGGTTGCCTCGGGCGGAACCGCACGACTCGTGAATACGGACACGAGATTGGAGGCGATGTCGTTGCCGCCGACGCGGACGACGCCCTCGACCTTCTCGGCCGCAAGGGTGACGATGGTAGAGACGACGCTCTTGGAGACGCCGATTCCCGCTATGAAGAGCTCGCTTTCGCTCATGTGAAGGTCCTTTCGAAGTAACCCGACCTGAGGCCAAGCCGGCCGCAGGTCTTCGTGCTCAAGTATAGCCTTTGGGAGAGGGGCGTCATCACTGTCGCCTTTGGCACGAAGGGGCCCGCCAACGCAGCTGCGCTCGCGGGCCCCTGCAGTCAATGTGCCAGTCCCTAGACGCGGGAGACGAACTTGCCGTCACGCGTATCGACCTTGATGATCTCGCCCTGGTTCAGGTACATGGGAACCTGGATGGTGGCACCGGTCTCGATGGTCGCGGGCTTGGTGCCGCCCTGGACGGTGTCGCCCTTGAAGCCGGGATCGGTCTCGGTGATCTCGACCTCGATGAAGGTGGGCGGCTGGACCGCGTAGAGAACGTCGTTGGCATACTGGAGAAGGCAGACGTCGTTCTCCTTCAGGAACTTGTCGTTCTCGCCGATGAGGGAGTCCTCGACGGGAATCTGCTCGTAGGTGTTCATGTCCATGAACCAGTAGGTCTCGCCGTCAGCGTAGAGGTACTGCATCTCGCGCGTCTGCATGTTGACGCTCTCGAACTTGGCAGACTGCTGGAAGTTCTCCTCGTTCACGCGACCGGTGCGGATGTCACGGTACTTGGTGCGAACGTAGGTGTTGCCCTTGCCAGGCTTGACATGCTGTGCCTCGAGGATGACACAGTCCTTGCCCTTGATGTTGACGCCGAGGCCGACCTTGAGGTCGTTGATGCTCAGAGATGCCACTGAAAGCTCGCTTTCTCGATAACGTCCGCGAAAACACGGATGCAAAAATCACATACAGAGAAGAATTATAGCCATGCGCACGCAAATGCAATGCGCCGTGGCTCGGATTCACAGAGGCAACAGCTCGGCCGCTGCATTGCCATGGGCACGCACGAAAAAAGCCCCGGCTGAGTCGGGGCAGCAAGGCAGGGCGTTGTCGGGGCAGGGCACGCGGAAGGTGCTACGCCCCAAGGTGTAGAAGACGCTTCACGCCCAGGCCGAGTACCTGAAAGAAAGTGGGAGACTTCACGAGTCTGTCCTCGGGGACGTACTCCCTCATGGCTCGCAGGATCTTCTTGTTGTCCCTCGTGGAGAACGAGAAGTGCCCGTTTTGCTTGGTGAAGATCGCAAAGCGGGCGATGCGGGCGCCGCCGAACATGACCGAGGCGGCCACGTGGTCGATCTCCTCCCAGGGAATCTGGATGTAGTCCTCAGGGTTGCGCTCGTTGTAGAACTCCACGGCCTTGTTGCCGACCATCATGTCGCCGTAGCTCGTGAGACCGTGAAACGACGTCGCCTTGATGGTCATGTCGACGCTGTTGTTCATTGAGATTGCCATGATGCGAAAACTCCTCGGATCCAATCAGAAAGGTCGCGCCCCGACGTTGAGGGTGCGGATGCACTTTCAAGCGTACAGGGCGCGACCAGATGCGTCTAGCACGGCAGGCCAGAAGCTGCCAGCGCACGACTCCTTACATGAAGTTGAGGAGACGACCGATGATGCCAACCGCGAAGAGCGCGAGGATGATGGCGATCGGGGAAACCTTCTTCTTCAGGAGCTTGCAGCACAGAAGCGTGAGAGCGACTGCGGCAAGACCCGGAATCAGGGCGTCGAGGTTCTGCTGGAGCGTGGTGACCTTCTCGACGTTCAAGCCGTTGGCACCCAAGGAGGCATACTGCTCGAGGGCGCTCTTGATGCCCTCGGTGCCGCTGGGAAGGCTGGACCAGTCGATGTAGGCACCCTCGGACTGCGTGACGGTGGAGACGACCGGGGTGAAGGAAATCGAGACCCAGCGCTCGACCAGCGAGCCAATGATGAACATACCAAGGATGGAGGCACCCTCGGTGATCTTGCCCAGCAGGCCGCCGGAGAGGTCCTTGGTGATCTCGGTTCCGACCCTGTAGCCAAACTCCTGCGTGTACCAGAGGAAGGCCATGCGGATGACGTTCCAAAGGACGAAGAACAGGATAGGGCCGAGGATGTTGCCCGAGAGGGCCATGGACGCGCCGAGCGCACCGAGGATTGGGCGGATGGTGAACCAGAAGACGGGGTCGCCGACGCCGGCGAGCGGACCCATCATACCGACCTTGACGCCCTGAATGGCGGCATCGTCGATCTTCTCGCCGTTGGCGCGATCCTCCTCGAGTGCGAGGGTGACGCCGATGACGGGGGCGGACACGTACGGGTGCGTGTTGTAGAACTCCATGTGACGCTCGAGAGCAGCAGCCTGCTCCTCCTTGGTGGAGTAGAGCTTCTTGATGGCGGGGACCATGGCATAGCACCAACCGCCGTTCTGCATACGCTCGTAGTTCCAAGAGCCCTGCAGGAACTGGTGGCGCCAAGCGACCGCCTGACGATCCTTCTTAGAAAGAGTGATCTTCTCTTCTGCCATTGTGTTCACTCCCCTTCCTACTCGTAGTCATTCAGGATGTCGCCCAGCGGGTCGCCGGAGCCGGCAGCGCCGCCGCCTGCGGTCGCAAGCTCCTTGAGACCGAGGTAGATGAGGGCGAGGGAGATGCCAATGGCGCCGAGGGCGATGAGCGTGAGCTCAGAGAGGGCAGCCAGGACGAAGCCGAGGACGAAGAACGGCCAGGTCTCCTTGGTGGCCATCATGTTGATGACCATTGCGTAACCGACTGCAGCGACCATGCCGCCGCCGACGGCCATGCCGCCGGAGAGCCATGCGGGCATCGAGTTCAGGACTGCGGTGACCGACTCGGCAGGGATGAAGCAGAGGGCCGCAGCCGGGATGGCGATGCGGACGCCCTGGAGGCAGATCGCGAGAACCTGCCAGACCTCGATGCCGCGGAAGTCAGCCTTGGAGGCGGCGGCATCCATGGCGTGGACCATCGGGATTGCGATGGTACGGCAGATCATGGTCAGGAACAGGCCCGCGACGGACAGAGGAACTGCCACGGCGATTGAGGTGTTGATCGCGGCGACGGTGTCGGTAGCGCCACCGTCGAGAGCGATGACCATGAGGATTGCGGAGGCCACGGACGCGAGAGCCGCGTCAGGGGCGACGGCGGCGCCGATGTTCGCCCAGCCGAGGGCGATCATCTGAAGGGAGCCGCCGAGGATGATGCCCTCCTGCGGATGGCCGCTGACCAGACCGATAAGGGTGCAGGCAACAAGCGGCTGATGGAACTGGAACTCGTCGAGAATGCCTTCCATACCAGCAAGGAAAGCAACGATAACGATCAGAAGAATCGTAAGTGCCGACATGAATTCCCTCCTTCTTTCTATCGAGGCCTTTAGGCCATGTTCTTTTCTTTGAGAAGGGCCCAGATGTCGTCGACGTGATCGGACGGGACCTTCTGGACATAGAAGTCAGTGCCCTTGGCACGAATCGCCTCGAGGGTCTTGACGTCCTCCTCGTCGCAGGCGATGGCCTGGTTGATGACAGTCTTGCCGGCAGAGTGAGCCATGGAGCCGATGCAGACCTTGTCGAACTCGACGCCACCCTCCTCTGCACGCAGGAGGTCCTGAGGATTCTCAAAGAGAACCATGGCCTTCGTCGCGCCAAAGCGCGGGTCCTTGTCAACCTCGACGAGCTTGGCGATGGGGATGACGTGGACCTTGACTCCAGGAGGAGCCGCCTGAACGATCATGTTCTTGCGGAGCTCGTCGTGGGAGACGCCGTCGGAGACGACGAGAATACGATCCGGCGAGACCTGCTTGGTCCATGCGGTCGCGACCTGACCATGGAGAAGACGGGTGTCGATACGGACGTACGCATACTTGATGTGGCCATCGCCGAGAACGGTGCCCTCGGGAATGGCGCCAACGGGTGCTGCGGCAGTTGCGGCAGCTGCGGGTGCGGCGGCGTCGGCGGGCTGAAGCTCTTCGGGCTTCACCTTCACGCCAGCGCGTGCCTCGGGGTAGACCTCCTCCATAACAGCCCTCGCCGTGTCGGCGCCCATGCGGGAGCCGTAGGCGGTGACGAGCATGGGAAGGCTGAGGCCGGTGATGGCTACCCAGTCGTCATGCCCCTCTTCGCTGATGAGGCGGGAGACCTGGTTGAAGGGAGTACCTCCCCACAGGTCGACCAGGAACAGGGTGTGCTCCTGATCATCGAAGGTGGCGATCGCGTCAAGCAGCTTCTGGTGCATGTCGTCGGGACCCATGTCAGGCGTCAGAACGACGGCCGCAACGTTTTCCTGCGGTCCGAAGATCATGCTGCCCGATTCCATGATGCCCTCGGCGAATTTACCGTGGCTAGCAAGGACAATATTGACCATCCAACTTCCTCCTTTGCATCCTTCTGCTTCTTACAGAACCGTGGTGTGATGAATGACGTTCACGCCGTCTGCGCAGTTCCTTCATCGTTGCTCCACAGGTTCTAAATTATAGGCCCATTTGCCGATAAATGCTACACATCATCTCGCCATTTCCTACATATCAGTGTTCTACCTGCGAATTCATACTGATTGTTTGCGTCATTTCGCTAGTTTTGACAGCCATTTCCTGAAACGGGCGCACCGATAACTCTGTCAAAGTGCTTACCAATTCGTTTCGCTTTGGTCATATTTTGTTTTTCTTTGGTCACCTTTCGCGCCCAAGCGCTAGTCGACATCTCCAGGACGATCGGAACATGAAAAATCGGCCGGCAAGCGCCGACCGATTAGGCATTTGACAAAACAGCCGATACTACTTGTTCTAAATCGTGGACTAGCAGGGAATCACCCTCAGCTCGTGGGACGACTGCGTGAAGGGGTGATAGCCGTCCTCCCCCATGACGCCGAAGTCCTCGAGGCGAACGCCGAAGTTGCCGGGCAGGTAGATGCCGGGCTCGTCGGTGATGACGGCGCCCACGGGAATCTCCCTGTCATAGTTGCGGCCGAAGAAGGGCTTCTCGTGGATCTCGAGGCCGACGCCGTGACCCAGGCCATGCTTGAAGTAGTCGCCGTAGCCTGCCTCGGTGATGAGGCGAACAGCAAGGTTGTGGATGTCCTTGCCCTTGCAGCCGGGAACGGCGGCCTTGGCGCAGGCCTCGTTGACGCCGCGGACAATCTCATAGACCTTGCGCTGCTCCTCAGTCGGCTCGCCAAGGCAGACGGTCCTGGTCATGTCCGAGCGGTAGTCGTGATAGCCCGCGCCGTAGTCCATGACGATCATGTCGCCCTTCTGGACCTTGCGCTCGCCAGGCTGCGCATGGGGGTTGGCGCCGTTGGGGCCGCTCGCGATGATGGTGCCGAAGGCAAGCGAGTCAGCACCGTGCTGGAACATGTAGTTCTCGAGCTCGACTTTGATCTCCATCTCGGTCACGCCCGGCTTGATGAAGCCGCAGATGTGCTCGAAGGCTGCGTCGGTGATGGTCTGCGCGTGGCGCATCAGCTCGATCTCTTCGGAGTCCTTGACGATGCGAAGCGACGCGATGTCGCCATGCATGCGCGGGAGGAGGCAGGCGACCGAGCCCTTTGCGAGCTCGACGCCCAGGGCGTCGAAGAAGGCAAGGTCCATGGTGTCCTCGATGGCGACGACGCGAGAGCGCGTCTTGCTGACGCGCTCGGCCGCCCAGGAGGCGGGGTCAACGATCTCCATGTCAAGCTTCCAGGGCGTATTCTCGCCAAGGCGGTCGACGAAGGTGCCGAAGTAGCGGGAATCGGTGTGGAGCCAGAGCCCGTCCCTGGTGATGAACGCCGTGTGGGCCACCTCGTCGTCGAAGGTGCACTCGGCTCCAGTGAGCCAGCGAAGGTCAGGGTTGTTCCTCAGGATGGCGGCGTCGTAGCCCCTCTCCTCCATGAGGGAGCGGAACCTCTCGACGCGAGCCGCGCAAGCTGCAGCATCAGCCATGTCTAAATACCTCGATTCTCTAGGTCGTATTGAGCCTCATATAGGTTAGTCCGCGCGGTGGGCCTCACACCATGCAGAGACGTGCTCATTCAAAAGTTCATCGTCTGCAGACGCGAGGCGCACGCGGCCGATGGCCTGAGGCACCGCGACGAAGAATCGGTTCGAGCGCTTGAACTGGTCGCCCTTGAGCGACTTGATGACCCGCTCGGGCTCGACGGAGGCCTCCACGAAGCCGAAGCCGAGCCTGTCGAGGAGCTCGTCCTGAGTAAGGACGTCATCCACCGAGAGCTTCCCCATGCCGCACGAGAGGCGCGCGGCGAACCGCAGGCCCTCGGCCATCAGGTCGGCGACGCTGACGCCGTCGTCAAGCAAGGGCCTAAGGCCACGCACAAAGTCGCGGCCGTAGGTGACTGACTGCTTGACCGCAAGCGCGGTCGACGAGACAAGGCGCCCACGGGTCTTGAGCGTGTCGACCGCCTGCTCCATCAGGACGTCGACGTCGCCCTCCATGATCTCGGGCGCCCTGTCCCAGAGACGCGAGAAGGACTTCTCGTTCTCAGCCGTGGCAGAGGAGGCCATGAGCGCGAGCGCAAGTCGCGTGCGCTCGTCCGAGAGGCCGCACTCCATGAGGTCGGGATCGCAGAGCAGGTAGCGGCAGAATGCGTTGGAGCGTGCCATGTCGTCGCTTTCCCCAACAGCGATGCCGCGCGGCGTGACGGCCACCTCCACCATGGCGTCGAGGTCGACGGGGATGGCGGCGAGGGGCACGCCGGCGCACCACAGAGAGCAGGCCTGGGCCGCGCAGCTGAGGCTGTCGACGCCTCCGATGGCCACGACGAGGTCGTCGGAAGTAACGCCCTTCTCGCCCAACCAAACCATGAGCTCGGAGACGAAGTCGAGCGTCCTGGCGTTGGCACCCGCCGCGAGCAGGCGCGCCTCGACCGCGAAGCCCGCGTCAGTCAGCTCCCGGCGGAGCAGCTCGCGACGCTCGTCGGAGACGCCATCCTCGCACAGGAGCGCGGCCACGCGCGGCTTGCCGACTGCCGTGCGCAGGATCGACCCGCAGGTCTCCACCACTCCGTGTCCCATGCGGACGTCGCATGATCCGCCCGGCGCCGAAACCCACTGCCTCGTGACCTGCGCCTCGAGGCCCTCTTCCTCGCTCATAGAAGTCCCTTCTCCCAAAGCAGCTGCCCTGCCTCGGTCATAACTTGGTCAAACGACTTGCCCCTGATATCAATGGAAAGGTCGCACTCGCGCTCGTAGAGCGGCCTGCGGTACGCGTAGAGGCGACGCGCGCAGTCGGCCGAAACGAAGTCGGGTCTAAGCTCAGGGTGCTGGATCTGCCGCAGGGAGTCCTCGACGTCGCCGTCCAGGAAGACCACGGTGCCCATCTCGTGCATCAGGGTGCAGCTCTCCGCACCCTCGACGATGCCGCCACCACAGCTCACTAGGAGAGACTTTCGATCCCTGAGCTTGCGCAGGGCCTGCGCCTCGCCCCTGCGAAACGCCTCCTCGCCGTCCTGCTCGAAGACCTCGCACACGGTCTTGCCCATGATGCGCTCCACCATGCGATCCGTGTCGACGAAGTCGCGATTGAACAGTCCCCCGAGGTTACGCGCGAGGGTCGACTTTCCCGCCCCGAGAAAGCCGACAAAGAAGATATGGTCGCAGCCCTCGTGGACCACGTACCCTGGCGTTGCAGTGTTCATGAGCAAAGACTCCGTACAGACAATCGAGTGTTCGCCCAAATTCTACCATCAACGGCAGAAGGACACGGGACCGCTATGCGCGAGGGATGCCCTCGTAGGTCTTCCCCCTCAGGACGAGGTTCTCGCCAAGCCTCATGATGTGGGTGTACCAGAGGTCGCGCCTCGACTGGGGCCTCACCAGTACCGTGCGGACACCGGCGGCGTTTCCGGCCACGACGTCAGTGAACACCTGATCGCCCACGAGAATCGCGTGCGCGGCGTCGCAGCGCTCGAGCTCTAGTGCGCGTCTCACCGCGAAGGGGGCGGGCTTCATCGCATGGTGGACGACCTCGCAGCCCAGCTCGCGGGCGGAGCGCTCGACCTGGCTCGAGTGGAAGTTGTTCGAAACGATGCAGGTCTTGATGCCCCGGGCGCGCACGTCCTCGAGCCAGCGAGCGATCTCGGGCGGCGCGACCTTGGCGTCGCGAGGGACGCAGGTGTTGTCGCGGTCCAGGAGGACGCAGCGCACTTCTCCCCTGACGAGGTCTTCGATGGGAATCTGGTCAATGCTCTCGAAGTATCGCCACGCGTCAAACAGTCCCATTTAGACCCCCTGGTCGGCCTGCGCCTTGGCGATGGCCTCCTGATGCTGATCGTACGTCTCGGAGAACGTGTGGTTGGAGTAGGAGCCGTTCTCGATGATGAGGAAGTAGTAGTAGTTGGTCGGACTCGGCGCCAGGGCCGCCTGGATCGAGTCGAGGCTCGGGCTGCAGATGGGCGTTGGAGTGAGCCCCTTGTGCAGATAGGTGTTGTAGGGACTGTCGACCTTGAGGTCGTCGGCCGTCACGTCTCCGCCGGTGACGTAGCCCATGGTCGCGTCGCTCTGGAGGCTCATGTCCGCCTTGAGGCGGTTGTAGATGACCGACGAGACGAGCGGGCGGTCGTCGCTGGTGACGGCTTCGCGCTCGATGATCGACGCCACCTTGAGCACGTCGTAGTCGCTCACGGTCACGCCGTAGCTACTGCTGAGCGAGGCCGCGGCATCGCTCATGTTGAGGGAGTGGACCTCAGCCTTGTACTGGTCGAGCATGGCCCGGATGACAGAGTCGGCCGAGACGTCCTTGCCGCTGAAGTCGTAGGTCTTGGGGTACAGGAAGCCCTCGAGCGAGTCGTCCTGCGCCTCGGAGAGGAACGGGTAGTCGTCCACGTAGTTGGAGGCCTTGGCCTGCGCCAGGAACTCATCGGAACTGATGCCCAGCTGCTTCTGGACGGCCTCGGCGGTCTTGGCGACGGTTAGCCCCTCTGCCACGGTGAGCCTGCCCTCGTCGGAGTTGGGACCCTCGCAGAGCTGCCTCACGATGCCCGAGATGTTTCCGCCCGCCATGAGCTTGTACGTGCCGGGCTTCATATTGGACTCGGCCCGCTGGGAATCGACCTCCTCGAGGAAGACCTTCTTGTCGTCGATGACGCCGGCCTCGAGCAGGATCTTGGCGATGGCGTTGGCGCCCGAGCCCTCGGGGATGGTGACGCTCACGTAATCACCCTGGCTCACGCCCGACGAGGCGGAGTCCTGCTCCCGTCCCAGGCGGGGCAGGACGAAGACGACCAGAGAGAGGGCGAGAAGGACAAGGGCGATGCCGGCGAGGGGAAGCCACGACCTGCGCCCGCAGCGACGCTGTTGGCCGCGCTGCCCGCGGTTCGTTCGGGAGGTGGTACGCGCGCTGTGGGACGAGACGCCCCTGGCCGCGTGTGGCTTCTGGGCACCCGTGCGCGATACGGGCTGGCGGCGCTCCTTGCGGGCGTCCGCGGCCTTACGATTGCCCGCGGCCTTGCGGGCGGGGGCGCCCTTGGCGCCACCCGCGGGCTTGGAGGCCTTGGCGGTGGCGTGCTCGCGCCTGGGGGTGGGCGCCACGCCCGCGAAGTGCGCGGCCCTGCGTGTTGGTTTGTCAGCCATTCGTCTCCCCTACTCCTTGTGAGCGTCCAGCCAGGCCTGGAGGAAGAGCGACGCCGCGATCATGTCGACCCGGCCTCGCATGCTCTTCTCGCTGTATCCCTCCTCGCGCAGGATGCGCTTGGCCTCCTGTGACGAGAGTCGCTCGTCAACGAACTCGACGGGAAGACCGAGGGTCTCTCCGATCTTGCGCCCCTGCTCCATAACCTTCTGGGCCTGCGGGCCGTCCTCGCCCGAGAGGGTCTTTGGGCGGCCGCAGACGAGCACGTCGGGCTCGTAGTCCTCGACGATGTACCTAAAGGAGCGGGCGCAGGAGAGGACCTCCTGCGCCGGCAGAACCTTCACCGGGGACGCAAGCGTGCCGGACAGATCGCTCGCGGCGATCCCGATGCGCGCGTCCCCTATGTCAAGAGCAAGGGCCCTCACCTGGACTAGGCTCCCAGCAGCTTCTTGGCCGCGTCGAGGGCGGCGTCGATGCCGGAGGCGTCCTGTCCGCCGGCCTGGGCCATGTTGGGCCTGCCGCCACCACGGCCACCGACCAGGCCGGAAATCTCCTTGATGACGGAACCGGCCGAGAAGCCCGCGCTCACGGCGCCGTCGGTGGCTGCCGCAAGCAGGCCGACCTTGCCGTCAGCGTCGGACGCGATGACGACCGCGCACTCGTCCTGGATCTTGTCACGGACGGTGTCCCAGACGTTGCGCAGGTCCTTGCCGCCGATGCCTTGGAGCTTGGCGACGACCAGCTTGTAGGAGCCCATGTCGACGGCGCCGGAGACGGCGTCGGCGACCTGGTTGGAGGAGCCGCCGACCATTGCGGCCTTGAGCTTCTTCTCGACAGCGGACTTCTCGTCCTTCAGCTGCTCGACGCGCTCGAGCACATCGGCCGGACGGCACTTGAGGGCCGCAGCGACCTCGTCCATCTGGGCGAGGCGCTCGTCGACGTACTGGATTGCGCCGGCGGCGGTGACGGCCTCGATGCGACGGGCGTTGGAGCCGACGGAGCTCTCGGAGACAATCTTGAAGAATCCGAGCTCGGCGGTATTGCGGGCATGGGTGCCACCGCAGAGCTCGCGCGAGAAGGGCGCGTCGCCGTCGCCGGTGGAGACCACGCGGACGGTGTCACCATACTTCTCGCCGAAGAGGGCGACCGCGCCGGAGGCCTTGGCCTCCTCGATGCCCATGACCTTGGTCACGATGGGCTCGGCCGCGAAGATGTGGGCGTTGACCATGCCCTCGACGCGGGCGACCTCCTCGGGCGTGACGGCCTCGAAGTGCGTGAAGTCGAAGCGGAGGCGCTCGGAGGTGACCAGGGAGCCGGCCTGCTTGACGTGGTCGCCCAGGACGGCCTTGAGGGCGGCGTCGAGCAGGTGGGTCGCGGTGTGGTTGCGGCGGATGAGCTCGCGGCGGCCGTGGTCGACCGAGGCGCTCACGACGTCGCCGAGGGCGAGGCTGCCCTCGGTGACCTCTGCCTCATGGGCCACGAAGCCGCCCTCGCGCATCTTGGCGTCGAGCACGCGGAGCTTGGCACCGTCGGCCGCGAGGGTGCCGGTGTCGCCCACCTGGCCACCCATCTCGCCGTAGAAGCTGGTCTTGTCGAGCACGACCTCGACCTTCTGACCGGCCTCAACGTGCTCGGCCTCGACGCCGTCGACGACCAGCGCGACGACCTTGCAGCCATCGACGTCGTCGGAGTCATAGCCGCAGAACTCGGTCGAGGCGAGCTTGTCGGAGAGGGCCGCCCACACGTTGTTGGCCTTGCCCCAGGCGTCGCGGTTGGCGCTCTGACGCGCACGCTCCTTCTGCTCGGTCATGGCCTGGTCGAAGGCGTCCATGTCAACGCAGTGGCCGGCGGCCTCGGCGATCTCGCGCGTCAGGTCGATGGGGAAGCCGTAGGTGTCGTGGAGCTTGAAGGCGACCTCGCCGGAGAGCGTTGCGCCCTCGCCGAGCTTGTCGAGCTCGGCATCGAGCATGTTCTCGCCCGCGTTGAGCGTGGCGCCGAAGCGGCTCTCCTCCGCGGAAATGATGCCGTCGATGAGGGACTGGTTCTCGACCAGAGCGGTGTACTGGTCGCCCAGGACCTCGGTGACCTCGTGGGCGTAGGTGGTCAGGAAGGCACCCTGGATGCCCAGAAGGCGTCCGTGGTAGACGGCGCGACGGAGCAGGCGGCGCAGGACGTAGCCGCGACCCTCGTTGGAGGGAAGGATGCCGTCGCCAATCATGAACGTGACCGCGCGGGAGTGGTCGGCCAGGATGCGAAGGCTCTTGTCGGTGCTGTCGCTCGAGGCGTGGTACTCGACGCCCGAGAGCTTCTCGCCTAGGGAGATGAGGGAGCGCATGACGTCGCCCTCGTAGTTGGAGCCCTTGTGCTGCATGATGGCCGCAATGCGCTCGAGACCCATGCCGGTGTCGATGTTGCGGTGCGGGAGGTCCGGCATGGAGCCGTCCTCCTGGCGGTCGTACTGCGTGAAGACGAGGTTCCAGAACTCGAGGTATCGGTCTCCGTCGTCGCCGGGGGCGTCACCCTCGAACTCGGGGCCCTGGTCGAAGTAGATCTCGGAGCAGGGGCCGCAGGGGCCGGTGGGGCCGGCTGCCCAGAAGTTGTCCTCCTCGCCCAGGCGGGAGATGTGGTCGTACTCGACGCCGTGGCTGTGCCACAGCTCGATAGCCTCGTCGTCGTTCTCGTAGACCGTCATGTACAGGCGGTCCTTGGGCAGGCCGAGGTGCTCGGGGCTCGTGATGAACTCGTACGCCCAGGCGATGGCGTCGGCCTTGCTGTAGCCGCCGAAGGAGAAGTTGCCGAGCATCTCGAAGAAGGAGAGGTGGCGCGCGTCGCCGATGTTGTCGATGTCGTTGGTGCGCAGGCACTTCTGGCAGGAGGTTGCGCCGATCTCCCTCATGGTCTTGGTACCCTGGTAGTACTCCTTGAACTGGTTCATGCCGGCGTTGGCAAGAAGCAGGGATGGGTCCTCGGGGATGAGGGAGGACGAGGCGTAGAGCTTGCAGCCCTTCTCCTCGAAGAAGTGAAGGAAGTCAGCGCGGATCTCCGCGGTAGTCATCGTCTTGTAGTCAGTCGTGCTCATGATTCTCCTTGTAGTCTGCCTGATGGCGCACTTGCGCTAAACATCATACGTGTGGCCGCGTGCATGCGTAAGCTCAATTGCCCATAAGTCGAGCTTCTCCAATTAAATAATGCGGGGTGCGCGGCGCGGCCTAGTCGTCGGGGTCCCCTCTGCTCACCACGTCGTGCAGGGAAAGGACCAGGGTCTCGCCCAGGCTCGGATGCGCCCCCTCGGGCCTCTGGGCCGCGACGGGGTGCAGGTTGGCGTCGGAGGGGTCGACCAGACGCGTGTTCTGGAAGAACTTGTCGTCGTCCAGCGCGTCGTAGACCGGCTCGACGTTGCCCAGTTCGTCGTGGAACGGCGTGCTCCTGAATAGCGCGCCGTCGTAGGAGACGAGCTGGCGGCCGCTCTTGGACTCAAAGTAGTAGACGAAGACGCTGCGCAGCGCCGCCGTCATGGGAATCGCGATGGCCATTCCCAGGATGCCGCCGAGGGCGTTGCCCACGATGAGGCCGACGAGGGAGAGCGCGGGGTGGACCTTGACCGCCGACTGCATGACGAGGGGCGAGATCACGTTGTCGGTCAGGTTCTGGATGACAAGGGCGGCAACGAGGGTCTCGAGCGCGAGCACGGGGCTCACGAAGAGGGCCAGCAGCGAGGCGATGGCGAGGGCCAGCCACGAGCCGATGACGGGGATGAAGTGCAGCAGCAGCGCCACGATCGCCATGAGGCCGGCGTAGGGATGGCCAATGAGGGCGAACGCGACGAACGAGAGGGCCCCACAGGCCAGCGAAGTGATGACGATGCCGCGCATGTAGCCGCCCATCGAACGGCTCATGACGGCCAGCAGGACCGACAGGTCGCCACCCCTCTGAGGGCCGGCGATGGTCACGAGCTCGCGCACTATGACGGGATAGTCCTTGGCGAGCCAGTAGGCGACGATGACCCCCAGCGAGAACGTGACAAGGCCGCTGACGAAAGACGCCGCGCTGGTCATGACGCCGTCCGAGAGCGTCTTGGCAAGCTGGGACGCGGACCGCAGGCCTACGTCGGAAAGGGTCCCGACTGCCTGGTTGACGAAGTACTGGACCTCGGCGGTGCGGAGGTCGCCCAGGCTCGCCCAAAACTCGTTGATGGCGTCGCGCGCCTGCGTGACGTAACTCGGCACCAGCTGCAGCACCTCGACGAGCTGCGCGACGAAGGGCGGCACCAGGAGCACGACCACGGCGGAGGTCACCAGGAGCACGACGAGAAGGGCGATGAGGGCCGCGACCCCGCGGCCCACTCCCCTGTCGTCGAGCCAGTTGGTGATGGGGCTGCAGATGAAGCCGAGCAGCACGCCGACGAGAAGGAGCTCAACGGCCGGCCATATGAGCCCGAGGGCCAGGACGACGAGCACGAACACGGCGGCGACGCCGATGAGGGCCCAGCTGCGCATGGCCAGGTACTTGGTCTTATCCGTGCGCTCGGAGCGGTCGCGCTTCTCGTCCATGCCCCTACTTTCCCATGATTCCGTCGGGATCGATCTTTTCCTGGACCTTCTGGAGCGTCCTGCGCAGGAGCCTCGAGACCTGGACCTGGGAGATGCCGAGCTTCTTGGCGATCTCGACCTGGGTCATCCCCTCGAGGAAGCGCATGCGAATGATCTCCTGCTCGCGCGGGGAGAAGTCCCTGATGGTCTCCTCGAGGACCATGCGGTCATCGGAGGCCGCAAGGTCCTCGTCCTCGGTCACGTAGTGGTCGATGACCGACGGGGCCTCGTCGTCGCCCTGGCCGCCCGCCTCGAGCGGGACCGAGCTGTATGCGCTCGAGGATTCCATGGCCTCGAGGACCTCGTCGACGTTGGAGTCGAGGGCCTCGGCGATCTCCTCGACGGAGGGAGAGCGCTGGAGGTCCTTGGTGAGCTCGTCGGTCACCTGGTTGACCTTGCTGGACAATTCCTGCAGGCGGCGCGGCACGCGAACGGACCAGCCCTTGTCGCGGAAGTGACGCTTGATCTCCCCCATGATGGTGGGCGTGGCAAACGTGGTGAACTCGAGGCCTCGCGTGGTGTCGAAGCGGTCGATGGCTTTGATCAGGCCGATCGTGCCGACCTGCACGAGGTCGTCGAGGGGTTCCCCCCTGTTCTTGAACTTTGACGCAAGGAAGCGCACGAGGTTCAGGTGGCTCATGATGAGCTGCTCGCGTGCGTCCTCGTCGCCCTCCTCCTTGAAACGCCTGAAGAGCTCCCTGGTCCTGTCCTTGTCCCAGGCGAGCCTTCCCTTGGGCATCCGAGAGGAGAGGCGCCTGCGCGGCGACTTTTCCACTGCGGACTCTTCGCTAGGCATGAACATCGCCAATCTGCTTCGTAAGGTGAAGGACTCCCTCGTCGGTCACGAGGAACTCGTCGCACACGGCACCGAGAAGGAGCTCGACAAGGCTCAGGTCCTCGCTGCCCTCGTCGACCTCCCCGTCACCCAGGGGCAGGTCGATCGAGATGACGCCGTCGGCGATGGCAAATGACACCTCAAGGGACTCGGGACGCGTGGAGCATCCGTAGACGAAGCCCTCCTCGGCGATCATCCTGAGGTCCTCGACGTCGTCGACGCTGAGGCCGCACAGGACGCCGAGGTTGGCGGCCGTCATTCGGACAAGCCGGGCGTACTTCGCCTCGGCCGGAACGCTGAGGCTGACGATCTGGTTCTGCATGCTGTTAGTCCTCGTCCTTCTCGTTCGTTTCCTCCTCGGCCTTGACCGGGGCGTAGGTGACGTATGCGGGGGACTCGGGGGCCGCGTGCTTGGGCTTGCCCTCGAGCTGCGGGGCAGACGCGCCCTCGATCTGGCGCTGCGCGTCAGCCGGCTCCTTGCCGGTGATCTTGTTGACCATGTTGCTCACGGAGCTCGCAGCCGAGCTCGCGACCTGGCTCACCGTCTCGGTCACGCCCGCGGCGGTGCCGGAGACGGAGGAGACGTCGGCGAGAATCTCGTTGAGCTGGCTGATGCTCACGCTGGCCCCGTCAAGGGCGACGTCGACCTTGGCGACGAGCGGGTCGGCCTGCTTGAGGGCCGGCTGGAGGTCGTCCATGGCCCCGTCGAGCTTCGAGATGATGGGCTGCACCTGCTCGATGGTGTCGTTTGCGGTCCGCGTGATCTCGTCAACCGAGCTGCGCGCCTTGCGAATGGTGAGGGCGAGCTCAACCACGGCCCAAACTGCGACCACGACGAGCACCATCAAAAGGATAGTCAGCGGATCTAGATTCATCGTAGTTCTGCCCTTCTCAAACGTTGTCGGCGCAGCGCACGCGGCGCCGCGCCTAGGTGACGTATGCCATTCTACCCATTCGCGCCTGGTTTGCCCGACGCGTCGCCGCCGGCGTCGGCGAACTCCGCACGGTCGCGCGCCGTGGACTCGACCCTCCAAGACTCCCAGCCACGGGGACTGGGCTTGTAGAACGCGCCGCGCTCGAGGCCCTCGGGCAGATAGCGCTGCTCGACCCAGCCCAGGGGGTAGTCGTGGGGATAGAGGTACTCGCCGTAGTCCTCGGAGCCCGGACGCGTGCGGTCGCGCAGGTAGCTGGGAACCTCGCGGCGCGGTCCCTTCCGGACCTCGGCCAGGGCCGAGTCGATGCCGGCCTCGGCGGCGTGGGACTTTGGGGCGAGCGCGATGTAGAGCGCCGCCTGGGCAAGGTTGATGCGGCACTCCGGGTAGCCAATCACCTCGGCGGACTTGAACGCGGCCTCCGCGACCAGCAGGGCCTGCGGGTCGGCATTGCCCACGTCCTCGGAGGCGTGAATCATGATGCGGCGGGCGATGTACTTTGGGTCCTCGCCGGCGTCGATCATGCGAGCGAGCCAGTACAGCGTGGCGTCGGGGTCGCTTCCTCGCATGGACTTGATGAACGCCGAGATGATGTCGTAGTGCATGTCACCCGACTTGTCGTAGGCCAGCCCGTGGCGCGGGTTCGCCTCGAGGACGTGCTCGGCCGTAATGGTGAGGGGCGCACTCGCCTCGTCCTCTCCCTCCCCGGAACCATCAGTCGCGTCGGAATCCCCCTCGACGGGAAGGGCCATCTGGCTCGCGAGCTCGAGCGAGGTGAGCGCGGCACGGCCGTCGCCGCCCGAGAGCGTGACGATGGCCTCGAGCGCGTCGTCCTCGAGCACGAAGCGCCCGGCGAGGCCAAACTCGTCGCCCAGCGCGCGGCGCACGAGCGTGCGGATGGACTCGTCGTCGAGAGGCCCCAGCTCGACGACGCGCGAGCGCGAGATGAGCGCCTGGTTGACCTCGAAGTACGGGTTCTCGGTCGTGGCGCCCACGAGGATGACCACGCGGTCCTCGACCGCATGCAGGAGCGCGTCCTGCTGGGAGCGGTTGAAGCGGTGGATCTCGTCCACGAACAGGATGGTGCGCCGGCCCGTGGTGAGCAGGCGCGACTCCGCGGCCTCGGTGGCCTGCCGCAGGTCCTTCACGGTTCCCGTGACGGCGGAAACCTCGACGAACTCGGCGTGGGTGGTGTTGGCGATGATTCGTGCGAGCGTCGTCTTGCCCGTTCCCGCAGGTCCATAGAGAAGGACCGACGACAGCGTGTCGTGCTCTATCGCGCGACGCAGCCACGAGCCGGGCCCCACGGCCTTCTCCTGTCCCACGTACTCCTCGAGCGTGCGAGGCCTCATGCGGACGGCCAGCGGCGCGTTGAGCTTGCGCTTGTAGCGCTCTACCTCAGAGAAAAGAGTGTCCATGGATGCTCCTAACCGAAATAGCTGCGCTGCGGGAAGATTTCGCGCGCCTGGGGGAAAAGCCTCTCGCAGGCGGCGACGAAGTAATCGTCGCTCATGGCGGCGATATAGTCCACGACCACCTGATCGGGGTCGTCCTCGACCTCGTACGAACGGCCGTAGTACGAGAGGTGGCGCTCGACGGGCAGAACGTGGTGACGGAAGACCGGGGCCTCCTCCCTACCCTCCCGGAGGTCGTCGAGCGAGCTCTGGTACAACGCCGAGAAGAGCTCGCGCACGGGGCCCGAGAAGTCACCGTCGACCTCGCTAGAACCGTAGATCTTCTGGTAGTTCTCGCGCTTGGCGCGGGCGAGCTCGCCAAAGCCCTCCTCGCTCATCTCGATGCGCGGCTTGCCGAAGCTGTTCTGGACGACGTCGGCCGAGAACGCCGAGAGCGCCCAGGCGTTGTAAGCCCCACCCAGGCCGTCGTCGAAGGCGTCCTCGTCGACCAGGTGAGCCCGGATGGCGTCCTGACGGTCCTTGCCGACGTAGGCGATGATGTCGGAGATCCTGACGACGCAGCCCTCGAGCGTCATCGGCCTGAGCCTCCTGATGGCCTCGGCGCCGGACTCCCAACAGCCGGCGACCACGCGGTCGAAGGTGTCGAAGTCGTTGAGGCCGCTGGTCTCGAAGCGCTGCTGCTCGAACTCGCCGTTGTGGCAGATGATGCCGTCGAGCGTCTGGAGCGAGATGTTGCGGCCGTAGAGCACGTCGAGCGCGCGGACGGACTGGACGTTGTGGAAGAACCAGCGCCCGGTGCGCTCGTGGAACACGTCGTTGAGGAAGCGCTCGCCTGCGTGGCCGAAGGGCGTGTGGCCCACATCGTGGCCCAGGGCGATGGCGTCGATGAGGTCGAGGTTGAGGCCGAGCGCGGCCCCGATGTCGCGCGCCACGCGGCTGACGAGCTGCTCGTGAAGTCCCCTGCGCGTGAGGTCATCGTTGGCTCTGAACGAGAAGACCTGGGTCTTTCCGTTGAGACGGTTATAGGCGGGGGTATGGAGGATCTTCTCGCAGTCGCGGACGAAGGCGGGGCGAATCGAGGTGTCGCGATCCCTCTCGGCGACGTCGCGGCGGATAACCGCCGAATTCTTGCAGGCATACGGGCTCATGCGACCCTCGCTGCGCAGCGCGCGGACGCGCTCGTCGCACTCGGGGGTGAGCATGCCCGTCAGGTGGGGCGCGAGCTCATTGGCCGAGCGCGGGGCAAAGCTCTGTGACATGTGAGGCCTTTCTCGAAGTGTTTCATCGCTAGCCTACACCATGGCGCGGACGCAAAAGCCCCGTGCGGACAATGCGCACGGGGCGGGCCCAACGATGATTTGCCCCCGATGCGGTCCCACGTCCCGGTCGGGACGGCGCTAGCGGGCGGAGCCCCCGGACGGGGCGGTGCCCATCAGGAAGGTCGGCACACTCCCGCGCGGCGGCTCGGGCTCGGACGCCGAGAGGAAGCACTGCTCGTTGGAGGGAGTGACCTTGAAGCCGAGCTTCTTCTGCAGCCTGACGGAGGCCCGGTGGTCGGGATAGACCTCGCACCAGGGCACGTCTCCGCGGTCGAGCACCTGATTGATCTTGGCGACCTCGAGCGCCTCGCCCCATCCCTGGCGGCGGTGGTCGGGAAAGACCGTAAGCATGCCAATGGAGCCGACGTCATGCTCGCCGACGAAGCCCACGAGCTCGACAACCTCTCCCCCCTCTCCCTTGCGCAGCTCGAAGGCGCCCAGGAAGCGCCCCTCGTCGAGCATGCGAGAAAGGTCGGCGTCGCTCAGGTAGGAGGAGTTCTCGTAGCGGTCGCGGATGGCCGTCGCGAAGCTGCGGTCGAGGGGCCGGATCTCGCGGCGGACGCCCTCGTCCCGTGCGAACTTCACCCGGGCCTTGCCGGAGGCCTTGGCGCGCGGACCCGGGGCTGCGGGCGCCGTCGGAGCCAGGTCGAACAGGGAGGGCGCGACGGCCTCGTTCTTCTCCCAGAGGGCAAGGTGGTACGGGACGACCTTGGTGAGCCCGTGCGCGAGCTCGACCTCGCGCACGAGGGAGGGCTCGAGGACGTCGACGACGCCGGGCTCGACCAGGGCCTTGACCACTGCCGCGCCCACCTTCTGGTCGTCGGCCCAGAGCAGCTGCATGCCGCCGGCGTCCCTCATGAGGACGCAGCCGTCCTGGGCCAGCACGATGTCACCCTTGCCGCGGCGCGCGAGCTCGAGCGCGGGGAACGCCCTTCGCGGCGCGCCAGCGAGGATCTCGAGCGCGCGGGCGCGCCGCCCCTCGTCGCTGCCGCGGTGCGCGCACATGCATAGGTATAGGCGCTCGGCAATCTGGGCCGAGCCTTCGGGGTTCGGGTGCTCGAAGCCGTCGGCCATAAGCGTGGACTTGGGGTCGAGCAGGCGCGCGCCGTCGACGAGCGTCATCTGGTCGTGGGGCGCAGTGTGCGCGCTGAGGAACACGCCGACGCTCGAGTAGCAGCTCAGGCGGTGCGAGGGATAGGCGGCCTCGTCGTGCCAGAGCGGCGTGAGCACGTAGGTGGGAACCTCCGGCCACAGGCGGGAGAGCTCCAGCAGGTAGCTGCGGATGTCACGCGAGACCAGGCGCTCGCGGCAGGGCTCGTAGCGGTAGTTCGCACCCAGCTCGACCACGATGCGGACGGGGCTGATGGAGCGGGCGAGCCCGAAGAGCGAGCCGGGCTGGAACACCTGGCCGCCGATGCCCTGGTTGACCAGGTCGAGCCCCAGCCTCTGCGCGAGCAGCGACGGCCAGCCCAGCGCGGGGTCGTCGCAGACGAAGCCCTGCGCGATGGAGTCGCCCAGCACCAGGAGCTGCTCCCTCTGGGCGACGGGTTCGATGGTCGACCCGTTGCCCACGACGGAGCGCACGGCACAGCCCCTCAGACAGGGAAGCCAGATGCGCACGTGGTGCGTCTCGCCCATGCCGGGAAGCTGCATGATGCCGCCGAGCGGGGCAGCTTCAGGATCGTCGAGGTCGAAGGCCACGTAGCCGTCGCCCTCCCGGGGAAGGCGGGCTGCAAGGTGACGGCCGTCCACGTCGCAGGACAGCCCGTCGTGCGGGAGGGCGCGCCCCTCTCCCCTGCCGTCGACGTAGTCGAGGACGGCGCGCGTGCCCGTAGGCTCCGCATCAGGCTTGACCTCGAGGGCGACCTCGGAGGAGTCGGTGGTGAACTCGACGCAGATGCCCGAGGTGGCGCGGCCCATCTGGCGGAAGAGCCCCGGGTGCCACGCCTGGCAGCTGCCGAGGGCGCGCATCTGCTCTGCCGAGAGGCGCCACGGCCGGCACCAGCCGCCCTGCTCCGACTCGACGCGCACGGCGCCGTGCAGGAGTGCGCTGGCGTCCCTGCGGACGAGCATGCTGTCGGGAGACTTCTCCCCTATGAGTTCGCGAAGGCCCATCGACGATTCTCCGATTTATCAACATTTGTGTCTTAGGCATCCCTATTCTGCCATGGGCGCGAGACGCGTGGGAGAAAAAGTCGAATATGTCTACGCTCGCCGGCACGCAGCGGGCGCCGGGCGAGAGAGACGTGGCGGCACAGGGGGGCGTCCTCCAATGCGAGGGGACGCCCGTCGTCACCCTTTGCTTTGGCCCGAGCTAGTCCAGGTCGGCGCCGTTGGTCGCAATGACCTTCTTGTACCAGCCGAAGCTCTTCTTGGGATAGCGCTCGAGCGAGCCCTTGCCGGCGTCGTCGCGATCGACGTAGACGAAGCCGTAGCGCTTGCTCATCTCGCCGGTTGAGGCAGAGACCAGGTCGATGGGGCCCCAGGTGGTGTAGCCCCAGAGCTCGACACCGTCGTAGGTGATGGCGTCGTCCATCTCCTTGATGTGCGAGCGCAGGTAGTCGATGCGATAGTCGTCGATCACGGTCTTGCCGCCGTTGCCGTCGTCCACCAGCTCGTCCTTGGCGCCCAGGCCGTTCTCGACGACGAAGAGCGGCTTCTGGTAGCGCTCGTACAGCGAGTTGAGCGTGATGCGCAGGCCCGTCGGGTCGATCTGCCAGCCCCACTCGCTCGCCTTGAGGTACGGGTTCTTCACGCTGGCGAACACGTTGCCCGATGTCTGCCCGCCCATCTCGTCCTTGTGGGTCGTTGCGCAGCGACTCGAGTAATACGAGAACGAGATGAAGTCCACGGTGTTCTGGGCCAGGATCTCGCGGTCGCCCTCCTGCCAGGGAATGTCGATTCCCTCTCGCTCCATGAACTTGAGGGCGTAGGCGGGATACGCGCCGCGGGCCTGGACGTCGGTGAAGAAGTAGTTCTCGTTGTCTCGGCGCATCGCCTCGAGCACGTCGGCGGGTTCGGGGGTTAGCGGGTAGAAGCGACCTCCCGCGAGCATGCAGCCGACCCTGTTCTGCGGGTCGACCTCGTGGGCAATCTTAGTTGCCCAGGCGCTCGCCACCAGCTCGTGGTGGGCGGCGCGGTACTTGGACGCGGTCTGGTCCTCGCCCTCGTCGAACGTGAGCCCCGCTCCCATGAACGGGAGCGCAAGGATCATGTTGATCTCGTTGAAGGTCAGCCAGTAGCGGACGAGACCCTTGTAGCGCTCGAACAGCACGGCAACCAGGCGCTTGTACAGCTCGACGAGCTTGCGGTTCTTCCAGCCGCCGTACTCCTGGATCAGGTGCATGGGGCAGTCGAAGTGCGTGATGGTCACGAGCGGCTCGATGCCCCACTTGCGGCACTCCTTGAAGACGTCCTCGTAGAAGCGCAGGCCCTCCTCGTTGGGCTCGGCGTCGTCGCCGTTGGGGAAGATGCGCGTCCAGGCGATGGACATGCGATAGGTCTTGAAGCCCATCTTCCCGTAGAGCGCGATGTCCTCCTTCCACCGGTGGTAGAAGTCGACGCCCTCCAGCGCCGGGAAGTAGTGCTCCGAGTCGACCTGGCTTATGTGCTTGAGGCCCAGCATGACAGGGAAGCGGTCCTCGCCATGGGGACACACGTCGACGTTGGCCAGGCCGCGCCCGCCCTGGTCGTATCCGCCCTCGCACTGGTTAGCTGCCGTGGCGCCGCCCCACATGAATCCCTCGGGAAATGCCATTGATCCTCCTTCCGGTGCGCCAAAAGGCGCGCAGATAGCTTCCTTTCGGGAGAAGAGCATAGCGTCCGCGGTCCCCACAGCGCGTTCCAAGCTGTTCCCACTGCGCAGCGCGCGGGCAAAGGCGCCGGCCTACTCCGGCAGCACGTCCTTCACCTGGAGCTTGCGCTCGATCGCAACCACCTTCGAGAGCTTCCGTCGCACGTTGGCGTCATAGTGCGCGGCAAAGCAGCGCGAGAACAGCGCGTCGAGCACCAGGTTGGTGGCACGCTCACCGTAGAAGCTGGCGATCTTGCTCACGAAGTGCTCCCGGGGCCGGAAGGTCAGCGCACAGTCGACGTTGCGCCGCAGCCAGTTGTTGCCGGAGTTCGTGACGCCGATGGTCGGGACATGGCGCTCGCGCAGGTCCTCGACGTAGGACGAGGGCGGCCTCTGGTTGCTCAGGCCGGAGTACGAGACGATCACGGCACAGCCGCCGGGACCCAGCCCCTTGGCCACCAAGGGGGCCTCCTCCCTGCGCGGGACGACGCAGTCGATGCCGATCTGCCTCAGCTTGTAGGCGAAGAGCTGGCCCTGGAAGTAGTTCTGCTCGATGCCGAAGAACGCGACGTCGTCAGCTTCCAGCACGTACCGCGCCGCCTCGTCCAGCGTCGCGACGTCGAGGCTCTGGGAGGCCTCGCAGATGGCCTGCTGCTCCAGGGAGGCAATGGCGCGCACCGTGCCGGTGGCGCTCGTGTCCCCCTTGAAGGGGAAGTTCGGGTCTACGTTGGGCCAGATGGAGCTCGCCTCCTCGTGGTCGCGAGCCTCCTGCGCGAACGCCTCGCTGAAGTCCGTCCAGCCCGAAAAGCCCAACGCCTGCGCAAAGCGCACCAGAGAGGGCTTCGAGGTGAAGCTGAGCTGCGCCACCTCTCCCATGGCGAGGCTCGAGACACCGGACCCCTCGTTCAGGAGGAACTGGGCGATCGACTTCTTCGACCCGGGCCGTCCCTGCGAGACGCGACGGACCTCGTTGACCAGCCCGCCCGTCGGGCGTTCGGCACCCCCGGGGTTTCCCGCGCCCCTCGGCCCCCACCCCATCTTGTCGTGCTCCTCGCTTCGTGGCATGAGCCTCCTCCCACCGGGGCTAGCAATGGCACGCACCTCAGCAAGAAACGCCAAATCGTTTCAGGTTGTTTCAGCAGCAGCGTATCACCAACCGCTCGCCCATTCGTCCTGCACGCCGTTAAATTAACCATAGCGCTCCGTTTCGTTGCATTTCGCATATATACAAAGGCGTTGAGGCGAGGGGGGTCTTGTCGATTATGGAACATGAAGATGTTCCGCAACCGATTCGGACAGAGTGAAAGGGAAAGGCATGGCACGGCACGAGAGCATGCTCCCCAAGGGCTTCCTCTGGGGCGGGGCAACGGCGGCCAACCAGTTCGAGGGCGCCTACGACGCGGACGGCAAGGATCTCTCGGTGCCCGACGTCATCACCGGGGGAACCGTCGACACCCCGCGCCACATCACGCCCGAAGGCGTGAGGGAGGACGTCTGCTAACCCAGCCACGAGGCAATCGACTTCTACCACCATCACGCCGAGGACATCAGGTTCTTCGGCGAGATGGGATTCAAGTGCTTCCGGCTCTCGGTGCAGTGGAGCCGCATCTTCCCGACGGGCGAGGACGCCGAGCCCAATCCAGCGCTAGGACAACCCCAAGGTCACCGAGCTGTGGTGCGACTTCTGCAAGTTCCTGTTCACCGAGTACAAGGGTCTCGTCCGCTACTGGCCGACCTTCAACGAGATCAACTGCGCGCTGTTGGGCGGCTTCGGGGGCACCTACGGGCTGGGAATCCTTCCCGACCACGAGCGCGACCTCACCTTCGGCAGCGCCGACTGGGGCCGGGCCATCGACCCCAAGGGGCTCCGCTGGTACCTCGAGCAGGTCGACGACCGCTACCAAATTCCCCTGATAGTGGTCGAAAAAACGGCCTGGGCGCGGTGAACGAGCGCGCCGAGGACGGCAGGTTCCACGACACGTACCGCATCAACTACCTGCGCCGCCACATCGAGGAGATGGCCAAGGCCGTCGAGGACGGCGTGGACCTGATGGGCTACACCATGTGGGGCTGCATCGACCTGGTCTCCGCCTCGACCGGCGAGATGAAGAAGCGCTACGGCTTCGTCTACGTCGACAGGGACAACGACGGCAACGGCGACCTGCGCCGCGAGAAGAAGGAGTCCTTCGACTGGTACCGGAAGGTCATCGCGACCAACGGGGCCGACCTGGCCTAGTTCGAGCGCCCACGCCGCTCACACGTCACGAGCCCCACCGAGAAGAGCGTGGCGCCGCGGCCGGAACCCCAGCTGCGGCGCCACGCTTCTGACCATGCGCGATCCGTCACGGCAGCCCGACGGTCGGACGACCCCCTACTCCTTCGGATCCACGTCCTTCTTGCCAGGCGTGATCCAGAACTTCAGAAGCGGGAAGCTCACCACGACGGCGAGCAACGTGTTGACCACGGACGCGACCGTTCCGGCCAGACCCGCGTCCATCCCCCACAGGTCCTGGCAGAGGCTGGTCACGTGCCCGGGCAGAATCAGGTTGACGATGACGATCAGCACCGCAAGCACGGCGAACTTCGGAGCGGCCTTCCCGAAGTCGGCGTCCGACTTGAAGACCCACTTCATCTGCACGAAGAAGTTAACGACCTGAGCCATGACCTCAGCGACCAGGAAGGTCGCAAAGCCGCCCACGCCGTTCGAGCCGGCGCCGGTGTAGTCGAAGATCAGGAAGCGGAAGGGACTCGTGAGCCCCAGGCCGCCGATGAGCACCGCAGTGCCCAGCCACGTGAAGACGAAGCGCGTCGCGGTCGACACGTTGGAGAGCACGTTGAACTTGATGAACTCCCAGAGTGCCTGGTGGCGCTCGGTCCAGTCCCTAAACGACATGAGTTATTCCGCCTTTCCGTGCAGGTTCAGCTTACGTGCAAAAGTGACGTTGCGCAGCGCGCCGACGAGCAGCGCGCCGAGGGGCGGCACGAGCACCCAGGCGAGCCAGACCACCGCGAAGACACCGACGCCCCCGTGGACGAGAAGCGCGATCGCCAGCGCCGGCACGAAGCCGACCAGGCCATAGCCTCTCGCCTCGCGAACGATGGCGTCGACGACGCCCATGGTGACGGGCGGCGCCATCTTGGCGATGGCGTGCAGTGGCATGTTGTAGGCAAACTCGACGTCGAGGTCGGGAGAGTTTCCGGGCTTCAGTCCCTGGCGGTGCCGCCCCTCCAGAACCAGCCAGACCAACAGCAGGATGAGGCTGCGACAGCGGTTGAGGTCGCGCAGGCAGGTGCTCCTTCCCAGGGGCGCGATCGCGTTGGGGGCGGCGTGGCCCAGCAGCGTGGCGAACTCGGCGCAGGTAACCTCGTGGACGTAGCCGGAGCCATACGACGGGAGCTCGCGGCCGGCGTAGGGGTTGGGGGCGCCCGTCCCCTTGAGCTCCGCGCCCAGCGTCTGTCGGACGTCCTCGCACGACAGGCCCAGGCGCAGCTCGTAGCGTCCGCCCTCGACCTCCCAGGAGCAGGTCCCGACGTTGTAGTACTCGAACGCGCGCGGGTCGAGGTCGATGGAGACCGTGGTCGACTCGCCCTTCTCGAGCTCGACGCGCGAGAAGCCCTTGAGCTCCTGCTCCGCGCGGAACACCTCATGCTCGGGCTTGGCGACGTAGGCCTGGACGACGGTCGCTCCCGCACGGTCGCCCGTGTTCCCGACGTTGACCTCGATGCGCGCGGGGCGGCCCTGCTCCCACTGCGCGATTCGGGCGGAGGACAGCTCGAAGCTCGTGTACGAGAGCCCGAAGCCGAACGGGAAGGCGACGGGCACGTGAGCGCTCTGGTAGTAACGATAGCCGACGTAGATGCCCTCGCGGTACTCAGCCGTGGCGCCGTCGGAGGGATAGCATCCCGCCGTCGGCGTGTCCTCGAGGGAAAGCGGCCAGGTCTCGGCAAGGTGGCCGCAGGGGTTGGCAGAGCCCGTCAGCACGTCATAGGCGGCCGAGGCGCCCGCCTGACCGCCAAGCCCCAGGTACAGGAGGGCATCGCAGTCACCGGACCAGGAGGTGTCGACCACGCAGCCGCAGCTCAGAAGGACGACGACCCTGTCGCAGCAGGAGCGGACGGCGCGCAGGAGCTCCACCTGGGCCTGGGGCAGGAGCATGTCGCGACGCTCCGCACCCTCGGTCTCCTGTCCACCGGCCAGACCGAGGCACACCACGCACACGTCGGCGCCCGACGCGAGGCTCACGGCCGCCGCACGGCAGGCCGCGTCATCGGAGCCGTCATGGGTGAAGCCGGGCTCGAACCCCAGAAGGTCGAGCTCCCCGCGCTCGCCGACGACGTCCAGCAGCGTGTCCAGACGCGTGCATTCCACCAAAGAGGACCCGGCGCCCTGATAGCGCGGCGTCTGGGCGAAGTCGCCGACCAGGGCGACGCGCGTGCCCGGCCTCAGCGGCAGGAGCGCATCGCCCTCTCCTGCCGGAGCCTCGTTCTTGAGCAGGACGACGCCCTCGCGCGCGACGCAGCGGGCAAGATCGTGGTGGGCGTCCCGGTCAAACTCGGGGTCAGCCCCCTCGAGGGCCGCGGCGCTCTCCAGGACAAGGTGGAGCGCCTCGCGGGCGCGGGCGTCGACGAAGTGCTCGTCCAGGCGGCCGGAGCGCACGGCCTCGGCGAGCTCACGCGGCGAGTCCAGGCCCGGGGCCGGCATCTCGAAGGTGGTGCCGGCCTTCACGCCGGAGACATGGTCGACGGAGCCGCCCCAGTCGGTCACGGTCGCGCCCTCGAAGCCCCACTCGCCGCGCAGGACGTCCTGCAAAAGGCGGCGGTTCTGGCTCGCGTACGTACCGTTGATCAGGTTGTAGCTGCTCATGATCGACTTCGGCCGGCCCTCGCGCACGGCGATCTCGAAGCCGCGCAGGTAGATCTCGCGCAGCGTGCGCTCGTCGAGGACGGAGTCGGACGCCTGGCGCCTCGTCTCCTGGCTGTTCGCCGCGAAGTGCTTGGGGCAGGCGGCGATGCCCTTCTCCTGCACGCCGCGCACGAAGCCCGCGGCCATCTTGCCCGAGAGGTACGGGTCTTCGGAGAAGTACTCGAAGTCCCTGCCGCAGAGGGGGCTCCTCTTGATGCACAGGCCGGGACCCAGCAGGACGCCCACCCCCAGAGAGCGGGCCTCCTCGCCCAGGGCCGCTCCCATGCGGCCGGCCAGCTCGACGTCCCAGCTGCTCGCCACCGTGACCGCGGTGGGGAAGCAGGTCGCGGGATCGCTTCCGCCAATTCCAAGGTGGTTGGCGCCGTCCTTCTGGTGGCGAAGGCCGTGCGGGCCGTCCGAGAATTCCATGGCGGGGACGCCAAGGTCAGGAAAGTCACGCGTGCCGAAGGGGGTCTTTCCCGAGAGAAGTGCGCACTTCTGCTCGAGCGTCATCTTCCCCAGGACCTCTTCGACCCGCTCATCGATGGTTGACACCAAAACCGTCCCTTCAATCGCTTGTTACCACAAAGATACTCGCACCGGAGCGCGGGCGCTCCGGTGCGCTGGGTCTTACTCGTCAGGCGCGCCGGCGTCGTCGCGAGGCTCCTTCGGCGCGGAGGCCACGGCGGAGCCGGCGGCCTGCTCCTTGAGCGCACGCCCCTTCTTGGCGCTGCGCCAGCCCAGGAACGCGCCAAGGCCGACGAGCGCTGCGGTCGCGCCGTAGACGCCATACTGCCAAGGGGCGATTCCGTACTTCACCTTGGAGCCCGGCACCAGCCCCTGCATGGCGTTGCTGTTGGTGACCGTGTACAGCACGTTGTGCATGGAGCGGCGCAGCTGCGAGACGACGGTCGCGGTGTCGGCGCGCTGGATGTCGCCGGTCATGGCCGAATAGGTCAGCTGCAGATCGCCGCCGGCCGCGAGGGACGCCATCTTGTCCATGTAGCCATAGAGGTTGGAGTCGGCGATGTACTTCTCCTCGTAGGACGCCTCCTTGGCGCAGATCTCGAAGGGACGGAGGTAGCACTCGCGCATGACCTGCTCGTCAGCCCAGGTCATGAGGTGCTGAACGCGATAGGATTCCTGGTCGTTAAGCGCGAAGTGCTTGACGTAGGCATAGACGCCGTTCGAGGCGGCGCCGGAGACCTCGGCGGAGCAGATCTTGCCGCCCAGGACGGGGTCCTCCGAGAAGTACTCGAAGTTGCGGCCCGCAAACGGCGAGCGGTGCGTGTCGCAGGCAGGTGCGTACCGGCCGTCAGGGTCGCTCGTCTCGGGCTTCGAGATGGAGGCGACCTCGGCCGTCGTGTACGCGGCGTCGTTCACCACGGACGTCATCTCATCGACAGTCAGCTGGTCAAGCAGCAGATCCCACTTTTCGTCGTCGTAGTCCAGTCCGCGAAGGTCGACGAGGGAGAGGCCGTTGTCACCGCCTGGATGGCATCGCCCGCGAGGTGGACGTCTACGACTCGGTCGTGAAGTCCGGAAACGACGCGCTCGACACGATACTCACCGAGAAGAGCCTGCTCTGCGAGGGCAGGGGCATCACCTTGAGCTGCATCGCCGACGGCGCCGCCCTGGACTTCATGAGGCCGTCGGACCTCTACTCGCTCTTCGGCAACGCCCTCGACAACGCAATGGAGGCCGTCGAGGGTCTGGGAGACGCCCAGCGCAGGACGACGTCTTCCACCTCAACGCGCTCATTCCCTGCCCGTAGGGGCCTCCGGCGTGCCGTCGTCGGCCATCAGCACGATGCCGGTGTCGGTGTCCAGCACGTGAGTGCACCCGGGCGTGCCCAGGACGGCCGCGGCAAGGGCAAGGTCTCCCGTGCAGCCCGCAATGTGGAGGACGACGAGCCACCATGCCATGAGCGGCATCCTCGTCGCACCGCAGACCAAGGCGAAGGCGAACGTGAGGGCGACCGAGGGCGCCAGGAGCACGATGGCGAAGCGCGCACGGGGCAGCATCGCCCCGTCCGCCGAGGTGTAGAGCATCGCGTCCGTGAAGCCGAAGCCGACCTTCACGTCAGGACCTCCCAGCAGCAGGAAGGCAGCCGCGTGGACGAGCTCGTGCACGGGAAGGGCCACGAGCGTGACGACCACCAGGATGACGAACCAGACCAGGTCGACCGCCTCGGCGTCCAAGGCGCCAAGCTCCGCCGCGATGCCCAGGGCCACGCCGCCCGCGACGCCGAGCGCGATGAGGGCCCAGGACCACTCGAGCATGCGCCTCTGCGTGGCCTCGTCCCCAAGCACGTCTATCTCCTGTAGGCGCCTCATGCGACGGCCCTCCCCTCGCCAGATTGGTCGGGCCCGACCCGCGCGGACCCCAAGCCTATCGGACACAGAGCATAGCAGAGGTCGGCAGCGCCCGCCCGACCCGCCGGGGCGCAGACCTTGGGGGTGTGATGGTAGGCACTTCTCGATGCCCAAACGACCGGCCCGTTGTGGGATAATCCCCAACGATACTCACGCGCCGCCCGCCGCCGAGGCAGCACGCCGGGGCCCCGGGACGACGCGGACCAGAAACACGCAGCTCAAGCAAGATTGGAACGAGTGAGCCACATGGCAGACACCACCACGCTCTCCGGCGCGACGCGTCCGGACTTCCCCAAGCGCGCCGTCATCACCGGCGGCATGCCCTACGGCAACAAGAACCTCCACTTCGGACACATCGGCGGCGTCTTCGTGCCCGCCGACTTCTTCGCGCGCTTCCTGCGCGACCGCCTGGGCAGGGGCAACGTCGTCTTCGTCTCGGGCACCGACTGCTACGGCTCCCCCATCATGGAGGGCTACCGCAAGAAAGTCGAGGGCGAGGGCTACGAGGGCAGCATCGTCGACTACGTGAAGCAGAACCACGATGCCCAGAAGTCCGCACTTGACGCCTATGGCATCAGCCTCGACCTCTTCGCCGGATCCGGCCTCGAGCCCGCCTCCGACTTCCACAAGAAGCTGACCTCAGAGCTGATCGAGCGCCTGCACCAGAAGGGCTTCCTGCACAAGATGTCGACTCGACAGTTCTACGACGTCGAGGCCGGCCAGTTCCTCAACGGCCGCCAGGTCAAGGGTCGCTGCCCCGTCAAGGGCTGCAAGAGCGAGAAGGCCTACGCCGACGAGTGCGATCTGGGCCACCAGTTCGACCCCGAGGAGCTCATCGCGCCCGTCTCGCAGCTGACCGGCACCACGCCCGAGCTGCGCCCCGTCGACAACTGGTACTTCGACCTGCCCGCCTTCGAAGGCGAGCTCAAGTCCCTCATGGACGAGTGGGACGTCGACGAGCAGGTGCGCCCGATCGTCACCAAGACCGTGCGCGAAACGCTGGTCGCCCCCGTGATGTACGTCCAGAACAAGTTCCGCGAGGCCTTCGACGCCGTCGCGGGCAAGCTCCCCGCCCACACGCTTCGCGAGGCCGAGAAGGGCCAGCAGTCGTTCTCGGTGGAGTTCGCCAACTGGAAGGACCGCGACGAGGCACGCGGCGTCCTCGAGTCCGCCGGTGTGCGCTTCCGCACCGGCAAGACGCTCTTGCCCTTCCGCATCACCGGCAACATCGAGTGGGGCGTTCCCGCCCCCGACATGGAGGACGTCAGCGGGTTGACCGTCTGGTGCTGGCCCGAGAGCCTCTGGGCGCCCATCAGCTTCACGCAGACCGTTCTCGACGCCGACAGGCAGTCCGGCGCCGGTCGCTACTCCACCGACGACTGGCGCGACTGGTGGTGCTCCAAGGACGCCAAGGTATACCAGTTCATCGGTCAGGACAACATCTACTTCTACTGCATCGCGCAGCCCGCGATGTGGGCCGCGCTCGACTGGGGCCTCACGCAGGACACCCCCGTCGCCAACTACCACATCCTGTTCATGAACAAGAAGGCCTCGAGCTCCGGCTCGATCAAGCCGCCAATGGCCGGCGAGCTCCTCGAGCACTACACCGCCGAGCAGCTCCGTGCCCACTGGCTGAGCCTGGGCCTCGACCAGAAGGCCGTGTCCTTCTCGCCCAAGCCCTATGACACGTCCGTGAGCCACGTCGACAAGAAGACGGGCGTCGAGATCCTGGTGAAGGACGACCCGCGCGTGGTCGACCCCGCCCTCAAGGAGAGCGCCTTCCTCACCAACATCTTCAACCGCCTGGCGCGCAGCTGCTTCTATGGCGCCCAGAACGTCTGCGAAGGACACCTGCCCACGGTCACGGCCCACGACGACGTCAAGGCCGCCTGTGACGAGGTCACGCTCGCCTTCGAGCGCTACGCCCACGCCTTCGACGCGCACAACGCGCTGGCCGCCGTCGACGCCTTCGCACGCGACGCCAACAAGCGCTGGAGCGACGCCTCCAAGGCCGCACAGGGCGACGACGCCGCCTACGAGCAGGCCCTGGCCGACGCCTTCCAGGCGCTGCGCACCGTCACGCTGCTGATGCACCCCGCCGTTCCCGCGGGCTGCGAGCTCGTCTGCCGCTACCTGGCCTTCGACGAGGGCCTCTTCTTCAGCTGGGACCACGCCTTCGACACGATGGCCGAGCTCGCCGCGGCCGCGGGCGACACGCCCGAGTCCCACCAGATGGTGGAGCTGCCGCCGCGCTTCGACTTCTTCCAGAAGCACCACAGCCAGATGAAGAAGGGCAAGTAGCGACAAAACGTAGGGAGAGACACATGGCCACGCGCCCGCAGCTCCACTTCCCCAGCCCGTATCGCCTTCCCGAGGCAAGGCTCGAGCGCGCCCTCACGCACGAGACCCCCGATGGCGCGATGATCGCGACGTACGTCTACGCGCCACGGGGGTCCTCCCTTGCACAGACGCGGACCGAGGGCGTAGCGCCCGTGCTCCTGCTTCACGGCAACGGAGAAGAGCACGGCATCTTCGGCGTGGTGATAGACCGCATCTGCGCGTCGGGCCGGGCCGCCATCGCGCTCGATTCCCGCGCGCAGGGCAAATCCACGCGCGGCACGGCCCCCCTCAGCTACGAGCTGATGCGCGACGACGCCCTGGGGGCACTTCGCGAGCTCGGCGTCGAGCGGGCGCACGTGATCGGCTTCTCGGACGGGGCGATCGAGGGCCTGCTGATGGCGCGCGACCAGCCCGAGGCGGTGGCGTCGCTCCTCTCCATCGGCGCGAACGTCACGCCCGAGGGCGTCTCGGGCGACTTCGAGGTGGAGCGCATCTCGGGCGAGCTCGAGTCTTGGGCCGACTGGTGGGAGAAGGGCGAGGGCTCCGCGCTTCCCGTCGAGCGCGAGCTGCTGACGCCGACGCCCTCCGAAGCCCGACGCACGGCCGAGCTGCTGCGCCTGATAGCGAACGAGCCGCACATCGAGGCCGAGAGCCTCCAGGGAATCTGCTGCCCCACCTGTGTGATGGCCGGCGAGAACGATGACATCGACCGCGCCCAGACCGACCTCATCCACGCGATGGTCTCGGGGTCGCGCCTCGTGATCGTGCCCGGCTGCGGGCACGTGCTGCCCAAGGAGTGCCCCGACCTCGTGGCAGACGAGGCCCTCGCGCTGATCGGGCGCGCGAACGACTAGCTAGCGCCGCCCGCGCAGGCGAGCGCGGGCATCCCTCCCCTTGCGAACCCTCCTGCGGGTGCGGGCCTTGCTGACGCGCATGCGCAGGCGGGCAAGGCGCCTGTCGCCCCTGCGCTCGCGACGGGCAAACACCCAGGCGCGCTGCGCGTAGTAGTTAACGAAGAACAGAAGGAAGTCGACGGCGAGCTTGGCCACGCTCTCGTTGACGCCAAGCGCCACGTGCGCCGCGAAGACGCCCACGCTCGAGAGCAAAAGCATGGCCACCGCAAGCAGCAGGAAGCGCGGGAGGCTCTCGCGCATGGGACGAACCTCGACCGCGCGGTTCCTGACGGCGTCGTCGGGACCCTCGATGATGTCATCGAAGTCGATGCCGGCCGCCTCGTCGGCATCCTCGACCGACAGCGCGGCCGCAGGGACGACCGAGGACCTTCCGGCACCCTCGGCGAACACGCGCTTTTGGTTTATGACGTAGTTGACGGTGACCGAGCAGGCGCGCGCCACGAGCGTCGCGATGAAAATCCTCAGGTAATCGGCACCAAAGAGCGCGCCGTCAAGACAGTGGAAGAGCACGAAGGCGAGCCCCTGGTCGACGGCCGTGCTGATGAGCGACGAGGCCGCAAAGCGCAGGAAGCGGGGCCTCAGCTTGTCCTTTAGGCCGATGGCCATGCTACGCACGCCCCTGCACGAGGATGCGCGTCGTGGGCCTGGGGCCGCGATTGCCGCCTATGTAAGAGAGCGTCTCGAGCACAAGTCCTCCGTTACTTGACGCAAGACAGCATAGCACCGCCAAGTGCGGCTCCGTCACGCGCACACAAGTGCGCCCCTCTCGTCCACGCCGACATTCGTCCGCCGCCGTCCCAAATTGTTAGGTACCTATGAATTTTGTTAGGTACCTTGCAACTAAATCGTTAGGTGCCTAATATTCTCAATCGTATGTATCGGAGGAAGGACCAACGTGACCAAGGAAGAATTAGACGCGCACTTTAAGGAGGTGGAGAAGAGCCCCGAGCATCGTGTCCTGCACGACTTAGGCTTCTTCGGACACTTCATTCACGTGCACGCCGGTGGGCGCAGTGGCAAGCAGCACATACTGGCAAAGCTGCTCTGCCACGACGGCCATCTGACCCAGCGCGAGCTCCTCGAGCGCTCGCACGTGACCTCGGCGGCGCTCTCGGAGGTGCTGACCAAGCTCGAGGGAGAGGGCCTTGTGACCAAGACTCGCTCGGACCAGGACAAGCGCCAGATGGACATTGCCCTCACCTCGCGCGGCGTGCTTCGGGCGACGCAGCTCGTCGAGGAGCAGCTCAAGTTCGAGGAGCAGTGCCTCTCGGCCCTGTCGCAGGACGAGAAGGTGCGGCTCGTCGACATGCTCGACCGCATGCGCGAGAGTTGGTGCGAATACGAAAAGGAGAAGAAGGAGGCCGAATGCAAGAACTAAGCTACAGGCAAATCTTTCACACGCTCGGCAAGAGCGTTCGCGAGTACAAGAAGATGTCGCTTTGGACTCCCGTGCTCGTCATTCTTGAGGTCGTCATCGAGTGCATCCTGCCGTTCATCACGGCCCAGCTCATCGACCAGCTCCAGGCCGGCTGCGGCATGGACGTCATCATGCACTACAGCGCGATTCTCATAGGCATGGCGATCCTGTCGCTCGCCTGCGGCTCCGGTGCCGGCATCACCTGTTCCATCGCCGCAACGGGCTTCGCCAAGAACCTCCGCCACGACATGTTCGAGGCCATCCAGCGCTTCTCGTTCTCGAACATCGACCGCTTCTCGACCAGCTCCCTGGTTACGAGGCTCACGACGGACGCCAACAACGTGCAGATGGCCTACATGATGATCATCCGTGTCGCCCTGCGCGCCCCGCTCATGGTCGTCTTCGCCATCACCATGGCATTTGTCACCGGCGGCCCCATGGCCGTCGTCTACGTGATCGTCTCCGTGCTTCTGGGCGCGATCCTGTTCGGCATCGCCCTCAAGGTCATGCCCATGTTCCGCCGCATCTTCAGGAAGTACGACAAGCTGAACGACTCCGTCGAGGAGAACGTCTCCGGCATCCGCGTTGTCAAGTCGTTCGTTCGCGAGGATCACGAGAAGGAGAAGTTCAACGCCGCCTCGGGCTCCCTCTACCACGACTTCGTGCACGTCGAGCGCATCCTCGCGTTCAACATGCCGTTCATGTCGCTGGCCATCGACACCATCTACGCCTTCGTCATCTACTTCGGCTCCCAGGCGATCGTCACGACCCAGGGCCAGCTGATGAACGTCGGCCAGATGTCGGCCCTCATCACCTACGGCTTCTCGATGCTCATCTCGCTCATGATGTTCTCGATGATCTTCGTCATGGTGACCATGTCCGAGGAGAGCGCCCGACGCATCTGCGAGGTCCTCATCGAGCAGCCTGACCTCAAGAACCCCGACAACCCGCTCTACACCGTCGTCGACGGCTCCGTCGACTTCGACCACGTAAGCTTCGAGTACTCCAGCAAGGCCGAGCGCATGGCCCTCGACGACGTCGACCTGCACATCAAGAGCGGCGAGGTCATCGGCGTCATCGGCGGCACCGGCTCGTCCAAGTCGACCCTCATCCAGCTCATCAGCCGCCTCTACGACACGACGGAGGGCACCGTCAAGGTCGGCGGCCACGACGTGCGCGAGTATGACCTCGACACCCTGCGCAACCAGGTTGCCGTCGTCCTCCAGCGCAACGTGCTCTTCTCGGGCACCATCAAGGAGAACCTACGCTGGGGCGACGAGAACGCCACCGACGAGGAGCTCGTCGAGGCATGCAAGCTTGCCCAGGCAGACGAGTTCATCCAGCTCATGCCCGAAAAGTACGACACCTACATCGAGCAGGGCGGCACGAACGTCTCCGGCGGCCAGAAGCAACGCCTGTGCATCGCGCGCGCCCTCCTGAAGAAGCCCAAGATCCTGATCCTGGACGACTCCACGAGTGCCGTCGACACCAAGACCGACAAGAGGATCCGCGCGGGATTCCGCAGCTACATCCCCGAGACCACCAAGATCATCATCGCCCAGCGCACCAGCTCGGTGCAGGACGCCGACCGAATCGTGGTAATGGACAACGGCCGCATCGACGCCGTCGACACGCCCGAGAACCTGCTGCGCACCAACGCCATCTACCGCGACATCTACCTGACGCAAAACAAGGCGTCTCACGACGAGACGATGAGTGAGCTCGACAACGAAGCGAACGTCCAGGGGAAGGAGGAGATTGCCCATGAGTAACGAGACCACCAACGCAGAGAAGAACCAGAATCCTACCCCCCGGCCCCAGCAGGGTAAGGGAGGAAAGCCCGCGAGCAGGAGGGCGGCCTCCATGGGCAAGGTCCTGAAGATGGTCTTCAGGTACTACCCCGTCCACGCCACCGTCATGGTCATCTGCATCGTGGCGGCGGCAATTCTTACGTCACTCCCCTCCATCTTCATGCAGCAGGCGCTCGTGATCGTGGGCAAGTACTGGCAGTCCGGCGACTGGAACAGCGCCCTTGCAGAGATTGCGCCGCTTGTCACGACGCTCATCGGGGTCTACGTCGTCGCGATCAGCTGCAACGTGCTCCAGACGCAGCTGGGCGCCATGGTCACCCAGGGCACCCTCATGAAGGTCCGCAACGAGATGTTCGACCACATGGAGGACCTGCCCATCCGCTACTTCGACACCAACAAGCACGGTGACATCATGTCGTACTACACCAACGACGTCGATGCGTTGAGGCAGCTCATCAGCCAGGCCCTACCGAACCTGCTGACCATGTTCCTCCAGATGGCAGCGACCCTCGCCATCATGCTGTGGTACTCGATTCCCCTCTCGTTCGTCGTTCTGGTCATGGTCGCCCTCATGGCCTGGCTCGTCCGCTTCATGGGCGGAAGGTCGGCGCGCTTCTTCATCGCCCAGCAGAAGACCCTTGCTCGCGCAGAGGGCTTTGCCGAGGAGTCCATGACCGGCCAGAAGGTCGTCAAGGTCTTCACGCACGAGAAGCAGATGACCGAGGACTTCGACAAGGTAAACGAGGAGCTCTTCGTCGCGGCAAGAAACGCCAACATCTACGGCAACACGCTGGGCCCGGTGCTCTTCAACGTCGGCAACCTCGCCTACGTCCTCGTCGCCCTTGCGGGCGGCATCTCGCTCGCGCTCGGCATCCCCAACCCCTCCATCGGCGGCTTCGCGCTCTCCATCGACATCGTCGTCCCCTACCTCAACCTCACCAAGCGCTTTGCCGGGTCGATCGGCCAGGTCTCCCAGCAGATCAACTTCGTGGTCATGGGCCTCGCGGGCGCAGAGCGCATCTTCACGCTCCTTGCCGAGGAGCCCGAGGCCGATAACGGCTACGTCACGCTCACCCACGTCCGCAAGGACGAGAAGGGCGACTACGTCGAGTCTGACGAGCGCACCGACACCTGGGCGTGGAAGCACCCCCACCACGACGGCACTCTCACCTTCCATCCCCTCGAGGGCGACATCCGCCTGCGCGGGGTAGACTTCGGCTACACGCCGGACCACACGGTCCTGCACGACGTGACGCTCTACGCAAAGCCGGGCCAGAAGGTCGCCTTCGTCGGTGCCACCGGCGCGGGCAAGACCACCATCACGAACCTGATCAACCGCTTCTACGACATCGCCGACGGCAAGATCCGCTACGACGGCATCAACATCAACAAGATCAGGAAGTCCGACCTTCGTCGCTCCCTGGGCATCGTCCTTCAGGATGTCAACCTGTTCACCGGCACCGTCATGGACAACATCCGCTACGGCCGCCTCGAGGCGACCGACGGCGAGTGCATCGCGGCAGCCAAGCTCGCAGGCGCGGACTCGTTCATCAGGCGCCTGCCCGAAGGTTACAACACGATGCTGACCGACAACGCGGCGTCGCTCTCCCAGGGCCAGCGCCAGCTCATCTCCATCGCTCGCGCCGCCGTCGCCGACCCGCCCGCGATGATCCTGGACGAGGCGACCTCCTCCATCGACACGCGCACCGAGGCCATCGTCCAGCGCGGCATGGACGCCCTCATGGCGGGACGCACCACGTTCGTCATCGCCCACCGTCTCTCGACGGTCCGCAACGCCAACGTGATCATCGTCCTTGACCACGGCCACATCATCGAGCGTGGCACACACGAGGAACTCATCGCCCAGCGCGGAACGTACTACCAGCTCTACACGGGAGCTTTCGAGCTCGAGTAGCCCAAGGCCCCCTTCGTGCGCCAGCCCCGCGTCCCAAGAGGCCCGCAACTCACATGAGCTGCGGGCCTCTTTCGTAACGCCTCGCGCGAAAGACGACCAGTGGAACCCAATCGCCTCGCGCGTCTCGGTCTGCAGGACCATGCGATAGGGTTACGGTATTTTGGTCATGTAAAGGAATATGATCATTTTGCCGACGCAAGGGGGCGTTGAGGTACCCCCAAATTAGGTAAAACGGGGCCTCTGCGGTACCATGGCCAAGTTGAGCCTCATCGCCTCAGCCTGAACCTGAGGCTTACGACCTGTCCGCCGATCAAGGAGAGCTGCATGACCAACCGCTGCATGAGCCGCCGAGCCTTTGCATCCCTTGCCGGAGCCTCCGGTGCGACAGGGATCCTCGCTCTCACGGGTTGTGCGGCATCATCGGCAGGCGCCAGCGAGGCGGACGCGTCCTCGACCCAGACGGACTCTCAAGCCAAGGCCGCCTCGGCCACGACGCAGGACGCCCCGCTCATCCAGCAGCCACTCGACAACGGGTACGGCACGGGGACGCACCACGCCACCATGGAGGTCCGAGGCTACGGAACGCTCAGTCTGGAGCTCTATGCGGGAATCGCCCCCATCACGGTCAGCAACTTCTGTCAGCTGGTGAGCGATGGCTTCTACGACGGCCTCACGTTCCACCGCATCATCCCGGGCTTCATGATCCAGGGCGGCGACCCCAAGCATGACGGAACCGGCGGGGCGGACCGCCGCATCAAGGGCGAGTTCTCCGCGAACGGCATCGCTAACGGGCTGCAGCACAAGCGCGGAACGATCAGCATGGGGCGCACTGCGGCCAGCTACGACAGTGCGAGCTCGCAGTTCTTCATCGTCCAGCAGGATAGGAGCAGTCTCGACGGCCAGTACGCCGCCTTCGGTCGCGTGACCGAGGGAATGGAGGTCGTCGACGCCATCTGCAACAACGTGCCCACACAAGACTCGAACGGCACGACCAACCCCGAGGACCAGCCCGTCATCACGACGGTGAAGATGGTCGACTAGTGAGGAGCACGCTGAACATGTCCACGATCCAGTCAACCATCTGCCCCCTCCGCATGCGCATCGCGCGGGGAGCCGCATGCGCGGGCCTCTCGCTCGCGCTCGTTCTTGTGGCCTGTCCGGTAAGCGCCCACGCGGAGTCCCTCGAGAAGCTCCAGGAGGCCGCAATCGCGGCGAACGACAGCTACGAGAAGGCGGAACAGGAGTCCCAGGACCTCCAGAAGCAGATCGAGGACAACGAGGCGAAGATCCACGAGCTCGAGGCGAAGCTCCCGGGCCTGAGGAACAAGGCCGCCGCGGCCATGCGTGCCAGCTACAAGCTTCAGCAGGCACAGGGTGACCTCGTGATGCTGCTGCTCTCCGCCGAGGACTTCAACCAGTTCGTCACCCAGGCGGCCTACCTCGACATCATAACGGAGTCCAACGCGAACGCCATCAAGGAGCTCAACGACTCCGTCTGGGAGCTCAACACCACCAAGGACGAGCTCACCAAGCAGAAGGAAGACGCGGACGTAAAGCTCGCTGAAGCCCAGAGGGCCAAGGAGGAGGCCGATGCGGCCCGCAACGCCGCCGTCGCCGCCGCGACCGCCGACACCGCCCAGAACGAGGCGGCCTACGCCTCGGGCCAGATAACCGACACGACCTCCCAGCAGATCAGCGCGGCCACGGGCAACGCCCCCGCAAACAACGACGCCCCCGCAAACGGAGGCTCGAACTCCGGCAACGTGGGAACCTCGTACACCTACGTCGGGGCCTCGACCTACGGCGAGGGCGACGGCTTCATGTACGGCAAGACGGCCTCGGGCGCCCTCGTCACGCCCACCTCCATGGGCGTTGCGATGCGCAGCATGCCCCTGGGCACGGTAATCGAGATCACGTACAACGGTCACACCGTGCAGGCGGTCGTCAACGACCGTGGCCCCTTCACGGGCAATCGCCAGATCGACCTCCAGCCCGCCGTGGCCCATGCCCTGGGCTTCAGCGGCGTAGGCACGCTCGGCTACCGCGTCGTAGGCTAGGCGCTTCTCGGAGGTGCGCTAGAGCCACCACGCGCTCGCGCCCTCATCCACGACCTCGTACGCGCGGCAGGCACCCTCTCCGTAGATGGCGTTCATGCCCTGCGAGAAGAGCTCGTACACGGAGTCCGGGACGAATGCCAGGATGGCCCTCTCGGGACTTCCCCCATGGATGCAGGCCGCGCCCTCGTGGCGCAGGTTCTCGTCGGCAACCGCAAGCCCAAGCATTATCGCCTGGCTGCGCGCCACGCGCGGCGTGCCCTGCAGATACATCGCGGTGCTCGCCCCGCTCGCACGCGTCAGCTCCAGAAACGCGTGCATGTCCTTGGCCTTGAGCGCCCTCACGCGGTGTTCCACCATGCGGTCCTCGCGCCAGAAGTGGATGGCCCTCAGTGCGGCGCGGTCGCCAAACTGGTCGCGAATGACAGGCAGGTCCATCATGAAGTCGACCTCGCGCACGTCACCCAGGCGCTCTGCTCCCAGGGCACCTGCGACGGCCTGCATCTCCTGCAGGATGGAGGAGCAGCTGGCAGGCTCCGTCACGCGGCCGTCCCCAACCTCGACCAGGCAGACGTTGTAGCCCTCTTGCGCGAAGTCGAAGTCTATGCGCTCCGCGACGGCGCCCCCGGAGTCCGCGAACGAGAGGTGCTGGATGCCGCCAAGCGCGACGGGAAGCTGCCACATGGGGGCAGACGAGCCGCCGAGGCGCTCGCGCGCGACGCGCAGCGCCGCCAGCGCAAGCTCCTCCCCCGAAAGGGTGCCCCCAGCCCAAAGGTTATTGAGGCCCTGGGCAAACGCGAGCTCGAGGGCGGACTCCCCCAAAAGCCCCGACCCGACAGGCTCGTCGAGCGCAAGGTAGGCGTCGAAGCCCAGCGCGTCCCCGGGCGCGAGTCCCCTCTGCAGGAAGAGGGCAACCATGCCGCGCACCATGGCCGACAGGTCATCGAGCCCGCCATCCCTCGCATCGAGGTCCGCGCTGTCAAGTTGGATCGCGGGCAGCCCTCGCCCGCCCACGCGGATGCGCCCCTCGCCGTTGGCCCTGAAGATTCCGCGAGCGTAGGACCCGACCGCGCAGGCGACCGCATGTCCTCCCTGGTGGTCGGTGTGGTTGCCGGCGAGCACGATGCTTCCCGGGCTCAGCACGACAAGCTCCCTCGCGAAGGCGCCTCCGAAGCAGCCGTAGAGCCCCTCCCTCAAAAGGTCGAGGTCGGAGCCAGTGGGAAGACCGCCGACCACATCGTCGCAACACCCGCATAGGTTATGCCCAGCGTCACGCCCAGCACCCACAGTTGCCATGATCCTCTCCCATCCTCAACCGATCAGGTTGTGCCTTGGCTCAGGTAGCTGACGGCCATGTCGATGATGTACTCGAGCTCCTTGGTGCCGTTGGCGAAGCGGTCCGACGAGATGACCTCGCCGCGCGACAGCTTCTGGGCGACGCCGATGAGCGCATGCGCGACGCTGGTGTAGAAGGTCCTGAAGTCGACCTCTCGCACGACGGAGCCGTCCTGCCTCCCCAGCAGGTAGGCGTCGTCGAACATGAGGTAGAACGAGTCGATCTGCGCACCATACGCCTCGAGGTCATCCGCCTGGAGCCCCTCGGAGAGCACCAGGTGGTCAAACTCGTCCAGAAACGACACGAAGGAGCTGTTCTGGACGTAGCTGGCCGCGTACTCGCCCAGAAGGCGCTCGAGTCTCTGGGCCCCGCTCATGTCCAGGAACTCCGCACTCTCGACCAGCGAGCTTATGCGATCGTTGAAGTACGACCACATGAGCGTGGCGGCGCCGACCGCCAGGGCGGTCTTGGTCGAGAAGTGCCGGTAGAGGGTCGCGACGCCCACCTGGGCCGCATCGGCGATGTCGATCATCTTCACGCTGGCGATGCCCTCGCGCAGGAAGAGCTCCGCCGCACACTCGACCACGTGGAGGTCGAACTGGCCGAGCCTTAGGCGGCCGGTCGGGGCAAGGTCAGCGAGGCAGCCCTCCCCCGCAAGAGGCCGCGACCAATTTGCGCCGTCGAGGGCGCCGGGAGCAAACCCAGACGCCGCGCCCTTCCGATCCGTCATCCGACCGCTCCCCCAAACATGATGATAGTCTGACTATCAATACGATAGTCAGACTATCACATATAGCACGCGACTCATAGGGATACCTCGCCGACGGGGCACCCGAAAAGGCGAACGCCCGAGGCACCGTTCACGGCACCCCGGGCGTTCGAGCTCGAATGCGAGTATGCGGAGTCCAGGCAGCTCCGCGGCTAGATCTGCCTGAGCGCGTCGACGAGCGCAGTCTTGGCGGCGGTGCGTTCGTCCTTCATCTTGATGACGCGCGCGGGGCATCCCGCCACGACGGCCCCCGCGGGGACGTCCTCGACGACGACCGCACCCGCGGCCACCACGGCACCCGCCCCGACGCGCACGCCCTCGATCACGACAGCGTTGGCGCCCAGCATGACGTCGTCCTCGATGACGACCGGCGTGGCGCTCGCCGGCTCGACGACGCCCGCAAGAACGGTGCCGGCGCCCACGTGGCAACGTGCGCCCACGATGGCGCGTCCGCCCAGCACGGCACCCATGTCGATCATGGTGCCCGGTCCGACGACGGCGCCGATGTTGATGATGGCGCCCATCATGACGACGGCGCCGTCGCCAATCTGGACCTTCTCGCGGATGAGGGCACCCGGCTCGATGCGGGCATTCACGCCCTTGATGTCCAGAAGCGGCACGCCCGAGTTGCGGCGGTCGTTCTCGACCACGACGTCCTCTATGTCGTCGGCCGCGGCCGCGAGCGCCGGCCCGACCTGCTCCCAGTCTCCGAAGACGACCTTGTCGCCCGCGCCGAAGACGTGGGCTTCCGGTCCGTAGTCGACACTGGCCCCCTCACGCTCGCGCACGAAGACGCGCACTGGCGTCTTCTTGGGTGCGCTGGCGATGTAGCTGATGATCTCTTGAGCGTCCATGGCTCTCCCTCACTCGCGGCGGGCGGCACTTCCGACCCGACGGCTATTCTCCAAACATGAGCTGGTCAAAGGTATAGAATCCGGGTTCGCGACCCACGATGCGGCGCGCCGCGGCGACGGCCCCGCTCGCGAAGATCTGGCGGCTCGTCGCCCGGTGGGTCAGGCAGACCTCCTCGTCGGTCCCGAAGAAGTGCACCTCGTGCGTGCCCGCGACGGTGCCGCCACGCAGGCTGTGCATGCCGACCTCGCGCCTTCCGCGCGGTCCCACCATGCCCTCACGGCCGCAGACGACCTCCATCGAGCCCGCGGGGTCAACGGCCCCGAGCAGCAGCTTGGCGGTGCCGGAGGGCGCGTCGGCCTTCTGGTTGTGGTGCGTCTCGACGATTTCGCAGTCCCAGTCGCCCAGACCGCGCGCGACGACCTCGGTGGCGCGGCGCAGGACCGCGACGCCCAGCGAGTAGTTGGCGCTCCAGGTGACGGCACAGGCCTCGCCCAGGGCACGAATCTGCTCCAGCTCCTCGGGTGCGTAGCCCGTGGTGCCGCTGACCAGCGCGGCGCCGGTCCTCCTGACGTAGGCGAGGGCGTGCGGAAGGGCCGCTCGGTTGCTGAAGTCGATGGCGACGTCGGCGCGCGGCGCCTCCCGGTCCAGCTGGGCAGCGTCACGAGACCCGTAGGTGTCCAGGACCTCGAAGCCGCCCTCGGCCTCGAGCGTCTTGGCTATCAGCGTGCCCATGCGTCCGCCGCCGATGAGGATGACGCTCGTGCGTGCGGCTTCGTTAGTCAATCAGACCAGCTCCCTTCAGCGCAGCGGCGAGGCGCGAGCGCGTTTCGTCCGTCGGCTCCCACAGGGGCGCGCGGTAGCCCTCGTGGATCAGCCCCATGCTCGCCAGCGCAGCCTTGACCGGAATGGGGTTTACCTCTGCGAACAGAGAGTGTACCAGCTCGAGGTTGCCCAGCTGGATCTCGCGGGCGCGCGCGACGTCTCCGGCGAACCAGGCCTCGCACATCTCGTGCACCGCGGCGGGCGCGACGTCGGCCCACACGCTGATGACGCCCGAGCCGCCCAGCGAGAGGATGGGCACGACCATGTCGTCGTTTCCGCTGAACATGCGGAAGTCGTCGCTCACGTAGCGGGCGACGGCCGTCGCATAGGCGATGTCTCCGCTGGCCTCCTTGATGCCCCAGGCGTTGGGGTGGCCGCAGAGGCGCGCCACGTTCTCTTCGCTGATCTTGCAGCCGGTTCTCCCGGGGATGTTGTACAGGATGCAGGGGATGTCGACGGCGTCGAGGACCGTCTTGAAGTGGCGGTAGATGCCCTCCTCGTTGGACTTGTTGTAGTAGGGCGTGATGAGCAGGAGCCCGTCGAGGCCCAGCTGCTGAAGGCCGAGGCTCTTGTCGAGCGACTCCTGCGTCGAGTTGGAGCCCGCGCCACCGATGACGGGCACGCGACCCGCGACGCGCTCCTTCACGAAGCGCGCGACCTCGTAGTCCTCGATGTCGGTCATGGTTGACGACTCGCCCGTCGTCCCCAGCACCAGGATTCCGTCGGTTCCGCCCTCGAGCTGGTAGTCGACCAGGCGGCCGAGCGCGTCGAAGTCGATGGCCCCCCGCTCGTCAAACGGCGTGACCAATGCGACTATCGATCCCCTCAGCTTGTCCATTCCCATGGCAGCCTCCTCTCGGGCCGCTCCGTGCGGCCCGCTTCGTCATGCGTGTCCGTTGCGATGCGCGAGAAGGGCGCGCGACGCCCCTCCAAAAAACGTATGCCAGCCAGCAGATGCTGCCGCTTCGGCATTGCGCCCCTAGGGACGCGCGGGCTTGGGCCGGGCCGCGGAAGACGCCGCCGGCTTGACGCCCAGCTTGGGCGCGATGGGCAGCACGTCGAGCGTCGCGAAGTAGTCGGACGGCCTCTCGGCGCGGCGGATGCAGCGCACGCCGCCGTCGGCCTGGAGCAGGAGCTCGGCCGAGCGCAGCCGCCCGTTGTAGTTGTATCCCATCGAGTGGCCGTGGGCACCCGCGTCGTGGACGAAGAGCAGGTCGCCCACCTCCACCTCGGGCAGAGCGCGGTCGCTTGCGAGCCGGTCGCTGTTCTCGCACAGCATTCCCGTCACGTCGTAGGCGTGCGTCGCAGGCTCGTCCTCCTTGCCCATGACGGTGATGTGGTGGTAGGCGCCGTAGAGCATCGGTCGCATGAGGTTCGCCGCGCAGGCATCGACGCCCAGGTAGTCGTGGTAGGTGCTCTTGCGGTGGATGACGCGCGTGACCAGCGCCCCGTACGGCCCCGTCACGAAGCGGCCCATCTCGGTGAAGATGGCGACGTCGCCCATGCCGGCGGGCACGAGCACCTCGTCGAACGCGCGGCGCACGCCCGCGCCGATGGCCTCGATGTCGTTGGGCTCCTCCTCGGGGCGGTACGCGATGCCCACCCCGCCCGAGAGGTTGACGAACGGCACGCGCACGCCCGCCTCGGCCCGCAGGCGCACCGCGAGCTCGAACAGGCGTCTCGCGAGCGCGGGATAGTACTCGTTCGTGAGGGTGTTGCTGGCCAGGAGCGCGTGGATGCCCACGTTGCGCACGCCCATCGACGCGAGGCGGCGGGCCGCCTCGAGCATCTGCGGCTCCATCAGGCCGAACTTCGCGTCCTCCGGGCGGCCGAAGATGCCGTTGGCGAACGAGAAGTCGCCCCCGGGATTGAAGCGCAGGCTCATGGTATCGGGGAGCGCCTCGCCCTCGATCGCCTCCGCGAACGAGTCGATGTGCGTGATGTCGTCCAGGTTGACGATGGCCCCCAGGCGATGCGCGTGGGCGAACTCGTCGAGCGGGGTGTCATTGCTGCTGAACATGATGTCCTCGCCCGAGATCCCCATGGCCTCGGCAAGCATGAGCTCGGTCAGGCTGCTGCAGTCGACGCCGCAGCCGTACTCGCGCATAATCTGGATGAGCGCGGGGTTCGGCGTCGCCTTGACGGCAAAGAACTGCCTGAACCCAGGGTTCCACGAGAACGCGCGCAGGATGCGCTCCAAGTTGGCGCGCAGGCCCTTCTCGTCGTAAAGGTAGAACGGCGTGGGATAGCGAGTCGCGATGGACTCCAGCCGCTCCCTGCTTGCAAACGGTCTCTTGCGCTCCACGATGCCCCCCGACGCCAGTCCCACAGCTGCGGCCCGCGAATGCTCGCGTCGGGAAAGCGCAACTGTGGGATGCCCCCACAGACAGTCCGGCGGGTCTTCCCCGCTGGCCCACCCCTCGCCCTGCCGGGCCAAGGAGTTCGGCGGATTTAGCCTCCCGCGGGGTCCGCGCCTGCCGGCTCGCCCGCGCTCATCACTTCCGCACCTCTTTCGTTGGGATGATTCTACGGGCTGAAACGCCATTCATCGCAACGGTTAACAAAGTTGACTTATTCGGGCGAATGACAACTTCCGGTCGGATAATTGCAAGACGCATGTCTGGTGAGCCCGCAAGGCGGGCTCCGGGCGCGCGGGCAAGCAGATGGACCAGAGGAGAAGAACATGGCAGAGCCGATCGAGGGGCGGATGCTCAGGGAGCACCGTCGCGCGCTTCACCAGATACCGGAGCTCGACTACGACCTCCCCCGCACCCTCGCCTACGTGCGCGGGATCCTCGAGCCGGCCGCCGGGGACATCACGTCCCGCGGCGGGAGGGCAACGGTCTTCTCGCCCTCGCGCTCCGCGCTCTGCCTCTACGTCGACAGGGGCACCCCGCACGCGACCGCACTGCGCTCCGACATGGACGCCCTGCCCGTCACCGAGCGCACGGGCGCGGCGTACGCCTCGCGCATCGAGGGGCACATGCACGCCTGCGGACACGACGGGCACATGGCGATGCTGCTGACGCTTGCCCAATGGCTGCCGCAGAACCTGGATCGCCTGGGACGGAGCCTCCTTTTGGTCTTCCAGCCCGCCGAGGAGACGACGGGCGGCGCGCGCGGCATCTGCCAGAGCGGCGCGTTAGAGGAGTGCGGCGTCGACCGCATCTTCGGGCTTCACCTGTGGCCCGGGCTTCCAGAGGGACGGCTTGCCGGCAGGCCGGGGGCGCTCCTGGCAGCGGGAAACGAGACGCACGTGACCTTCCTGGGCCGTACCGCCCACATAGCCCGCGCCGAACTGGGGGCCGACGCGGTGGAGGCCGCGGCGCGCTTCCTGACCGCGACCTACGACCACATCGAGCGGCTGTGCCAGAGGGAGGCCGCGCGCGGGCGCGAGGGCGTCGTCCTCAAGTTCGGCACCCTGCAGGGCGGCCTCGTCTGCAACCAGATAGCCGACAGGGCGCGCTTGGAGGGCTCGCTGCGCACGTTCGACGTCGAGCTGCGCGACGAGGTGATGGCGGAGGTGCGCGAGCTGGCAGCACGCGCCGCGGCGAGCTGTGGCTGCACGGCGGAGGTCGACTTCGCCGAGGGATACCCACCCGTCACGAACGACCCGGAGCTCTTCGGGCGCGTCGCCGAGCGCGTGCCGGAACTCCAGATCATCGAGGAGCCGTACATGATCGCCGAGGACTTCGCCTGGTACCAGAGGCAGCTGCCCGGCGTGTTCCTGCTCTTGGGCGTGGGAGAAGTGCCTTCGCTCCACTCGGACGGCTTCGACTTCGACGAGCGAGCGCTCGCGGGCGGTCTCGCGGCGCTCAAGGCGCTGGCGCTCATGCCGTAGCGGGGCCCGTGCCGCGCGCCGCGGCGTGCCCCTCGCTCCCCGCGTCAGGGGCGCAGCGCCCCCACGAAGTCGCCAAGCCGGTCGAGCCCGCGCACCAGCGCGTCGTCAGCTTTGATTCTTCGCATGTGAAACGTTCGAATGACCCGTCAGGCAGCCCATTAATAATGAACTCCGGGTACTGCTCCTCATCTTCGTCGTAAGGCCAGAGTCCGCAGTCCTCAATAGGGCCAGGTTCAACATAGCTTCTGGCATATATCATCGATAGCAGATAGTTTTCAGTTTCGTTGCCTTGGTACCAGCGATCGAAAATGTAATTTGGGCCAGCATCGCTGTCGTCGCCCATAGGATCTGTATGAAACGGCATATGGCCTGGTGTACTTACCCGCAAATCGACGAATTGGATAAATAGGAATTGCCTGGCGCACATATAGCGGAGTAGGTATTTAGTTTTTACCTTTACCTGGTGTTTCTCAAACACAACAACTGGTTCACGATTGCCACATTCGTCAATCTTGTAGTAATTACCACTAGGGTCTCGATACAGCTCGAAGAGAAGCGCAAATTCTTGGTTCAAATGGAATTGGGCTTCTTCGAGGCTGTGAAAATACTGCTCCATAACTATGAAGTGAAAACCGTCATAGCTGCTTGAATCAAATCGCGCAGAACCGGCGCTCATGCAAAATCCAGGAGAAAAGCTATCAGGATGCTTGAGCCAATTGGATTCCTCTAAGATTTGCGCTTTATGTTCCATATTGGCAAAACAGCAAAAGATTGCCGGAGTGCCGAAAACTTTGTCATTGTGTGTGCATACAACAGTCCACACATCTGATATAGGTTTTCGAATTAAATCAATTACATGGGGTTGTTCAAATTCAACAGGTTTTAGCCCCTGATCAACCAGTATTCGCCTTGCGATCTCGTTCATGCCCACGCCCCTCAATATGGAAACAATGGCAGCCATCGAGCGCTACCTCGAGCGGGGAGGCCGCGCCATAGGCCACGACTTCGTCAACCTCGACTGCATGGAGCGGGGCGGCGGCGAGGCCCGCGGCTGGGCGGCGGAGATGGACGAGCTCAGGGCCGTCTACGGCAACGGCGAGCCCTACCGCGGCAGGCCTGCCATCACGTACCGCCACTACGTCGTGAGCCCCGACCCCGCAGACAAGGTCGACTTGGAGCGCCTGCGCGAGCTGGCGCTCAGCTGGGCGGAGAGACACTTCGGCGAGTACCAGGTGACCATCGTCTACCACGACGACAACGAGCACGCCATCCCGCACGCGCACGTCGTCGTGGGCAACACCAACGTCGAGACCGGAAGGCGCCTTCACGTCCCCGACCCCAAGGGGCTCAACCGCGACCTGCAGCGGATGGCCCGCGAGCGGGGGCTGGGATACCTCGCCGACGAGCACGCGGTATTCGACCGGCGAGCCAAGGGCGGCGAGGCCAGGACGACCCAACGCGAGTACAAGGGGCGAGCCGAGCGCAGAATTGAGCGCAAGGGCGGGTACAGCTGGGTCGCCGACATCAGGCAGCGCGCCCGGACGGCCCGCGCCCTCGCCCACGACGAGGCGAGCTACCGCAGCGTTCTGGGGGCGCTGGGCGTGGAGCTCTCGCTCAACTCCCCCAACGCACGGCGACGCGACTTCCTCTACGCGCTCTCCGACCATCCAGCCCGCAGGGTCGGCGGCGAGAAGCTGGGGCGCTGCTACGGCAAGCAGGCGCTGGAATGGGAGTGGGGGTATCCTACGGCCCTAAAATGCGATGCCATCGACAAGCGCATCGAGGGCGCCGTGCTGGTTCGCGACCTGGACGAGCTCGGCGAGCTGGCGAGGCTCATGGAGGCGCTCAGAGACCCCCGCATCGCCTCGATCGCCGACATCGACTGGCAGATCGGGCTGCTGGAGCGCGACCTGGAAGCCGCCGAAGACGCGCAGGGCAAGGCGACCATAGCCGATAAACTTGGGCGTTTTGGGGACGCCCACAAGTTCGCCGTCGGGCACGGGATGCTGCCCGCCCGCAGGCCCAGGCCGGTCAGCAACCACGAGCCCCGGCACGACTCGGGCTCATGGCACGACCACCACTCCGGCTCGCACGGGGACTCCCCCCTCGCACCAACACTCGGTCAGCCACGACAGGGGCGGCTGGTCCCGTTGAAGCAAAAAAGGGGACATCGGCTTCGGGTGCCGATGCCCCATCATGCCGTCCCGGAACCGGAGCGGTGGTAGTGTACTACGTCAACCAGCGATTTCGTGCCGTCGAGGGCTTCACGCTCCGCGGTGCAAAAGGAGAGCGCCCGGAAAAACACCGGGCGCTCTCCTTTCCAGCGATGCGATTGAAACAGGTGCTCACTACTGTGGAGGGAGCTGGCCATTGCCGGGGTTGCCACCACCAGCATTGTAATCCTTGATGGTCTTCGCTGCCCAGAAGATGCAGGCGGCGAAAACGATTCCGACGACGCCCTCGAGCAGAGACGAGACATTCATAGTTCCGGCAAAGTTCACGATGACGCCGACAACCGAGACGATGAGATCGATAAGCGCGAAGGCGTAAGCCGGCCCGACCTTGCTGAAATCGTTCGACGCACGGACCGAGAAGATACCCAGGAGCAGGGTGAAGATTCCCGAAATCAGGAGGACGATTCCCCCGACCAGCACCAGGCCTGTCACCATGGTGGCGGTCTCCGCATCGGCTGAGCTCATACCGCCCGAGGTGGCAATTCCTCCAGCGAGAACGCCGCCGCCGCCAATCGACATGGCGCCGAGGAGAATAGCCAAGGCACCCAGGAGGATGCTCAGGATGCCCAGGATCTTCAACGTGCTCTTCGCGTTCTTGATTTTCCCATCCATTTTTCAAGCTCCTTTCTCCGCTATTCGTTCTTCTTTGTTTGGCTGGTACCAGCCGTACTGCCAACCAAAGAACCCACTCTTTTTTTCATTTTCTTTTAAGAATGGGCGGGGGGGATCCCAGAAAGGTGTTTCGTTTCGTGACGGGTTTCATGCAAGCACTTTTGGTGAATGCGGATTTATGTATGTGGGTAGATATTTGACCGAATTGCATTCTGCTTCGAGGCAGCAAAGCTATTCGCGCGGTGGGATGGGACGAGAAGGGCCATGGCAAACTACTTCGGAGAAACGCTGTGTCGCTCGAGGGCCGAAAAGGGTCTGTCACAGCAGCAGCTGGCAAACCGGCTGCACGTGACTCGTTCTGCGGTCGCCAACTGGGAAACCGGGCACCGATTGCCCAACGCCGCCATGATCTCCCATATAGCCAGGGCGCTTGACGCGGACGCAGCGGCGCTGCTCGCAGCTGCAGACGAGTCCCACGATGCCCCGAACGTCCTGCTGGTGGACGACAGTCCCATTGCCCTCGAAGAGGGCCTCCCCGTTCTGCGGGAGGCGCTTCCGAACGCAAACGACGTCGGTCTCGCAAGCCCGGCGGAAGCTGTGCGCTATTTCAAGAACAACCCAGTTGCGCTGGTGCTTCTCGACATCAAGCTGGGCAAGACCAATGGACTTGACCTTTGCCAAGAGCTCCTGCAAATTAGGCCGAATGCTAACGTGGCCTACCTCACCGCATACCCAGAATATTCCCTCGACGCATGGAACACCGACGCCTGCGGTTTTATACTGAAGCCGCTGAAGGCGGAGGAGGTCCGCAGGCTGATTCCCAGGCTGCGGCATCCCGTGCGAGGGCTGCTGTGATAACGGAACAGTATTTCTATGCAACACTGGATATGTCCGCGCTCCTGTTCGGGGCGTTTGGTCTGATATTGCTTTATATCGCCCGCGACGTCGAGCGATGGCCGAAGGGCTTGTGCGTCGCCATCCTGATATCGACGATTGCCCGTGCGGTAGTAGGCCTTTTGGGAAACGGCGCTGCACAAGCCGACGTGTCGTACGCGTCCGTGCTTGCTCTGAGCCTTGCCGAAACGCTGATAGCCCCGATTCCCTCCTTGCTCGTGTTCGCGTATTTCGTCTACTGCAGTGGGAGAGACTTCCGAACGAATGCGGTTGTACGCATCGAATGTGTGTTGACTGGCATCCTGATCGTTGCGGGGTGTCTGGCGAAGCTGAGTGGGGAAGCGCGCGTCGTTGCTGGTCAAGATCCCCATTTCGGGCCATGGATTGCCCTGACGTTCGCCTCGATAGCCGCGCTTACGGCAATCAACCTCGTAACGCTTGTCCGGTACTGGAAAGACATAACGAACGTACAGGGCCTTATGTTCCTGGCCTGCTTTCTCGCGGCGCCGCCCATTCAGGTCATTCTCGTGGAGCTCCTCCTTTTGGTTGGCCTGGTCCGTCGCTACCTGGACCAGAAGGAGGAGGTCGCGCAGGAACGAGCACACGTCGCCGTCCTGCAGATGAGGCCCCACTTCATCCACAACACGCTGACGAGCATCTACTACCTTATTGCCAAGGATCCCGAAATGGCCCAGCAGACAACGTTGGACTTCTCCCGCTACCTGCAGAGCAACTTCGAGATCGTTGCGGAGGACGGAACGATTTCCTTCGAGCGGGAGCTGGAGCATACGAAGGCATAACTCGCGGTGGAGCAGGCCTGTTACGAGGGACAGGTGTTCGTGGAATTCGACACGCCGGTCACGTCGTTTAACGTTCCGCCCCTCACGCTGCAGCACATCGTAGAGAACGCCGTCAAGCACGGCATGGACCCCGATTCGGAGCCGCTGCAGGTCTCCGTCGCCACGCGCGACCTTGGGTGCGGCGTGCAGATCATCGTGGAGGACAACGGCCCTGGCTTTACGCCGCCCGATGAGGATGAGCGGCACTTCGCCCTTAACAACGTCCGCGAGCGGCTAAAAGCGCAGTGCGGTGGCACGCTGGAGATCGGAACCCGCGAGGCGGGCGGGACCAGGGTGACGATCTTCGTCCCCACGCAGGCATCGCGATGATAACGTTACGACGCGCATCATGGACACAACAAACTCATCGTAGAGCCAGAATTACCTGCGGAAATGTGTTTGTTTGCAAAAACTAACTCTAGCGGCCGTACCACAGCACTTGCCGGATGCTGGAACCCAGCAATTCGTTCCCGGCTACAATTCGCGTTTTCGCTTCTTCGCAGCCACCGCAACCGTCCCTCCTGACGCCAGCACCGCCAGCAGCAGGAGCGCCGGGTTCAGGAGGTCTCCCGTGCTTGGCGTCTTGCTCGGGCTTGATTTTGTTTGGGCATTCTTTGCTCCACCAGAAGTGTTGTCGTCACCACTGCTGGAGTCGTTCTTCTTCCACTTTGCCGTGAACACATGATCGCTGTCCGCATGATATTGTTGCCCTGGTTGGTACTCAGACCCTTCCCAACATTCAAACGTATAGCCATCGCGCGTCGGGGCGTCGATGATGGCGAACTCGCTTTCCAGTGCGGGTTCGTACTTCCTGACGGCGTCCGTGCCGTCGTCCCACCGCCCGCCGGTAGGATCGAAGCTCAGTTCCGGCTTGACCTCATGCTGGACGTCGTACATGTCCGAGATGGCGAGCTTGACCTCGACGTCGTCTATGCCCAGGTTCGAGTAGCTGTCCTTCACGAGCTCGGCGTTCGTCTTCTCCAGCATGAACATGTCTATGGGGTCCGCTTTCCCAAGGCTCGGATCATTGCAAAGGGCCACCGTCACCATGTCATCGAGCGTATCGAGGGGGATCGGTATCGTGTTGCCGTAGATGTAGATGCTTTTCGCCTTGCCGTTCTCATCGAAGACCAGCTCTCCCGCACCCAAAAGCTGCTCGCCCAAGTAGAAAACTGCGTAAACGGAGTTGTCCGACGCATCGGATGCCAGATGCATTTTCCCATCCGCATCCTTCACGGCATACCATTGCCCGTCGAACTTCGGGATCAGGTAGGAAGAGTCGGTGGCGCTCATGTAATCGTCAGCAGACTCCCCCTCGCGCCGCCGGGCGCCCGGGTGCCGTAAAACGTCCTGGTGGGCTTTTTGAACACCTCGTCTTCCCTGTTGGCCGTCACCGTGAGCACCGGGACGTCGATGACCCGCTTGGGCGTGTCCGCAACGTCGATGCGATAGTAATCCGTCCCATCCTTCGATTCCGTCGCAAGGGAGACCTTGTCGTGATCCAAGACCTCCTCGCGCTGGATGTCTATGATCCCGCCGAGCCATGCCGGCACGTCCCTGTCGCTTCCCTTAAAGGCCTTCGAGATGTACTCCCATCCCCTCTTGACGTGGTTTTCGGACTTCTGGGACTGGAGGTATTCCAGAACCTTGTCGTAGTCGATCTCGTCAGGCGCGCAACCGTTTTCCACAAGGGTCGAGACGGCCACGCCGGCGTTGCAGATCAACTCGTAATCGAGAACTGCCTGCATGTACGTCTCGAGCAGCTCCCTCTCGGTCGAACCTTCCGCATACGACCCAGCCAACTCGTTCATCGCATCGATGTAGAAGGACACTTCCCCTGAAGCATCGCCTTTGGCAGGATTGAAGAAGTGGAAGATGCTCAGCCCGCTTGTCGGGGATTTCGTAGCCCTTATCTTTATGCTCTCGTCATCGTTCCTGCCGAAGAACGCATACGTTTCCTTCGATTTCTGCGTGTGCCTCGAATAGACGATGTCCTTATCATGCAAGATGTTCTGGATCTCGAGCGCCGTTTGCGTGTATGCGTTCAGGAACCCCGGCTCCTGCCAGTCGGTTTCGTACAATCCGATCCCGAGCTGCTCCACCACGGTCGCGAAGTCCTGCAGGTTGGTGATGACGAAATGGTAATCGTCTTTCGGAACGCGGATCTCGTCGTAGAAGCTCCCGGTGTCGCCTCTGCCCTCATCTGCCGTGCGACCGTCAGCAGCTTGTCCACGATCCCACTATCCTTGAGGTCTTTTACGTTGATCGCGCAATGGCCGACCGAACGGCCTACCGATACCTTTTCGGGATGCTCGTCATAGTAATCGACGAAAAGGTCCACGAACTTGCGTCCCAAGTCCCAGGCATCCATATCGGGGGCATCTGCGAGGTAATCGAACAGTGCCGTGAAATCGACCGTTGGGAACGGGTTGACGTCCGCCGACCCGAAATAATAGTCTGTGTAATCCCACAAGGCGAGCGCCGTTTCGAAATTGCCCATCATGCAGCAGTCCAAGTCGATGAAGTCGAACTTGCCCTCATCCCGCACAACATCGCTGTCCGAGATCGCCTGCCGGAGCTGGCGCACGGATATTGACGCATGTGAGTCCCCGGTGTCGTGGTCATCCACGCCGTAACCGCCCTCGGGGCCCATGCCATGGTCGTTCAGGATCAGATCGTATTTGCCCGCCGGCGCGATGCCATGGGCGTAGTTGATGAACTTCTTCAATGTGTTCGGGTCGCTCATGAGCTCGTCTTCGGACTTCTTGGCAGCAGCCCCGTCGTCGCTCACGCCGTCGCCGTCTAACAGCCTCAAGTAGCTTTCGGCGTTATCGGTGGCTCCATACACTTCCCAGACCTGATTGTACTCGCTGCTGATCTCGGTCAGCGTGCCGGTGTGGTCGTCTTTGTCCCGTAGGTAGCCCGCATCCAGATGCCATTTGAGCGAGCCGCCCGTCATGACGATGATGCGGAAATCGCTGCGATTGAACTTCGATGCTATCTATTCCTCGAGCATGTCAGTGCACGCGGAGCCGGTCTCCTCGGAGCTGGCGCCATCCAAGTAAATCATGATGGTGCGAACGGCCTTATCGCCACTGCCAAGAGACGGAGTTTCGGTGGCAGCGAGATCGCCGTTATCTGCAAATGCAGTAGGCGCGCCAGCACCAGCGAGGATTGCCGCAGCCATTGCCAGCATGATGCCAAGGGGAATCAAGAAACGCCTTGCGACTGTCCCGTTCTTCGAATTCCTGGTGAAGCCTCCTCGTACATGTTCCCCGTTTTTTTGCGGCAACACTAAAAGAGCCGTTCTGCACAGGTCGACTCCCGTAAGTATACGTCTCGCGGCGCTCAAGGCGCTGACGCTCATGCCGTAGCGGGGCCCGTGCCGCGCGCCGCGCGCGTGCCCCTCGCCCCCCCGCGTCAGGGGCGCAGCGCCCCCACGAAGTCGCCAAGCCGGTCGAGCCCGCACACCAGCGCGTCGTCCGCGCAGGCATAGCTCAGGCGCACGTGGCCCTCGGCCCCGAAGGCCGCGCCGGGAACCAGGGCGACGCCCGCCTCGCGAGCGGCGCGAACGCAGAAGTCGCGCGAGCCCAGACCAAGCTCCTCGATGCGCGGGAACGCGTAGAACGCGCCTTCCGGACGCACCACGGGAAGCCCCATCCCGTCCAGCCGCTCCAGCACGAGGTCCCTGCGGGCGCGATAGGCCGCGCGCATGGGCGCGACGTCCGTCGAGAGCGCCAGGGCCGCGGCGTCCTGGGTGAAGCTCACGACGCTCGAGACGGCGTACTGGTGGACCATGGCGATCCGGTCGACCAGCTCCCGGGGACCGGCGAGCCAGCCGAGCCTCCAGCCGGTCATGGCGTAGGGCTTGCTCATGCTGTTGACCACAACGGTGCGGTCGGAAAGCTCCGGGTGGCGCAGTGCGAAGCCCTGGACGCCATCCGCATATACCAGCTGGTCGTACACGTCGTCGCAGATGACGTAGAGCCCGCGCCCGGCAGCCGTCGCGACGGCGTCGAGACTCCGCGCGTCAAGCACGGCCCCCGTGGGGTTGTTGGGCGAGGTGACCACGATCGCCTTGGTCCTGGGGCCGACCAGGGCCATGAGCCTCTGGGGGTCGATCTGGAACGAGTCGGGCGCGGTGTCGAGCGCGACCACGCGGGCGCGGCAGAGGGTGGCGACCGCTCCGTAGAGCAGGAAGGCCGGCGTGGGGACGATGAGCTCGTCTCCCGGCTCGAGCAGAGCGAAGAGGGCCGAGAAGAGCGCCTCGGTGGCGCCGTTGGTGACGACCACCTGCTCGGGCAAGAACGAGAGCCCGCCGGACGCCATGTGCGCGCATATGGCCTCACGCAGCCCCTCGCGGCCGCGGTTGGGCGGGTAGTGCGTCTGTCCCGCGTCGAGCGAACGGGCAACCTGGTCGCAGACGGGGCCCGCCGTGCACTCGGCAGGCTCGCCCAGCGTGAGGTCCACACAGCCCGGGACCTTGCGCGCGAGCGCCGAGAAGCGCCTGATCTCCGATGGGGCAAGCCCCTCCAACGCGGTGTTGGTGCCCAGCGGCATGCCGTCCCCTCTCGCCCGATGGTTTGGGAGACTATAGCGCCGCAAGGTAACGAGACGATGAACGGAGCGCCAGCGCAGGCAGCAGGCTACCTGCGCCTCTTGCCCTCGCTCATGATGCTGCGCACCAGCCAGACCCCCATCAGGAACGCGACCACGTAGCCCACGAAGCCGATGACCGGCACCCCGAAGATGACGGGCTTGATGCGCGCGTAGTAGACGACCGACGAGCCGATGAACAGGCCTGCGATGACGATGCCCATGGTCAGGCGGTCGGCCGAGCGCGCGAGGTCGCCCACGGGGTCCTCGTAGCCCACCAGATCGAGGTTCATCCTGAGCTGCCCGCGCGTGAGCATGTTCATGGCGGTCGAGCTCTGCGCGGCGGCGTCGAGCAGGCCGCGCGTCGCCGCGAGCGAGGCGCGAGAGAGGCGCCTGGCCTCGGCCTTTGCGCTGTCCGCAAGGTCGGAGTGCGCCTTAATGTGCTCGCGCACGATCTCGACGATGCTCGTGCCCGGCAGAAGCTCATCGACCACGCCCTCAAGGGTGACCAGCGAGCGGGCCAGCATGGTGACCGTGCCGGGAAGCTCGATCCCGTTCTTGCGCGCCATCGATATGAGCGCGTTCATGAACGCGGAGAGGTCGAGGTCGCACAGGTCCGCCTCGCCGAAGTCCGCGATGATGCCGTCGAGGTCCGCGAGCAGCCCCGGGTGGTCGACGTCCGAGACGTCGGACACCGAGAAGCGCAGTAGCCCACTCTTGAGACGGGCGGCGTCACGCAGGGCGACGGCCTCGACCATCTCGGTCAGGGCCGCCCTGTCGTGCGAGGACAGCCTGCCCATGATGCCGAGGTCCATGTACACGATTTTGCCACCCGAGACCAAAAGGTTCCCGGGATGCGGGTCGGCGTGGAAGAAGCCCTCGTCAAGCATCTGGCTGGCGTAGTTGTCAACGAGCTTCCGTCCGATGTCCCCCAGGTCGTAGCCCAGGCTCGAGAGCTTTCGGGTGTCGCCTATCGAGATGCCCTCCACGTAGTCCATCACCACCACGTGCTCGGTGCAGAGCTTGATGTAGGGCTTGGGGCAGGTGACGTATGCGCAGTCCGCGTTGTTGCGCCGGAACTCCTCGAGGCTGTGGGCCTCGACCAGAAAGTCAGTCTCCTCCCTGAACGACTGCCACAGCTCGTCCACGACGGACTGCAGGTCCAGGAACTGCGCGTCTCCTATGAAGCGAGAGGCGCGCCGTGCCAGCGAGCGCATGATCGATATGTCCTGCGCCATGATCTCCTGCACGTGGGGGCGCTGCACCTTGACGGCAACGAGCTCGCCCGTGGCCAGGCGCGCCTTGTGCACCTGCGCCACAGAGGCCGACCCCAGGGGCACGTCGTCAATCGCGTCGAAGATGTCCTCTATCGGCTCGCGGTACTCGGCGCGCAGCGTCTCGAGCACCAGTTCGCGGTCCATGGGTTCGACGTTGGAGCGCAGCTTGGTGAGCTCGTGGCAGAAGCTCTCGGGAAGGATCTCCGAGCGCATCGAGAGAATCTGGCCCGCCTTGACGAAAGTGGGCCCCAGCTCCTCAAGGAGCTTGCGGAAGGTCAGGGGCGTCAGGCCCCTGAAGATGTCGTAGTGGCTGGCGATGCGCAGGATCTCGGCCAGGCGCGCGGTCTTCTTGGCGCGCGTGATCTGGTAGCGGCTCGCCGCGCTCGACCTGCCCCCGAAAATGCCGATGGTGTCGTACCAGATCGGCTCGTCGTCCTCCCCCAGCATGTCGTCGACCAGCCGGTCGTCGAAGAGGGAGTCCTCGACCCAGTCGGCGGAGGGGTCATCCCCCGCGCCGCGAGGTGCCTCCCCGTGTGCGTTGGGCATGTCCCTCTCCGCGTCGCCCGCGTCGTCACGGCCGGCGCGATGATCTGTCGTGCGGTCCTCAGACAAGGCAGGCTACTCCTTGGCGCCCTCGGCCTCGGCATCGTCCACCTCGACCTCGACGGGCTCCGCCTCGAGGTCCTCGGCGATCTTCTGGGCCTTGGCGACCCACTCGGCGCGCTCCTCGGGCGTCATGGTCTTGAACTTGGCACGCAGGAGCGAGTCGGTGGTGTCCTCGGTGGCCTGCGACACCTTGCGCTTGAGCTCCTCGTTCACGGCCTTGCCCTGCTCGACGGTGAGCTCGCCCTTCTCGATGAGGTCTGCCACGACCTCCTGGGACTTCTCCGCCCCGGTGGCCACGGCACCCACGCCCGCCAAGAAGACCTTGCGGGCAAGGTCGCTCATAGAGTCAAAGTCAACGCCTGCCATAGGAAACCCCTTTCAGACTGCGGCACGCCGGGTCTGGCGCGTCGCGCGTGGCCGGGCGGCACCCGGCCTGCGTACATGTTTGTCCTTTTACCCAACGCATGGCGCGACAATCGCCCGGTGCGCCATAGACGGTAGAGAAGGCGTCGCTTGGGTGCGGGCCGCGAGCCCGGCGGACGCGGGAGCTCCTTCCGGCGATTTCTCGAAGCACTTCGTTATCACCGTCGAAACACTACTGGTATATGGTTTCAAAAAGCCGTTTCCAAAGGAGGATTGCATGCCCCGAGCGTTCAACTTCTCTGCTGGCCCCTCGGCCATTCCCGAGGAGGTGCTGCGCGAGGCTGCCGCGGAAATGCTCGACTACAAGGGCAGCGGCATGTCCGTCATGGAGATGAGTCATCGCTCGCAGGCCTACCAGGCGATCATCGACGACGCCGAGGCAACGCTCAGGCGCATCATGGCAATCCCCGACAACTATCGCGTCCTGTTCATGCAGGGAGGCGCCACGCTCCAGTTCGCGGCCGTCCCGATGAACCTCATGCGCGGCCGCCACGCCGGCTATCTAGTGAGCGGAAACTGGTCCAAGAAGGCCTGGCTCGAGGCGTGCAAGTACGGCCAGGCGGACGTCCTGGCAAGCAGCGAGGACACGAGCTTCGACCGCGTGCCGACGCTCGCCTCCCCCGTCGACCAGGGCCTCGACTACGTCTACCTCTGCCAGAACGAGACTGTCTACGGCACCATGTACCACGACCTGCCCGACACGGGCGGCGTGCCCCTGGTGGCTGACCTCAGCAGCATGTTCCTCTCGTGTCCCGTCGACGTCAGCCGCTACGGGCTGATCTTCGCCGGCGTCCAGAAGAACGCCGGCCCCGCGGGCAACACCATAGTCATCGTGCGCGACGACCTGCTGGGAGACGTCCCCGCACTGGGCGACGTGGTGCCCACCTACATGGGCTACCGTCTCCAGGCCAGCAAGGGCTCGATGTACAACACGCCCAACACCTGGGGAATCTACCTGTGCGGCAAGGTCTTCCACTGGATCGAGGAGTCCGGCGGCCTTGTCGCCATGCGGGAGCGAAACTGGAAGAAGGTCAATCGCCTGTACGACTACCTGGACCAGAGCGCGCTCTTCAGCCCCCTGGCGCAGGGCCCTTCACGCTCCATCGCCAACGTCACCTTCCGCGCCCCCTCGCCCGAGCTCGACGCCGCCTTCGTGGCCGGCGCGGCCGAGCGCAACATCGTGGGCATCAAGGGCCACCGCGTCCTGGGCGGCCTGCGCGCGAGCTGCTACAACGCGGTTCCGGCCAAGGCCATCGACGCGCTCCTTGCCTACATGGCCGACTTCGAGTCCACGCGCGCGGACGCAGCCGACGCCGCCGATAACCCGAGCAATGCCAACGCGAACGCCACCTCCCCCTCGGCGCTCCCGCGATCTAGCTAGCCGGCTCGTCCGGCCCCCGCACATAGACCGCAAGAGCGACCGGCGCACGCACGGGTGTCCCCGACACCACGACGCGCCGGCAAAACCCGAGGAGAAGAGCATGCGCTACGTAAAGGTAATGGACAACATCGCCAAGGACATCACCAGGGACGGCGTCGCGAACCTGGGAGACGGATACCAGAAGACGGACGACATGCAGCGCGCCGACGCCATCCTGGTGCGCGCGAGCAGCCTGCACGGGATGGACTTCGGCCCCGACGTGCGCTGCGTGGCCCGCTCCGGCGCAGGCTTCAACAACATCCCCATCGACGAGTGCGCGCGCAGGGGAATCGTCGTCTTCAACACCCCCGGCGGAAACTCCAACGCCGTAAAGGAGCTCGTCGTCGGCATGATCCTGGTCAACTCCCGCGACGCCCTGGGCGGCATGCGCTGGGTGCTGGACAACGTCGAGGACCCCGACATCGTGAGGGACGCCGAGAAGAACAAGAAGGCCTTCGTCGGACGCGAGGCCATCGGGCGCAAGGTGGGCGTCGTCGGTCTGGGCGCGGTGGGAAGCAAGGTGGCCAACGCCCTTCTCCACCTGGGAATGGACGTCTACGGCTACGACCCGTACCTCTCGGTCGAGCACGCGTGGGAGCTGAGCAAGCACGTCAAGCGCGTCGACAGCATGGACGAGCTGTGCCGCGACGCCGACTACGTCACCCTGCACGTGCCCTCCAAGGAGGACACGCGCCGCATGATGGGCACCCACGAGCTATCGCTCATGCGCAAGGGCGGCATGCTCATCAACTACGCGCGCGCCGACATCATCGACGAGGACGCCGTGGCCGCGGCGCTCGAGGAGGGACAGCTGGGCCGCTTCGTATGCGACTTCGCGACGCCCAAGACCACGCGCATGCCGCGCACGCTCATCACGCCCCACATGGGCGCCTGCACCTTCGAGGCCGAGGAGCACTGCGCCGGGATGGCCGTCCAGCAGATGAAAGACTACCTGGAGCACGGCATCGTGCGCAACTCCGTCAACTACCCCGACTGCGATCTGGGCCCCTGCCGCACGGGCGGCCGCATCGTGGCGCTCCACGCCAACGTCCCCAACATGATCGGACAGATAACGGCTATCCTTGCAGAGTCGAATGCCAACATCCAGCGCATGGCGAACGAGGCCCAGGCCGACAGCGCCTACACGGTGATCGACCTCGACCAGTTCGTCGAGGTGGAGACCCTCGAGCGCCTGCGCGAGATTCCCGGCATCTATCGCATCCGCAAGATCACGCCGCTGGCGCAGCGCTCGGACTTCAAGGGCATCTGCCAGTAGCGAGTCGCCGGGCGCGGCCGCGAGCCACCGCCGCGCCCGACCGAGAGAGAGCCACCCAGGAAATCGAGGTACCCATGCGCGTCGAGCCAATCAACTGCTATCGTCCCCGCCCCGAGAAGGCCGCCTCGTTCGCGGCCCTTCCCTACGACGTGTTCGACCGCGAGCAGGCGCGGGCCTACGCCCAGGCACACCCCGGCTCGTTCTTGAGCATCGACCGCCCCGAGGTCAACTTCGAGCCCGGCCACGACATGTACGCGGCCGACGTTTACGCGAAGGCGGGCGAGCTCATTCGCCAGGCCGCGCTTGACGGCGTGCTGCTGAAGGACGAGAAGTCCTGCTACTACGTCTATCGCCTGGAGCAGGACGACCGCGCCCAGACCGGCCTGGTCTGCGCGTGCTCGGTGGCCGAGTACGACGACGGAACCATCCGCCGCCACGAGAACACCCGCGCCCAGAAGGAGCGCGACCGCATCGAGCACATCCGCGCGACCGGCGCCCAGACCGGCCCCATCTTCCTGACCTACCGCGACAACTACGCGATCGACGTGCTGGTCGGCCTGGCCATGACCGCCGAGCCCCTGTACGACTTCACCGACGACGAGGGCGTCCACCAGAGCGTCTGGCGCATCGCGCGCGAGGCGGCGGTCGAGGCGATCCGCGAGACCTTCAAGACCGTGCCCTGCGCCTACATCGCCGACGGTCACCACCGCGCCGCAAGCGCCGTGGCCGTCAGCCACCAGAAGCGTGAGGAGGCGGGCGCCGACGCCCCCGAGATGCCCTCCGACCTCTTCCTCTCGGTCCTGTTCCCGGCAAGCCAGCTGAGGGTAATGGCCTACAACCGCGTGGTCGCCGACCTCGCGGGAAGGACCACCACGGAGTTCCTCGAGCAGGTCGAGGCCGCGGGCTACCAGCTGGAGGACCCCGCGCCCTACGCTGAGCCCCAGGCGCCCGGCGAGCTCTCCATCTACGTGGGCGGCGCATGGCGCGCCGCGCGCCTGGCTGCCTCCGCAGGGACAACGGACGCAGACCCCGCGGCGGCCCTGGACGTCTCCGTGCTCCAGGAGCGCGTGCTCGCCCCCATACTGGGCATCCTGAACCCCCGAGAGGACCCACGCATCAGCTTCGTCGGCGGCATCGAGGGCCACGGGGAGCTCGAGCGTCGCGCGGGCGAGAAGGGCGTGGCGTTCTCGCTCTGCCCCACCTCGGTCGAGCAGCTCATGGCAGTCTCGGACGCCGGTGAGCTCATGCCGCCCAAGTCGACCTGGTTCGAGCCCAAGCTCAGAAGCGGCCTCTTTGTCAGGAGGATCTAGGGGGAGGGCAGCCATGGGCTTCTTGCCCATCACCCCGCTGCCACGAGCGCCTCTTGCCCGGCGCCAGCCGCCGCAACCTCTCCAAATGAGCCCGCTGCCCGCATGCCTTGCGTGTGCGGGCTTTTTTGTCGTGCGTTTCTGTCATGCTGGAAGATGGCTCTATCTTGCCCAGACGGGCACTATAGTGAAGGCGGCTTCAAATCTTCGTACGTTCAGGAGAAGTGACCCACATGACAAACATGGACCATCGCAACAGCAACACGCGCCACTCGGTCCCAACCCCCGGCGGCCGCCGCAGCGCCCGGCACGCCGAGACCCCGCGTCACGCCGGCGCGGCGCACAAGGCGCCAAAGCCGCACGCACGCGCCCAGAGTCCCGCCCACACCAGTCATCACGCGGCAATCAGCCAGGGCGCGGTACACGCATACCGACCCGCAGCCGAGGCTCAGGCCCACAAGCCGGCGGCGCAGGCACCCAAGCCCGCGGCCGCACGGATGCTCTCGGCGCGCAGGCCCAGCAAGCTCAACAGCACGAGCTCCACGCCCCAGGGCGCGATCATCGTCGTCGCCCTTCTGGCCCTCGCGGTCCTGGGCGGCTTCGTCTTCTGGTCGAACCGCAAGGTCGACATCACTCTCAACGGCAAAGCCACCGAGGTACGGATCGGCTCCACGCTGGAGGACGTCATATCAGAGGGCGACGTGCAGGTGAAGCCCGGCAACCTGGTCTCGGTCAGCGGCAACGTTCTCGAGGAGGGCAAGGGCAGCGCCTACAGCGCCAAGGTGAACGACGCCGACATGAGCGGGCAGGATGCCGGCTCCTTCCACGTCCAGGGCGGCGAGAAGATCGAAATCGGCGACGGCTCCGACAAGATCGAGGACTACGACGCCACGGAGGAGACCACCCAGCCCAAGCTCCGCATGGAGGGCGGCGCAGGCGCGATCGCCTACGTCAAGCAGTGGGGCATGCCCGGCAAGGTCGAGACCCGCACGGGCAAGCAGTCCGGCGAGACGGCGACCGTGACCGTGAGCGACCCCCAGGACTGCGTCATCTACTTGCACAACGTCAAGCCCGACAACGACAGGAAGATCGTCGCCCTCACCTTCGACGACGGCCCCAGCACCTACACCAAGCAGTACCTGGACATCCTCAACCAGTACGGCGCGCACGCGACCTTCTTCAACCTGGGCAACAGCGTCAAGAACATGCCGGACGCATCCAGGGCCATCGTCGAGCAGGGCTCGCAGGTGGCGAGCCACACCACCTCGCACAAGGACCTCGCCACGCTCGACGCGGCGGGACTTCAGTCCGAGCTCAGCACGGCCTTCCAGGCAATCCAGGACGCGGACGGCGTGACCACCACCATCTTCCGCCCGCCCTACGGCTCCTACAACATCAAGTGCTGGCTCAGTTCCGGAGGCATTGCGTCGGCCTCCATCATCTGGAACATCGACTCGGTCGACTGGAAGCGCCCCGGCGCCGACGCCATAGTGCAGTCATGTACCACCAACGTGAAGCCTGGCTCGATCATCCTGATGCACGATGGCGGCGGGAACCGTGACCAGGACGTCGAGGCCCTCCCCACCATCATCAAGACGCTGCAGGACCAGGGATACGAGTTTGTGACCATCGACGAGCTGATGCAGTCCGACAGCTCCATTCCCGCCGACATCGCAACCGGCTCCGCCACGATGCCCGAGGGAGCCGTCTGGCCCACAGAGATTGCCTCGTAGCCAGCGCCTCCGTCGCGCGGGCGGCTGTCGCTTACAGGAATTTGAATAGATTTACCCGCATACCAATGCGCCGCCCCTGCACAATCGAGGGAGCGGCGCATTTTTCTTACCAAAGATTGTATTCTGATACAGTGTTCGCATTTGCATAAAACGAGGGGGAGAAGACATGGCCTTCTCCCCCTCCCGAGTCAAACCGAGGCCCTGGCTAGACCCAGGGAACCTCGGTTGGGTACGTGGTTTCGTTAGGGTCAGGCTCCACCCGTTTGAGCACCCTGCGAATGATGCATCGGACGACTCCAACCACTACCATCAGCGCAAAGAGCGCCACTACGTAATAGCCGAGCGTTGTGGCAATAAACTGAACCACCGGCATTGAAAAAAAGCTCATCTGACCCTCCAAACACTGACTAGTCCCGAGCGGCTCCCGCCGTCCCCTGTCACTGTTGTACGCGCTCCCAATACAGGTTTCAAGCATGTTTCGAGACTTACTCCGAGCATAGAGCCATGCAGGTAAATGCCAGTAATCATACCCTGGTTGTAAACCCCGTGACGCACACAATAGAGTGCATAATCATTTGGTGCTATGCATGCATATGGTGCGGTTGACAGTTTTCCGAAATCCGGCGAACGTTACAATTTCTTATATGAGCGTGCGTTCGCATCGTGAACATACCGCCACGTGTTGCCCGCCCCCAAAGAACGCGCGCGGCATGGGTATAAACTCGCACTGTAGGGACCCTGCGACCAAAGGATGCAGGCGCCCGCCAAGACGAAAGACAACACGAAAGCTCACGGGAAACGCCTGACATGATCTCACGCGACAAAAGACAGCGAACCATCCTCCTTGCAAGCCAGATACTGCTTGCGTTGATCGGCGCTTCGTCCGTATGGGCGGCATTCGCGCTGGGAGGAACCGAATGGATGCTCACCACGCTGGGCGCGCTGTTCGGCATGGCGGTCGCCCTGCTCGTCGTGGCGTTCCGCATGAGCGAGTCGTCCGCGCCCACGGGCGGGCGCACGCGCGGCGAGGCGAACGGGAAAGAGGCGGTCACAAAGGCCGTGGCAGAGGAGGCGCCCGCGGGCGAGGACGTGGCACAGGCACGGCAGGCGGCCAAGGGACTCTTGGCCGCCACGGGCGAGGACGAGGCTTCCGCCCAGTCGTCCGTCCAAGCGAGCACCCACGCCTCCGTCGCGGCACCTTCCCCCGTTTCGCAGCTCGACTACGAGCGCACCATGGAGACGCTCCTGGGGAGCGCGGACCCCTGGGCGGAGCTCAAGCTCTTCGTCGGGGACATCCGCACGCGCCAGGCCCACACGAGGGCACAGGGTGGAACAGACGACGCGAGCGCCTCGGACGCAAGCGAGGCCGAGGCAGCGATCAACGGGACCCTTGCCCCCTCCGAGCTCGAGCTCTTCGTGGCACGCCAGCTCGAGGAGGCCGGGCTCTTCTCGAAAGACGTCGAGCTTCCCGAGGTGAGGGTCGCGAAGTCCGAGCGCTCGGGGCGCATCGACCTGAGAATCAAGGAGCAGAAGTGCGCCTACCTTGCGCGCGTTCGCGTCCTGAGCATCGAGGCGGCCCTGAACGCTATGCGCTTCTCGGACACCTACTTCGACGACCTCTGCGGGGCCACGCAGGTGCAGGCATACAAGCTGATACAGAACCTCACGTCCTCCATCTGTGCGCAGTCGCTCGGCCTCGACGAGCCGCTCGAGGCCGAGGTCGGCGAGGACCCCGACGGCGAGTGGGCCGTGAGGCGCAAGATTGCCCAGGCCATCGACGAGCTGCAGTTGCCCTACCGCCTGGAGTGGTCCATGCGCGCCAACGTACGTGACGGCAACGTGAGCTTCAAGGTCGCGCTCACTCCCGAGTCGGTGTTTCCCGCCTCCATGTACGTGGAGGGGCTCGGAGTCGTCCAGAGCTCGCGCGAGATGCGCCGCAAGGCCGCGAGCGCCTACGCCCAGCGCATCGCCCTGCTGATGGCTGCCACCGCGTTTCGCGCCTCGTGGCGCATCAAGCACGTGTGGTTCGCCGGCACCATCGACACAGCGACACGCCACTGGTGCTACCTCTCCGTCGACTTTGACCGCTGGCGCTTCTCGAAGCTCGACCTCGCGCACGTGGACGACCTCCCGCGTGCCATGCGTCCCTTCGTCCCGACGATGCGCATCGAGAACGACATCCTACGCCCCGTCAAGCAGACCTTCGACCCTGAGGAGCCGCGCTTCTGCCCGCCCGAACGCTTTGCGGCCGTCTCGCTCACGTCCCGCCGCCTGAAGCCGCCCCTGGCCCAGGCCCTGGGAACGCCCAGCGTAAATGGCCTCGCCATCGAGGAGGCCGACAAGCGCCGCATGGTCGCCAGCGACATCCTGCTCAACCTGGTGCCCTCGCACGAGGAGAAGTCCACCGAGAGGAACGTCCGCATGGTCATGGAGCTGGCCGCGAACGATCCCGACCCCACGGTCAGGAGCGCCGCCGAGAGGACCGTTCGCGCCCTCATTGACGGCACGGTCGACAGCTCCGAGCCGCTTGACGTGGGTGACCAGTTCGTATCGGGAGACGCGCTCACGCAGGCAGTACGTGACGCGAAGCGCCTGCTGGCCCACAAGATGGTGGGAGGCGCGTCCAACGCCGCCCCGCGACCCGACACACGGGACGGAGAGGGTCGGGCAAAGAAGGCGAATGTCCCCAGCCAAGACGCCATCGCCGCGGCCAGGATCCTCACCAAGGTGCTTGCGCCCATCGACGAGAACGGCCTGTATGCCGACTCCCCCACCATCGAGCACCGCTACTTCGGCAACTACGTTGACCGAGCCCTCTACAACCGCATGCTCGCCCGCGAGCGCTCGGTCTTCCTGGTGCCCGACGCCTACTTCGAGGCCCACTTCATCCTCTCGGTCGCGTACCTTGCCCAGCACGACTACGATGCGGCGCTCTCGGAGGCGTGGCGCCTGTTCGAGCTCGCCCCTCTCGACCGCAACGCCAACATGCACCTGGTCCGTTGCCTCGAGGAGTGCGAGAAGATGGACGAGGCGAGGAAGGCGCTGACCGACTATCTCAAGCTGGCGCACGACCCGGACTCCCTGGGAGTGGCCTACTATCGCATGGCCTTCTTCCAGTGGCAGGCGAACAACCTCCTAGCCGCACAGGCCTGCTACCAGCTGGCCATGACCTTCTCGCCCAGCGCGGCGGGCATCATCTCGGTCGAGCTTGCCGCCCTGGCGCTGCAGAACCCGCAGGCCCTCACGCGCGAGCTCTCGCAGGAGCAGGTCGTGGAGGTGCTCGAGGACGCGGGCGTGCCGCTCGCCCCGACCCAGGAGGTCTCGCAGACGTTCATGGAGTGTACGCGCGCTTCGCTGGACGCCGAGGTCTTCCCCGTCGCAAAGAACTTCGCCGCGGTACTGGGCTCCTTTACCTCTGACGACGTGGTCCGAGCGATCATCGACTCGCTGGAGGACGCGCCGGACCGCTGATGCGGGACGCGAGGCAACCGCCTCGTGCGCAAATGATGGCGAGCGGTGTGTCAGAGCAAGCATTCGCAGCCCGAAGGACACTTTTTTCGCATTTTAGGCCGGGTGACGGTCGAAGCGCACCGCTCGGCCTCTTTTGTGCAAGCCATCGCGAAGCGAAGGGAGGCCGCACGAGGCGGCCTCCCAAGTCAGATCGCTATGCTGGCCACGCGCGGTGGCGCGAGGGACGATCTAGAAGTCAAGCTCCATCAGGCGAGCGACGGAGACGATGTAGATCTCGAGCGCACGCTTGAGCTGCTCCTCGCTGAAGCCCTCGTCGGCGGAGTGCTCGGAGCCGACCCACTCGGGCATCGGGAAGCTGGGGTCGTTGGGACCGAAGGAGCCGCCCGCCTTGAAGTGGCGGGAGTAGGTGCCGCCACCAATGCAGAAGGCCTTGTCGTTGCGGCCCGTGTACTCGTTATAGGTGCGCACGAGCGTCTGCATGGCAGGGGTCTCGGGATCGGTCAGGAACGGGACCATGTCGAGGTCGAGGCGCAGCTCGCAGTCGTGCTCGGAGCAGAGCTTGCCAATGCGCTCGGTAATCTCCTTGCCGGTGATGCAGGTGGGATAGCGGCTGTCAAGGGTCTGCTCGAAGTGGCCGTCGACGGTGCGCATGGTGCCACCGATGCAGGTCAGGGGGTCGAAGTACTCGTCCTGGCAGGCAATGCCCAGCGTAGAGCCGTCATAGGAGTCGAAGCAGAGCTTCTCGAGCTCGAGGAACTTCCTCTCAGCGTCGGAGCAGAGGTCGTTGTCGAGCAGGTAGTCGACCAGGAGGCCGATGGCGTTGATCGAGCCCTTGGGCAGCGATGCGTGGGCGCCGATGCCATGGGCGGTCAGCTTGACCAGGCCGTCGCCTGCGGCCTCGACGTCAATGCGGTCGGTGCCCTTGAGGGAAGCGACGTCGGCCTTTACCACGGCGGTCGCCTCGCCGGCGACGGCGTTGCCCACGGTGCCGCCGTCAAAGTCGACGATGACGTCGCTGATGGGACCTGAGACGATCGTTCCGGCCCAGCCGCCCTTCTCGCCACAGATCAGCGGGAAGTCCGCGTCGGGCGAGAACAGGAACTCGGGCTGCTCGAAGTTCTCGAGGTACCACTCGACGTCTGCCATCTCGGTCTCCTCGTTGTTACCGATGATGCAGCGAAGTGTGTACGGAAGCTTCTTGCCGGTCTTCGCGACCTGCTCGGCAAAGTACTTGGCGCAGTAGAGCTCGAGCACGAGGGGACCCTTGTCGTCCAGGACGCCGCGGCCAATCAGGTAGCCGTCCTTGCGCGTGAGCTTGAACGGGTCGAAGGTCCAGCCGGAGCCCTCGGGGACTATGTCGGTGTGCGCGATGATCGCTATCTGCTTGTCAGACTCGCCGGCAAGGTCGGCGTAGCCAATGTGGCCGTCGCAGTTGTGCGCGTCCAGGCCAAGGCGGTCGGCAATCTCGACACCCTTGCACAGGGCCTGGTACGGCTCGGGACCGTAGGGCATCTGCTCAGTGGCCTCTGCCATGTTCTCGACGGAACGAATAGCAACGAGGTCCTCAATGTCCTTTACGATGTCTTCCCAGTTGGTCTCGACATAGGCCTTGACCTGTGCCTTCAGCATCTCATCTGCCATGGTGCTCCTTTACATAGATGGCGGACTCTATCGAATACGACTAGCTAGTGTAGCAGTTGGATTCGCAGGTTCTGCGCCTTTCGGGCGAAGGGGGCCTCGAATGCCGAGAAGAGCATGGCCTTCCCCCGCGCCCGCTCGGGCTGCGGCCGCAGCGCTCCTGAGGCAGGGCTATTCTCCGTCGCTCACCTTGACGGTGAAGAAGCAGGCGTCGCTTCGGTTGTAAGAGCGCATGAACTCAATGACGCGCCCGTCCTCGCGGTACGTGTAGCAGGTGAACAGCAGCGCGTCGCGCTCGTCGCCAAGCTTGAGCATGCGCGCGAGCCTCGTTTCGACGGGAACGATCTCGAGGGTCTGCCAGGCGCGCACGGGCGACGACTCGTAGAAGTCGTAGACGTCCTGCATGGGGAAGATCTCGAGGTCGACGTCCATGAGGTTCGGGAAGAGCTCGCAGGGGACGTAGACCTCCTCTATCGAGATGGGCTCGCCGTCAGCCAGGTCGAGGCGCTTGATGTAGAAGATCTCATCCTCGGGATCGATGCCGAGACGCTTCGCGTACGCCGATCCGGCGCGCCGACGCTGTCGATCGAGGATCTTCACGCCGGGCTTGGACATCCCGCCCTCGATGGCCTTGCGAAATCCGGTGAGGTGATCGAGGTCTCGCTCGATACGCTTGCCGACAACGAAGACGCCCTTGCCCTGGACACGTTTGAGCAGCCCCTCCTCGACGAGCCCGTCGAGGGCCGCACGGACGGTCAGGCGATTGATGCCATAGGTCTTAGCAAGCGTGTTCTCCGAGGGAATCGCCACGCCGGGAGCGTACTCGCCCGTCGAGATGCGCTCGCGAACGACACCCCTCAGCTGCATGAAGATGGGTGAGCTCTCATCGATGCCCGACATGCCACCTGCCCTCCCCTTCGCTGAACGGACGAAGCTCCGTCCCGAAGACGATACGCTGCGGCATCGCGATGGTCGTGAAGTACTCGAGCGGCTTGCCCTCCTGGTCGAGCATGAGTCCCTCCTGGAAGAAGGCGGTCGTGCCCGCGGGGTAGTCCAGGAGGTCAGCCTCTCGCTCGTCGAGCTTGCAGACGTCGATCCTCTCGGTGCCCCGCGTCGCAACGAGGCCGTATTCCTCGCGGAGAACGCCGTAGAGCGACTCCACCGCGTAGTCATGCCCCTCGATGCCGGGACAGTCCCTTGCGTTGACGATCACGGACTCGATGGCCGCCCTCTCGCCGTCGACGATGCAAACCCTCGTGAGCTCGAAGACGGGCGAGGCCAGCATCACGTGGAGCTGGCGCACTGCGTGTTTGTCGGCCTCGGCAAGACGAGACGAGACGACGATCCGCTCGAGCTCGCCGCCCGCCGCCGCAATGGCCTCGGAGGAGCCGAGCGTGTCCTGAAGGTTTCGAACGATCTTGGGCTTGGCGACGAACGTGCCGAGCCCCACCTTGCTCTCGACGACGCCGAGCTCGGAGAGTCGCTTGATGGCGTTGCGCAGCGTCATGCGATTGACACCCCACTGCTTGCACAGGTCCCTCTCGGAAGGGAGCCTGTCACCAGGGCGCAGGTCGTTATCGATGATGTAGCACTCAATTAGCTCTGTGATCGTGTCTCTGGAACTCAAGGGTCCCCACCTGTCAGACGTCTGAGTCTTGTTTCCTCGATTCTCCTAAATATATAAGACTTGCCGTCGCCGTGCCAACGGCACGCGGGTCATTCGCCCATCACCTGCACCAGAAAGGTCCGCTCAGAGGGTCCGTCGAACTCGCAGAAGTACACCTCCTGGGCCCCACCTTTCTCGATTCGCCCGTCGCGCACGAGAAAGTGCGCGTGATTGCCCGTGAGGAGTGCCTTGAGGTGACCCGTGGGGTTCCCGGCCGTCGAGCCGTAGTCGGCAAGCATACGGGCATGGGCGTAGGGATGATCCTCCGGCACGAGCCGACAGAGGAACTCGTCGATGTCGCTCTCAAGGCACTCGAGCGCCTCGTTGGTGGTGATACCCGTCGTCGTGTGGCGGGACAGAACCGTGACCATGCCGTTGGTGACGCCACTTTCGGTCACGACGCTCTCGATCTTCTCGGTAATGAGCGTGTACTGGTTGTACTCGCTGGTGAGGAAGGTGAAGCTCTTCTCGAAGACCATGGTCCTCCCTAGTCGCGTCCGTACAGGAACTCAAGGGCGTTCTCGCCCTTGACGAGCTCGAGGGTGCTCTCGCGCAGGCCGAGCCCCTCGAGGGCCCGTGCCATGCGGATCTGCTCGAAGCGAGGGTTGTCGCTGCCGAACATGACCTGGTGTCTCAGGCTGCGATCGATCCAGGTAAGGGGAAGCTCCTGCGTGAAGAGGCGGTCGTAGAACTCTCGCGCGCAGTCGAAGTACAGGGCGGCCGTGTCGGCATAGACGTTCCTGTGCTTGACCATGAGCATCGCCGCCTCCTCGAGCCAGGGCCATGCGAAGTGGCCGAGGCAGAAGCGCAGGTTCGGTCGGGCCTCGGCAAGCTCCTCGAACTCCACGGGCCGCCCGAACTTCGCAAGGGCATGCGGCTCCCAGGACATGCCGGCGTGAAACATGACGGGCCTGTCGTGGCGCTCGCAGATGTCGTAAAGCGGCTGGACGCAGTCATCCGTGGGATAGAAGCGCTGCCTGCCGGGGTGCAGGTTGAGTCCCACGAGGCCAAGTTCCGCGAATGCGCACTCGAGCTTCTCGGCGGCGGCGGGGTCGTGCGGGTCGACCGAGGCGAAGCCGATAAAGCGGTCGGGCCGGAGGCCAACGAGCGATTGGACCTCCTCGTTCGAGACGGGGGTGACGCCCTCCTTGACGAGGTAGTCCTGTCCGAGGAGGCACATCTTGTCAAGTCCGGCCAGACGCATCTGGTTCTCGATGTGGGCGAGCTTGGCGGTTCCGTTCAGGTGGATGTCAAGGGCCTCGTGACGCATCTCCTCGCGCACGGGGTCCGAGTTGATGGGCTCATAGAAGGCGGGGTGGACATGGATGTCGATAAACACGCGTGCCTCCTACTCGGCCAGCATCGAGCGAAGGTTCTCGATGGAGCGGCGCGCATAGAGGCGCGGCTCGCTGAGGTAGTTGGTGACCAGCTCGATCGTGGCCGTCCCCTCGAAGGGCAGGTCGCGGATCTCTTGGACGAGCTCACGATAGGGCATGACGCCCTCCCCGGGAACCAGATGCGTCGCATCGACACCGTTGGAGTCGGGGATGTGCAGGTGATAGAGCTTCTCGCCAAGCAACGTGAAGTAGCTCATGATCTGCTCCTGCTGGAGGAACGGGGGCACGACGTCGAGCATCCCCACGAGGTAGTCACTGTCAACATGCTCGAAAAGGTCGACGAGGTCGTTGGCGCATTTGAAGACGTTGGACTCCTCGGGGGTAAGCGTCTCGACCACGAGCTTGACCCCAACCTTGGCCGCATGGCCGGAGAGCTCCTCCATCGTGCGATAGAGCCTTTCGCGCATCTGGTCGTGCGTCGCCTCGTAGCCGGCGTGGGCCGGGCTGACGAGCATGAAGTCGCTGCCCAGGGCGCGCGCCTGGTCGAGGCATACCTTGAGGTAGCGCACGGCGTCCTCACGCTGGTGCTCGCTGCCGATCATGAAGTTGTAGGGATATGCGTTGTGCTCGGGCGTGTACCCACGGATGTCGACCCCGTACGCATCCCTCAAGCGAATGATCTCGTCGATCTCGCCCGCGGCAAGGTCGGGGGCGTAGGCGTGCGGACGTCCGCCCCAGAGCTCGATGAAGTCGTACCCGAATCGCTTTGCGTCAGCAAACATGTCCTCGATGTTGCTGCGCTGGTATCCACTCGTAAACAAACCGATCTCAAACATCTTCCCATCCCCTCTGGCGGACGCGCGGCCGCTCGTGCCGGCATCGCCGGCTCAGGTGTATAGAGCTATGCAGTGACAACCCAGGGCTCGAAGACCCCCACGACCTCGCTCGCGATTCGAGCCCCACGATCAAGGCATCCGGCAACGTCATCGCCCGTGAGGACGCCGACGAGGAAGCCCGCGATGAAGGAGTCTCCCGCCCCGACGGTGTTCACGAGGCGTGCGGCCGGGTAGACGGGGCCCTCCCAGAAACGATCTCCGTCCCATGAGAGGCTGCCCCGCTTCCCGAAGGTGGCCGTCGCGACCCTCATGCCGCGCGCCACCTTGTCTTGCAGGAAGTCGCGGATGGAGTCGTCCTTCTCGCCATGGGAGGAGAAGAACCCGTAGTCGACGTAGGGAAGGGTGCTCTCGACGAGCGGGTGATCGAGTCGATCGGCATAGTCGAAGCTCACGAGGGTTCCGGACGCGTGAATCTCGGGCAGCGTCGCCTCGGCGTTGCCCCAGAGCGCCGTGTGGACGATGTCGTGCTCGCACGCGAAGGCGATGTCGTCATCGGAAAAGGAGATGTCGGCCAGGACGCCCTCCAGGTACTCGCCATGCACGCGATCGAGCCCCTCGAGGTCCATGTACGTGATGGCGGTCATGCCCTTGACGACCTTGAGATGCGAGACGTCGAGGCCCTCGCGGCGAAGGGTCTCGACCATCCAAGAGCCATTGCCATCCGACCCCGTGGTCGAGATGATCGACGTGGGCACGCCGAGCTTTTGCATGTTAACGGCCGTATCCACGGCGTTTCCCGTGGGATAGGCGCGCGCGAGATTGCGATAGTAGTCTATGCAGTTGTCGCCGATACAGGCTGCCCTCATGACTCCTCCTTGGTGATACGTGGTATGCCTTTAAAATGTACTTATATACTAAATACATCTGACGTACAGCTCGCTTATATTCGGCTCATACCGCACGCGGACGATTTCACAACGTTCAGCTTGAAACTCCAAGGATTATCAAACGCATTCACCGAAGCGTAGATTCGCTATACCGCTTATAGTGTTTTTCATACCACTTATCTCAGAGTAGATGCACGCGGCATTCCAATCTGTAGCATTGCCGTGGACGCGCAGCGTGCGCACACGATCGAGACCACCAGAAGGAGAAGCACATGAGAGTTGCCGCAGCAGGAGACAATTGCGTTGACGTCTACCAGGACGAAGGAAAGAAGTACCCTGGCGGGAACCCCGTCAACGTCGCGGTCTACCTCAAGCGCATGGGGATCGACGCATCCTATACCGGCGCAGTCGGGACCGACCCCGAGGGCGCCTTCCTGGCAGATGCCCTAGAAGCCAAGGGGGTCGACCTCTCCCACCTCCACGTCGATGAGGGGCAGACGGCCGTCACCCAGGTGAAGATCGTCAATGGCAACCGCGTCTTCGGCGACTACACCGAGGGCGTCATGGAGAGCTTCAGACTCACCGAGGACGACCTCGCCTTCGTCTGCGGCCACGACCTCTTTGTGAGTGGCATCTGGGGCCACACTGCCGAGGACCTTCCGGCCATCAAGGCCTCGGGCGCCACGGTCGCCTTCGACTTCTCCGACCAGCCCGACGACCCCATGGTCGACTCCGCGCTCCCCTACGTCGACTACGCCTTCTTCGGCCTCGACGCCGACGACAGTGACGAGGTGCGTGCCTTTATGCGAGAGAAGCAGGCTATGGGTCCCAAGGCCGTCGTCGTGACCCTGGGCGAGCACGGAAGCCTCGCCTTCGACGGAACCACCTTCTACAAGCACGGCATCGTCGAGGTCGACCTCGCCGACACCATGGGCGCGGGTGACTCCTTCATCGCCGGATTCATCAAGGGCGTGCTCGAGGGCAAGGGCGTTTCGGATTGCATGGACGAGGGCGCCCAGAGCTCGGCGGTTACCCTCCAGTACTTCGGCGCATGGTAGGGGGCGGAAATGGCTAACGAGACCAATCCGATACTCGCCAACATCTTCGAGCAACCCGCAGAGCTCCATCGCGTCCTCGATGACCTCTGCGGCCCGCATCTCGACAAGGTGCGAGAGATCTGCGCCCTCATGCAGTCCTACGACCGCGTCGTCCTCACCTCCATGGGAAGCGCGCTCTACTCCCTCATGCCAATGTACGAGGCGCTCGTCGACGACGGATGGCGCAACGTCGAGCTCGTGGAGACCGCGACCCTGATCCACCATCCCGAGCGCGTCCACCACGACACGCTCTACATCCTGATGAGCCGCTCGGGCGAGAGCCGCGAGGTCGCCGACTTCGCCGCATGGCTCGATGCGCACGGCCACGAGGCCGCGTGCGTGACGATGACGCCGGCCTCCACGATGGCGACGCATTGCGCCCACGTCCTGCACGACGTCGCGAGCTACGACAAGATCGTCTGCATCAAGGCCTACAGCTCCATGGCCCTCTGCGGGCTCTTCATCGCGCACATGGCAGGCCGCACGGAGCCCGACGCCACGCTCGTCTCGGCACTTCACGGCGCGCTCGACTGGATGGAGGCCAACAAGCGCGCCATCCTCGCCCGGCTCGAGGAGGTGCCGTTCCTCTCCGCGACCGACTGCTTCTACCTCATTTCGCGCGACGAGGGCGTCAACATGGCGAGGAGCGCATCGCTCTGGATCGAGGAGACCGCCAAGGTCGGGGCCAACGTCATGACGGCCGACAACTTCTACCACGGCCCGATGGAGCTCGTGCGCGCGCAGGGCATCACTCGCACACGCACCACGCCCGTCCTGATCGACGTCTGCCCGGACGAGCGCTCGCGCATGATCTGGGGCTACGTGAACGACGCCGCGCCGGACTCGCTCTACTTCGGCTTCGACGACTCCGCCCGTGCGGGAGCTCGCTTCACCTTCCCCGAGCTCGGACTCGACGGCCCGTGGATGATGCTCGTCGAGGCGATCTACTTCCAGCTCCTCAGCTACCAGGTCGCGCTCGCCCACGGCGTCGAGCCGGGCATGTTCTTCGAGGACGGATGGGTCGTCAAATGAGCGCGGGCGAGAAGAGCGCGACGCCGATCCGAGTCGTCTGCGGGATCGACGTCGGCGGGACGCGCACCAAGGTCGGGCTCGTCGACGCGTCCAGGCCCGGACGCGTGATGGCGCTGGACGTCTTCCCGACGGAGCGCGAGAGCGAGGGCGCCTTCTACCGCGGCATAGCCGAAAGCGTCTGCCGGCTCGTCGCGCAAACGGGCACGAGGCCCGTAGGGGCTGGCGTGAGCATCGGATCCTATGTCTTCTCGGACGGGACGATCGACGGCCTCTCCTCGATGGTGCCCTTCCTCACCCATGGTCACCCGCTCGGCCAGCAAATGTCGGTCACTCTCGGCCTGCCCGTGCGCGTCGACAACGACGCCCGGCTCATCTGCATGGCCGAGGCGCTGGCCGGAGAGGGCCGGGGCTTCGGCCGCGTGCTCACGCTCACCCTGGGCACGGGCATCGGGTTCGGCCTCGTAGAGGACGGCCGGCTCGTCGAGGGCGAGCCCCGGGGCCACCTCGCCGGGCACGTCTGCGTTCGCGAGCGCGACGACGACCCCTGGATCGACGAGAGCCCCTGCTACTGCGGGCTCGAGGGCTGCCTCGAGCAGACCTGCTCCGGCACGGCCCTCGAGCGCGTCGTCCATCGCGTGCTGGGGCCGGCGGTCACCAACAAAGACCTGTTCCAGCGCTCCGTCGCGGGAGACCCCGTCGCCCGCAGGGTGGTGGACCGGTTCCTGGGCTACCTGCTTCGCGCGCTCAACCAGTACGTATACCTCTACTGCCCCGACGTCATCGTCCTTGGGGGCGGCGTTGCCCGCGGCCTCGAGTCCTACGTCGACCGACTCCAGCGCGGCATCGTCGCCGAGGTGTACCAGGGGCAGCATACCGAGCTGCGTGTCACGCGGCTCAGGGAGGAGTCCGGCGTCATAGGCGCCGCAGGCCTCGTCTCCAACTAACGCCCTCCTCTGGGGTGACGTGCCCGTTCCCCCGCGAGCACGTCACCCCATCCCCATAGGAACCACCCACACCATATCGGACCTCAATCGCAAGGAGACCCAGACACATGACCACGGCAAGACCAACCATGCTCACCTACGTCCACGAGACCCCCTCGGTCCTCAGGGCGCAGCTCGAAAGCGACGCCGCCGCCCCGCTCGCACGGGCGTTTCTCGAAGGCACCTACACACGCGTGCGGATCGTCGCCTGCGGGTCGTCCAAGAACGCTGCCACGATAGCCCGCCCCTACATGCGCTCCGTCCTCGGTCGCGAGGTCGACATCGTCGAGCCGTACACGTTCTGCGCCTACGAGCGCGAGGTAACCTCCGACGAGTTCGCCTTCGTCGTCTCGCAAAGCGGTTACTCGACCAACGCCCTCGCCGCGCTCGCCGCCATCCGGGAGGAGGGCGAACGCGCGATCGGCGTCACGGGAGACGTCGCGTCCGACTTCGCCGGCGCGTCCGACCTTCTCGTCGACTACGGCGTGGGCGTCGAGCTCGTAGGCTACGTGACCAAGGGCGTCTCAGCCCTCGCGAACTTCCTCTGCCTGTTCGCCCTCGACGTCGCGCGGGCCGAGGGCCGCATCGACGACGCCGAGCGCGAGCGCGAGGTCGCGCGGCTCTCCGGCGTGGCCGACGCCCTCGCCGACGTGGCGGCCCAGGCGCCCGGCGCGCTCGCCGCGCGCTACAAGGAGCTCACGAGCCTCGAGCGCGTCTTCATGGTGGGCGCCGGCGCCAACTACGGAATCGCCTGCGAGGGCGCGCTCAAGTTCGGCGAGTGCCTCCAGATCCCCGCGACGGCCCTCGAGCTCGAGGAGTACCTGCACGGCCCCAACCTGCAGCTCTCGCCCGACTACGCCGTCTTCTTCAACCTCGTGGGCGCGCGCGACCACGCCCGCGGCCGCCAGCTCGTCGAGGCCACGCGGCTCGTGACCGACCACGTCTTCGTCCTGACCGACGATCCCGCGTCCGCCGACCCCGACGTCGCCCTCGCGCCCCAGGGAGACTCCCTCGCCGCGCCGCTCGCTCTTCTCCCTTACTACCAGACCCTCGCCTACCAGCTCACCGACGACAGGCACCTCTGGCACAAGCACCCACTGGTCTCCGCCTTCGACAGGGCCGTCTCCGGCAAGAGCGAGAACTACGTCGACCGCGAGGTCCTCTAGGGGCGCGGGGAGCCCCCGCCATCGCCGCCTCACGCGCAGCGTCCGCACCACGACCGGTCCAAGCACCACCCACTCGCCGCACCACCACGACCACGCCAGTTCCCATTCAGACCTGCACCAACGGAGTTCGGCCCCGCACCAAGCCAGACGGCGGTGCGGGGCCGATTCTTGTCGCGCGGACGACGCGCGGGTGGCATGCCGGCGGGTGTGCCGACATGCGTGCCAGCGGACGTGCCGGCAGGCGCGCTAGCGGGCGTCGTGCACCACGCGCCCGTCGAAGATCGTCATCTGGCAGGAGCAGCCGCGCGCGTCGGCGGGGTCCAAGGCAAGCACGTTCGTGTCGAAGACCGCGATGTCGGCCCGCTTGCCCGGCTCAAGCGTGCCCACGCGGTCCTCGAGCATGAGGTCGAAGGCGCCGCCCGCGCACCAGGCGCGTACGAGCTCGGCGGGCGTGATCATGTTCTGCGAGAAGAGCGGGCTGCCGCCCTCGGGGAAGAGGCCCCCGCACGCGCAGTAGACGCCCGACCCCAGGTCGTCGAGAGTCATGGGGAGGTCGGTCGCGCAGGCGACCCTGACGCCGGCGTCGAGCATCCCGCGCCGGTTCCAGTAGCGGGCGCCGCGCTCCTCTCCGATGGTGCGCCCGATCATCTCGACCTTTCCCGCTCGGTTTGCGATCGACTGGATGAGCGGATACACCTCGGCGACGACGCCGAGCGCGGCCATGCGGGCGAAGTCGGCGGGGTCGGCCGCCTCGAGGTCGGTCATGGCGTGACGGAACCGCAGCCGGCCGTCGTCGTCGCGCGCGCACCCCTCGAAGATGTCCAGCGCGTGCGAGACGGCTCCGTCGCCCTGCACGTGCAGGGAGAACCGGAAGCCAGCCTCCTCGGCGCGGCGCACCTCCTCCGCGTGATGCCCCCAGTCGATGTCGAGCGAGCAGCGGCCGTCGAAGTCGAGGTAGGGCTCCTTCATCTCGCCGGCATGATCCCCTATCGAGCCGTCGGTCATCTGATTGTACCCGCTGAACGCAACAAGGTCGCTCTTCGCGAGGCGGTCGCGCAGGCCGAGGCCGTAGCCGATGTCGGCGTCGCGCCCCACCGGCTGGCTCATCAGGCTCACGCGCAGGGTGAGCTCGCCCGAGCGCTCGAGGCCGACCACCTCGTCGACGAACCAGTCGTCGTCGTAGCCCATCTCCTTGGTCGACGTCACGCCGTAGCCGTTCATCATCGACAGGTACCTGCGGTAGAGCGGAACGGACGCCGCATGGTCCGCCATGACGGCAGCCAGCAGCAGGTGCGCGCGCTCCGACCAGCACTCCTGGGGCGTGAAGCCAAAGGCGTCCTCGGCGGCGCCGTTCATCACCATCGCCTCGGCGCCCTCGCAGACGAGCACGCACGGCTCGTCGCCGAACACCTCGTCAAGCAGGAGCGTGTCGGTCGTGGCAAGCGCGAGGGGCAGGCCGTGGCCCACGCGAAGGGCGAACCCCTCCTGGACCGCGACGCGCGCCGCGGCCTCGGCCAGGCTCGCGCAGCCCGAGAGGTCCGCGCCATAGTTCTGAAGCAGCCAGCCCTGGAAGAAGCAGTGCGCGTCCACGAGGCCGGGGGTCACGAGCGCGTCGCCGACGTCGATGACGCGCACCCCGTCGGTGACGAAGGCGTCTCCGTCACCCTCCCCCACGCCCACGATCTCGCCGTCGCGCACGGCCACGTAGCCCGAAAACGGCACGTCGCCCGTGCCGTCGAAAATCGCCTCCGAGCGGAGGACAAAGCTCTTCTCGTCCATCTCAATCCCTTCTGGAGTCGTTACGATGTCTCGCGCGGAGGGCCGCGGCCCGCCACGCAAAAGAGGAGGCCACCCGCGGCGGTCGATGCGCGCGGGTGGCCAGCCGTTGGTTCAAGGAGAGGGGCGGCTCAGCCCTCGGAGAAGAGCCTCTGCCTTGGGCCGGGCGCGCCCCTCGTGGGAGGGACTACTCTCCGTCGCCCTTGGGGTCGGGCGTGTCGGATGCGTCTGCGGTGTCGGACGCGTCGGGGGTAGCCTCGGTGGCAACGCGGCGCTCGATCGCGGCGCTGCGACGCTCCTCGGCCGCCTCGATGATGTCCGCGTTGACCCTGCGCCAGTGCAGGAAGAACGGGACGGCGGAGATGACGATCAGGATGCCGGCGCTGATCGGGTTGAAGCTGAACAGGGGCACCTCGCCGGAGATGATGCCACCCAGCTCGCCATACATGAGGATGAGCGAGGGAACGATGGCGAGGATCGCCATGACCGGGCCACCGGGGGCCTTGAAGGTCGGGTGGTAGTTATCCTTCTTGCGCAGCGAGAACCAGGCGCAGAAGAGCAGGGCGTTGCGCAGCAGGCAGATGAAGGTGAAGATCGCCACGAGGTCCTGGATGGTCGTCGCCCAGACGAGCACGAGGGCGAAGCCGGACTGCCAGAGCATGGAGATCACGGGCGAGTCGTACTTGGGGTCGATCTTGCCCCAGGAGCGCCACCAGTAGCCCTCCTGCGCGGCCTTCATCTCACCACGGGCCTGGAACATGATGAGCGACGAGAGCGACCCGGTAACCACGATGACCGCAAGGATTGCCGCGATCGTGCCGGCGTGCTCGCCGATCATCGGGATCTGCGAGAACGCCATGGCGATGGGCGCCTCGGAGGCCGCCAGGGACTCGATGTCGACGAGGCCGGTGGCGGAGACGGACAGCAGCACGTAGAGGAGGGTGACGACGAAGACGGTGCCGATGAGTGCGATCGGCATGTTCTTCTTCGGGTTCTTCACCTCGCCGCCCATGGTGACGCAGGTCTGCATGCCGTCGTAGGACCAGGTGGTCGCGGCGACGCCGGCGATGAGGGCGGTCAGGACGCCGCCCGAGGCGGCAGCGGAGCTCGCGACGGGGGCGGCGTCAAAGTTGCCGCCGTTGATGAAGAAGAGGCCGGTGAGGACGAGCAGGAGGAACGGAACGACCTTGAAGGCCGTGATGAAGTTCTGCCACTTGGCGCCAGCGTGCTTGTGGCACATGTGGAGCCAGGTGAAGAAGATGATGAGCAGGCAGGCGATGACGGAGACGACCGTCGCCGACCAGCCCGTGAAGAAGGCGAGGTAGTTGGCGACCGTGAGGGCCATGATCGCAATGCCGACGGGATCGGAGCCCCACCAGCAGGACCAGATGAAGAACATTGCGAGGAAGGGCCAGCCCGCCTCACGGAAGTACACGAACTGTCCGCCGTCCTCGGAGTATGCGGTTGAGTACTCCGCATAGATGAGATTCTGCGGAATCATGATGAGTCCGCCGATCAAAAACGCGAGGATGGTTAAGAACGGCGTACCAGCGGCACCAGCGACCGCGCCTACCGAGGTGAAGATCCCCGATCCAATCGTGGTTCCGACGCCAAGTGCAACGGCGGTGCTGAGGCCAAGGTGACGAGTCATTCCCTCGCCGCCCTTTGCGGCCTGCGTGTCAGACATACACTCTCCCTTCTTGCTGTCATGACCAATCGAATGCGACGGAGACGCCCTCGTCTCGTCGAGACCCAGCGCGTCTCGCTGACTCCATCCGTTAGACTACACGCACTGGAATATTTTTTGCTTACACTTGTTTATTCGTCGGCGAGTGGTATAGAATTACTTCGTACTTACTTAGTTCAATATGATGGGTGCAATTTAGGTATATGCCCCCATCTCGAAGAATTGCCGTCTCGATAAGGCAAGCCCTCTGCGCAACAAGGACATCCTTGCGGAGCCACTGAGCCGACCCAGTCAAAGGCCGCGTTAATAAAAGGGATATACCAGCTCTTCGCCAGAAACTGTCAATTAGCGCATGACGCGCGCGCACGTCAGAAAGGTGGGGCCATGAGCACGCTAAGCGGGGACTTCTACTCGAGATCGCTTCGCGTCACGCAGCATGTGAACGTAATTCTCCCTGACGACTCTGAAGACTTCTGGACCGAGATAGATAATGACCTGAAGGTTCTATACCTCCTGCACGGACTCGGCTCGAACGCTGACGAGTGGGCCCGCTTCTCGATGGTCGAGGCCTTCGCGAAGGTCTATGACTTTGCCGTCGTGATGCCCGACGGCAACCGGAGCTTCTATCTCGACGCACCCACGGGACCGCGCTACTTCGAATGGGTCTCGGAAGAGCTGCCCGAGCTCGTGCACACCTGGTTCAGGCTTCCGCGCGACCGAGAGCACACCTTCGTGTGCGGCGAGAGCATGGGAGGATACGGTGCGCTCAGGATGGCCCTCGCCCACCCCGAGCGCTTCGCCGGGGTGGCAGCGCTCTCCGCCGTGACTGACCCCGCAGCGCTTGCCGAGCACTTCTCTGACCTCTTTTGGGGTGACGCCGAGATGCGTGCCGTCTTCGGCGAGGCGGGACCTGACGAGGAGCACTCGGTCGAGAGCCTTGCTCGAACGGCGATCTCCCAGGTCGGAATAGACAGTATCCCGCGCATCATCCAAATGGTCGGAGAGGATGACCCGTTCTGCCCCTACGTAAGAGGGCTCGCCGAGGCGCTTGCGCGCCTCGGCTGCAGGAGCACCTTCGAGAGTTGGCCTGGGCGGCACGACTTCCTCTTCTGGAACGGCGCCCTGGACCGCGCGCTGCGGATGTTTTCTGGCCTCGAGGTACCGAGCCTCTAGCCTTCAAGGCCAAGCTCTTCTCGCAAATACCGACAGGTGGCCTCATGGGGAGAGTGCGGGTCCTCCCAGTAGATGGAATCGTTGATCTCGAGGTCGATCCCATTCTCGAAGTCACGCTCCTCAAGCGTGCGGATGAAACCGGCGAGCTTCTCGCGTCCGTAGGAGCCCGAGCCCACCGCTTCGTGATGGGAGTCGGAATAGTGAATCCACTCGACCTTGTCCCCAAAGCAATCAAAGTAGTCGTCGAGCGTCTCTCCCTGTACCTCCATCGCCGTGAGGTCGACGCACACCCGAAGCGCGGGAGAGGAGACGGTCTCGAGCACCCGACGCACGTCGGGGAGGGTCGTGACGAGGTTGCTTTCGTAGGGCTGGAGCTGCTCGAGGGGCATGACGATGCCCTCCGCCTCGGTGAGGTCGCAGATGGTCGCCAGGGTGTCCACGCAACGCTTGAGCGACTCCTCGCGCGGCAGGCTCCTCAGGCCGCAGCCCGAGTTGACGAAGACGCGGCCGCAGCCCAACTCGTGCGCGTCCTCGAAGGCCCACTTGAAGAACTCGATCGTACGCAGCGTGAGCGCCGGGTTGGGATCGCAGAGGCTATAGGGGTAGCCAAGGGTCTCGGGCGTGTAGATCGTCACGCACTGGCCGCGCTCCTCCATCTGCCGCCGCATGGCGCGCAGGCGGCGGGAGGCCGCCCAGGAGTCAGGGTAGTCGAGCCTGCAGTAGAACGGCTCGGCACCTCAAAGTTCAATGCGCTCGATTCCAAGCTCGGCCATTGAGTCGAGAAAGAACTCGAACGGGTAATGCACGTACGATGTGCCCATGACGGAGACGTCGCGCATCGTTATCGTGCTCATGCGAACCTCCAAACGGGACGGGGCCGCCCGGAGGCGGCCCCGCATGGGGAAACGATGCCCTAGTAGTCGAGGGCACGGTAGTAGCGCCTGATGTCCATCGGGTGGCAGTTGATACGCTCGATGTGCGCGTCAATTCGATTCGTGACCTGATGGGTCACAAGGTGGCTCAGGTAGCCGCGATACTCCGGCGAGATGCCCTCAAGGGCATAGTCCTTGGAGTCGATGATGGTGTAGCGCGCGCAGATCTTCGGGAGGAACCGGGCGACGCGCTCGGCCAGCGGGCGCTCGGCGTCCTCGCCCATGATGACGGTCACGTTCGTGTCGCGGTCAACCACCTCGAGCATGCCGTGGAAGAACTCGGCGGCATGGATCGACTTGGTGCGAATCCAGTGCTGCTCCTCCCAGTAGCACATCGCATAGGAGTAGGTCGACCCATACTGCTCGCCAGCGCCCACGAAGTAGTGAATGTCATCGTCGTGGTGCTCCTCGGCAAACCTCTGAGCGAACTCGTCAGAGGCCTCCGCGACCGAGACGAGCGCATCCGCAAGGTGCGCGTCGAGCTCGGCATAGTAGGCGTCGTACTGCGGGAACTGGCCGGCGTTCCTCATGAAGCGATCGGCCACCATGAAGAACTTGAGCTGCTCGTTCTCGGGATAGACGATGCAGTGGGTCGCCCCCTTTGCAAGCGGCGAGTCCTCGTGGTCAACGAAGCCGATGGTCGTGACGCCACGCTCGTTCAGGGCATCCAGGGCGACGACCATCTCCGCGGTGTTGCCGGAGACGGACGAGAAGACAACGACGCTCTTGTCCGTGAGGCGCTTGTTTCCGAGCGTGTTGAACTCGGCCGCGTTCTCGACGACGACCGGCAAGTCGCTCAGTTCCTTGATGTGCGACTCGGCCTGGAGCGCGGAGGCCCAGGTGCCCCCGATGCCCATGTAGCATACGAGATCGAAGCCACGCTCGCATACTTCGTCCACCATGGCCTCGATTTCGCCGCGAATGGCGAGGGCGCCCCTCACGCTGTCCAGCTCGTGCTGCTTGTCATACTTGATCATTCTTACGGTCTCCCAACTAGTCGAGCCCGCGGCCCTCTGCCACGGGCGCCTTTGGCTATTGCTTGCCGAGGTACTTGCCGCCGTCGGCGTGAATGTCTGCACCGTTGATCACGGCTGCGTCGTCAGATGCGAGGAACGCGAACACCGCGGCTATCTCCTCGGGCTCCTCCACCCTTCCGAGAGGCCCGAGATCCACGAGGTCACCCTCGTTCTGGTACTCCATGTCACCGAAGGCGTCGGCCGTGGCGTCCATCATGGGCGTCCTCACCCAGCCGGGGCTCACGCAGTTCGCGCGGAGCTTACCGCCAAGCTCGTTCGCAAGGCACTGCGTCAGGTGAATGACGGCGGCCTTGCTCATGGCATACGGGGCCTCAAAGGCGTAGCAGGCGATACCGTCCACGGAGGCCGTGTTAAGAATCACGCCCTCGCCCTGTTCGCGCATCACGGGAAGCACGTGGTGGATCATGTCGTAGGTACCGAGCAGGTTAACCTCGATGACCTTTCGGGCGGTTGCGACATCCTGCTCCTCGACGGATCCGACCTCACCGCCGATCCCCGCGATGTTGCAGAGGACGTCGATGCGGCCAAGGCGTTCGCGAACCGATGCGACGGCAGAGGCCACCGACTCGTCGTTGGTCACGTCAACGGCGACCGCAACGTAGGCATTCTTGGAAAGACCGAGTTCGGCAGCGGCCGCCTCGACGGCGTCAGCCGACAGATCGAGCATCGCCACGGTCGCGCCCTCGTGCGCGAATCGTCCCGCCGTGGCCTTGCCGATGCCGCTCGCGGCACCGGTGACGACGACTACCTTCCCTTCGATTCCCCGCATGAACGCTCCTTCCCTGGCAGCGAGACCCTCTGGCAGCACTGCCTGATTCGGTACTGGTACATATTTCGTATTAACTTATTTACCGCTCTTATACAAGGTATAATTTTCACGTTCACTTATCTGGCATCTATTCGGGGGCAGGCGGCATTCAGATTAAGGAGAGACCCATGGTGAAGCGATGCGGCAGCAGCAAACGGAAAGTGAGTCTGGGGCCGTTCCAGGACGGTAGCAAGCCACGTCTCGTTGCCACAGATATGGATGGAACGTTTCTAAACCAGTTCGGGGAATATGACCGTGAGCGCTTTGCCCGAGTTCTCTCCGCCATGGCCGAGTCTGACACGCGCTTTGTCGTCGCAAGCGGCAACCAGTACTACCAGCTCCGCACGTTCTTCGAAGGAATCGAGGAAGAGGCGGACACGTCGCCCATTGCCTACGTCGCCGAGAATGGCGCCCTCGTCGTCGATGACGGGCTCGTAATCGACCATGCGTCCCTCTCGCAAGGCGTCGTCAAGGACGCATGGAGGCTCCTCTCCTCCAGAGTGGATGCCGAGTGCGCCCTCTGCTGCGTGAACGGAGCCTACGTCCAGCACGGCTCGGCAAGCCAAGGCTTCTTTGAGCTCATGAGCCGATACTTTCCCCGAATCTCCTGGACCGACGACCTTACGTCCCTGAGCGACATCGCGCTCAAATTCTCGATCGAAACGCGCAACGGGACAGAGCAGGCGCTCTCGGAGGCTGTTTCCGACGCCCTCTGCGGGGCCCTCGTCCCCGTTGTCTCGGGCAACGGCTCGGTCGACCTCATGGCGCCCGGTTGCACGAAGGCCACTGGCCTAGCAACCCTTTGCAAGAGATGGGGACTGTCACTCGACGAATGCCTTGCGTTCGGCGACAACGGCAACGACGTAGATATGCTTGCCGCCGTCGGCTGGGGTGCTGCGATGGACAATGCCGCCTTGGACGCGATTCGTGCAGCTGACACAACCTGTCCGCCAAATACGGAGTCGGGAGTACTCGAGACCCTCGAGCAGTTATTCCTCGACTAGCGCCATAGCGCGGGCGCTATCATGAGTCAGTTGTGAAGTGCGCCACCGCGCCCCGGCACCACCTCAGGAGATAACCCTTGACCATCAATAACGACGCCCCTTCGCCGCTGTGGCCGCCCGCCTTCGAGGCAGCCATCTTCGACTTCGACGGCACCATCTCGGACACCGCCGCCCTCTGGAGGCGCGTCGACGAGGAGTTCCTCGGGGCACGCGGATTCGTCGTGCCGGACGACTACGCGCTCACCCTCTCCACACTCGGGTTCTCCAAGGGGGCCGAGTACACCATCGAGCGCTTCGGCCTCGACGAGAGCGTCGAGTCGATTTGCGCCGAGTGGGTCCGCATGGGCCGCAAGCTCTACGAGGCCGAGGCCACCCTCAGGCCGGGCGTCGTCGACTACATCGGGCGACTCCGCGCACGCGGCGTGCAAGTCGCACTCGCAACAACCAACGACCCCGAGGTCCTCGACGGCCTCAGTCAGGTGGACGTGGCGAGCCTCTTCGACGTGCGCGTTCACGGTCGCGAGGTCGCACGCGGGAAGGACCACCCTGACATCTACCTCGAGGCCGCGCGGCGCCTGGGAGCAGACCCCGCCTCCTGCATCGTCTTCGAGGACATCCCGGCCGCCCTCGCCTCGGCCCGCGCGGCCGGCATGCTCGCATGCGGTGTGCGATCAAGCGACCCCGTGCAGGACATGCGCCAGATCGAGCGTGAGGCCGACCTCGTTCTCGACGACTGGCGCGACCTCGCACGCCCCTAGCAAAGCCCGCACGACAAGAAGGGCCGCCACCCGATTGCACTCGGATGGCGGCCCCAGTCGCACCTGATGGACTATCTCGTCGCAATGGCCGGCCTACAGGTCGAGCTGCATCAGGTTCAGGATCGCGTGGATGTAGACCTTCATGGCGCACTTCAGGCTGGCCTCACTGATGCCCTCGTCGGGACCGTGCTCGGGGCCGACCCACCCGGGGACGACCTCGTCGGGGTCGTGGGGGCCAAAGGCGCAGGCGCGCGTGAACTTGCGGGCGTAGGTGCCGCCGCCAATGGTGATGGCCTTCGAGGTCTTGCCGGTGACTCCGTCATAGGCAGAAAGCAGGGCTTTGACCTCGGGAGACTCGGGGTCGATGTAGAACGGCACCTTCACCGCGTCCACGTCGAAGGTAGCGGCGTGCGCGTCGGCCAGCGTAGCCAGCGCGCAGGCGATCTGCTCGTCGGTGATGGACGTGGGATAGCGAGAGTCCATGGTCTGCCTCAGGCGGCCGCCCTCGGTGCGCACCGTGCCGCCGATGACGGTCAGCGCGCCGAACTTGTCGTCGGAGCTCTCGATGCCCAGCGACGCGCCGTCGTGGCCCATGCTGCAGAGCGCGTGCTGCAGCTCGAGGAAGGCCCTCTCGTCCGCAGAGCAGACGCCGTTGTCCAACAGGTAGTCAACGAGCAGGCCGATCGCGTTGACGGTGCCCTCGGGAAGCGATGCGTGGCCGCCCTTGCCGTGGGACGTGAGCCTCGCCAGGCCGTCGCCCGCAGGCTCGACGTCCACCACGTCGGTGGCAGCGAGCTCGCCCGCGGTCGCACGGACCGTGGCGGTCGCCTGAGACGGGATGGCGTTGGCGACGGTGCCGCCGTCCATCTCGACGATGCGCGAGTCGCCCTTACCGCCGAAGACCTCGGCAGACTCGAAGTGACCGTGGAAGACGCCCTTCTCGCCGCAGATCAGCGGAAAGTCGGCGTCGGGCGAGAACGCAAAGGCGGGCTCATCGTAGTTCTTGAGGTACCAGTCAAGGTCGCCCATGTTGGTCTCCTCGTTGTTGCCAACGAGAAAGCGAAGGGTGTAGGGCAGCCGCTCTCCCCTCTCGCGGGCCAGGCGCGCGACGAATTCGACGGCGTAGAGGCCCATCACGCAGGGGCCCTTGTCATCCAGGACGCCGCGGCCGATCAGGTAGCCCTCGCGGCGGGTGACGTCAAACGGGTCGACGGTCCAGCCAAGTCCCTCGGGAACCACGTCGGTGTGGCAGATCAGCGCAATCTGCGTGTCAGACGCGCCCGCGACGTCGGCGTAGCCAATGCGGCCGCCCTCGCACTCATGAGCGTCCATCCCCAACTTGGAGGCGATGGCAAGCCCCTGCACGAGCGCGTCGTGGGCCTTGGGACCCCAGGGCATGCCCGGCTGCGCAGCCAAGGTGTCCTCGACGGAGGGAATCCTCACCAGCGAGCGGATGTCCTCGACGGCACCCTCCCACACCTCGTCGACGTAGGCGTCGATCTTCTTGTCCAGCTGGTCAGCGTCCAGGCTGCCCGCGTCCAGCAGCTTGTCGCCACTCGGCTCCTTGGCCATGTCTCCTCCTTGCGATCGATGGCGGACGGCACGCCCGCCCCATGTCTAGCCCGCCCATCGTAGCGCATCGCAGGGTACGGCCAAACCCACGCAAGGAGCATGAAACACGACATCGCAGCGCGTTCAAAATTAGCAAGGCAAGGCCAGCAAGAAGGACGTGCCGCCCCGCTCGCGAAGCAATCGACCCTAGACGCCGACCAGGGCGCGAAGCGCGCGTTTGTCAAGCACGTCAACCCGGCCGCGCGAGAGCAGGACGACGCCGCGACGGTCAAGCTGCTTCAGGACGCGCGAGACCGCCTCTCGCGCGCTCCCAATGTGACGCGCAAGCTCGTCGTGGGTAAGACTAAGCGAGTCCCTCCGCCGCCGCGCCACCTCGTCGAGCAGGAACGCCGCCACGCGTGCCTCCAACCGCATGAACAGCACTTGCTCCATAACCCACATCGCATCGCTGAACCTCATCGCGGCCTGACGGTAGGCAAAGGCCTCAGCGGCAAGGCACTCGACGGCGACCCTGTTGTAGACTTCCGAGTCGACCACGAGCAGCTCCGTTGTCCCATCGGCGTCCAGAAAGAGGTCAAAGGTGACGAGCGACAGCAACCTGGAACACGACAGCGCGTAGCATTCGCCCTCCTCCACGCGAAACAGCGTGCACTCGCGACCCGAAGACGACAGCAGGTAGGCGCGGAGGCTCCCCTTAAGAACCATGAGCAGCCCCGTGCGGTCGGTATCATTGCCATGAACGCGCGCGCCATCGTGGAAGCGGATGAACCGCGCGGAGTTCTTGATCATCATGCGCAGACGCTTGTCCAAGCCGGGCGAAACTTCGACGAGATCAAGCGCGTCATCCAGGCACTCCAGACCGCAGACGCACAGGCCTGCGCCACCCCGGCCGACTGGCATCCGGGCGACGACGTGATCGTCCCCACGGCCGGCTCCTGCGGCGTCGCCAAGGACCGCATGGAGAACCAGACCGAGGAGCAGTACTGCCTCGACTGGTTCCTCTGCTTCAAGAAGACATCCCACTAGCAATCCCGCATGCGCTGAGTGCGTGCCGTCCCCCACTACCGCGTGCGCGGGATTCCCTTGTCTGCTGCCGGATCGCTCCCGTGTGCGATCCGGCAGCTTTCTTCTAATTGTTTTTTGCTCTTTTGAAGCCGCCAAGTGCATCCAGAAAGACATCCCAAGACTTGGGGGAGCAGCAAATGGCTGACGTTGCCGACATCGCAAATGGCGTTCTTCAATCCACTGGTCCGACTACAAGGTTCATGTCGGACATTACGTCATTTCAAACTCAGGTCAATGCCCTGATTGCCCATGCTCTACCCCTGCCCTCGAGAAGAACGCAGTATCTAAGGTTGTTGACAAGCTCGGAGGCCTAACAAGGAAAGGGCTTCGAGATCTAAGCCATAAAGAGAGTCCCTGGAAGATGGCTCGTGAAGGCTTTTCCACGCACGAGCGCTGCGCAAAGATCATTGCGCGTGGCTCAATCAAATCGTTTTACTCTTCTCCTTGTAGCGGCAATCCCCTGTTCGCATCATGAGCGACGGTCTTTGCGCCAAGGCGAAATACCGTAAAGCGGGCGAGACCGACGCCGCAATTACAGAATACCTGTGCAGAGAGATAAGGCTGGAGGAACGTAAGATGAACGGGGTCTCCGACAAGGACCCCGTTACGAAGAGGATGTTCTGCTCGCCATCTGTCCTCGTTGGATGATCTCAAAACTGCATATCAGAACATTTATGCAGACAACACCAACAGATTCGTCGAGTGGCTGGAATGTCAGGTGTCATCGAATCAGACGCCGCCGCTTCAGACGCGCCGAAGCACGGCCATATAAATCAACGTATCTTCTGGCAGCAAACCTCAAAACGAAGGAGCTGCATTCAATCTGCGACCCTGTCACGACTGATAGAGTTCGAGCACCTGGCCGGTTTTTCATACTCCGTTACTTGAATGCAATCGGACAGATCAGCCCATCCTGCAATTGTGCACACCAGTCGCACCGCCGTCCCACTTGCAGTAGGCTTCCACTGCCCTAGACGCGAACTCGGCGGCGCCCTCGCCCGCGAAGCGGTCGATGTTCCGCGTGAACTCGCCGCTGGCTCCGTAGGCCCTGCCAAGGCCCGCGAACGTCTCGAGACTGCACTCGTAGTAGTGCTCGCAGATGAAGCCGCGAATCAGCGCGGCCTGCGCCACGGCTCTCTCACTGGCGGGGTCCGTGCCCTCCTTCGCCATCTTCGCGAACGGAACGAACAGCTCCATCAGCTGCTCCCCCATGGCAGACTCCTCCTCACTCGTGCGTCCCGCGCTGCGCCTCTGGTAGTCGGACCAATCGGGTGTGTCGCCCCAGGCCTCCTTCGCGCGAGCAGCGTACTCGTCCATCTTGCCGGTGTCGAACGCCTCGAAGCTCACCTTCGCCCCCTCCTCCCGCGCCAGCGACCGAGCGAGCTCGATTAGCCCGTCGATGTGTTCCCGCTTGAGCTCCAGGAGCCGCGCCTGCTGCTCAAACGCGCGCCTTCGGTCCCGTGACGTGGCGTCAATGGTCTTGCGGATGTCAGCAAGGGAGAAGCCCAGCTCCCTCAGGAGCAGAATCTGCTGCAGCCGTGCGAGCTCGGCGTCCCCATAGAGCCGGTAGCCAGCCTCCGTGCGCCCAGCGGGACCCAGGAGGCCGATGGCGTCGTAGTGGTGCAGCGTCCGCACGCTCACACCCGACAGCTCCGCGACTTCCTTAACGGTCAGCAAACCGGCCCCCTTCCCGCATCCGCCCTTGTCACGCATGAGGATAAGCCATGACGTAACGTAAGGGTCAAGCGCTTCGGCCAGTTTCATTTTTTCAAGGAGAAGGGCGTGCATACGAAAGCGGCCTCGCCGTTTCCGACGTGGTCGCTTTCACGTGTATGTCGTGCCTAGGCTAGTGCGCCTTGCCCATCAGTATGCTAAGCCGGCCGTCGTCAGAATAATTGACTTGGACCATTGCCGAAGACAAAATATTTTCGGAATTATACGCAGAATAAAGATACATGCTTGGTGACTTACTCTCGTTTGCGTCATACGTAAACCCAGCAGATTTCAGTTGCTCAACGTAAGTCTCCACTTCGCAGCCGGCACATTCTCATATCCCACGCTCGTAACGGAATCGCCAGTCGAAACGGAGCTAATACCAACACTGAAACTCGGCTTCGGAACAGCAGCCGTGACATCATTCTGTGGCCACTCGTCACTAGTGAACAGGGATGACTTCTCTTGTTGTTCCAAGGACTCCTCGGTATTCGAGGCGGGCTGTCCCCAGAGGCACAGCCCGCAAGAGCAAAGAGTCAAGACCAATACAACCGCAAGAGCAACCAAAGGTTTTTTCATGGCGGAAACTTCTTTCCGGACAGATTGAGCGCTTCTCCATTGCTATGAACATAGTTGGACAAAGAACACCCACCACTCCGAGTTTTTCACTAGGGAGATTTATTCGCAGGGAGAAGACGCTTGCATGAAAAGCGGCCACGCCGTATCCATCGTGGTCAGCAAGACGTTCACTTAGTTGCGTGCGAAAACGCACCCATTCTCACCCTCTATTTGGTCCGTGAAGCCGTCAGTCCTGAAAAGAGGAGCTCGCTGGCCATCCCAATCAAAAAGTAGTTGCACTCAACGTGCATGCCGCGTGCCTCGCTCAAGCCGACAAACGCCATGACAACAATGCCCAACAAGAGCGAATTCCAAGTGTTCTTTCGAATCAGGTCGACAAACAAAAGGACGAAGCCAGTAACCATCAGAGCAAACGGAACAACACCAAACCTCAGCAATACGTGACAATACGCATTGTCAACCAAAAAAGTCGCAGGCTGCCCCAATTCCCAGTAGATTGGTGGAAAGCGAGAGAAGTCGTCCCCAAATGCAGTAAGCGGTTGCATCTCGAAATACTTATGCGCAAGTGACAGACGTCCGCTAAGAGCAACATTGATGCTGCGGAAGAGGTCATTAACGACAGGAAGAGACGAGTCGTAGCGCACCATTACAGCAACGCTTCCAACAATAGAGAGTAGAACGAAGACCGCAAATGCCATCGTGAGACGACGTCGAGTCCTCGATTTACTCACCCTAGAAAAGCAGATAAACAGTAGCCCTAAGAGGGCCATTGCGGCGCCGCTGGAACGCGACCCGACAAACAGCACATCAAGAAGGAAAAAAGCCAGGATGGCCATAACGGTCACGCCGGGTTTTTCCTCAATCCTCAAGACCACCAAATCAATTGCCAGTGCAAGCAAATACAGGCCAAGGTAATTGGGATGAGCAAATCCATACGCCGGCCTCGACCCAGACGCCCTCTCAAAGATCCGGTTTTCGATAGCTCCAACTGAAGAGCAGAGGAGCGTAATGATCACTAAAAAGGACGTTAGGGTGATAGAGATTCGCGCAAGAGTATTTAAACTCACGCCCTCTGAACAAACGAAAAAGAGAGTAAGCCAAAAGAAAAAGCTTTCGTGTCCACAGCGCCAGGAGAGGAAGCCAGCCAGAACGATTACAGCTGCGCAGCACCAGCCAACGATAGACGTCTTTTGCAGCAAGAATTTTGCCAACAAGAGCAAAACAGCAATGGCATCAAGGACATCAATAGCCAGACCCTTGGGAATAAAAAGCAGGCAAGTAAACGTTGTAACTTCGAAAAATGAGCCGATGAAACGGAGCGCAAAAGCAACGTAAAACAGCCATACGGCATTGCGAACAAAAAATGCCGGCAGTCGTTTCTCGTTGCCCAGAGAAACTGGTCGAAGTAGATCATTTGAAGCCTTTTTTTCAGCTTGCGTCATCAACAACATGTCTCGCAACGTTTCCCGTAGCCATTACACCGGCCTTAGACAGATAGAACAAAACGGATGAGGTCAAGTCATCCCAAACAGGCGTGGATGAGTTGTCAGGCTCACCCGTGCGGGACACTAACTGAATGGTATTTACGGACACGCCCACATCAGCCGCAGCCATAGCAACACCTCGAGTGAGCCCCTCAATCTCCTCTTTCCAAAAGCACCCAGAATCAGAGCAGACGATATTGACAATCGCACAGCCTCTCTGCAGTCTTTTGCAGGCAAACTGGTTAGCGAAATACAACTTTTCCAATTCGCCGGTCGCAGCGCTAGATATGTGTTTGTCCCCATTTCTTCTCTCGAGAATAGACGTCAGCTTAGAAACTATTACCGCGCCGTCATACGTCACACTGTAACCAGAAGAACTAAGGCTCAAGTCAAAGTGATCCACCCGACTCCCGGAATAGCGAACGGACTCCGCCACGCATTTCGCAAGATTGCCGCTGCCAATCACCAGAACACGCCGATCGGCCACAACCTCATCGCTCCGCTCGATTGTGACTTCGGGCAAGACCTTCGGTTCCACAGCGTCACGATAGCGCCTATACAATCGTCCGATTCGACTCACCATCTCACCTCAATGACAATCGAAGGTCCCACGTCCCCCAGAAAGAAAGAGCGACTCGCCAGTGCAGAACAGCTCTTTTCTCAACAGCAATTCATTAACTAGCGAAGACACCTCTTCAGGCATGACAAGTCTACCAGCTTGAATATCATGAGTATTAATCGGAGACCCGTCCTTGTAATGCAGCATTTTGGTCGCCGTAGGTCCGGGGCAAACGCACCAGATTCCGATATTGTCCCGTTTGAGCTCATCTGACACCTGACGGGCAAACGCATTGCACGCACGCTTCGCTACTCGATAGGGAGACCAGGATGACTCCCCCCCGGTAGAGGAAGAAACGATAACTATCCTTCCCGGCAGCCCTTCTTCGGCCATCGCATTCGCAGCAGATAGAGCCATCTCGCAAGTCGAATCGAAATCTAGAGACACAACACTTTCGTAATCGTCCCTAGTCGCATTCATGAACGAGAGCTTCCGGTTCTCCGAGTGCACGCCCGCCGAAAGAACCCATAGGGTGGGCATCCGCCCAAAGCACCTAGCCGCTTCGCACGTGTAACGAATGCCGTCGTCAATTGCGCGAGCAGCATCAAAATCAACCCATGTCAATCTATCTTGCGGGAGATCCGCGAAAAGCGTCTCAAATTTCTCGCGACTTCGCCCGGCAACCACAACCAGGCAGCCCAAGTCCACCAAATCTCGAACTATTACGGAGCCGATGCCACCCGTTCCTCCAGACACGAAGGCAATATGTCCACAGTGAGAGTCGGAAGGAAAAGAAAGATGTCCTATTGCTGCTTTCCTCAATTATTGCCCCCCATCAGGAATACTGATCATTTTTTCGAGCTACGGCCTCTTGTATAAGCAGGGCTCGAGCAGCGGTAACAGGCAGCAAGCCACGAATAAGCATTCCAGCCTTCGTCTTCATCGACAGGTCAGAATTGAACAGGGCACGGGGAAGCAGCCTCCTTAAAGAGCGCTTACAGCAGCAGAAGCGCTCGCTGTATTTCTCCTCGGAATGTGTGGCAACAATAAGATAGAGCAAGTAAAAATAATTGCGCCAGATATGCCAATCGGCCGCATTCATAGTCGCAGGGGTTCGTATTTCAAGGCACTGTTTAATGTAATTGATGTTCTCATACGCATTAATGCCCATCTGGACATTGAAGTCGGTCAATCCGCTGTGAGCATTGTTCAACCTGTAGTAGTAAACCCTTCGATGTCCTACCGCTACGCCCTTAGACCACATTGCGGCCATCGTCGAATAGTAGAGACCCTCGCCAGACCACGTAGTGCAAAACGTGAGTCCATGCTCCTTAATTGAAGAAAGCCTATAGATCTTGTTCCATGGGCCGATGGGGGTCTTGACGTACAGAATAAAGGCAACGGCCTCTTCAGGAGTCAGTATTCTAACGTTGTCATGAGGGTTCTGGCTTAAGTCGCGAGTCGTGAACACCGAATCAGTCATAGCCATATCGACACCCGGCCGTTGAACCAGCCGAAGAAGATATTCGACATAATCCGGCGCGAGCCAGTCATCCCCATCAATGATCGAGAGGTACTCTCCACGCGCGAGAGCGACGCCCTTATTGCGCGCGTCGCACGTTCCACCATTCTCCTTATGCAACACCCTAATTCGCGAATCAATCGCGGCATACTTATCGCAAATCAAACCGCTATCGTCAGGAGAACCGTCATCGACAAGTATTACATCAAGATTATTATACGTCTGCTCTCTGATCGACGTAATCAGCTTGTCCAAGAATAGTTCCGATTTGTACACCGCCACGACGATTGACACGAGTGGATTGTTCGCTGCTTTATTTGACACGACTATTGCCCCTTTTTTCACGCAGTAAGAAGTGTGTACGAGAAACAATCAATCTGACGTCTTTCAGGTATAGGCCCATCACCAGTACGACAAAGAACAATTGGACAAGCAAGACAGCCGTTCCCTCAGCAAACAGATAATAGCTAGCCCCCTGGAAGAACAGAACAACATACGAGAGCAAATCGCGTCCCAATCGAAAATGCAGCCTAATGTAGTCGCGAATGCGTCGAACCCTAAGGCACCAAGTAATCCAATAGCAAATCAAAGTTGCAAACGCTGCGCCATTAGGCCCTATGACGGGAACGAGGGCGAAGTTAAGCACGATATTAACGACCGCTCCAATAACCGTCGAACGCGCAAACTCAGCAGAATCCTTTACGGCAGCCAGAATTCCCCCCAAGTAGCCCGAAAGAGCCCCGAACACAATTGAGATGACGAGAAATGGAACAAAATGCCAGGCCGCAAAAAAGTCCTTCGAATACAGGAGAGACGCAAGCGGAATATTCAAAGCAACGATAATAGTGCACGCAATCGTCATGACGCAGTTGTAGCCCGCATACATGTTTGAGAAAAAGCCGTCCGAATCCTCTGGGTCATACTCCCCAACCGCAGATATTGTCCAAGCCTGACCGACAATCGATTGAACGATGCTTAGAATACTGGGAATCTTAGTGGCGACTGAGTAGATTCCATTTGCGGAAACGCCACAAAAGAAGGTAACGATGTAACGGTCTGAAACATTATTAACCCACCATGCAATGTTATTTGCTATCAGAGGAAGGCTATAGGAATGCATATCATCCCCAAGCCGTCCACTGGACGCATGTATGGAAATGGAAGCAGGCGTATTTCTCGCAAAGAGGTAGACGCACTGTGCGAATGGACCGATGACATTTGCCCAGAAGTAACCCTGAAGCCCCAGCTTGAGTGGCAAGAGGAACAGGAGGTTGCAGGCAATGATGAGGGCGCTGCAGAGCAAGCTCGAGACGGCAACGTCCTTAAAATTGTCTAGCCCGCGAACGTAATAGACCACAATGACGCTGAGAGCCTGGACAACATAGGTCACGAAGATGACAAGGTAATGCCCGTCAAGATCAGAGAACGCACCACAGATCTTCACTGCAATCAATGCAACAAGCGCAAATGGTATGGAGAGGAGAAGGTCTCGGAGCCCCACAGCAAAGACGTCTTCTTTGCGGACATCCTCATCCATAGAAAAGCGCAGGACACCGTCTGCAATGTTTTGCGTAAAGATAGGAATCATCAAGGAGATGGAATTAAACGCAAGATCATAGACGCCGTACTCATTGGTCGAAAGAACATTCGTAAAGAGCGGCACAAGAAGAAAGCTCATGAGCTTCGTTCCGAAAGACGCTATCGAAAGTAGCCCAACATTTCGAGCCAGATTACCCATTTTTGACATGCCACACTCTTTCGGTTTACACCCCGAGTAAGGACGACGTCAGGAAGTCCATCGACTCGTTTCTGAGATCTTCAATTCGCTTGTTAAGCGAAATCTTATCGTACATTGAATCATCCGCAGCACTATAGCTGTCCAAACGATTTCTTGTAATCAAGCGATCTCTCAACCCCATTGTCTCGAGAAAGCTATAAATCCGCGTGTTCTGAGAATTGGGGTCTTTAGGATCGAACCTCTCAAAGGCGAAGAGCTCCTTTCCGAACAGAGTCGCAAATGCACACCCGTGAAAAGAATCAGTACACACGCACGCCGCTCCCCTGACGAGAGCAATAAAGTCATCAGGGCCAACCGCCTCTTGCGGACAATTCGGGTTGCTCAAATCCCTTTGGTATACGGGAATCATCACGACAGAAAGACCCTTCGTGTTAGCGATCTGAAGAGCAACGTCGTAATTCTTTTTGTAATAGCCAAGGAAATAAAACAGACAGTACGGTCGCAGTTGGTCCTCGGAGCGATCTCTCGATGAGAGCCCTTCCCACTCTTCATCACACAGCAAAAGCGTTGGGTCAAGAACAACAGGAGGCTTTTTCCCAGTACATTCCTCCACCAACCTCGCACCACTCGACTCACGAACGCCAATGGATTGAAACCGCTCGAGGAGCACTCTTATTTCGCTTGCGTGACCGTATAATTCGAGCGAATCACATCCAAAGCTCGGAGCATACGCGACCTTTTTTACATCGTCGCCAACGAAAGAAAGATAGTAGTTTGGATCGAAGAAACGTGGAGACCAGACCTGATCGCTCCCGCAAAGAAACGCATCGTACTCATTATTTAGACGGGGCAGGTCAGAAATGGACTTGACACGTGGCGAGAGTACAAGAAAGCGGCTCCTAAAATCGGCAAACTTATCGCACCTCTCTCTAGAGCAGAGGTGATACTTTCCGAGTAAGCGATGTGCGACCTTGGTCGCTATGCTCTTCTTCACCTTTGCATGCCCCATTGAGCCCATGCTCGGATCATAAGAAATGAGTTGAGGATTTAACCCAAGCTTTGAAAGTGACCGGCACATAGCGGCTGCTTGAAGAACGGTCCCATAGTTGTCGTAAGAAAACCAGGTCATAATGCCGACGGTCTTCACTGTCGATACCTCTTTCAGGTGAAAATGAGTCGTCGTTGTTGTACAGGGTTATTTGACAACGCCAATTATATCGTCAACCTCAAACCGACGATTAATCGATGGCAATGGTCGGAGACACGTATTGGTTCAATTGAGCCGAGCGCAAGACCGTGGCGATTATTCCGTCCGCGCAACAAGAAGTCTAATTTGCCGTATCATCGTTCAACAATTCATGAATTAAGGAAAGCCACTGCCCGCCGATTTCATCAAGACTGAATGCCTTGGCACCCTGAGCTGCCGAAGCCATCATTGACGACAGCAAAGTGTTATCGCTCATCAGCTTATCAAGCCGCTCCGTCATAGCATTCATTTGGTCGTCGACGGTCTCGCCCTCGGCGATGAAGCCACTGACTCCTTGTTGGAGTATTTCACGCGGTCCGGTCTGATAATCGAGGGTAACAGCAGGCACGCCGAAAGAAAGAGCCTCAATGAGATTCATCGGCAATGCTTCTGACTCAGACGTCGAGACGATGATAGACGCCTCACGATACTCATCCTCAAGCTTTAGGACCTGACCGAGAAAAGACACGTGTCTGAGCCCCAATTCAGCGCATTCTGCTCTCAACGCATCACGAAGCTCGCCATCACCAGCAATGCGAAGCGTCCAGTCGGAATGGTTGCCCTCAAGCGCACTCCAGACTTTGAGAATGCGATCGAAACGCTTTACCCTCGTAAGCCTTCCAATCGCGAGAACGACCTTTTTACGATCGGAGAACGGCAGAGGGATTTCGCAATTATAGGGAGAAGCGTTGTATATTGCCTTAACCCGAACGGCGGAGCGAGCGTACCTCCTGCAGTATCCGCTGAGATCAGCTTTCGTGAGAACCACAAGCTGATCGGAAAAATGAACGGCGCAGAACCTTGCAAGTCGGCTAACCGGGGTTTCGTTACCAAGGCTAAAGTGCTCCCAAGTTATATTTTTAAAAGAGAAGTGCCGCTTAACGGCATTCGTATAGAGACTCAGTCCTGCAAAGACATCGATGACAAGGTCTATTGTGCGCAAACTATAGAACTGTCGAAGAGCTTTGAGCACACGAGCCATATCACGACGATTATCAATTATTTCGTGAGAAAACAGGGTGTGCAGCTCGACCCTATCGTCGATATCATAAAAGCTGGTATTATCACCGCAAATGCTAAGAACTGCGACATCATAGCCGGCACCCGCGAGATAATTTGCAAGAGTCGCAGCAGCACGTTCGCTCCCAGCCCCACGGGAGAAGTTAAAAATAAATAGAACTATTGATTGACGCCGACATCCCATAGCAGCAAGCTCCAGCAAACGACCAAAAAAACAATCGCATCGAAAAGTAACAATGCATTCTATCATGGGCATTTTGCTCTGCATATCGCATCAGGCCTTGTAGGAATCGCAAGGCCTGATGTCTTATTGTATTCGTCGATACTTGCAGACCGCCACGAGAATAGAAAGCAAACGCGCAATAGTCTTTGGAACACCACGCGAAATCATCTTCGAGCCTAGCTCGTGTTTGTATTTTCGGACAGGTGAATACCAAGACATCGAGAAGTGATGGATTGACCTGGTGTTATTTGAAGTCGTCACACGCCCAGTAATAAAGTCTTTAGGGTTAAAGAAATCGCTGGGGTAAAGACGAATGCCGTCAACGCATTGGACTCCATCGCCTTTCTTCAACCCGTCCTTAATTAGTTCTCTTGTAACCCGGATTACAACCGTAGTCTTATCAAAGCTGCCATCGCTATTGGCAAAGTGGCCGTCCTCATAAGAGCGGAGAAGCTTCTTGTAGAAGTCCATTCCGGGAACCGCAAACATTCCAAGCCCAGGATTAGCAACGGGATAGCCAGCCACATCCATGGAAGACCGATTGCCCTCGAAGCAGTTTTTCTCGAACCCAAGAAACGGTCCCTGGGATAGGATGTCGTCTATCGGTCGAATCAACTCGACATCTGTGTCAAAGTAGACGCCTCCAAAATGATACAGGATATCAAATCGAGCATAGTCGCTCACAAAGGCCCACATCCGAGCGTCGTAAGCCTCGGAAACGTAGTCACAGCAGCGGACATCCCAGTTTGATTCGTCCCACTGCTTGATTTCGTAATCAGGCATGAACCTTTTCCAAGACTCGATGCACGCAAGCTCTTTTTCGCCAAGAGGCGAGCCACCAAACCAACAGTAGTGAATCGTTTTTTTCTGAGACACTATTTCAATCCCCCGTTAGTGATAGTTCTGTTCACCATTAGTCGAAATTGCAAAGCGGAATCCAACGATTCTTGCAATAACGACCTGGATTGTTATAATTTAGAACTTTTGCGTAGTTTCCCGCGACAGTTGCATTTGAAGGAATGTCCTTCGTGACAACTGAACCGGCTCCGATCGTTACATTTGATCCAATGGTCACGTCTTCAACAATGCAGCAATTAGGCCCAATGTAGACATTGTCTCCTATGGTTGCAGCATGGTTTTCGTTTGATCCTATTGTCGTCCACTGACTCAAGTTGCAGTTGTTGCCAATCGAGGCAGTGGCGTTACACACTATGGGGCCTCCATGCCCTATATACAGGCCATACCCAATGGTTGTTTCTTTCGGGATCTGGATGCTGTGCTTCGTAATACTGATCATCCAGAGAATGTTACCCAACAGTCTTTCGAAACCAACCCCATTTGAAAGGCGAAAGGCAACCTGCCATCTAAAACAACGTCCCTTGTATGCCCTGATGAAGGAAACCCAGTCCGTTTTTCCGGTATACCGATACAAGTCAGATTTAACGTATTCGTTCACCAAGCTCACCGTCCACATTGCGACTATCGTGTTTTATTCGCCTTCAGACGACGCAGAAATGCAATAGATAGCTACTCGCACAAGATGCACTGTTCGATGTAGTTCAGCATCTTTTCGCGAAATACCTCGCTAGAGAACAGTCGCGAGTACTCAGAGATTTGATGGCGGGAGTACGCAACGCCTTCATTCTCAAAGCGCTTGATGCAGTCAATCAGAGACTCGACGGTCTGCTCGTTGAAGAATAGGCCAGTCTTGTCACTCGAGACCGTTTCCAACGCCCCTCCCTTTCCAAAAGCGAGAACTGGCACACCGGCACTCATGGCTTCTACGGGCGTCAAGCCATAGTCCTCAACTCCGGGAAAGAGAAAGGCGTCCGCTCCAAGGTAATAGGAGAGCATCTCCTCGTCAGAAACTCGACCAATAAAGCTAACGGTGGGACCTGCGAGGGTACGCAACTCCTGTTCCTTTTCGCCACCCGAACCGATAACGATAAGCTTTCTACCAAGCTCAGAGCACGCCTTAATCGCTAGGTCGACCCTCTTGTACTGAACAAAGCGAGAAACGACCAGGTAGTACCCCTCTGGCTCCCGCACCTCTTTTGCTGAGACCTGCGTCCCCGGGTGAATCGTAACTGACTCACGACGGTAAAACTTTTTTATCCGCTTACCCACAAAGTCTGAGTTAGAAACGAAATAATCAACCCTTTGGGCAGCAAGGTAGTCCCACTGGCGAACCTTATGAATCATCGGAGGCATGAAGTGCCTCTTAAGCCATCCTGCAGAGCGGTAGTACTCGTAGTACAAGTCCCAGACATATCGAATTGGAGAATGGCAGTAGCAAATATGAACCGCGTCGGGTCTCGTAACAACCCCCTTGCAGCAGCTCATACAGGAGCTGATGACAAGATCGTATTCAGTTAAATCAAGTGCCTCCCATGCCTTTGGCATCATGGAAAGCAAGAGCTTGTGATGGTTCCTTGCACCGGGAAGCGACTGAAGGTAAGTAGTCCTGACATCGCATTTGCGAAGCCAGGAAGGAGCTTTGTGCTCGTCGTATACGAGGGTAAAAATCGGAGCATCAGGAAACATCTCGTGGAGATCAAAGAGAACCCTCTCTCCCCCACCTTGTCCCACAAGCCAATCATGCACAAGAGCAACTTTTTTCCCGGACAAGAAGCTTGGCGTTCGAGTCATATTCTCACCTTGCCCATCACTTGGACGTCGTTTCTATCTGCATCAGCATTCGCATAAATGAATCTGCCGTCGTTTCCCAGCTATACTTTTCAAGGGTTTCATCTCGCGCATCCGAGGAGCTCTCCACAAGATCAATCGGAAGAGGATCATTAGGGTCGACATAAGTTGCCGATTCCCCAAACACCTCGTGCATGCAAGGGGTATCCGAGACAACAACGTTCGCGCCACAAGCCAAAGCCTCAAGAGGGGGAATTCCGAACCCCTCGTAGAACGTAGGGAAGACGAATGCCTTGCACCCCTCCATGAGAGCCTTAGCTTCTTCGTCCGACACGTACCCAACAAGCCTCACATTTTTCGGAACGTCCGAAAACTTTTGGCTGATCTGCGATCCTCCGGCTATTACAAACACACTGTCCGGCATCAATTCCGCCACTTTGAGCAGCCATTGAACGTTCTTGTTAGGCGCCAGGCTTGACATGCTGAAAAAGAATTCGCCCGTTTCAAGCCCACGGGCGGAGAGAGCATCAGAATCGCTCCCGCACTTCTGCAAATGCTGCCAGCCATTAGGACAAACGGCAATTTTCGTTTGGTCGACATGATAGCTGCGGGCGATCTCACCCCTAGAAAAACTAGAGACGGTAACTATTCTTAGCGCAGAGCGAGCGGCATGCCTATAGTTCGCACAATGCCATACGCGCGACATCAACCCCCTAGGTCCTTTGAAGAACCAGGGGTTAACCTTATAGCTGACATCGTGAACGACCGCGATATCTCCTTTGCGCCGCAAAGGCAGCGTATTGCACAGACAAATTCCAGTGCGCCCACTCACGTTTAGATAATGAGCAAAGCTAAGCTGCTCCCAAAGCAATCCCGAGCACTCGCCTATTTCACAAGTTGGAATATTGTCTAGCCTAGGATTCTCCGTGCCTTTTGGAACCGCAATCTCAAATAATCCAGCCGGAGCCACCTTGTCCAGCTCCGCAACTAGTTCGCGCGCATAACGCTGTATCCCCGTAACGGGCTGAGTGTAAAACAGCCCATCAATAACATACCTCATTAAGTAATAACCCCATATTCGGCAAACAATTCAGAAGGGCAGTTAAAGCAACAAAATCATTCTCAGCAAACACAAACCAGAATAGAGTCTGTTGTTGCCGACAGCTCAACAAAGTTACTAGGCCCAATCTTGCGACAATCCCCTGGTTGATAATTTACCGTCTCACTTGAACTAGACAAAACGCCTGAACCAGAAACAACAGTCATCGATCCAGAGAAGCTATTGCCGACAGGCAATGAAATGCAATGCCCTTCCCTCACAATGAACTCGGTAACCCTAGCGCCGGCGGACCGCCCATAATCAAGCACGCGATAGCTCCCCCAAGAGCGCTTCTCTGTCATCGGGCAAGAGATCGCCGCCTCCGAAACCAGCCCCTTGATGTGCGCACTCTCCTCTTTCCCGGAAACCAATATCCCGTCGGGAGTTGCGACAACCACCGCATTGGATACTCCCGCGACAACCATAGGAAGGCCAGTTTCATTTATCGCATGAACGTTATTTGTCGTTCCATAATCCATGAACACAGGGCCCGAGGTGGCTTCTGACATTTCCTCGGAGAGCGTATTCCACGTTCCTAGGTCTTTCCAAGTGCCATCGTAAGTCACAACGGAAATGGACTTCTCCTTCTCAACGACCTCATAGTCAAAGCTATTCTTCGGAAACTGCCGATAATTTGTAACGTAGTCCCCGTAGTGATCCGAAGAGAAATACGTTTCGGTAATTGCTCTCAGATACCCAAGTTTGAAAGCGAAGACGCCGCAATTCCAAAGGCCACCCTCGTCGATATACTCGCGTGCCGTGGACTCATTCGGCTTCTCTTTGAACGTTTTGACAGACATTACCTCCCCAGACCTTTCGGAGGGAAGGATGTATCCATACTTCTCGGAGGGGTAGGTTGGCTTTACGCCCAGAAGAACCAGGCCTTTGTCATTTTGGGCTACAGTGTCGGCAATCTTTGGAATGCAATCGTAATAGCCCTGATCCGCATACGTATCTATGGGCATCACGATAACCGTATCGTCATCCGACGCTCCCTGCTCGAGGGCAAGATGCTCGCACGCAAGCATGATTGCAGGAGCTGTATCCCTGCGCTCTGGTTCGGTAACCAGCGCATACCGTCCGGGAACCTGCATCTCAAGGCTCTCCGCCTGTGACGCGCTCGTGGCAATCGTGATGTCAACGTTCCCAGGAACCTTCCGAATCTGCGAGAAGACCCTTTGGACCATGGACACAGCGTTTCCCAACTCGTCTCGAAGCACCTTCAGGAATTGCTTCGATCGCGCCGAATTAGACAAGGGCCATAGCCTCGTACCGGAACCGCCAGAAAGAAGAACGACATGAATTGATGGCATATGATTCTCCCCCGCCTTGTTCCAATGACCGAGAAATGCCGTCACAGACTCAGAAAGTGTATTAATCCTCTCGTCAGCCTCATCGTTATTCTTTCCGCTGGCAAACAGATACGCCTTAATCTTCGACTCGGTCCCACTCGGTCGGAAGATTATCTTACAGCCGTTCTTGAAACGGTATTCGAGAACGTCAGAAGATGGAAGAGTCTGCCGTGACGATGCCCCCACGCAAGGCATCGGAACACAGAGAGAGTAATCGATGCTCTTCTCAAGCTCATAGTCAACAACTTGGCAGACGCCCCGAATCCTAAGGGCAGACATAATCGACGAGATGGCTTCTCGTCCTGAAATGCCTTTGAACTCAAGGCTGATTTGTCTATCCTTCATGTACCCACGACGACCGTAGAGATCATCAAGAGCATCAATTAGATTCATACCCTCAGACTTGCAGGCCGCAGCAATCTCGCAAGCGAGCATCAGGCCACAGATACCGTCTTTATCCCTTACGTATGTTCCACGAAGGTAGCCGCAGCTCTCTTCCATGCCGAAGCAAAACCTGCGCTTCTCTCCATTTTTCTCGAGAAGCCCTATCTGCTCCCCAACGTACTTGAACCCAGTCAGCGTACGGCGGAGCTCAAGTCCCTCTTGCTCGGCAAGCCTATCAACAAGTGGAGTAGAGACGATCGTCGTAACCGCAACCGGCCTACCTGCCTCCGCGCTTAGCTTGCCTGACCTAGCGAGGCGGTCGAGAACGAGTAGACCGAACTCATTGCCGGTCAGAAGCCTAGTTTGACCATCGTGAACAACGGCAACGCCAAGGCGGTCGGAATCTGGATCGGTCGCAACGAAGATGTCTGCGTTCAGACTGGCTGCGAGCTCCATTCCCTTCCGCATCGCCTCGGGGTTCTCAGGATTGGGCTTCGGACAAGTTGGGAAATAGCCATCGTGTTCAGACTGCCCCGGAACGAGCTCATAATCGACACCCAAGCAATCAAGCATCTTTTTTGCGGGAACAAGACCAGTGCCATTCAACGGCGAATAGACTACCTTAAGGCCGCCCGCATCGATACCAATTCGTTCGTCGAGGACAGCATCGATGAAATCATCAACAATGTCGTCAGAAATGGTCAGCACGAGACCCTGAGAAAGCGCCTCGCCATACGGCATCGTCTGAGCCCCGTCAAGAGAATCGACCCTCTCGATGCATGATTGAACTGCACGAGCAACGGTGTCAGTAATTTGATTGCCATCCGAGTCATACACCTTATAACCGTTATATTCCTTCGAATTATGGCTCGCAGTGATTACGATTCCCGCATCGCAACCAAACTGTCTGATGGCATAGCCCAGTACAGGTGTAGGCTGTGGCTCGTCAAACATACGAGCAATAATGCCATTCGCAGCCAAAACAGAAGCAGCGATGCGAGCAAAGTCTACGCTATGGATTCGTGTGTCGTAACCGATGGCGACACACAAATCGGAGCTCGCTTGTCTTGATTTGAGATAGTCGGCAAGGCCTTGTGTCGCGCGGGCAACAGTAAGGACGTTCATCCTGTTGGGTCCAATGCCCATAAGACCGCGAATACCACCCGTCCCAAATGACATGCTCTTTGCAAAAGCATCCGCAAGAGAAGTCGGATTATTAAGCTCCTCAAGCTCCCAGGGTTCAACTGATCCTGCAAGCAGAGATCTCCACGTCCCCACAGCCGAATAGTCTGAAGAAAAACGATTCACGGTATTACTCCCGCAAGCAACGTCGACTACTTACCCGTTCCATAAAACACGGCGCTAACCGTACGCTTGATAATTGACCAATCCATCTGGGCGGACTGGTGACGCACATAGTACAATTCGAGCTCCTGGCGCTTACCGGTAGCGTAGGTCGCATCGTTGCGAGCCACCACCTGCCACCATCCTGTGATGCCTGGTTTGCAGCTGAGGAACTCACTCAACCTATCCCCGTAGTTGACAAGCTCCTCATCGACAATGGGACGCGGGCCCACAACACTCATGTCGCCTTTGAATACGTTGATGAACTGCGGAAACTCATCCAGCGACGTCTTGCGCAGGATGCGCCCCACCTTCGTGACGCGTGGATCGTTTTCGACCTTGCGCTCCGTCTCCCACTCCCTAAGCTGTTCCGCGCTCAAATACTTCTTGACGTCGTTAGCATCAGCGACCATGGAGCGGAACTTGAGGAGGTCGAAGTGCTTGCCGTCGAGGCCGACGCGACTCTGGGTGTAGAAGGGAGAGCCCTTGGTCTGAAGGTAGATAACGAGACTCAGGATGAGGCTGGGAATGAAGGCGACTACTATGACCGCAAGACTGAAGAGGATGTCGAACAGGCGCTTGCCGACGTAGCGGTAGAACTTGCTGCCGGTGCTCGAGTAGGTGACCGTAGGAATCTCGCCAAAGGAGTCGAGATGCGCCCCCTGGATATCGGGGTCAGGCAGAACCACCTGCACGTGGCAAGAGGCCGAAAGGCGCTCCGCAGAGTCGACCAGACGTGCCACCTGATCCTCAGTCGCATTGGGGGCCGCAACGAAGACGTCGTCGATGCGCTTGCCCGCAAGGTGCTGGGGAATGGACTCAAGCCGGCAGGCTATGGTCTTCTCCCCCACCTTGCCCTGGACGAAGTCTCCTGAAAGGTCGAGCCATCCCGCGACGTTGTAGGTTGACCCAGTCTTGAAGCGCTTCTGGACAAACTCCCTGCACGTGGGCTCAGCAATCATAAGAACGTGGTAGCGGACGCTCTCACGACCAAACACGAGACGCGTCGCGAGCTTGGAAAGCGCCCTGAGCGCGCACATGACCACGACATCGATGCCGAAGAAGAGCATCACGACGGTACGCGAGGGCGAGACGTCGGGCTTGACGGCAAGCATCACGAGGGCGACGCCGAGCACGAGATAGACGTTGTAAAGGAAGACAAGGCCAAACTCCTGTGTTGCGTTGCGCTTCATGAAACCACGGTTCACGTGCGTGATGAAATTGAAGAACGTGACGAGGAAGACTAGAGTAATGATGGTCAGGCCGGTTGCACTACCGGTGGAAGACAAAATGGGTCCAAGCGCCTTGATGCTCGTCGCATGCCAGAAGCTCAGAACGACGCAGATGACGTCCAGTAGCCAGAGAGATAATTTTCTGAAGTAAGAAGAACCCACCAGCTGCCGCCTTAAAAGAACTTGAACCGTTATTAGGTTTTACTAATCTACCACTATCGTAAAGAAACCAAGCAGATAGGATGGCAGACAGGTTTGTTGCGGCGATAGATGGAAACAGTATTTGACACAATCATTTCAAACGTAAATGAGCCTCGTCGAAACGGGACATTTTGCGCAAACGCACAAACAAAAAGCCCCCGCGATGCGGGGGCTCATCAGCCTTAAGTATGAATGAGGCTTACGGCTGCTTAGGCCTTGCGGACGTTGGAAGCCTGGAGCTTGCCGTTCTGGCCGGTGGTGATGTCAAACTCGACAGCCTGGCCCTCGTCCAGAGTCTTGAAGCCGTCCATCTGGATCTCGGAGTAGTGGACGAACAGGTCGTCGCCGTCCTCACGAGAGATGAAGCCGTAGCCCTTGTCCGGGTTGAACCACTTAACAGTACCCTGTGCCATGTCGTGCCTTTCTTTCTTGCCCCGAGGGGCGAAAACAGTGCGCTGTACGCGCGATACAAAGTGTGGGTTTTGGCCACGTGGGACATATTACCCCAAGACGCTGGGAAAATAGACGAAAATCCGTTCACGGGCAAAATTGAACGCGAATGACCGAGAAGCCAACGCCCCCTGAAACATAGCTGACGCTTGCGGATTACCGGTTGATAATCTGGCGCTCAAGGCTAAGGAACTCTTCAGGAACTTGTTCGAGACCGGCGTTGAAGGCATCGGCGATGGCCTGCGCCTGCTCGTGGCGAACGCGGGCAACATTCGGCTTGCCCTCGAGCTCGTAGGCGAGCGAGACTCTCTGGAGGACGTAGGCGGCATAGCCGGCAACGGACTCCCCCACGCCCGAAAGGGACATCATCGTGACGAGCGACTGGGGAGCGAGCGACATGGCCGTCGAGGCATCGAGGTCGAGGAGCTCGGCCACGGCGGACTCAGCCTCCTCCACGCGCCCGAACTCTCTGTCGCGAAAGACGCTCACGAGGGCGACGGAGACGCTCTCGACGAAGCGGCCGATGATCTCGAGGAGATAGTCGTGTTGGAGCATGGGTTGCCTCCTTACTTGACGGCGGGCGGGGTGACGCCAAGGTGGTCGAAGGCCAGGCTGGTCGCCACGCGCCCCTGAGGCGTACGGATGATGAGGCCCGTCTGGAGCAGGTAGGGCTCGTAGACGTCCTCGAGCGTAGAGGGGTCCTCTCCAACCGCCGAGGCGATGGTGGTAAGCCCCACGGGACGGCCGCGGAAGGTCTTGGTGAGGGCCTCGAGGATCTTGACGTCCATCCAGTCGAGACCCATCTGGTCGATCTCGAAGAAGGAGAGCGCCTGCGAGGCGACCTCCCACGTGATCTCTCCCTCGGCCTTGACCTGAGCGTAGTCGCGAACGCGCTTGAGAAGCCGGTTGGCAAGACGCGGCGTGCCGCGGCTACGCGAGGCGATCTCGGCAGCGCCCTGTGCGTCGATGCGCACGCCCAAGATGGCGGCGGAGCGCTGGACGATGTGCGAGAGCTCCTGCGTGGAGTAGTAGTCCAGACGGTACGAGATGCCGAAGCGGTCGCGCAGGGGCCCCGTGAGGAGGCCGGTGCGCGTGGTCGCGCCGATGAGCGTGAAGTGGGGCATGTCGAGCCTGATGGAGCGCGCGGCCGGCCCCTTGCCGATGACGATGTCGAGGAAGAAGTCCTCCATCGCCGGGTAGAGCACCTCCTCGACCTGGTGGTTGAGACGATGGATCTCGTCCACGAAGAGGATGTCGTTCTCGCCCAGGTTGGTGAGGATGGCCGCGAGGTCGCCGGTGCGCTCGATGGCAGGCCCGGAGGTGGTGTGCAGCTTGGCGCCCATCTCGTTCGCGACGACGCCCGCGAGCGTGGTCTTGCCCAGGCCCGGAGGACCCGAGAAGATCACGTGGTCGAGCGGCTCGTTGCGGTCGCGGGCGGCCTGGATGAGCACGCGCAGGTTCTCGCGGACGCGCTCCTGGCCGCAGTAGTCGTCGAGTGTCTTGGGGCGAAGCGTGCGGTCGACCTCGAGGTCGTCTGCGGTGAGCTCGCCGGTCACCGAGCGCGGGCCCGCCTCGCGGCGCACAGGGCGCTGGGGCGCGTTGCCGTCGGCAAAGAGGTCGTCTTCTGGTGCCTCCCACATTAGGCGCCACCTCCCAGGTGCTTGAGCGCGTAGCCGAGCGCCGCCTCGACGGTGCCGGTGCCGGCGTCATCATATCCCTCGAGCGCAAGCTCCGCCTCCTGCTGCGTGAAGCCCATGGAGAGGAGCGCCTCGGTGGCCTCGGCCCCGACCGAAGAAGCAGAGGGGGCGGCAGGCGCGGAGTCGAGCGCGGGCTGCTGCAGGCCGACCAGGCCGCGCAGCTCCGCATCCTTCTGGAAGACGCCCTCGAGCTCGACGAGCAGGCGTTGGGCCTTCTTCTTGCCTACGCCGCTCACCTGAGACATGCGCGATACGTCTTGCGTCGCCACGACGGTAGCGAGCCCGGCTGGGCTGAAGGTGGAGAGTACCGCCAGCGCGAGCTTGGGACCCACGCCGGAAATGGCGACCAGGCGGTCGAAGAGGGCGCGCTCTTCTCGGCTGGAGAAGCCGTAGAGGTCCATGGCGTCCTCGCGCACGATGAGACGTGTGAGGATGGTTACGCCGGACTGCCCCACGGGCGGGAGCGATGCGGCCGTCGTGGCGGAGACGCCGAGCTCGTAGCCCACGCCCTGGACGTCGAGCACGACATGCAAGGGCAGGACCTCGAGCAGGGTTCCTGTGAGCTGGACTATCACTTGGAGCTCCTTCTGCTGGTGCGGGTTGCGGGAAGGCTCTGGCGCGCGCCACGAGCACGGGCGACGTTTGCCGCCGTGGCCGCCGCCGTGACCTGGCGGGCCTCATCGGCGTCGGCAATGCGCTGCGCGCGCTCCTGGGCGGCCATCTGGTCGGCCGCGACGCGGTGCGCGATGGCGTTGGTGCGCGCCAGGTTTGCGTGGCACACGGCCGCGGCGAGCGCGTCGGCCGCGTGATCCGGGCGCGGCTCGTGATCGAGCGCGAGGATGTTCTGGACCATGTAGATGACCTGGCGCTTGTCGGCGGAGCCCGTGCCCACGACGGCCTGCTTGATCTGCATGGGCGTGTACTCGCCCATCTGCAGGCCCGCCATGGAGCAGGCCACGATGGCCGCGCCGCGGGCATGGGCCGTCGCGATGGCGGAGCGAGTGTTCTCGCCGAAGAAGATCTTCTCGATCGCGAGCTGCGAGGGGTGGTAGCGCTCGATGACCTCGGAGATCTCGTCGAAGATGCGACCCAGACGCTGGTCGAGCGGCTCGGACGCCTTACTGGACACGCATCCGTAGGCGCGTGCACGGCACACGTTGCCGCGCGTCTCCACCACGCCCCAGCCGGTGTTGGCGAGGCCGGGATCGATACCCAGGATGATCACGCGTCCCTCCCTTGCGAGCGCTGCGGGCGGCGTTAGCCTTCCGTTGGTTTAGATGCTATCGAACGTTCGTTCTATAGTATCACAGAGACGCGCTGGGCTTGTGGCAGGCCAACGCCACGCTCGGGATGACCGGAAGTCGGGGGCCAGGCTGCGGCACTAGTTCTCGGAGAACGGGGTGGGCCACTCGTTTCCTGCGGAGTCGCGAAAGCACGCGACTCCGGAGTCGTCGCCCGAGGCCGCGTCGGGACCCATGGCGCGCCCAGCGAAGGAGTCTGGCTCGGGATGGCGCGGGCCGAAGGCGCCCCCGACCGCAAAGTCCCTGAGGAACGAGAGCGTACGGCGCATCTCGAGTCCGGACTGCTCGGCCTCTTCTTGACCTTGCCGCCCATCCCCCCGCGCCCCGATGGACTCAGTGAGACGCTCGAGCACGGACTCGATGGAGTCGGCCTGGGGGTCGCTGCCCTGGCGAACGTGGTCGTGCCAGGCGAGCGTGAGCGGACGCCGGGCGTCGTAGAGCGTGGTGGTGCTGACCATGAGGCAGAGGCCCCTGCCGAGACGACGTGCCTCCCCCCTCTCGTACGCCGCAATCACGCCCTCGACCAGCGAGCGCTCGTGGACGTCCTCGTGCACGATGTCGGTGAGCGAGTGCGACCACTCGACGTGGTCCTGGAGAACGGCATCGATTGCGCGAACCCAACTCTCGTCCGAGTAACCGTCACGCAGGAGCCTGCCAATGGTCGGAACCTCCCGAGACGACAGCGACACCGTGGGGAATACGGGACTCATGGCGTTGCGCATGCGCGCGAGGTCGACGACGGCGGAGCGGTAGACGTCGCCGAGGGGCATGAACTGCGCGGCCATGGGCGCCAGATGCGATCTTCCGATGGCAAGCTCGGTCTTGTCGAGCGTGGAGAGCGGCGTCGCGCCGAGGCTTTGGGACGTGGCCGCAAGGTACGCCTCGACGATGCCGCGGCGCAGCAGCTCGTCCGCCGGCGTGTCGGCGCGGGGCAGGCGCGGGATGTCCGATGCGCTGCGCGCGTCCAGCCTCAGGTTGATGGCGAGACGCTGGCAGGCAGCCTCGCGCTCGAGGTCACCGGGGCAGTCGACGATGGCATGAACGTTGGACGGGCCGAATGCGTCTGTCGCGAGCGCCGCCGTGACCATGGACGAGAGCGTTCCGTCGATCACGAGGGAGACCTGACGGCCACCCTGCTTGTTCACGAAGTCGCGCAGGCCGAGGACAAGCGCCTGCCAGAGGTAGAGCGGACGGTTGTAGACCTCGGGGGTGAGCTTGGACTGTTCGAGGGCAGAGACGTCAGCGAGGGATGGCGCGTCATTCTCGGCCGTGTGAGCGTCGCCCTCCGTGGCGCGAGCGCAAGGCGTGACGTCGACGACCATGAGGTCCTCCTCGAAGGCCGGGGCACTCGCGACGAGGGCGCCCTCGGGAGAAAGCGCGAAGCTCGAGCCAGTGTAGACCTGCGTGCCGTAGCCGCCCAGGGAGCCAGCGCCGATGAGCCACGCGCCGGTGGTGCGGGCGTCTCCGACAAAGCGGTTGTCGGTCAGCGCGCCGCCGAGCGCCGACGAGGAGTCGTCCGCGGCGTAGCCGTAGCCCGAGACGAACAGGAGCACGTCGAGGCCGAAGTCGAACGAGGCGTAGTCGTCGAGGTCGTCGTAGGTGAAGGCCAGGCCGAAGCGAAGGCCGCAGACGTCGAACTCCGGCAGGTCCGGCGAGGGGTCGCCGGGAGAGGGCACGGAGTCGGCGTCTCCAACGTTCGCCGCGTAGGCGGTGAGCTTGAGCGGGGCGATGGCGCCATCCTTGAGGAGCATGGCCTCGGGCAGGGTGTCACCCTCGATGTCGCTCACGATGGGGACGATCGCGGGACACGCGAGGCGCGTCGCGGCATCGGCGAGCGCGTCGAAGGTGTCCAGGAGGAAGTCGTCCCTTTGCCCCTCGGCAAGGGGAAATGGCCCCGTAAGGGCCGCCATGGGAAAGACCAGGAGGTCGACCCCATGCCCCATCGCGCGCTCCGAGTAGGCGACCATGCGGTCGATGGTGGCCGCAAGGTCACCGGGCTTCGTGTTGATCTGGCCGACGCCAATCCTCATATGAAAATCCCTCCAAGGGCGCCCCACCCTTGGGGAACACCCTTGGAGGGACTCGGCCGCCCGCGCGGGGCGATGCCTTGGTTAGTGCTAGAACTCGGCCTTCCAGAGCCCATGCAGGTTGCAGTAGGCATAGACCGTGCCGTGCGACCCGGCCGCGACGCGGAAGCGCGCGGTGGGCTCTTCGCCCGGCTTGAGATACTTGATGATAGCCCTTCCGTCGTTGGCGAGCGCGATCCACTCGATGTAGTGCTCCTCGAGCATGGGGTGCTCGACCTCGCCGACCTTGATGCTGATGCGCTCGCCTTCGGGCTCGATGGCAGGCACGTGCTTCTCGACGGCGGCATCGACGGAGCCGGCGACGAGCTTCTTCATGGGTTCGCCGCAGCAGCTAAGCGTGCCGCCACCATCGTTGACCAGCATGACCAGGTTTCCACACTTCGCACAACGGTAGAACGTGACCTCAGCCATAGACCTTCCTCCTTTTGCCACCCCTCCTTGCGGCGGTCGGGCGACGCGCCGCGGCCGGGCGCCCTGGGGCGAGCCGACTGAGTATAGTGTGCCCGTCCAGCAAAAAAAGATACCGACAGAGTCACAGAAAGGACGAAGGGGCCTTCGCTTGCGCAAATCCCTGCGAGCGGTGTGTTTGGGACAATGGCTGCGGTCAGAGGGCCACTTGTCTCGCTATTAGAGCCGGGCGGCATAGACAAAACTATGCCACCTGGACGTGGCCCTCCCTGCCGACGAAGTCGTCGACCTCGGCCAGGAGCACCATGTTCTTGGCATCGACCTTGGTGGGGAGCTCCATGCGCATCATGTCGCCAGAGGCGCTCTCGACCATCAGCTCGACGCGGTCGAGCCCGTCGTAGCGGTCGAAGATGGACTGGAGGCGCTCCATCCTGTCCATGGAGAGCATCTTGGACGGGATGTAGATCTCGATGACCTTGGGGCGGTTGGTCTTCTCGTTGAGCTCCATGGCAACGATCTTCTGGCAAATCAGCTGGTCTCCCCTGTCACCGTGCTCGATCTTGCCCGTGGCCTGGATGAAGACGTCGCCGACGCGCTCGCCGGTGACCGGGTCGACGTCGCCCTGCAGGATCGTGGCGCACTCCGCATAGGTCTTTGGGAAGACGACCAGGGGAATCTCGCCCTCCATGTCCTCGAGGGTGACGATGGCCATCTGGTCGCCCTTCTTGGTGACCTTCTTGGCGACGCCTCCGGCGGGAACCATGCCTGCGAGACGGATGGTCTTGCCGTCCTCGACCTTGTAGCGCGTGCCGGCCGTGCCGGTCGCGGGATCGACGTACTCCTCGGAGGCCATGGCCTCGCTGACCGTGCAATCGCGTGCCTTGGAGAGCGCGTACTCGAACGGGCGCAGCGGGTGATCCGAGACGTAGAGACCCAGGACGTCGTGCTCGGCCTGGAGCTTGGTGTGGCGGTCCCACTCGTCGCCGTCAGGCTCGGGAATCTCGTCCTGGAAGCCCGCACCCTCGACGGCCGCGAACATGTCGAACATCGAGACCTGGCCGTTGGCCTTGTCCTTCTGGCGCTTGGCCGCCGCATCGATGATGTTGGCGGGATTGTTCTTGTCGACGAACCCCATCAGCTGCTTGCGCGGGTAGCCCATGGCGTCGAAGGCACCCGCCTTGATAAGCGCCTCGACGACGCGGCGGTTGGCCTGGCTGCCGTCGACGCGCTCGCAGAAGTCGTGCAGGTTCTTGAAGGGTCCGTTGGCGTCGCGCTCGGCCATGATGGCCTCGCCCACCGCGGCGCCCACGCCACGGATGCCGGCGAAGCCGAATCGGATGCCATCCGGGGTTGCGGTGAAGTCGCGGCCGGACTCGTTGATGTCGGGGGGCAGGACCGTGGTGCCGTCGTGGTTGCAGGCCGTGACGTAGTGGACGATCTTGTCGGTCTTGCCCATGTAGGAGGTGAGGACCGAGGCCATGAACTCGTTCGGGAAGTACGCCTTGAGCCAGGCGGTCTGCATGACCAGGATGGCGTAGCCGGCCGAGTGGGACTTGTTGAATGCGTAGGACGCGAACTCGAGGACGTTCTCCCAGATCTCCTGCGCGATCTCTCGCTTGTAGCCGTTGTGCTCCGCGCCGTTCATCCAGTGGTCGTAGATGGTCTCGTCGGCGCCGTCGCCCTCCCAGTGGAAGATCTGGTCGGTCAGCATCTTGATCTTCTTCTTTGCCACGGGCTTGCGCATGCGCGAGTCGGACTCGCCGGGCGTGAAGCCGGACATCTTCATGGAGATCTGCATGACCTGCTCCTGGTAGACCATGGTGCCGTAGGTCTCTTCCAGGATCGGCTTGAGGCGGTCGTCGTAGTAGGAGATCTTCTCCTTGCCGTGCATACGGTTGATGTAGCTGTCGACCATGCCGGCACCCAGAGGGCCGGGTCGGTAGAGCGCGATGAGAGCGACGATCTGCTTGTACTGGTTGGGCTGCATGTTCTTGATGGTCTGGGTCATGCCGCCCGACTCGACCTGGAAGACGCCCGCGGTCTGGCCGGAGCCGAGGAGCTCGTAGATCTTGGGGTCCGAGAAGTCGATCTTGTCCGGGTCGATGTCGACGCAGGTGGCGCCGTCCTTGAGCGTCGCCTTGACCGCGTCGGGCATCTTGTCGATGTCCGACGCGTTGGGGTACGAGTGCCTGATGTTGGCGATGGCCTTGTTGATGACCGTCAGGGTGCGCAGGCCAAGGAAGTCCATCTTGAGCAGGCCCATGTCGGCGACCGAGTGGCCCTCGTACTGGGTGATGGTGACGTTGCCCTTGGTGTCGAGCTTGGTGGGAACGTGGTCGGTGACCGGCGTGGGCGCGATCAGCGTCGCGCAGGCGTGGACGCCCTCGCCGCGGGTGAGGCCCTCGATGGCCAGGGCCGAGTCGATGATGCGGTGGGCGTCGGCGTCCTCGTTGTAGGCCTTCTCGAAGTCCGGGGAGTACTGGTCGGGCTTCTTCTCGTTCTTGTGCAGGGCGTTGGGCAGCGAGAGCTTGGGGTCGTTGGACAGCATCTTCGAGAGCTGCTGGCCCTTGTAGACCGGGAAGCCCAGGACGCGGTTGGCGTCGTTGATGGCCTGTTTGGCCTTGATGGTCGAGTAGGTGATGACCTTGCAGACGCGGTCCTCTCCGTAGACGTCGCGCACGTGCTGGAGGACATCCTGGAGGTGCTCGTCGTCGAAGTCCATATCGATATCGGGCATCTCGGTACGCTCGGGCGAGAGGAATCGCTCGAACATCAGGCCGTTGTCCAGCGGGTCGAAGTTGGTGATGTTCATGGCGTAGGCAACGATTGCGCCTGCGGCCGAGCCACGGCCCGGGCCGACGCCGATGCCGTTGTTCTTGGCCCACTCGACGTAGTCCTGGACGATCAGGAAGTAGTTTGCGAAGCCCTTCTCGGTGATGATCTTGTACTCGTGCTCGAAGCGATCCTTGACGTTCCAGTCGCCGATGGTGATGTCGCGCCAGTTCTCGCCGTAGCGCTTGGCGAGGCCCTTCTCGCACTCCTCGCGGAAGCGCTCGTTTGCGGTCTCGCCCTCGCGCAGGCCAGGGTACTCGGGCAGGAACATGGAGTCCCAGTCGAGCTCGTAGCTGCACTTCTCGGCCACCTCGAGGGTGTTGTCGCAGGCCTCGGGACACCACGAGAAGAGCTCGCGCATCTCGTCCTCGGTCTTCATGTAGAACTCGGTCCCCTCCATGCGCATGCGACTGGGGTCGTCGAGCGTGGTGGCCTTGCCGATGCACGAGAGGATGTCCTGCGTGGGCGCGTCCTCGCGCGAGAGGTAGTGGAAGTCGTTGGTTGCGATGACCTTGATGTCGAGCTCGTGGGCGAGCTTGACCAGGTACTCGTCGAGCTTGCGGTCGTCCCAGCCGTTGCGGAAGTTGAGGCCGTGGTCCTGGATCTCCATGTAGAAGTCGTCGCCGAAGAGGCCCTTGAACTTCTGGGCCCACTCGCGCGCCTCGTCGAACTGGCCGTCGAGCACGCACTGCTGGATGACCCCCTGGACGCAGGCGCTCTGGCAGATGATGCCCTCGTGGTACTTCTCGAGCATCGCGAAGGTGGTGCGCGGCTTGTAGTACATCATCTCGTGGCCAGCGGCCATGGACATGCACTTGATCAGGTTGACGTAGCCGGTCTCGTTCTTGGCGATGAGGATCAGGTGGAAGCGGCGCTGCTTGGTGCCGCGCTCGATGCAGTCGTCCTTGATGAAGTAGGCCTCGCAGCCGAAGAGCGGCTTGACCTTGAGCTTGGGCCGGTTGGCCTTGACGGCGTCAAGGTCGTGGCCGCTGTCCTCCCACACCTTGACGTCGGAGGCCCATTGGTCGTGGACGCGGTCGAAGTAGTCGGCGTCGTCCGCGTCGGCCTCGGGCTCGTCGAGCTCCCAGCCCTTCTGGAAGCACTCGACGTCGTGGCGCCACTGCTTCATGTTCTTCTGGCCGTCGTTGTACTTGCGGCACTCCAGGTCGAGCTCGGGGATGCCGAACATGTAGCCGTGGTCCGTAAGGGCGACGGCCGGCATCTGGAGGTCGACGGCGCGCTTGACCATGTCGGGGATGCGGGTCGCCGCGTCGAGGATGGAAAAGCACGAGTGGTTGTGAAGATGGACGAACGCCATGTGGCTCCCCTTCTGGCCTAAGCCGGGCATGCGCACCGCAGCCTCCCGTCGCATTGCGGGCGAGAAGGGCGTGGCGCGCCGAGTTGTTCCCCAACGATGATAGCGGAAACGCCGTCGCCGCGAACCTGTGACCAAACACGTGTTCGGGCTTCTGAGCTGGGATGACGCGTGGGCGGTAGGGTTTTCGCAGGTGAGGGGGCAACCGGCCTGGGCTGCCCCGAGCGGCAAAAGTCCACAACTCGCCCGGCGGTCCGTCCCGCAGTGCCGCCATGGCGCCGATCCCCCCCGCTAGATGCGCGGGGGGCGTGCGGCGTCGAACTCGTAGCGCGCGACGAAGGGCTCGCCCGGCGCGGACTCGGCACCCGCGACGCTCTCGGCCGGGACCTCGACGCAGACGAAGCTGCAGCGCACGCGCGAGAAGCCCTGTGCCATCAGCACCGACGCGTAGAAGTTGGCCTGCATCTCGTGGCGCGCCCAGATCTGGCGCGCGTCGAGCCCGCGGTCACCCGTCTTGTAGTCGACCAGGAAGGCCTCGTCGTCAGCGCGGTCATAGGCCAGAAGGTCTATGGCGCCCTCGACGTAGTCGCCGTAGCGGGAGGCCGCGTGGCAGAAGAACGGAACCTCGGCGCGCACGACCCCGTGCGCGAGCGCCTCGTGGCGGATAGCGGAGGCCTGCCAGAGCCCGAGGGCCGCGTCAAGGCGCGTGCGCTGGTTGCGGGAGAGGCGCCAGTAGTCCGCCATGCGCGCCACGCGCTCGGCCGAGGGGTTGCGGCCGCTCTCGACCATGCCCTGTGCGAGCAGGTGGAAGGCCGAGCCGAAGCTGGTCGCCTTGTCGCCGTCATCGACCACGGGCGCGCCCTCCTGCCAGGCGTCGCGTTCGGCACGCGTGGGAACGGCGGCGCCGGTGGGCCTCCAGGCGATGTCGTCGTCATCCGGAGCCACGCCTCCCCCTGCGGGGACGAAGCTCTGCTGCATGAGGGCATGCGCGCTGGAGTAGCTGTAGACGCCCTCGCGCGAGGGCACGGGGACGGCGCGCTCGGCGACATCGTCCGGCTCTACCTGGAAGAGGTCGAAGCCCGCATCCTCGCGCTCGAGCCCCTCCACCGGAGTGCCGACGAGTGCGATCCTCGAGACGTCGGGGCCAAGAGGGCCTCCCTCGAGCGCGGGCAGGGCGCCATGGGCGTCGACCGTCGCGAGCTTCGTGGCCTTGTCGACCGCGACGGAGGCCACGCGCACGACGGCGGGCTCCTCTCCCCCAAAGTCGAGCCGGTGCTCACCGGGATCGGGAATGCCGCCCGCGTAGAGACTCTGAGCGAAGTCGGTCGCGAGCCCGTCGGAGCTTCCCTTGCTCGTGCTGATGATGGGGCAGGCGACCACGAGGGCCTCACGCGCACGGGTGAGCGCGACGTAGAGCAGGCGGGTCTTCTCGGCAGCCGCCTCCTCGTCGGACCTCTGCCTCAGGGCCGCGGCCCACTCGAAGGCGCCTTGCGGCTCGCCCACGAGCTCGTAGCCCCCGAGCGTCTTGCTCATGCCCTTGGGCTTCTTGTCGAGACCTCGGAGGTCCGTCCCCGAGCCGGGCACGAGCACGCAGCCGTAGGAGCCGTCGTCGGCCTTGCCCGCGAGCAGCGCGCCGCCGTCGGCCTTGACCGACCAGCAGTCGGCCACCGCGACCACGGGAAACTCCAGGCCTTTGGACGAGTGGATGGTCATGACGCGCACTGCGTCATTCCGACCGCCAGCCAAGGACGAGGGTGCGACGTTCGAGATGGCGAGCCAGCGGTCGAACTCGTCGGCCGCGCGGGCGGGACCGATGGCGAGGTCGGTCGTGAGGTCGCGGATGTAGCGGATTGCGCCCAGCACGTTGGCCTCGCGGGCGCGCTCGGCGGCGTCGCCGCGCTCCAGGCGCGAGAGCCAGCCGGACTCGCGGACCACCTGAAGGCAGACGTCGGCGACGGGCTTGGTCCGCAGTGCGGTGCGGGCGCGCATCATGACCTCGCGCGCGCGCCGAAGACGCAGGCTGGGCTCGGCGTCGTGGAAGAACTCCATGGTCTCGAGGCCGCGGTCGACCGAGCGGTTGGTAGGCGCGTCGAGCCTCAGCTGCGCACGGGTTCCCAGCTGGACCAGGTCGTTGGCATCGAGCGCGAACACCTCGCTCGTGAGCAGGGGGAACAGGCCCGCCTGGGTGTCCTTGGGGTTGGCGAGCGCATGCAGGAGGTGCGCCATCACGGCGACCTCGGGCGCATTGGTGAAGTTGGAGCCACCCGAAACGACGCACTCGAGTCCGCGGGCGCGCATGGCGTCCAGGTAGAACGAGGCGTTCGTGAACGCGCCGAGGAGAAGCGCCATGTCACCCGGCTTCTGGCCGGCATCGCGCAGGCGGGCCAGGCGGTCCGCAACCATGGCCGCACCGACCGCGCTCTGGGACTTGCCAACGTTGCCGGAGGCGGAGGCGCCCCTGGTGAGCTCGATGTCGATGCGCGGGATGTCGCGGGCGACGTAGCCGTCCGCGCGCTTGGGATTGGGGTCGAGGTGCATGAAGCCGTCCAGCACGCCGTGCTTGCCGCCGCAGACGCGGTCGACCAGCGAGAGCACGTCCGCATGGCTGCGGTAGTTGACGCTCAGGCGCACGTGCTCAGATTCGGGAAGCGCTTCTCCCCTGCCCCTGAAGACGGAGACGTCGGCGCCGCGGAAGCGGTAGATGGACTGCTGCGCGTCGCCGACCGTGGCCAGGTGCCGGGCACCCGCGCCCGAGAGAATCTCGATGAGCTCGAGCTGGCGCTCGTCGGTGTCCTGGAACTCGTCGACCATGACCAGCCTGAAGCGGCCGGCGTAGTCCCGCGCGACGGCGGGGTTGTCGCGCACGGCCTCGAGCGCGAGCGAAATGAGGTCGTCAGCAGAAAGGACAGACTTGGCACGCTCGAGCTGCGCCACGCGCTCCTGGACCTTGTGCGCGAGCGACATCAAAGCCGGCACCAAGGGGCGCACGCGCGCGAGGGCGAGGGCCACCTGCGCAAAGGCGAGCTCGCCCTTGGCCTCGTCCACAGCCTCCTTGATCGTCTTGCTCGATCTGGGCACGTACGGCTTGGCGAGCAGCGCGGCCGCACGCTCGGCCGTGCGCTCCGACGGCGGCAGCGTCAGGAAGTCGTCCATGGCCTCGAGCTGAGAGGCGATCTGCTGGGTCTTCTCGTCGTCCAACTTCAGCGCAAGCAGGCTGCCGTAGGAGCGACTGAAGTCCCTCACGACCGAATCGACGTCATCTGCCTGTGCAAACGTCAGGCCCTCAAGCCCCCGCGGAGCCTTCGAGGCGACCTCGATCACCGACTCGAGCGCACCGTAGAGACCCGTTGCGCCGTGTCCCCTGTCGGGGGCGCCGATGCCGTACTCCGCAAAGAGCGCCGCCATGGCGGGGTCGTCCTTGCGGCGGCGGGACGCCTCGCTCAGCACCTCGTTCAGGGCCTGGGCACGAATCTGGTCCTCCACGTTTCCGGAGGCCATGGAGAACTCCGGGTCGAGTCCAAGGTCGAGCGCGTGGCGCTTGAGGATGCGCCCGCACATGCCGTGGATGGTGCTGATCCAGGCGGAGTCGACCTCGAGGGCGTGCTCCGCCATGCCAGCGTCGCGAAGGGTGGAGCGGACGCGCTCCTTGATCTCCTGCGCGGCGGCATTGGTGAAGGTGATGACGAGCGCCTGCGAGAGGCTGTCGATGTAGGGCCTGCCCCCCTCGCCAGAGCCGGGCGAGAGCGCCCAGGCGATGCGGCGCGTGAGCGTGAAGGTCTTGCCCGAGCCGGCGCCTGCCTCGACGAAGAGGGGCTCGTCGAGCGTGGTGACGATCTTCTTCTGCTCGTCGTTCAGGGTCGAAAGGTCGATGCCGCTCACTAGTTCATCCTCTTCTCGCAGTTGCTGACCGGGCAGTAGTCGCACGCCTTGGCGTCGCGTGGCCTCGCCTCGATGCAGCCGTCCATCATGCGTGCCACCTCTTCGGCGATGGCGGCCTCGGTCGCATCGAGCAGGGCGTCCATGCCGGTCTCGCCCTCGATGCCGAAGTCCGCGCCGCGCTCGACGCCAACGGCCGCCCGTGCGTCCTTTGACGGCAGGCGGTCGCCGTAGACGCGCTCCATCTGGTCGGCGTCGACAGCGCCGGAGAGCGCGTGGTCACGCCCCTTGGTGGAGAGGTACATGGCGCCCTTGACCGAAAGCAAGCCCTCAAAGCGCCGGCGGATGACCTGTCCGTAGACGAGCGACTGCACGCGCCTAGGCAGGACGAAGCCCGCACTGTCCTTCGACGCGAGCAGGGCGCCGTACTCCTTGGCGAAGCCCGAGGACTTCTTGTTCTTGTAGTCAATCACGATTGCGCTGCCGTGAGCGTCAACGTCCACGCGGTCGATCGTTCCGTTGAGCCAGGCGCCGGCATAGCCCACGCGGTCGGCGCCGTGGCCGAAGTTCCACTCGAACATGCGCGGCTCGAAGCCCTCGAGGATTCCCCTCTGGTAGTCCAGAACGCTCAGGACGTCATCGCGCATGGACTCGAGCGTGCCGCGGTCGGCGACGTCGTGCGGGACGAGGGCCTGGTAGCGACTGGACTTGCCCTCGCGGATGAACTGGTGGCGCAGGTGGTCGGCAAGCTCCTGGAGCATGAGGTCCTTGGCGTGCCGCAGGAGCTCAGGGCTGGCGCCGTAGAGCCCCGAGCCGGGAACGCGGACGCGCGGGTCAGCCGCGACGTCGGGCGAGGGCTCCATCGCCCCGAGCGCCTCGGACAGCAGCGTGGAGTGCGTCACCTCGAGCACGCGGTGAACGAAGGTTCCCATCTCCATGGGACCGAAGCCGGCATCGGCGTTCTGCAGGCGCAGCCGGCGCAGGCTGAACCACTTGTAGGGACACTCGAGGTAGGACTCGATCTGCGAGGCCGAGAGCACGGGCCTGCCGTCCAGCAGGTCGGGCCTCCCTTCGCGCGGCACGTTGACCAGCGCGCGGGCGGGGCCGCTGACGACGCCGGCGGCCGCAGGCGCGTCCGTCGCGACCACCTCGGGCGCGCGGCCGCAGGGCGAGACCATCGCGGCGGCCTCGCACTCAGAGAGGGACTCCGCCACGCAGAGCTCGCCGCCACGCTGACCATAGGCCGCCAGCAGCTCCGAGAGCATGACGGAGGGATAGCGCTCCTTCGAGTCGGCGTCGAAGAGCGTTCGCTCGAGCGAGACGGCACGGCGTGCCACCGAGAGCCGGCGCACGAAGGATGAGCGGGCCTGCCCCACGGCGTCGGGAGCGACCTCGACGCCCAGCTGGACCAGAAGAGCGGTCGCGACGTCGTCGCCCGTGGGCAACGGCTCCTCGACCGAGGTCTGCCCGCAGACGATGACGGCGTCCGCGCTGCGCGCGGGCAGCGTAGCCGCACGGGAGTGATCGACCAGGCGCACGACGGGCGTGCCGGGCCCGGCACCCTCCGGCTCGCAGCGCACGCGCGTGGCAACCTTGACGTGGCTCGCCGCGCGCGTCGCAAGGGCGACGAGCTCGGTCAGGGCGACGCGACGCTCGGCCTTGGGGTCTGCCGTGACGCCCAGCTCCTTGAGAACGCCGGCGATGTCGAGCACGGCCCCCAAGGCGCCCATGGCCTGCTGGTCCGCAAGGGAGTCCTGCGGCCGTTCGACGCTCAGGAGGACCTCCGCCCCGTCGGCAGAAACGACCTCGTCGAGCGGGCCGAACCCGCCCGAGACGAACGGCGCAAGCAGCTTCGAGGCGGCGGAGCCGAGCCTCCCCTTGAGGAGCTCACGCGTGGCAGCGGCCACGGAATCCGAGGTGCGACCCCTGTTCTGCAGGAGGTCAAGCACGTCAGCGGGCGTGAGCAGGCGGTCGGCACGCCAGCGCGCGTCGAGGGCCATGGCACGTCCCGTGGGAACATCGGATATGGACGAGAGGAGGAAGTCGGTGAGGTCTCGCGGCGGCCACCACGACATGTCGCCCAGGTGCACGAGGGTTCCCTCCTGCACCTTCTCGCTCTGAGGCCACTCGTCCCTCAGCTTAGCCAGTCGCGCGACGACGCCGGCGAACTGGAAGAACGCACGGCCCGCCTCAAGCCGGTCGACGCGCGCCGCCATGGTCGCCTGGACGGAAACGCCGCGACATGCGAGCTTGGGAGCAAGGTTGCGCCAGGCGACGGCGGCGTCCGGAACGCTCACGACAACGTCTGCGCAGCCGGCGTCCGCAAGGCGGCGCGCCTCGCGGCAGATCGCCTCGGACTCGGCGACGGGCCCCGCAGGGGTGACGACGGAAACGGCCCCAGCAGGTTCGACGCGCTCCGCGCCGAAGATGTTTTTGATCAGCGCGCGAAGCTCCTGGGCACGTACGTCCCTCGAGTCGGGCTCGCACTCCCCGGCGGCATTGCCCTCCTCCACCGACACGCCTGCCGTGCGGGCGGAATCCAACAGCAGGTCAAGGTCCGCGTCAAGCAGCGCGGTCGCCGCGGCGTTGGAACGGGTCGCGACGACGCTCACGTCAGTCACGGCCGCAAGGTCGGAAAGCAGGTCACGCCTTGCGCGCGAGAGGCTGTCGAAGCCGGCGGCAACCGTGGGCCAGACGGACTTCGCGGCGTCGGCAGCCGTCATGGCGCCGACCAGGCGCGCGGAAGCGACGCAGCCCTCGACGTAGCCCATCGACTCGATCAGGCTGGAGTAGGTGCCCAGCAGCCCGAGCGCCACGCACTCCGCCCGAGTCAGGCCGCACTCCTGTGCGAAGACGACATTGACCTGGCCCTGCGGGTCGATGGGAAGCCAGGGCAGGGCCCGCTCGGCCAGGCGGGCAAGCATGTTGACCGTGCCCAGGTTGTCGCCCAAGGGGCAGCCCTCGGCAGACGCCGCCTGGGACACGACCGCCTGCAGCGCCATGGTCCGCACCATGGGCTCGACCACGTGGGTGCCGTCGCCCCAGACCTCCCAGCGCTCCTTCACCCAGGCCTCGGGCGTGGTCACCGTCACGCCCATCGACAGGCCCTCGACGCCCGCCAACTGGCGCGAGGCCTCGAGCTGCGCCTGGAAGTCGGGCACGAGCAGCGTGGCGCGGCCATGGGCCGCGACGGCAGCAGAGAGCGCCTCGCGAACGGGAGCGCTGGCCAGGCGGTCGTCAGACGTGTGGATAACGGAGAGAGACATAGGCGTCCTTGTTGGTTGGCATTGTTGGCCTCGACCGACGCGATGGGCGGGGCCGAGCGTTTGACAACCTTATCGTAACGCCGCGAGCGGACATTAAAACCGCAGAGCGGAGGAACGCCACGGCGAGAAGTGCGTGCCCTTCTCGCTGGCGGGCGCTACTCCTTGGGGAGGCCGATGCGATCCAGGACCAGCCGGTAGCCGCCGGCGGCGCCGTTGAGGCACTTCGAAACGCGGCTGACCGTGGTTGACGAGGCCCCCGTCTGGGCGCTGACGCTCACGTAGGACTGGCCGCGGGCGAGCAGGCCGGCCACCTGGAGGCGCTGCGCGAGGTCGTCCAGCTCGCGGGCGGAGAGTATGTCGGCCAAAAACGCGCGGGCCTCCTGGGGGGACTCGAGCGCGCACATCGACTCGAACAGGCGGTCAAGCTGGTCCTGCGTAATGTTCTTCTCGCTAGTCATAGGTGCTCCTTGCAAACCGCCCCGCCGCCTCGCGGCCCTGCCTCTCCTTGGTTTCGCTTTACCGTATTAAAGCATAACGGCATGCCGCGCGCGGGCCACGGGCGCTAGGAGCGGCCCGCCGCGTCGTCCTCCCCCTTGGAAAGAAACGCATCGCCCCCGCTCGAGAGGGTCTGCGGGATGCTGATGTAGTCCGGCGCCGGAAGGTCGTCCGCGGCGCCTTCGGGTTCGGGGTTGGCATGCCCGATGACCGGCAGCGTCGCCACGAAGTCGGAGAGCGCCCCGGTGATCTCGCGGGCCTCGGCCCCCACGCGGCCCACGGCGCCCTGAGCGAAGTCGGCGGCTGCCTGCCCCGCGGCATCGCGGGCCTCGAGCACGGCTTTGCCCACCGCGGCCCTCGCGCCGTTCACGTTCGCCTCGACGAGCCGTCCCATCAGGTCCTTCGTGCGCGGAGAGACCGAGCCGGCGGCCGCCAGCACCTTCTGGAGGCTCTCGGGCCTCACGAGCTCGTTCAGGTCGGTGGCACCGCCGGCCTCGAGCACCTCGAAGAGCTCGGTGGTGAGGGCCTCGCGCTCGGCCATGCCCATGCCGGCGAGCCAGCTGGCGAGGCTCTCGTTTACGACCTTGGCGGCAGGCTCGAGTCCCTCGGCCTCCGCCAGAGAGTCACGGCTCACCTGCCAGGTCATGGGGTCGTGCTGCGCAAGACCGCTTGCGTCGCTCCGAACGTAGGTGCGCGGGGTCTCCGGGCGGTCGAACAGCTGGCCCACCACGCTGTAGGCGGGCTGCAGGCGCACGAAGCGCGGGCCCAGGGCGTCGTGCGGTCCCTTGGCCATAAGAGACTCGTCCATGCCGGGGCCGTCGAGGCTCCAGGCGCGCACGATGCCCTCCGCGAGCTTGGGCCCCACCGTAGCCGTGGCGTACGAGACAAGGTTTCCGCCCTTCGAGTGGCCGCCGACAAGGACGCCTCCGTAGGTCTGGAGGGCGTCCCTCAGGTAGGCGCGGGCAAGGGTCTGGGCTCGGGTGATGGTGAAGCCCAGCATGAAGTCCTCCTGCCAGCCGGCAAGAGATAGGTCCGTGCCGCGAAACGAGACGTAGGCGTCCACGGACCTGCCGCCCACGGCGACTCCGCGGCCCGTGAGGTCGACGGTCAGCGCGGCGAACTGGAGCGAGATCGAGTCGTCCACCTCGTCGGCGTACGTGGTGAGCCACAGGTCCCCGAAGCGCCGCGAGCGCGCGAGCCCCTCCAGAAAGGACTCCTTGATCGACGCCATCGAGCGCACGTAGGGCGCCAGGTTGCCGTCGGCCCTCCTCAGGAGCGCCTCGGCCGCGTCGGCGAGCCGGATCCCGCCCTCCCCCGCGCCGGGAACGACGCCCGAGAAGTCGACGTAGGAGAGCGTGCCCAGGACGAGCGCGTCGACGTCGTTGAAGGGTCGCTCGGCAAAGTCGAGGTCCCCCCTCCATGCAAGATAGTCGACCATGGTCGCCATGTTCTTCTCTCCTCCCGTGCTACGCCCCAGGGTGCCCGCAATGGTCCCGAGACCTTCTTACCATCCAAACATAGCGTTTTACCTCGCAATTTGCTAGGCCCTAACGTTTCTGCTGGTAAACATATCTGTTTCGATTAAACGCGCTGGTAGATGCAATGCAGAATATCGCACGCAGCCAAACGTTCGTCACGCTTCCGCACACCCCTCCGCAAGCCCGCGCACCGCTGGAAGGACGTGCCCGCCTCGCAGCAAGCAAGACGGGCACGCGCGATTGCGAAGTGTGGACCCGGGCGGGGCGCCCCGGCCAGACGCCCCGAATAGCGCTACGGCATGACCTTGCGGAAGAGCTCCACCACCTGCTCGTGGGTCGCCTCGCAGGGGTTGCCGGGATAGCAGGCGTCGTTGAGCGCGTCGGTCGCCAGCTGGTCGAGGTCCCCCTCCACCAGGCCGTCGCAGGCCTTGGGAATGTTCACGTCGGCCGAGAGCTGGCGCACCGCCTCGATGGCGGCATCGGCGGCCTCGTCCTCGCTCATGCCCGTGGTGTCGACGCCCATAGCGACGGCGACCTCGGCCAGGCGCGCCGCGACAGCCGGCTTGTTGAACTCCATGGCGATGGGCAGCAGCATCGCGCAGGCAACGCCGTGCGGCGTGTCGTAGTGCGCCGAGAGCGTGTGCGCCATGGCGTGGTCGATGCCCAGGCCAACGTTCGAGAAGCCCATGCCCGCGACGTACTGGCCCAGCGCCATGCCCTCGCGCCCGCTGCCCGGCGTGCCGGACTGCGCCTCGGCGTAGGCGTCGCGCAGGTTGGAGCTGATCAGCTGGATCGCCTTGTAGTGGAACATGTCCGAAAGCTCCCAGGCGCCGCGGGTGGTGTAGCCCTCGATGGCGTGCGTGAGCGCGTCCATGCCGGTCGCGGCCGTGAGCCCGGCGGGCATGGACGCCATCATGTCAGGGTCGACCACGGCAACCATCGGGATGTCGTTCACGTCGACGCAGACGAACTTGCGAACCCTCTCGGGGTCGGTGATCACATAGTTGATGGTGACCTCGGCCGCGGTGCCGGCGGTGGTGGGAACCGCTATGGTGAAGGTCGCGTGGTTCTTGGTGTCTGCCACGCCCTCGAGCGAGACGACGTCGGCGAACTCGGGGTTTTCGGCGATGACGCCGATGGCCTTGGCCGTGTCCATCGAGGAGCCGCCACCGATGGCGACGATCATGTCCGCGCCTGACTCCTTGAAGGCCGCGACGCCGTCCTGAACGTTCTTGATGGTCGGGTTGGGCTTGATCTGCGAGTAGAGCTCCCAGGGAATGCCCGCCCCGTCCAGAAGGTCGGTCACCTTCGCCGTGACGCCGAACTTGACCAGGTCGGGGTCGGAGCAGACGAAGGCCTTCTTGTAGCCTCGGCGCAGGATCTCGCCGGGGATCTCCTTGATCGCGCCCGAGCCATGATACGAGATGTCATTCAGAACGAAACGGTTTGCCATTGTGCAGCCTCCTTGTCAAAACAACACGGACCAAAGGGGTGGGCCGAGCGGTCGCGAGCGACGGCCACGACGCACCCGCGCATCAATTATTTCCCTTGCCGAGAAACGCATGCGCTCCCAGTCCCATCTTTTCCGCCAACGCAAGGACCCCTTTAGCCCAAACGGAAGGTGCTGTCCCACTCACGCCAAGCGCGTCGGGCGACGCGACTCCATGGCGAGCCACAAGAAAAGCCCGACCCCCACCGGGGCCGGGCTTGAGCTTATGCGTTGCCGCCTGATGTTGGCTGCGCGGTCGCCTTAGACGGGCGAGCCGCAGCGCGAGAAGCTGTAGAGGCCGCCAGAGACGAACTGGATGCCCTGGCCAGGCGAGAGCGCCTCGATGGTGTTGCCACCGCCCACGTAGATGCCGACGTGACCCGGGCGCCAGACGACGTCGCCCGCGACGGCCTGCGAGATGGGCTTGCTGCAGAAGCTGCTCTGCGAGCCGGAGCTGTGCGAGATGCTGATGCCGGCGCAGCTGTAGCAGTACATGGTCAGGCCGGAGCAGTCGAACTGCCTTGCGCCGGGGTTGCACGCTGCCCAGACGTAGGTGCCGCCAATCTGGGCGTAGGCCGCGCTCACGACCGTGGAGCGCCAGGCGCCGCTCACGCCGTGGTTGCCGCCGCCGTGGTTGCCGCCACCGGAGTTGCCGCCGCCGGAGTTGCCACCACCGTTGTTGCCACCACCGTTGTTGCCGCCGCCGTTGTTGCCGCCGCCGTTGTTGTTGGTGTTGCCGGAGTTTCCGCCGTTGTTGCCGCCACCGTTGTTGTTGGTGTTCTGCTGCGCGGCGTTGTTGGCCTCCTGCTGGGAAGCGGCCTCGTTCTGCTGCGCTGCGGCTTGGGCTGCCGCCGCCTCCTGCTGGCGCTGCTGCTCGAGGGCAGCCTTGACCTGGGAGTCGAGGCTGTCAACGTAGGACTGGGCCTCCTGTGCCTGGGCGGTAAGCGCGGCCTGCTGGGACTTCTGGCTCTCGAGCAGGGACTCCTGCTCGGACTTCTGCTGCTCGAGCTGGCTCTTGTTGTTGTTCAGCTCCTCGCGCAGGTTCTTGACCTCGGCGATGGCCTCGGCGTCGCTCTGGCTGACCTTGGTCGCGTAGTAGATGTTGCTCGTGAGCTCCTCGAAGGAGTGAGAGCTCAGCAGGAGGTCGAGCAGCGAGGTGGAGCCGGACTTGTAGTTGGCCGCCACGCGGTCCGAGAGCGTGTCCTGCTTCTGCTTGAGTTCCTTCTCCTGCTCCTCGATCTGCTGGTTGAGCGAGTCGATCTGGGCGTTGGTCTCGTCCAGCTTGACCTGCGTGTCGTTCAGCTGCTCGGAGGCCTCCTCGGCCTGGGCGTAGAGCGAGTTCAGGCGGGCGTTCGCGGCGTCCAGCTGAGACTGGAGGTCGCTGGCCTCGTCAGCGTACGCGGTGTTCAGGAACAGAGCGGGTGCGGTTGCGCCCGAGAAGGTAAGCGTCGCACTAAGCGCCGCGGCAATGGCTTTCTGTGCCTTGTTCTGCATCGATATGCCTCGATTTCGTTCGACGATAGTATGCATAGGCATAATGATTCTATCATCACTTCGATTCGTATCCGATAGAGTCTACCCCACGCACGTGCCCAAACCCCAAATACACACGACGCATAGAGACCATTTTTATGCCAACGGCTCACTGTAACACCAGCTCAACAGCGGGTTCAGTTTGGTTTAAGTGTTATTTGGGTTTCTTCGCATACTGGGGAGAAGTGCCCGGCAATCGGGCAGCGGCAGCGCACGGGCGCGAGCGTCGGCTCGCCGAGCGCCCGAGCCCCTCAGGAGTCCAGCCGCTCGGCGAGCATCTTCCTGAAGAGCTTGGGATTGCCCGAGCCCGACGACGCCCTCATGCACTGCCCCACCAGATAGCCGATCACCTTTACGTTGCCGTCCCGGTACTGGGCCACCTGCTCGGTGCATCGGGTAAGCACCTCATTCACCACGGGATCGAGGGCCTCGACGTCGCTCACCTGGCGCAGGCCCAGCCGGTCGACGGCGACCTCGGGGTCCCTGTCGGTCCCGTCGAGCGCGGCGAGGAGCTCCCTTGCCTGGGCGAAGGTGAGCTCGTCGCGCACAAGCAGGAGCGAGACGCCCGCGGCCTGGGCGGAAGTCACGGCCCCAAAGGCGGGCAGCAGGTTCACAAAGACGTTGGCGACGGTGGCGGCCACGCCTCGGGCCGAGGCACCTGCGGAGCCAGATGCGGAGCGCTTCTCACCTTCGGTCGCAAGGGCCACGGCCTCCTCGAAGCGCGCCGAGACGTCGGGGTCGTCGGCAAGCTGGGCCGCGTCGTGGAGCTTGAGGCCGTACTGCCTCTGGAGGCGGTCGCGCTTGGCGTCGGGCAGCTCGGGCATGAGGGAGCGGACGCTCTCGACGAACTCGTCGCTCAGGTCGAAGGGTGCCAGGTCAGGATCGGGGAACAGGCGGTAGTCGTCGGCCGTCTCCTTACCGCGCATGGCGATGGTGCGCCTTCGAGACGGCTCCCAGTGGCGCGTCTCCTGGCGCACTGGGTCGCCTCCCTCGAGCAGGGAGGCCTGGCGGCGGATCTCGAAGGCGAGGGCGTCGTGCAGGCTCTTGAAGGAGTTGAGGTTCTTTACCTCGGTCTTCGTGCCCAGCTTGCGGCTGCCGCGGCGGCGCAGGCTGACGTTGCCGTCGCAGCGCATCGAGCCCGACTCGAGCGAGCAGTCAGATATGCCCAGCGTCCTGAAGGTGCGGCGGAGCTTCTCCATGAAAAGGCGCGCCTCTTCGGGGGTGCGCAGGTCGGGCTCGGTCACCAGCTCAATCAGGGGCGTGCCGCAGCGGTTGTAGTCCAGGAAGGACTCGGTGGCACCGTCGATGCGACCCTCCTCACCGCCTGCGTGGACCATCTTGGCGGCGTCCTCCTCCATGTGGATGCGCAGGATGCGGACGGGGACCACGTAGGAGCCGTCGGCCGAGCGCGCGAGCGCTTCTCCCCTGGCGTCGGCGTCTGCGCGGGCCGGACGCTCCGCGGCACCCTCCCCCGAGACCTCGAGGTCCAGGCGGCCGTGCATGCAGAACGCGACGGGGCCCTGCGTGGTCTGGAAGTTCTTGGCCATGTCGGGATAGAAGTAGTGCTTGCGATAGAACATCGAGCGACGCTGGATCTGGCAGCCGCAGGCCAGGCCCGCCATCACGATGGCCCGGATGGCCTCGCGGTTGGGCACGGGCAGCGCGCCGGGCAGCCCCAGGCACACGGGGCAGACGTTGGTGTTGGGCGCGTCGTCGTGGCTCAGACGGCAGTTGCAGAACATCTTGGTCCTGAGCGACGTGAGCTCGGTGTGGACCTCGAGGCCGATGACTGCTTCCCAGTCGCGGAGCACGTCGGCAAGCGGGCGCAGCTTGGGCTCGCCCATCACAGGTCGCCTCCCTTCCCGGCGAAGGCAGGCGCGACGGGGGCGCCCTTGCCCAAACCGAGGCCGCAGTCGACGCCGCGCTCGAGGGCGCGCGCGAAGGCCAGCAGCCGGCAGTCGCCGAACGCGGGACCCTGCAGCTGTGCCGAGACGGGCATGCCCGAGTCGGCCCCCAGCCCCAGCGGGACCGAGACGCTGCCGTTGCCTGCGATGTTGCTCGAGATGGTGAACGCGTCGGCGGCGTACATCTGCGTGGGGTCGGAGACCTCGCCAAAGCGGAAGGCGGTGCGGGGACTCGCGGGCATGAGGATGGCGTCGCAGCGCGCGAAGGCGCGGGCGTAGTCGCGCGTGATGAGGGTGCGGACCTGCTGCGCCGGATAGTAGTACTTGTCGTAGGTGCCGCTGGAGAGCAGGTAGGCACCGAGCAGCTGGCGGCGCTTGGCCTCCTGGCCGAAGCCGCGGGCGCGCGAGAGGGCGGTCTGCCGTGCCAGCGACGAGCAGCCGTCCTGCTGGCGGCCGTACCTCACGCCGTCGAAGCGGGCGAGGTTGCTGAACGCCTCGCACGGGGCAATGACGTAGTAGGCGGCGATGGCGCTCGCGATGCTGGGGAGCTCCACCTCGACGACGCGCGCGCCCTGGGACTCGAGCGCCGCGCGGGCGAGGGCGATGCCAGCCCTGACCTCGTCGGTCAGGCCGGGTGTGGCCATGAGCTCGGGCACCACGCCTACGGTGTGGCCCTCGACAGGATCGTCAAGGTGCGCGCGGAAGTCGGGCTCGCAGTCCTGGCTGGTCGCGTCGTAGGGGTCGCGGCCCGCGCAGGTGAGCGCATCCATGGCGAGGGCGACGTCCTCGACGCGCCTGCCGAAAGGACCCACCTGGTCGAGCGACGAGCCGAAGGCGACGACGCCGTATCGGCTCACGACGCCGTAGCTGGGCTTCAGGCCCACCACGCCGCAGAAGCTCGCGGGCTGGCGAATCGAGCCGCCGGTGTCGGAGCCCAGCGCAAGCGCGACCTGGCCCGAGGCGACGGCCGCGGCGGAGCCTCCGGAGGAGCCGCCGGGCACGCGCGAGGTGTCCCAGGGGTTCGCCGTGGGGTGGAAGGCACTCGACTCGGTGGAACTGCCGAAGGCGAACTCGTCCATGTTGGTCTTGCCCACGGGCACGGCACCCGCGTCGAGCACGCGGCGCACGCAGGTTGCGGTGAAGGGCGACTCGTAGCCCTCGAGCATGCGCGAGGCACAGGTGGTGTGGGTGCCCACGAGCTGCATGTTGTCCTTGAACGCGACGGGCACGCCGGCAAGGGGCGGAAGCGCTTCTCCCCTGGCCCTGGCCGCGTCGACGGAAGCCGCCGCCGTAAGGGCGAGGTCGGCCGAGACCTCCAGGAACGCCTGGACCTTGGGGTCGCGGGCGGCGACGGCGTCGAGCGAGGCGCGGGCGACCTCGGTAGCCGAGAAGTCCCCCGCCGCAACGCCGCGCGCGATGGTCGAGGCGGAAAGCTGGTCGAGGCTTGCCATCAGCGGCCCACCTCCCCCGTCGCGCCGCCGTCGGACATGGCGCCGCCGGGCGTGGCAGTCGGGTCGGAGTCTGCGGGCGCATCCTCCGCGGCCCCCAGAATCGACGGGATGCGGAAGAAGCGGCCCCTGCTCGAGGCGGCGGCCGAAAGCGCGACCTCGGTCGGCAGGCTCCGGGCGGGGTCGGGCTCGTCCGGGGCCATCACGTTGGCGAGGCCGCCGATGGGATGGAACGTGGGCTCGACGCCCTCGAGGCAGAAGTGGCGGATGGGCTTGAGCAGCGCGACCGCGTCGTTGAGGTACGCAGTCATCTGGTCGAGCTCCTCCGGCGTCAGCGCGATGCGCGCGTAGTCCGCGATGCCCGCAACGTCATTCCGGGTAAGGGGCGCGTCGGCCTGGGGCGCGTCACGTTCCGCTTGCGGCATGGTTCCTCCCTGCTTGGTGTTTGTCCCAAACATAGTAGAGCAGCGCGTGCGAATCGAGGCGGATTGAGAGCGCGGCGGGGCCGGCCCATGCCATGCCCCTCCGCCCTGCTTCGCCTGCCACGGCCCCCTTCCGACCAGCTCAGCCGGCAGGCCGGCGTCGCGGCAAACACGTTCCCTCCGCCCTGCCACCGCGGCCGCCCAGACGGGCGCCCGGAATGCGGTCGCGGTCCAACTCGTAACGTTGGCGTGAATCCTACCTGCAAACTAGAGTTTCTTGTTGTTGGGCCCGTCGATGCGGGGTAATATACCCCCTTGTGAGTAGGAATATCACCGCCAGCCAGCGAGGGGCATCGTCCAGTGGCGCGGCGGCCGCACGAAACGTAAGGCTTTACCAGCACAGAGAGAGGCACCATGGCACAGCTGCTTACCATCAACGGGCTCTCGGCGGGAACCGAGGACAAGCCCATCCTCCATAACATCGACCTGAGCGTCGGCACGGGCGAGACACACGTCCTCATGGGGCCGAACGGCGCCGGCAAGTCGACGCTCGGTCACGTCATCATGGGCGATACCGCCTACCAGGTGACCTCGGGCGCCATCGAGTTCGACGGCGAAGACGTCACCCAGAAGGGCGCCGACAAGCGTTCGCTCGCGGGCATCTTCCTGTCCTACCAGGCCCCCGTCGAGGTCCCCGGCGTGCCCCTGTACAGCTTCCTGCGCACCATCTGCCAGATGCGTCCCGAGCTCAAGACCACCGCGCGCAAGTTCCGCCAGCGCGTCGCCAAGATCTCCGAGCAGCTCGAGATTGACGACTCCTTCCTCACCCGCGAGCTCAACGTGGGCTTCTCGGGCGGAGAGAAGAAGAAGATCGAGATGCTCCAGCTCCTACTGCTCAGGCCCAAGCTGGCCATCCTCGACGAGACCGACTCCGGCCTCGACGTCGACGCCCTCCAGATCGTCTCGCGCGGCATCGAGGCATACCGCGCAGACTGCGACGGCGCGCTGCTGATGATCACCCACAACACGCGCATCCTCGAGAAGCTCTCTGTCGACAGGACCCACGTCATGGTCAAGGGCAACCTGGTGGCCGAGGGCCCCGCATCCCTCATCGACGACATCGACGCCAACGGCTTCGGCCGCTTCGAGGGCGCAGTCGAGAAGGACGAGGCCTAATGAGCAGCAACGATACTCCCGAGCTCGACGAGCGCGGCCGCTCCAAGGTCGCCGACGTCGACCGCTCGCTATACGACTTCACGAAGTCCGAGGAGGGCTACGAGCGCTACGAGGACGGCCTGACGCCCGACATCGTCCGCTCCATCAGCAGCAAGAAGAACGAGCCGCAGTGGATGCTCGACATGCGCCTGGAGGCGCTCGCCGAGTACCACCGCCGCGACATGGCCCCCAACTACGGCCCCTCCATCGAGGGCCTGGACCTCAACAACATCTCGACCTACGTCAGCCCCAAGACCAAGCAGGCCAAGGACTGGGACGACGTGCCCGAGGACATCAAGGACACCTTCGAGCGCCTGGGCATCCCCCAGGCCGAGCGCGAGAGCCTGGCCGGCGTCGGGGCCCAGTACGACTCCGAGATCGTCTACCACAACATGCGCGAGGAGGTCGCCAAGTACGGCGTCGTCTACACCACCATCGAGGACGCGCTTCAGGACCCCAAGTGGGAGCCCGTCGTCAAGCAGTACTTCGGCACCCTCATCCCCATGACCGACCACAAGTTCGCGGCGCTCCACTACGCCGTGTGGTCTGGCGGCTCCTTCGTCTACGTCCCCAAGGGCGTGAGGGTCGACTACCCGCTTCAGAGCTACTTCCGCCTGAACGCCCAGGGCGCGGGCCAGTTCGAGCACACGCTCATCATCGTCGAGGAGGGCGCTGACCTGCATTTCATCGAGGGCTGCTCCGCCCCCAAGTACTACGAGGCGAACCTCCATGCCGGCGCGGTCGAGCTCTTCGTGAAGGATGGCGCGCGCCTGCGCTACTCCACGATCGAGAACTGGTCCAAGAACATGTACAACCTCAACACCAAGCGCGCCCGCGTCGCCTCCGACGCAAGGATGGAGTGGGTCTCCGGCTCGTTCGGCAGCCACGTGAGCTACCTCTACCCCACCACCATCCTGCAGGGAGACCGCTCCAGCTGCGAGTTCACCGGCATCACCTTCGCCGGTGCCACGCAGGACCTGGACACGGGCTGCAAGGTCGTGCTGAACGGGAAGGACACCACCGCCTCGGTCGAGACCAAGTCGATCTCGAAGGACGGCGGCCTGAACACCTTCCGCTCCTCCGTCATCGTCGGCCGCCACGCCGACCGCGCACGCGCGACGGTCTCGTGCCAGTCGCTCATGCTCGACGACATCAGCCGCTCCGACACCATTCCCGCGATGGACGTGCGCAACGCCACCGCGCAGGTGGGCCACGAGGCGACCATCGGCCGTATCTCGGATGACACGGTCCTCTACCTGATGAGCCGCGGCTGCTCCGAGGCCGAGGCGCGCTCCATGGTAGTAAACGGATTCGCCAACCCCGTCTCGAAGGAGCTGCCGCTCGAGTACGCCGTCGAGATGAACAACCTGATCAAGCTCGAGATGGAAGGGGCGATCGGCTAATGGCAGACAGCAAGATCACGAGCCCGGCGACCATCGCCCTCGTCAACGTCAACGACTCGCCCGCACAGACCTGGAACTACCTTAGGATCAACGACATCGCCTTCGACGTCCCCGCGCCCCAGGCCGGACGCACCGGAGCCGCCTTCAACAGGCTGCCCAAGCTCTTTTCGGCCATCGAGGACGGGCTGGGCGCCGAGGCCACCCGCTGGATCGAGCGCATGGCCGACGGCGCGGCCTACGTCGAGGTTCCCGCCCGCACGCGCCGGGACGAGCCGGTCGTCGTGGCCGTCACCGACGACGAGCCCTTCAAGGACACCGGCGTCATGGTGCGCGAGGGCGCAAGCGTCCGCATCATCGTGAGCACGAGCTCCCGGCAGGAGGCCACCTCGACCGTGGCCACCACCGCAGCGGCCCTTCGCGTCATCGCAGAGCGCGGCGCCAAGGTCGAGATCGTCCAGATCGTCGCCTCCGGCGAGGGTCGCCAGCACCTCGAGGCCATCGGGGTCGAGGCCGCGGACGACGCGCGCGTCAGCATCCGCCAGTACGCGCTGGGCGGCGCCAAGGTCGCCCTGGGCATCGCCGCGAACCTTGCCGGCAAGTCCTCTCGCATCGACCTGACCTGCCGTTACGTAGCAGGTGGCAGCGAGCTTCTGGACATCAACCACGTCGTGCGCATGCGCGGGCGCGACACCCGCAGCGAGATCCAGTCCACGGGCATCCTGGGCGACTCGGCCCGCAAGACCATGCGCGAGACCATCGACCTCATCCACGGCGCCAAGGGCGCCAAGGGCAACGAGGCCGAGACCGTCCTGGTGACCGGCGACGGCGTCACCAACAAGACCCTGCCCTCCATCCTCTGCGACGAGGAGGACGTCCAGGGCAACCACGGCGCGACCATCGGCTCTCTGAGTCCCGAGCAGATCGACTACCTCAAGGCCCGCGGCCTTTCGGAGGACGACATCGACACGCTGTTCAGCCGCGCCCTGTTCGACGACGCCCTGAACCACGCCGAGGTTGCATCCGCCCGCACGGCCGTCATCGCGCGCGGAACCCACGTCCTGGGCGATGCCTTCGAGGACGAGGCCTTGTCCTTCTCCCCCGCCGAGGCAGCAGGCGATGCGGAAGACAACACCGACGCAAGCAGCAACGAATAGACAGCGAGAGGTAGCATGCTAAGCGAATCACAGCTCAAAGATATCGAGCAGAGCCCGTACAAGAAGGACTTCCCCCTGCTCGCCAAGAACCCCGGCATCACGTTCCTCGACAGCGCCGCGACCTCGCAGCGCCCCGAGGCCGTGCTCGCCGCCGAGCGCGACTTCTACGAGACGATGAACGCCAACCCGCTGCGCGGCCTGTACCGCCTCTCGGTCGCCGCGACTGCGGCCATCGAAGACGCCCGCAACCACATCGCGAGCTTCATCGGCGCAACCGACGAGGCCGGCAAGCCGCAGGGCAGCCAGGTCGTCTTCACGCGCAACGCCTCCGAGTCGCTCAACCTGGTTGCCAACAGCCTGGGGCGCTCGGTCCTGCGGCCAGGCGACGAGGTCGTCATCTCGATCATGGAGCACCACTCCAACATCATCCCCTGGCAGCAGGTCTGTGCCGCAACCGGCGCCAAGCTCGTTTACCTGCGCCTGGACGACGACTACGCCATCACCCAGCAGGAGATCGAGGAGAAGATCGGTCCCAAGGCCAAGATTGTCTCGGTCACGCACGTCTCAAACGTCCTTGGCGTCGAGAACGACATTCCCGCCATCGCCGCGCGCGCCCACGAGATGGGCGCTTACATGGTGGTCGACGGCGCGCAGTCCGTCCCGCACCTGAAGGTCAACGTGCGCGAGCTCAACTGCGACCTGATGGCGTTTTCCGCCCACAAGCTGGGCGGCCCCATGGGGATCGGCGTACTGTGGGGCAAGTCCGAGATTCTCGACCAGATGCCGCCGTTCCTCACGGGCGGCGAGATGATCGACTCGGTCACCGAGACCGGCGCCGTCTGGGCCCCCGTACCGCAGAAGTTCGAGGCCGGCACGCAGGACGCGGCAGGCTCCTACGCCTTTGACGCAGACCTCACCTACCTGGAGGGCCTCGGCATGGAGCGCATCGAGCAGCGTGAGCGCGAGCTCGCCTGCTACCTGTGCGACTCGCTCGCGGCCTTGGACTACGTCGACGTGATCGGCCCGCGCGACGGCTCGCGCCACGTGGGTGCCGTCGCCTTCAACGTTCACGGCATCCACCCGCACGACGTGTCCTCGATTCTGGACGGCTCCGGCATCTGTATCCGCGCCGGCCACCACTGCGCGCAGCCGCTCCTCTCGTACCTCGACGTGCAGATGGGCAGCACCTGCCGCGCCTCGGTCGCGTTCTACAACGACAAGGCGGACATCGACAGGTTCATCAACGGACTCGACACGGTTTGGACGATCTTCAATGGCTAACATGGCTGCCGGCGTGACCGGCCTCTACAACGCGGAGTTCATGGACCACGTGAACCACCCTGACTACAAGTACCAGATGGACGACGCCACCTTCACGCACGAGGGGGTCAACCCATCCTGCGGAGACGAGCTGACCTTCTCGGTGCGCATGGCAGACGACGGAACCATCGACGAGGCCGCCTACCAGGGCCACGGTTGCGCCATCAGCCAGGCCTCGGCCGACATGATGAGTGACCTCATGGTCGGCAAGACCCCCGCCGAGGCCATCGAGCTGTGCCGCCTGTTCATGGCGATGGTGCGTGGCGAGGAGACCAACGACGAGCGCATCGAGGAGCTCGAGGACGCCGCGATGCTTCGCGACATCTCGCACATGCCCGCACGCGTCAAGTGCGCCGAGCTCGCCTGGCGCACCCTGAGCGAGATGCTCGAGGCAAACGCGTTGCCCACGGTCGGCGCGTCGATGGATAGCGACTCGGAATAGCTCAAGACCATCGGAGAGGATCATGGCTGGCATGTTCTCGACAAAGGGGCGCTACGCGCTCAGGATCATGGGAGACCTCGCGACCCACCCGGGCTGGGTCTCGCTGGGAGACGTCTCACGACGCCAGGGAATCTCGCGCAAGTACCTCGAACAGGTCGTCTCGCTGATGCACAAGGCAGGCTTCGTGGAGAGCCTCCGCGGCAAGGGCGGCGGCTACCGCCTGACGCGCGACCCCTCCCAGTACACCCTTGGCGCAATCCTTCGCGCGGCGGAGGGCTCGCTCGCACCGGTATCGTGCCTGGACTGCACCAACGACAGCATCTGCCCGCAAATCGACACCTGTCCCACTATCACAATGTGGCGCGACCTGGGCAAGGTGACTGCGTCCTACCTGGACAGCAAGACGCTTGCCGACATCGTCGAGGAGATGATGGAACGGGGCACGCTCGAGGCGGAACGCGCAAAGGAGCAGGGTCGCAGGGAAAAGGAATAGGCAACTCGCCGGGGCTGACGCAGGTAACCCGCCCGAACATTTTTTAAGATTGACATGCCCGCCGCGAGCGGGCATGTTTTTTGCGGGCCACGCCGGACAGCCGAGGACACGGTAGCGCGAAGACGCGCGGACGCCCTGAAAGGCAGTGACCACCGTCTCCCAACTGGAGCCAACCAGGGGAGGTCAAGGATTTGGACCGTAGCGCGTTTTTCGCGGCGGCGTCGCGTACGCCGCGCCTAAGACGGGGAGTCGCTAGGCCTGGCGGTGCCGGCGCTCGTCGTGCCGCGCGCTTCTGAGCAGTCCCCGACAGGCGAAGCAAGGTCATGGAAACCCTCGGCAAAAAATACAGCTACGGCCCGTACCTGATTCGCTCTCTTCTCACCTACGTGACACAACAGTGGCCCTGTGCCGCATTTTTGCCCCAGGCATGCGCTCGCGATGATTTGTGCGACAGCAAAAACCGGCGTCCCGAAGGACGCCGGCCAAGTTCAAGATGCCAAACAATAAGTCGTTCGGCTAACTGTTCCAGACAATCGCTTGCCTAGGCAGCCGATAGCTTAGTTCCAAGCCTTGCCAGTGGAGCCGAACTCCTCGATGAGCTCCTTGGTACGGGCGACGATAGCCTCGCGACCAGGCTTGAGGAGCTTGCGGGGGTCATAGCCCTTGCCCTTGAGGTCGGCGCCGGACTCAACGTACTCGCGAGTCGCCTTGGCGAAGGCAACCTGGAGGTCGGTGTTGACGTTGATCTTGGAGATGCCGAGGGAGATGGCCTTCTGGACCTGGTCAACGGGGATGCCGGTGCCACCGTGGAGGACGAGGGGCAGGTCACCAGTCTCGGCCTTGATCTCGCTCAGGCGCTCGAAGGAGAGGCCAGCCCAGTTCTCGGGGTAGAGGCCGTGGATGTTGCCGATGCCACAAGCAAGGAAATCAACGCCGAGGTCAGCGATGGCCTTGCACTCCTTGGGGTCAGCGAGCTCGCCGGTGGAGGCGACGCCGTCCTCGACGCCACCGATGCCGCCGACCTCGGCCTCGATGGAGATGCCCTTGGAGTGGGCAAGCTTCACGAGCTCAGCGGTACGGTCGAGGTTGATCTGGAAGGTCTCCTCGTGGGAGCCATCATACATGATGGAGGTGAAGCCGGCCTCGATAGCCTGGAAGCACTGCTCGTAGGAGCCGTGATCAAGGTGAAGGGCGACGGGAACGGTGATCTTCTTCTCCTCGACCAGGTCGTGGACGATGTGAGAGACGACCTTGAAGCTGGTCTGCCACTTAGCAGCGCCACCGGTGCACTGGATGATGAGCGGCGACTGGAGCTCCTCTGCGGCGTCCAGGATCGAGCTGGCCCACTCAAGGTTGTTGGTGTTGAAAGCACCAATGCCATAGTGGCCCTTCTCGGCGGACTGAAGCATAGCAGTAGCGTTGACGAGCATGTGTACCTCCATTGAGATATGGGTGGTTTAACTCAGCTGCAATTCTAACGCGCGTTGTTTAGCTTGTGTTTGGCACGCCCCGAGATGCATGAAGAATGTGGTCTACCTTCAAACTTGATTCTGATTTCGGTTCATTTCTCCATGGGCGCGAATAGATACCAGGTATTCGATACGCATGCAGCCCTCGGACAGTAGCCCCAGACGCAAAAATATAGGCAAGAAGGGCGCGCCCGACGAATCGGACGCGCCCCCATTCGTGCACTCATTGCCCTGCGAGGATTGAGACGCTCACCAGCAAGTGGCGGCGAGGAGCCATCGAGCGCTAGTCCTCCTCGGCGACGCCGTACCAGCCGACGCCCTCATCCCTCCAGCCGGCCTTGACCAGGGAGTCCCTCTCGTAGCCGCTGGCAGTGTAGTTGTGAGCACCGGTGCGGGCGTAGGGGTTGTACTGGCGATACAGGGGCACGCCCTGCTCGTCGTCGGAGTACCAGCCGATGCCCTCGTCGTTCCAGCCGGCAGCGACCAGGCTGTCGCGCTCGGCTGGGCTCACCGTGTAGTGGTGGTCGCTCGTATATGGGTTGTACAGGCGATAGACCGGGGTGTTGGAGTGCTCGGGAGCCTCCCAGCCAACGCCCTCGTACTTCCAGCCGAGGCCGACGTTCATGATCATCTCGTCGAAGTTGGCGGTATAGAAGTGCTCGCTCGTGTAGGGGTTGTACAGGCGGTACATCGAGCCCGTCTTCTGCTTGACGGGCTTCTCGACAACCTCGATCTTGGCGCTTTCCGAGATGACGGAGTTGCCATTGTCGTCCGAAACGATAACGCGGTAGAAGGTCGTGCCCAGGTCGGCCGTCTGCGGCGCGTAGGTGTCGCTGCTGCCGCAGTCGCTCCAGTTGCTCTCATCGGTCGACTTCTGCCACTTGTAGCTCAGTTTGTCGCTGGAGCCGCTCTTTGCGCTCACCGTCAGGGCAGGCGTGCCCTCGTTCTGGAAGGCTGTCGCGGATGCGGGCTGACGGTCGATGGTCAGGGTGAAGGCGTCGGCGTAGCCCAGCGGCTCGGCGAGCTTACCGTCGGCCGTGAGGTCCGAGGCGGCAAACGGCTGCGAGATGTCGCCGGCCTTCAAATAGGCGCGAATCTCCTCGAGCAGCTTGTGGGTCTTCTCGAAGGTGCCGCGCGAGACGACAGCGTGAGCCCTGTTGGCAAGTGCCGTGCGCGCCTCGGTACCCTGAGCCGCGACGACATAGGAGTCGACCGTCTTCTGCTCCTCGATGATCTCCTTCTGCAGGGCGTCGAGGTAGGCGTGGGCACCGGTGGCAACCGTATCGCGGTGATTGTAGGCGAGCGTGTTGATGTCCATCAGAACGTAGTCCAGGTTCACCTGGTCGCCGTCGGCCATCGCCGTCTGCTCGTTCTGGGCGATCTTGTCGGCATTGCCGCCCTCTTTCTGGATACCGACGTGCCCGACGGAGAAGTTTGCCTCGTTGGGATACAGCTCGGTGTCGACGTTGGTCAGAAGGTTAGAGTAGGACGGGACGAAGACCGTAAACTCGGAGCGGGACAGACCCTCCCACTGGATGGTCGCGACCTCCGGGTCGCTCGTCGCGTACTCGTCGCGTACCTGGAACATGTGGCTCTCGGTGTTGCGGTTGCTGCCGATGGCGTAGAAGCCCGCGTTCGCGTTGGCGTCGACATCGGTACCCTCGCCGCGGCAGGCGAAGACGCGCAGCGCGGTGAACGTGTCAATCGAGGCATTGGTGGGCGAGAAGAACAGCTGGTTGTTGTCGATGCTCTTCACTCCCTCGCCAGCCACGAGCGTGTAGCCGCCAAGGTTCGCGTCGCCAAAGTACTTGTGGCCCTGGACGTAGCGGATGTTCTGGCCATAGCCCTGCTCGACGGAGGTCTTGCCGTAAGAGGCGGCGACGTTCATCCTGCCGTTGGTCTCGACATAGGTGTGGGCCGTCCGTGCCGTCTGGGCCATGCCGGCAGAGTGCAGGCAGACACTCTGGTCCTCAAGGTCGACGTCAAACTGAAGGTTGCTCATATTCGGGTTGATCGAGACCAGGTTGCTTGCGCACTTGACCGCGCACCACTGGCGCCCGGAGAGCTGCATGAAGATCCAGGTCTCGTTGGCATCGCCGATAACGATCTGGTTGCAGTCCTGGGAGCCCTGCTCATCGATGACCTTGCCCAGGAGCTCGACGCCCTCGCGAGCGGTGGTCGCCTGCGACAGGACGAAATCCGCAATGCTGTACTCGCCGATGCCCGTTTTGACGCACGGGTCGACATCCGCGACGGCGGCGTTCATGTTCGTGGTCAGCGTGGAGGAAAGGCTCACGCCCTTCTCGTTGGTACCCGCCTCCGAATAGGCCTTGGCGCCAGGATCGCCCTGGCTGGTCCAGTTGTCGGGCGTGTCACGCACATAGGTGTAGCGGAACGTGGGGCCGGTAATCTCGTAGCGGAACGAGTCAGCAGGGTTGTCACCATACTCGTAGCTCTGGATGACCTTGCCGTCATCGGTGGCGGGCTCGATGCCGAACACCTTGCCGTAGCGGTTCGAGTAGTCCTCGGAGCGGCCGAAGTAGGTGTCCCCGTCGCTCGTCAGCTGGTTGCCGATGGTCACCTGCGTGCATGCGAGCGCCTGGACGGCCGGGAGCCCCGCCATGATCGCCGCGAGCGCCGTTGACGTGACAAGCTTTGCAATTCTTCCCCTCTTGTACATACCTGTCTCCCTCCGGCGGACGTGGTCCGCCACGCTGCATTTCAGAAGCAATCGTTACAATAAGGTAACAATCCTTAAAGAAAGCTAATCCGCTTGCGAGCGTTGCGTTTTTGCCGCCCAGCGTCCGAATGCGAGAAGTGCAGAGGCCACCGGGCAGAACCGTCGTCCGTCCGCAGGTTCTTAAATGCTCCCTCGCAAGTACAAATAACAGGCGGGAGGCTAGAGCTTGTTATGTCTTCGTGTAATTGCCGAGAGCGCGAGACGCGAACCTATAGTGGGGTATCCAAATTAGAGGTATGTTCCGGGCACCTAGCCCGAGCCAGAGCGAAAGAGCAAGGAGTCTTTCTCGTGGGAAACCAGCAAAACCAGTCCGAGCGACAGACACAGGAGGCGTCCCGGGCGCAGGACGACGAGCCCAAGAAGGGCGTGTTCTCGGAGTTCTCGATGACTTCCGTTGTCGCAAGTGCGCTCGCGGCGGTTACGTCCTTCGCGCTGCAGAGCAAGATCGGCCTTGCCGGATCGATCATCGGAGTCGGCGTCGCGGCAGCGGCGACAGCCGTGGCGACGCAGGTGTACAAGGGCATGCTCGCCGCATCGGCCGAAAAGATCAAGGCAATACCTGACCAGGACCGCCTCTCGCCCGGCATGACCCAGAGGATGCAGGCGACCGACGCCGGCAACAGAAGCGCCGCAGACCAGAGCGCCACCTACTACGACACCGTCACCGGGCAGGACGTCACGGCAGACCAGATCGACCCCGAGCACACCGTCATCAGGCACCTTCCCCACGAGCTGGAGCAAGACCTGACGCCCTTGGGCGGCTCCGGCGAGTACGCCGAGACCGGCACCCCCATCGCCTCGGACGACATGAGCCAGGCCGCGGCCCAGCGTCGCGCGAAGAGGCTGCGCAGAGTCGCCGCCATCGTGACCGTAATCGTCGCCATCGCCGCGGTGTTGGCGTACGCGCTGGTCATCACCGTAGCAACCTCAGGCCAGGGCATCGGCAGCACCGAGCCAATCATATCCCCCACCACTACCGACCCGACCGAGTCCGGCCCCTACGAGCCTCTGAGCAAGGCGACCGGATCCTCCAGCGAGGAGGGCAAGTCCGAGGCGACGGCTTCCGAGGGAGAGAAGACTGCGGAGAACAAGTCCGAGTCTGAGGGCACGTCCTCCAACTCGAGCAAGGGCGAGGGCACGAGCGAATCCGAAGGCGCCTCCGCGTCCAACGGCTCGAGCTCGCACTCGAACGGCAAGGGCGAGTCCGGAAGTGGCTCCGGCAGCTCGAACGGCACCGGGTCAGGCAGCTCGGGCAGCAGCTCCAACAGCGGCTCCGCCAGCGGAAACACAGGCAGCTCCTCGGGCAGCAAGGGCGAGTCCGGAAGCGGCTCAGGCTCCGCGAGCGGCTCCGGCTCGACCAGCGGCTCGGGCAGCTCCACAGGGTCATCATCTGCGGGAGGCACCACAAGCTCCGCCTCGAAGGGTTAGGTAGACTATGCTAGGCAGCGCAATTCGCGTGCAAGCGCCTCTCTTTTGGGTGTGCGGCCAGGCGGCTCCGCGACCCGCGACCGCATCGGTCCGGACGCACCAGAGCCACCACCCGCAGGGAGCGCACGACGCAGAGTGCCCCTGGCAATAGCACGGTTGTTAAGTGCGGCGCGGCCGGCATTGTGCCAGTCGCGCCGCTTTCGTAGAAAGGCAGTGCAAGCATGCAGCGTCCCAACGCATGGAGCGACTACTCCGAGCAGCAGCTCGAGGCGGTCCAGAAGTTTGCCGGCGAGTATCGCCAGTTCATCTCGGACAACAAGATCGAGCGAGAAATTTGCTCCGCGTCCATCGCCATGGCGCGCCAGGCCGGCTACCGCGACCTCGCGGAACTCGTCGAGTCCGGCGAGCCCCTCAAGGCAGGCGACAAGGTCTACGCCTCCAACCACGGCAAGGGCGTCCTGCTGGTCCAGCTGGGCACCATGCCCCTCGCCAAGGGCCTCAACATCCTGGGCGCGCACATCGACTCGCCGCGCCTGGACGTCAAGCAGAACCCCATGGACGAGAAGAACGAGATCGTCACGCTCGACACCCACTACTATGGCGGCATCAAGAAGTACCAGTGGGTCACCATTCCCCTGGCCCTGCACGGCGTCATCGTAAAGACCGACGGCACCGTCGTGCCCGTGACCATCGGCGAGGCGGCAGACGACCCCGTGTTCTGCGTCTCCGACATCCTCATCCACCTCTCAAAGGACCAGATGAGCAAGACCGCTGCCGACGCCATCGAGGGCGAGATGCTCGACGTCATCATCGGCAACCGCCCGGTCAAGCTGGACGACAAGAAGGAGAACAAGACACCTGTCAAGACCGCCCTCCTCGACCTGCTCAAGACCAACCTCGAGATCGAGGAGGAGGACTTCCTCTCGGCAGAGCTCGAGGTCGTGCCTGCGGGGCCCGCTCGTGACATGGGCCTGGACCGCTCGATGATCCTAGGCTACGGCCACGACGACAGCTCCTGCGCCTACCCCAGCCTCGTCGCCCAACTCGAGTGCGAGGCTCCGCAGAAGACCGCCGTCACCATCCTGGTCGACAAGGAGGAGATTGGCTCCGTGGGCGCCACGGGCATGACCAGTCGATTCTTCGAGGACGCCATGGCCGAGATCCTCGAGCTCGCGGGCGAAGGCGGCGAGCTCAACCTGCGCCGCTGCCTGCGCAGGTCCCGCATGCTCTCCAGTGACGTCTCCGCGGCGTTCGACCCCACCTTTGCCTCGGTCTTCGAGCTCAAGAACTCCTGCTTCATGGGCCACGGCCTGACCTTCAACAAGTACACCGGAAGCCGCGGCAAGAGCGGCTCCAACGATGCCGACGCCGAGTACATGGCCGAGATCCGCGCCTGCATGGACAAGGCAGGCGTCCACTACCAGACCGCCGAGCTTGGCAAGGTCGACGCCGGCGGCGGCGGAACCATCGCCTACATCCTCGCGAAGTACGGCATGAACGTCATCGACTGCGGCGTGCCCGTGCTCAGCATGCACGCGCCCTGGGAGACCATCAGCAAGGCCGACGTCTACGAGGCCTACAAGGGCTACGAGGCCTTCCTCAAGCTGGCCTAGCTTGGCAGATGGCCTAGCTCGACCGGCCGGCCCGGCATGTCGAGCCACCACCATCCACCCTCACTATCCGCATGGGCGAGAAGGACAGACGCCACGTCCTCCTCGCCCGAAAGACGACAAGGCACTCCCTCATGAATCTTGGAACGTTTCTGGCGGCGCTCATACCCCTGGTCGGCATCGGTGCGCTCGCCTTTCTGATTCGCTGGCAGACGCAGGAGGGCGAGGGCGGCGTCGACCGCTCCCCCTCCAGGCGCGCCAGGGCCTGGGCCATCAGCTTCATGGCAATCCTCCTGGTGGGCTCCGTGCTCCAGCTGGTGGGACTCTACAGCGGTGACCCCGGCACGCTCGCGCTCTTCTCGCTCGCCGCCACCGTGGCCGGCTCCGCCGCGCTGCAGCGCGACCGCATCGGCCGCAAGATCGACGGCTTCCTGGGAAGCGGCCTGCGTCGCGGCGCCATCCTCCTGGTGCGCGACCTAGTGATCGTGCTCCTGGTCTCGGCCATCGCGTTCTACGCCCACGAGATCTCGTGGAACGACAGCATCTCGTGGATGGACGCCACCTCCCGCCTGTGGGAGCAGGGCATGATCACCCTCGCCATGCTCATGATGTACTTCCTGTTCCAGCACCGCAGCTGGGGCTGCAACTTCCTGCTGGTCGCGCTGTTCCTGATCGGCGTCGCCGAGTACTACGTCATCGTCCTCAAGGGCAGCGCCATCATGCCCGGCGACCTGTTTGCGCTGGGCACCGCAGCCGCGGTCAGCGGAGGCCTGAACTTCTCGTTCGGACCGAGCGTCCTCCTCGCCGCAGCCATCACCTGCCTGGGCCTGGGCGTGCTCGCCTTCGTCTCGCCCGTCGCCAGTGCCGAGTCCGGCTCCACGGTCGGAGCCGCTGCCAAGGCCGGCTCCGATGTCGAGGACGCCGCCGCCAAGGGTCGCATCGCCCGTCGCGTCCTGGCCCTCGTGCTCAACCTTGTCCTTGCGGCCGCATGCTGCATGGGCACCGTCGCCTGCACGCAGGGCGCGCACGGCTACATTGCCGGCAACAAGACCAAGTTCTGGGAGCCCGTCAAGGCATATCGCGCCAATGGCTTCCTGACCAGCTTCGTCTCGATAGCCTACGAGATGCCCATCCGCAAGCCGGAGGGCTACAGCACCGAGGCCGCCGAGCAGATTCAGAGCACCTACGCCTCGAAGGCCGAGGCGGACGTCGCCAGCTGGAAGAAGTACCAGGCCGCCAACGCTCAGTTCGGCACCAAGCAGCCGGCGATCGTCTGCATCATGAACGAGACCTTCGCCGACATCAGCGTCCTGGGCAACTTCGGCTACACCGGCCCCGCCTTCTACAACTCGATGGACGACTGCCTCATGCGCGGCAAGCTCTACACCTCCGTGCTGGGTGGAGGCACCTGCAACTCCGAGTTCGAGTTCCTGACTGGCAACAGCATGGCCTACGTGGGCACCGGCAAGTACCCTTACAACCTCTACAGCATGGACAAGGTGGAGACGCTCGCCAGCCAGCTGAAGGACCTGGGCTACAGCACCACCGCCATCCACCCCAACCTGGCCAGCAACTGGAAGCGTGACAAGGTCTACCAGCAGTTCGGCTTCGACCAATTCATCGACGTCAACGGCTTCCAGAACGCTCCGTGCTTCCACAGCGGCGTCACGGACGCGGCGACCTACGACAAGGTCCTCGACATCCTGAAGAACAATGACGGTCCGCAGTTCATCTTCGACGTCACGATGCAGAACCACACGGGCTACGACCAGTTCAACATCCCCCAGGAGCTACTGACGAACTACTCGATCCCCAACCAGTCGGACTATGACAACGCGCAGCTCAACGAGTACCTCACGTGCATCCAGCAGTCCGACAAGGACCTGCAGTACCTCATCGGTGAGCTCAAGAAGCTCGATCGCCCCGTCATCCTGCTGTTCTTCGGAGACCACCAGCCGTCAATCTCGCAGTGGGAGAACGATCGCATCACCCCCGCCGAGAATCCTGACTCGCTCGACCACATCATGAAGACCTACCAAACGACCTACATCGTCTGGGCCAACTACGACGTGGCTGAAAACAGCCAAACCAGCGAGAACAGGGCAACGAGCGTCAACTACCTCAGTGCCATCCTCGCCCAGCAGGCCGGCATCCCCCTGACCGACTACCAGAAGGCCAACCTGGGCATGTCCCAAACGATGCCCGCAATCTCGGCAATCGGCGCCATGGACGCCGACGGCCACTATTACGAGACCACGGACACCACGTCTCCCCTGGCCTCGCAGATCTCCGACCTCGAGAACATCAACTACCTCAACTTTGGTTCGAGGGTCTAAGGACGGATTCGCTCAACCGTGCCAACCAAGCGGTCTGGCGCATCACAAGCGAGCGCCGGCTCCAATACCACGGAGTCGGCGCTACTTCTTTTTTTCGCTCCCGTCGGCGTCGGTGCGAAGATCGTCATGGGTGGAACTTGGCGCAGCGCGCCGACCGACCACTCCTTCGGTCACCCAAATCGGCTCGTGGCAGCTCTCTGGGCTTGGTTTTGCCAGGCAATCATGGAAGGAAGAGCTGCTTCCAACCGATTTTGGTGACCGCAGGGCTTCCGACGGCCGATTAGGGTGACCGAGAGCTGCTTCCAGCCGATTCGGGTGACCGCCCGCACCGCTCGGCATTCCTCGCGCAGAGACAGCAACCAACAGGGGGCAGGTCCGTCACCGGACCCGCCCCCTCTCCTACGCCCCCAACGCCTCCAACACCTCGCGCTTGCACGCGAGGAACTCATGCGACAACGCGAACTCCTCGAACGAGACGCCCTCAGGGCGCCCCACGCGAACCTCGGCGCTCACGCGGCTCGGCACGCCGGCGCGCGGATCGCCCGTCAGGACGTAGATGCGCTGCGCCATGCCGACGGCCTCGTCCACGTCGTGGGTGATGGTCAGCGTCGCCAGACGCAGCTCGCGGGCCATGTCGCAGTACCACGAGCGCATCTCCGCGCGCGTGATGGCGTCGAGCGCCGAGAAGGGCTCGTCCAGCAGCAGCACATCATTGCCCATCAGATAGGTCCGCAGGAACGCAGCGCGCTGGCGCATGCCGCCAGAGAGCTCGCTCGGCCAGCTGTCCTCGCACCCCTCCAGGCCGAAGCGCCCAAACAGAGGGCGGGCCTTGGCTCGCGCCTCTCCCGCGCTCTCGCCAGAGAGGACCAACGGAAGGCACACGTTGTCGATGATGCGCTTGCTGGGAAGCAGCAGGTCCTTCTGGAGCATGTAGCTGACGTCCCCCGGCACGCCCGTCACGTCGCGCCCGTGCAGCAAGACGCTGCCCGCGCGCGGCCGCGTGAGCCCCGAGAGCGCATGCAAGATCGTCGTCTTGCCGCAGCCGGATCGGCCGACCAGGCAGACGGACTCCCCCACGCCCACATGAAGGCTCACGCCACGCACGACGGGAGCCTCGTCTCCGGACCATGCCAACGTGAGCCGGCGCGCCTCAAGCGCAGGCACCTCGTCCACGACGCCCCTCATTGTCGTCTCTTCCTGGCCCACTACTGCTCCAGATAGTCCATTGTCCAGCCTGCGCCCGTGTCGAGCTGCTTCTCGACGAGACCCTTCTCGTTAAGCCACAAGAAGTACCTCGCCCAGCGGTCCGCATCGATGACTCCCCACGTGGGCGCGTCCGCCTGGTACTGCCCCGCCAGGAACAGCGCACTCTGCTTCGCCAGGGCGGCGTCCATCTCGGGAACGGCGGCGCACAGGAGGTCAGCGCTTGCCTCCGGGTCCTTGATGGCGTCCTCGTAGCCGCGGCGTACCGCGCGCAGGAAAGCCTTCACCACGTCCGGGTTCTGCTGGGCATAGTCGCCGTTGGCCGCGATGACCGGGGTGTAGAAGTCGAACACGTCGTCCATGTCGCGAAAGTTGAAGTAGTTCACGTCGTAGCCCTGGAGCGCGGCGTTCTGGACCGCCCATCCCTCGTAGACCCAGACGGTGTCGAACATGTCACCCCTCAGGCCGGCGACCTCGTCGTCCACGCTGTAGGGAACCATCTTCACCTTCGAGTAGTCACCGCCATCGTCCTCGACGATCTGCTTGATGGTCGCCTGCTCGATGGGCATGTCCCAGGTGGCGTACACGTGGTCGCACATGCCGCGCGCCGAAGTTATCCCATCGGCCTTGCGACTCATGATGCCCGAGGTGTTGTGCTGGATGATGGCCGCCACGGCGACGACTGGCACCGGGCTGTCCGAGGCTAGCACGTTGGCGATGTAGTCCTGGTAGCTCACGCCCAGCTGGGCCTCGCCGGAGCCGATCATGGCCTCGGCGGTGTCCTCAGCCGGCTGGACAATCTCAACCTCGAGCCCCTCGTCGGCAAAGTAGCCCTTCTGCTGGGCAACGTAGACCCCCGTGTGATTGGTGTTGGGGGTGTAGTCAAGGCAGAAGGTGAGCTTGGTCACCGAGTCCTTCCCAGACTTCGCGGACGTATCCGAGCCGCCGGTCGCACCCGAGTTGTCGTAGGCTCCGCAGCCCGCAAGGCCCAGCGCCGCGGCAAGCGCCGCGCCGCGCACGAACGCACGGCGAGAAATGCGCGAGCCACCCGCCCCGCAACCGCCTGCTCTAATGCCAGCCACCTGCTCGTTCCTAGTCTTCATGGTCGTTCCTTTCCGCCCGCTTCCAGGGCATGAGAGCGCGCTGCAGGAGGCTCACGAGCCCCATCAGCGCAAGGGAGAGTGCAGAGATGATCACAATCACCGCAAACATGCGGTCGTACGAGAAGGACTTGCGCACGCGCGTCATATACACGCCCAGGCCCGAGAAGCCACCCAGCCACTCGGCAATCACCGCACCCACGATCGCGTAGGTCGCGCTGATGCGCAGTCCGCTAAACAGATGGTCCATCGCCGCGGGCAGTTTGACCTGCCAGAAGATCTGCCAGCGCGTGGCCCGCATGGTGCGCATCAGGTCGATCATGTCGGGGTCGACCGACCTGAAGCCCGTCACCAGCGAGACGGTGACGGGAAAGAAGGTCGAGAGCACCACGAGCACGACCTTGGGCGCGAGCCCATAGCCAAACCACAGCACCAGCAGCGGAGCGATGGCCACCGTCGGGATGGTCTGCGACACCGTCATGAGCGGGTCCAGCGCCAGGGCGACGGTCTGGAACCGGTCCATGGCGACGGCCACCGCGAATCCCACGGCAACGCCGATGGCCAGGCCAAGGGCGGCCTCGACCAGCGTGGTCACGGCATGCGAGAAGAGCAGGCACCTATCGCCCGCGATAGCCGACAGCACCTGCGTGGGGCTGGGCAGCAGATAGTTGGGGACGAGTCCGACCACGACCGCCAGCTGCCACAGCACCAGCAGGGCCACGACGGTCAGGGCAGGAATCACGACACGGAGCGCGCGGCGGGACGTGCGCGCCACTACGCCACCACCGAGGAGTCTCCGCCCGCGAACTCGGAGTCGGTCTGGTGGTACTTCCCGATCTTGCGCTCGGTGGTCATGACTTCGCCCTCGGGGCGATAGCTGATCTTCACGTACGAGGCGCTCTCGGCGCATCCCGCAGCGGCACCCGCCTTGAGGCAAGTCTTGATAAGGTCCATGCACGCGTCAAAGTCGCCCTCGACGGTGGTCTCGAACGGGCCTACGTAGTAGTCGAGCCCTGAGGCATCGATTGCCGCGATCACCTCGTCGACGATGCGGCACACCTCCTCGTCGGACCCCGCGTTCATGGGAAGATACTGGATAGCAACGGAACAGTTCATCTTTCTCCTTCCAGGCACCAAAAAAGGCGCCACGACTTCGTAGGCGCCCGAACATGCGGTGCTCTGGTCCCTACGCCGGCATTACCCGGATCAGGTTCTAGGGTCGAATGATTGGGTCATTCCTCTCAGCCGGGCCAAATCCCCAGCTCCCCGTGTGCGTCCATTATAGCAGAGCCTCATGAGACTGCAAAATGCAGGTAAAAGGCCCACAGTCAAACCCGTTCAGATTGTTCGCAGAGTACGGAAACGCGAATTGGGTATCGTTCAGTCCGTTCGCAACGCTAGCCTAAATCCGCGTCCCTTCGTGCACTGTTGGGGCTGGATTACCCGTCCACGGTAAGAAGGGCATGCGAGATGAAATACACAGACGGATCGCTCAGAAACATCCACGGTGACCTTTGGCAGGCACGATTCTCATACAGGGTTGAGAAGCCCAACGGACAGGTTGCTTGGAAGCAGGTCTCTAGGAACATCCACGCCCAGACCCAGAAGGAAGCGCAGCAGGAGAAGGAGAGAATCAGGACGGAGCTCGAGAGGGCGGCGCTCCTGGAGGAGATCCTTCCGCCGGAGGTCGTCAACTCTCCCAAGCTATCGACCTTCATGAACGAGAAGGTCGACGAGCAGCTTAGGTCCGGCCTCATCGCAAGCACGACCTATGCAAAGTACAAGAGCGAGGTCAACCTCATCCTCAGGTTCATCGATGACGTCCCCATCAACGACATCACCACCAACATGGTCCGCACGATGGGGCAGAAAATGCTCTCAAGCGGTTACGCAAGGGAGACCGTCGCCCGTGCACACAACGCACTCAAAAGGTTCCTCTACCTGGCATTAGAAGAGGGATGCATCTCGTCCATGCCCATAACCAGATCCGTTAAGCCGCCCCGTCTGGTGCGCAAGGAGCCCAACGCCCTCGACGACGCGACGCGCAAGAGGCTGCTGGGCATCCTCGACGAGATGCCCGATGACCAGCTGACGCTTGCCATTCGGTTGGGGCTTGGGGCCGGGCTCAGGAACGAGGAAGCCCTGGGGCTGCAATGGGAGAACGTCGACCTGCACGACGGTGCCATCAAGGTGCGAAACTGCATCTGTATGGCGGGCGGCAAGGTCGTCGAGAAAGGCCCAAAGACGTCCGCTGGCAGGCGCGATGTCCCCATCGATCCCGACCTCGTCAAGAGGTTGAGGGCCAGAGCGAGGACCGTATTCGGCACCCAGAAGCTCTCAAAGCTGCAAGGCTTCTACGTTCTGGGAGATACGGAGGGTCACTACTACGGCCACCATGCCCTGTCCAGAGCATTCCACGACTTCGCTGACAAGTGGGAGATCTACGGGACCACGGGCGAGCTCGCAACCTTCTACTCCCTCAGGCACACATACGCGACCATGCTGCTCAGGGCCGGAGTCGACGCGAAGGCCGCGGCAAGTCTCATGGGCCACTCGAGCGTGGCCATGACCCTCAATATCTACGCAAGCAACGATCCACAGGCAAAGGCTGCAGCAGGCGCGGTAGTCGCAGACCTCATGACGCAGCGCTAGTCAATCGTGGAATCCGTGTGACTCAGCCTCTTAGGGCCGCTTAGGGCCGCATCGCCACCCCTCTTCGCAAACCAATCCAGCAGCTTCGCCATATGCTCGTTTCCACCTGAACTAGACGAACAAAACGAGCTGGAGCGGACATGGCAGATGAAATGGTGACGAGAGCCGCGTCGATGCGGGACAACTCCCCTCTCGCGGACCGGCCGGAATGGATCGGACCAAGGGACCTCCAAGAGGTCTTTGGCATCGGTCGGACAAAGGCGTTCACGATTTGCCAGGCTCTCCCCCAAATCTATATCGGACGTTCAATCAGGGTCAGCAAGAAGACCCTGGCGAAGACGCTCATGAGAAAGGGAGGCTGCCTTAGGAGTTGCTCTTTCCCTCGGCGCCTGCTCTCAGGCTCTCCATTGTCGGGATGGGAAGCTCGTGAGCCCGCGCCATATCCCCATACGAGTCTCCGCGCCAGTCGTAGGCGTCCGCGCTCGCCATGCCACTTGCGAACCAGGCGACCATGCACGACTGTGAGAGGCGGTGGCCCTCGTCGGTCGGGAGCAGGAACGTCCTCGACATGTCCTGGCACGCGACCAGGTCCGCCGCGGACGGCTCCTTCTCCTGGAGGCGGACACCCCTTACGACGGCATACCAGCCGACTCCCTCGTCCCAGGAGCACGCGACCATGGCGCCGAGTCTCGCCTCGGGGTTCCTACGCATGAGGTCCAGCACCTTCGAACCGAACCGGTACGACTTAGCAACAAGTCCGCGCTGGACGAACTCCTCGACCATCTCGAGGGGGATGTCCTTGTAGACGATCATCGGCTGGTCGCCAAGGTCGACGGACACGTCATGGCCCTCGTAGTCAGGCAGCATCTGAGTGACGCCATGTTCCAGCTCCTCGAAGCCCCACGCGCCACCCGGGCCCCACTTGATGAGCGTGTAGTCGGTATCGTTGCCCTCGTTGTCAACCAGCCTCATGTCCCACCAATCATCCTGCTGCCGAACCCTAGGGTCGCCTTTAAACTACAAAGGTAGCGGGCTCAGGTGCGCTCTACTATACCAATGCGCTAACTACCTCATCGAATGCCTCGGGAAGGCCGTGCTCAATCTCACCCTCCCAGAGCTGTACGGTACCCCTTTTGATTGTCTTGTTAATCATGTTCGGTATTGCGAGAATCTCTATCTCCCGCCCTCCAAACGAAGCAGTGAGGATATCTCCTCGCAGCGAACAATCTGCCCCCTCCTGAGACAAGGCTTCTGACAATGGGGCGAACAGCTTCGACGCAACCCTGACTGTCTCCCCTCTAATTACACCCCTTGTCACATAGCGAAGGAGGTCGAGTGCGGCGTGTCTGTCCAAGTCTTCATGCATTCGCTTGTTGCTGTAGTGCTTTAGGCAGTTGAGGCAAGCCGACTCGCAGTCACAGTCTGAGAGAATCCTTGTCGCCCTCTTGATCAGCTCGTCGAGCGCAGAAGAATTAGCCAAGAGGGACGAGTATCCCGCGCCGCTCGATAAAGAGTCGAATAGGTAGATGTCAACGACTACGCGATTCCGGGCAAACCTCCGGCGCGTCCCGACGCAAAGCTCGCCAAAGTCTATGTCGAGCAAATCCACAGCCGCTAGCTTTAGCGCCTCGCCAAGCGAGACGCACGCCCTTCTGAGCCACGGGTTATCATACGAGGTGCACACCTCGGCGGGATCGATCGATAGCTCGAAGATGACGAGGTCGGTGTTGAAGATGCTTCCGATAACAACGGAATGCTTGAAGCTGTGCTGGCAGTTCGCCCATCCGCCGCTTGCGCTGCGTAGAAATGGGGGTTTGATTCCCTTCGCCTCTCGCGTGTCCGCATCTGTAGAAGGGTATGCGGCACCGCACTTGCTGCATATGTCGAAGCCATGACGTCGTGGACCACGGTTGGCCACGATTAGGGAGCAGTCATGCCTATTCGCGTATGCTATCCGCTCGTACCGGGACGGTGTGAGAGCCTCATCTGGTATGGCAGAGTAACAGGGCAGTTCCGCCGACGAAATATCAGGGCTGTCGCGACCGGTATCTGCCTCGGAACCGTTGCGCGGAGCAAAGCCCCAGGGCTTAATGAACTCGCTCTCGGACAGCTCGCTACCACCGCAGAACGGACACGTGTCCCTGCCGCCAAGGTCTTCGCGAATACCGAACCAGCCACAGGATGGATTCTCGCAAAAGAGGATCCTCTTGTGATAGTCGCCGCTTCTAAAGTAAGCCCTTGCGGGGTTCTCCCTGTCCTCAAGCTTGCGCGAGAACTTCGACGAGTGCGTGTATATGCCACCCGAGATGTAGGTCTTCTTGTCGATAATGATCTCTCTTCCTGGGGCGTACTCGCTGATAGCAATGTCGAGGGATCGTTCGGGTTTCTGCAGGAGCTTGTCGCCCCTCCCCCCGTCCTCGACCTCGAAGCCAACCACGTTTCTCGGAAACGAGTAGGTGGGCAGTACCGCTGCCTCCAGAAGGCAGTCTAGGACGCTCTTGTAGGTCTTCCCATCGGTATTGAGAAACGACTCGGGCCTTGCGACGAAGCTCTCCTTTATGCCGTCGACCTCGCCCTCAAGCCTCGTTTTAGATGCCTCAAGGTCGACGATCATCCCCGTCGGGATAAGGACTCGCCGCTCCCTCTCCGAGAGACGAAAGCCTCTCAGCGACGTCCTGAACGAGGCGTACCTCTCGTTAAAGAACTCCTGCACTGTCAGGGCGTCAATGGACTTACCAATCGAGTCTCCGAAGTAGGTAAAGAAGACCGTAGCGAGGTGCCTTCTGACCAGCTTCTCGTTGGCCACGTCGATTCTTGGCTCGCGGAGTTCGCCTCTGACGATCCTGGTCGGGTCCTTGAAGTAGGTGTTGTCGAAGGGATGCGTATCTACGTACGTAACGATTGTCGAGATCGCCGACCCGCGTCGCCCGGCACGGCCCGCCCTCTGCTGGTAGTTCTCCCTCATCGGAGGGATGTTCCGCAGGCCCACCGCCGTCAGAGACCCGATGTCGATGCCGACTTCCATTGTGGTGGTACAGCTCAGAATGTCGACAGGCTCCCTCTTGTCCCCAACGTAGATGTCCTGGAACCGCATCTCGTACTCTTCGGTTGTCGACCACGTGTCTCCCTCTTGGTCTTTGTGGGAGAGCTGGGCTGTGTGCTCCTCTGTGTTGATTCTGGTCCTGAGGACGGCCTCCTCGCCGTTCACCGCCCTGACAAGCGGGTCGCGCCAGAACGAAACTCCCTCGAAGCTGTTGCCGAGTGAGTGCACCTCGCCCTGCTTGCAGTGCGGGCACTTCCCCCACAGGCTGTAAGGGGAGACCTTCCCGCACCTCGGACATACTTGCCAGTCGGCATCTGGGTCGATATGGAGGAAAACCTTGTGCGTGTTGATGAATTGGAGGTCTGAGGTGGAGCTCGCTGGACGCTCGAGGAAAGATACGATGCAATCGGCTATCACCTCAACCTGCTGTTGATTGAACCTCGACCCAAGAAGGCCGATTAGCGACCCCCTTCCAACCTTCTGGCCTTGGAATGGATTCGAAGGCAGCAGCCCGTACTGCGACCCTGTATAGAGCACGCGCATCCTGACCTTGGGGGGAATGTCGGCATCGAGGGCAGTCAGCCTCACCATCGCGTAACTCGACCAGGCATAGAAGACAGCCTCGAACTCCTCCCTTTCCATGTCGACTTTTCCTGCCCTGAGCTTCTTCCTCACGGCCCTCCACGCCTTGTCTGTTGGGCGGATCCAGCCCACGGTCGAGTCGGAAAGGGAGTGGTACCTGTCGCATAGGCTCTTGAGAAGATATTCGCTGTACGCCTCGGGGGGCGTCGGCATGGCGTCTATGACGTCTTCCAGGTCATCGAAGCTGTCGTCTTCCTCGAGCTTGGACACCCTTTCCTCAAGCGTCTTGCGTGATTCGCCGGAGAAGAGCTTGATGCCCCGATCGTGGACCACCTTGAGAAATGCCGGGAACAGCCTTCTGAGGGAGGCGTACCCTCCCTCCTCCTCCGCCCATGACTCAAGCTCGCGGGCAGCAAGGACGAGCACCTTGGTGGTGAGGTTCCTGTCCGAGGCGTCTGTGAGGTCCTTCGCTATCCTAGCCGCCCCCTGTCTGCTGTCGGAGAACAGGATGACTTTCTTTCCGGCGTTCGGGTTGGCCGCAAGCTCGCTCGGCTTGCTCGACCCGGGCTGGAGCTCGAACTGCCTTGCGACGACGTTGTAGAAGGGCTCGTTGCCCTTCGTCACGAAGTCGACGAGGGCAACCTTGCCGTTGCACTTGGGGCACTTCGAGGGCCTTAGCTTGTCCTCGTCCTCCTCGTCTGGCAGACAGAAGGCAACCCTGAGGAATCCGTCCTGACCGGCATGGCTGTCATCGCGATGGACCTTCCCTGTCAGCGAGTTGAGCCACCCCGTCTCGAGCCCAGCGACCTCCTCACCCTCGGATGGAACATAGAGGCTCACTTCGAAGAAGCTCCTCGTGGGGTCCGGCCTCTCGTTCCAGAGATAGAAGTCTCCGTCAATGCTTGATGCGTATCCTCTCAGGAATATGGCACCGCAGTTGCGGTCAGTCTGCAGGTCGTAGGTTTTGGCGCCGCAGAGGCATCGCCCTGCAGGCCTGTTGACGTACACCCGCCCCAATCCCAGCCCGTCCTGTGGCGCGTGACGACAGGCGGGGTTGCTGCACGCGGTCAGCTCTTGGATTCCGCGCACGAACATGTGCATCCTTATCGGAAGCAGCGCTCGCCCCTCATAGTCCTTGGCGATGGCAGCAAGGTTCATGAGCGCGTCAGTGGCGGCGAGGGCGGCATCCTCTGCCGGGAACACGCGCGATGAGATTTCCTCGATAGTCATGCAGGACGAGCGGACCGCGTCCTCGAGGCGGCAGAATGGGCCGAGCTCAGGGAGGGTCGTCCCGAGCCATGATGAGACCTCCTCGGCACTCGCGAACTCGGGGTGAGCCAACCCGACCAGCGAGGCAAAACCGTCCACCTGGTCCACGAGCGAGCTCCCGCCCTCCTGCAGGGCAGCGACATCGACTTCGAGCAACTTTTCTGCCGGGACCTCCAGGGCTCCCCCTGCTTTACGCTTGGCGACGTTACCGCGCACGATCTTTAGCCCGTCTCCCTGCTTGCCCGTCATGTCCTCGTAGAAGGCAATCGTCGACGTGTCGTCGTCGGGGATTGAGGCGCTCGTCAATATGAACTGCACCCTGCTCGCGTCGATCCCAAGCTTGTGCATGAGCCTGCGCAGGAGCAGGGCGACCTCGCCTCCAGCAGCACCCTTGTACATGTGCGCCTCGTCGACAACGACGAGAAGGCTCTGCAAGGGGTTTTCCCGGAGCCATTTCGCGGTGCTGGCCCAGATCCTGCCTTCCACGGATCGCATGAGCATGTACTGAAGCATCGAGTAGTTGGTGACGAGGATGTCGGGTGCGTGCTCCTGCATCTCGAACCGCAGCAGCATCTCGGCGTCCTCCTCCGCCCAGCCGCTTCTGTGCGAGCGGACGCTACTCACGAACGAGGCCAGGTCGTTCTTCTCGGGATACTTGCCGTGCTCGCGCAGCTTCTCCCGGTCTTCCTCGTCCGCCTCGAGCAAGTCGCGCGTGACCGTTTCTGAGTAGTCGGCATCCCTCTTCGGGTTCTGCTTGGCACCCGGATATGGCGTCCGGCCCGTGTACATCCCGAACTGTGGGCGCCTGCCCCTCGGTGAGTCCTCCGTCCATGCCCTGTTGAACTCCTCTGGGCTGCCACCGAGAATTCGTCTGAGCCTTCCCAGCTGGTCCGAGACGAGGGCGTTCATCGGGTACAGCACGAGCGCACGAACCGCCCTCTCGCCCCAGGATGCAGGGCTCTCGCTTGCCTCCAGCGCCAGCTTTGAGATCATCGGCCACATGAAGCACTCGGTCTTGCCGGACCCCGTGCCGGTGGAGACAAGAATGTCATCTCCTCTCCAGAACGCCTCGAGGGAGGCGACCTGGTGCGCGTACGGCGATGCGTAGACCCCCCTTCCCTCTGCCGCCATCGCCTCGAGAAAGCGTCTGGCGCCACTGGGAATCCGCGCGAGAGAGATCCCGCTAGCAGACGTCTCATACGCCGGGGTCGCCTCGTAGTAGGGCTCTTGGAAAAGGGTGGTGGAGCCCCTAAGCTCGTTGTCGCACCTTGCCCTCAGCTCGGGAGTCTTCCCAAAGTACTCTGTCTCGATGTAGTCGACGATGGTCTTCTTGAGCTCGTGCTTGACCATCTCGACGCCATGAATCTCTGACAACTCAGGCCTCCTTAAGGACCACTCCGCACTTCGACAGGAGGTCCCTTGCCATTGGGACGCACTCGGCCCTCATGAGCCTGTCGAAGCGGTCGGACACGTTCCGGACGGGCCAGCTCGCAACCTCAAGCACCCGGTCATATTCTCCCGGGATGAGCCCCAGCGGCATGGCGAGCTCGACGTGCTGGTCGTCTATTCTTCTGAGCCGTGCGACAACGGGATTGCCGGCGATCTCCTTGATGTGGTAATACAGCTCGAGGGCTTTTGTCTGCTCGACTGAGCACAGGAACGGCTTCCCTCCCACAGGCCTTGCAGCATAGTAGGTCGTTCCGCCACGGTCGTTCGAGGTGGTCCTGGCAAGGGCGATCCCTTTTGTTGGCCTAAAATCAGGTGACCAGACCTCCCCGTTCCTGAGGCCCCAGGCTCGCGTCGCGGGGTTCGCGTACTCCACCGATCCGAAATCGGAAGCGCGAGCCCATGCGAGGAGCTCCCACTCAGTTTCCCACCATCGGGGATTCTGGGCAGGCGCCTCCAAGTCCGAGGCCACTATTGAGGCCAGCCCTGTTGCGACGATGTCAGGCCTGTGGTATCCCAGCACTGCCTCGCTGGTGTTGGTCGGATCGAACATGCCAACTATCAGCGCCTGCCCCATTCCAACGACGGCCAACGTTGGTGGCTGCGCCCTAAACCGATTGGAGAACCCATCTTCCTTGAGCTCCCCCACATCTATCAGCCTGTTGTATATGCACGAAACATTACCCTGGTCAACCTCGAACCACTCGCTAATGCCAGGCTGGGCATTGTCGAGCCTCCCTATCCAGGATCGCAACTTTCTGTTCAGTGCCTGCCTGGAGAGACCAGAGTCGCCGCCTGATCCGTCATCCATACAGAAAGCAGAGGTCCAGTATCGCGAGGCGGTGTACGCGGTGCGCCGGGAAAAGCCCTCGTCGGACTCCCCCTTGTATTTCTTGACCCCGATGTCCTTCGCCATGCGTAGGAACAGGCCATTCTTAGCTGGCATCCCTTTCGAGCCTCCTTGCTAGCTGCAAGAGTCCGACATCACCTTCGGATCTCTCTGCAAGTACCTCGAATGAGCCGCCATCGAGCCCGGTCACGATACCGAGGTGCAAGCTGACGATGGACAGGGGGCCATACACCTCGTTCTCGCTTTCGGGCAATGCATCAAATGCAGTAAGAACAGTTGCGGGTAGGAGGAGACTCGTGTCGGGGAGGTTGAGCTCCTCGAGATCCGAGATGAGTCCGCGGGTCGTGTCTAGGACTTCCTCTCCGTCAACCTTTAGTGCCGAAAAAGGCTCCCTCATCCGCGACAACCGCCGATTGCGCCGGGCAAGGGATGGAACCAGGCATAGGCTTTCAACATTGGGAAGGAACACCCTGTCCCAAGCCTCTTTCGCCACGAGGCTTGCACTCGCATGAGAAGTGAAGGGAAGGATTATTACACCTCGACCATCCGAGTTGGCAAGCGCAAATAGGGCACCCTCGTTGACTGGATCTATGACGTTCTCGAAGACCGTCACCTCACCCGCATCAGGGGTCTCCGACAGCAGCTCCAGAACAGACCTGTAATCCGAGGGGACTCGCACCCTTTTAGCAGTCTTGCCCGTCAATGCCACCGAGAGAGCATCTGCCATGGGCGGTGCTATGGGCATAGGGATGGCGAAGATGTTCGTCGCGCTTAGGGCGGCTTCGATTCCCACAGCACAGCGGCCGCGGACCTCGTCCGGGTCCCCCACGAGACAAGAGATGCCGAGCTTTCCCATGTTCTCTGACAAAGCCCCTCGTAAGGTCTCTGCCTCGGCAACCTTGTCTGCGGCTTCGCCCGTAACGATGGACAGTCCAGGCGTATTGAGCTTAACGGGAGCCGCAGCCGAGGAGACCGCCTTAAGCCCTAGCTTGAGAGCTACACTCGACTCCAACTCCTCAAGCGCAGACTCCTTGTCCTTTGCAAGGGAGGAGACTTCTTCCTGCCCCTTGAGAATCTCATCGCGAATAGAATCCCGCTCCGCAACGGCTTCGGCAAGCCTGTTCTCCGCTGCGGACACCTCTGCCCTGACGCTTTCGAGCCGGGCCGAGGCTGAGTCGATTTCCTTCTCTCTCTGCTTCAGGATCGCAGTGCTTTCTTCCATGACCTGGTCAACACACTCCGCGCGGAATGCTTCGTCCCTGAGCAGCGCGCTTCGTATGAGCTTTCTAGATTCATCGTCACTGTCAGAGGCGCTTGCAACGATTGCATGCTTTAGGGCTTCGACGTCTTCGTTCGGGACACCCGCCTCGAGGTACTTTTCGAGGGCATCCGGTCGATCGAGGGCGCCCTCGATGACGCTCCTCATAACCCGTTGTCTCTCGGCTTTGGTTACCTGGTCGATCTTCTCCTGATTAATAAACCACCTCACGTAGTCGTCGGCAAAGTCGTCAAGGAGACGAAGCAGCACGTTGCCGTTGCTCTCCAGCTCATCAAGGACTCCATACACTCTCCTTGAAGCAACTGAAGCATGTGCAGGCTCGATTATTTCGTCGGGGTCGAGCTTGAGGCGTGGGACCCTTAGCGCATGGCCCCTCACGTTTGTGACCTTTGGCGGCAGGCTCAGTAGCCCGTCACTAAAGGAGAAGTCGCTTCTGTCGCATTTCGCCGCGAGCACCCACGGACCTTCCTTGCCATACACGAGGTAGAAGATCCTTGTCGTCTTTCCTTCAAAGGGAATCCCCGCTCTCAGCGCACGCCGCAGGTCCTCTTCGTTGTGCACGCCTTCCGGGGCGATAACTTCTTTGAGCTCTCGTCCGCGCTTAAAGAAGCGCTCGACGCCCTCTGCCTCAGTGAGGGGCCTGCCGCGATCGTCGTATCCCCACCCCCATCTGAAAAGGTAGAAGTCCGAAACCCTGTCCTCATATCTGTCGACCACCTGCGGATTGTAAAGATAGTTGGGATGAGCACGCCTTTCTTCGGGGGCCCTCACGTCCGATTCGACAACAGAGGGGGCTATCTCAGTCGGCGTTTCAGGATCGTAGTCGGCGATGCGGAAGAACTTGTAGAAGAGCCTTTCGTAGCCCACTTCGACATTAGCAACGCATACTGAGTATCGCTCCTGGTCAGACAAGTCATCAATCATCTCGACCCGCTCCTTTTCAGTACGAATTCTTTATCCTTGGATGTCGCGAGTTCATTCAACCGGCCTGACGCACGTGCCATCGCGAACCGCTTGTCTCTTGGCAGGAGTGAATCGAGAAGGCCCTTCCTTGCTTCGGGGCCAGCCTCCGCCCCTCCGCGCTTTGGCGAGTCAGATGTATCTTGACACTCCGGATCGTGCTCCCAGATGGTTAGCAACCAAGGTGAGTTCCTGAGCTGCCTGACGACCTTAACGAGCTCCCCAGGAAATATGGCCTTCTCGTGCCTAGTCGCATCTATAGTCAAGTCGAGCTTTTCCCAAGCATGGCCCTTACGCAACCAGACAACGGTCACTGGCGAATTGGCCACGATTCGTATCGTGTTGTCATCATTGTCGATGCTCACGATTCCACCCGTATGTGAAAGGAAGGCAATGGCGTCCGGACTGTTCGCATCGACAAGCACGGATCCTTCCGACGTATCCGGCTTTGCCAACACCAGACGGGCGGTGCTGGAGGGCTCAAGCACTAGGCAAGCGTAACCGTGACCATCTGTAGGAATGAGCATGTTTGGCAAGGCGTACCTGATAGATCCAGGATCGTCGCTAACAAAGATGGATCCGGTAGGCTGAGTCGTATGAACACCGAAGAAGCAGCTCGAATTAGAAAACAGCGGTCGCACACTTCCATCCCCATTGAGCGAGGGCGGCCAAAGAAGTTCGGGCTCTACTCGTGGAGCATCTACAAGTATGCCGCAGGATCTGAGATATGCAGCCTCTCCGTCAAGGCGGCCAGCGTTAGAAGGCAGCGTCACTTTATAGACCTGCAGTTTTGATGACCCCATGACAGAGCCAGCGAATCCGACATGTCCCGAATCGCTAAACGCTCTCATGATTGCAGCCTTTTCCCGTAAAGGCGCAAGGAGAAAGAGTGTGTCACCCGCGCATACAGACTCTCCCAACCGCAGCCGCTTTCCCTGGAGGGTATCGCGCTCACACGTGAAAACCATCGCCTTGATAGCATCCTCCGGAGGGCTCCAAACTTCTTCGAACCTTAACGGTGAGCTAATGAGGCGAATGTTGTCCGATGGGCTTAGCGAGATATCTTCAAAGGGGATTCTCGCAATCCCCGAACCGAACCTTCGACTGCTTACGTCATAGCGCTTCGTCCCCATCGCGAGCCTTGCGTGAGACCTCTCAAGGACCTCTAAGACTGATTGGTCAACGCTTTTGAAACCACCCTCAACCACAAAGTGGTCGTGGGTTTTCGTCAACTTGTGGATGAACATTGGCATGGGGATTTGTTGATACTCCCATTCACCATACCCGCCAACTCCGCTTGCATACAAATCGCATTGCTTTGCAATCTCATTATTCTGCTCATGCCTAAAGTGGGGTGACTGAAAGCCCCCTCTAGACATGGCACAAGGTTTTACCGGTTGCCCGCAGTTTGGGCAGGTAAACCTGATGTCTCTTGGTACCCATGCGCCATACTTCCCCTGCAGGTCTTCTGCCGTAATTAGGCGCGGAGAATCACGCCCTGCTTTCATAAAGGCGACATCCATTGGTTCACCCCCCTCACGGCTCCAGCTGACACTGGATAAGAATTGTCCGCAACCAATCATATTCGAGACGCCGGACACAAAAGCGAGCAGCGTTAGTCAATTGGGTAATTGGATGCCTTGGATAAACGTCACGACACTTCTTCGACGCCCCGCCGAGCGATGATCGGCACCCCGTCACCCCACCCGAACAAGTACTGATCCCCTTCGGACCCCCTGCGGGCAAGCCTCGCACACCGTCGCGGGCCCCTCCCACATCCCGCTCCCGGTGACGTCGGCGCGACTGCCCAGCCCACCCGTGTCGCGCCGACTTGCATGGCCCGCCCCCAGGGGGAACCGAAGGGGATTCCCCCGCCTGACCAGACGGGAGGACATGACATGCAGACCCAGATGACGCTCGACCTCGGCATCGACGAGAAGGTAGACGTGAGGAGCCTCATAGTCCACGGGGACATCGAGCGAGAGACGTCCAAGGCCAAGCGCGAGCAGTCCGCGCCCGAGTTCGAGCGCGTCCTGATGGACGGCATGGACTGCGCGTTCAGGCGCAGGTGCGGGAGCAGGAGCCGGATGCTCGTGCTGCTCGTGACGCAGGGGCAGTACTACGTGACCGACGAGCGCACGGGGAGCCGCCACGCGCTCACCACCGCGAGGCTCGGCACCTTCTGCAAGGGAGCGACGGGAGACGCCCTCACCCCGCCATGGAGCCGCCACGCGCTGCAGGACTACGACAGCAAGGGTCGCACAGCCTCCCGTCGCCTGACGCGCCATCCCCTTCGCGCGCCGCGCCCCGCCCGCAAACGGGCGCTCCGGGGATTCCGCTTGCCTTGTCGCCCCCGTCCGAGGGAAGGAAGAGCCGACCCTCACCCGAGCCCGAAGGGGGCAGACCATGAGCCAGACCGCAACCATCACCCCGACCGCCGCAATCGCCGAGCGCTGGGAGGCCACCACGCCCTTCACGGGGGACTTCGCCCGCGACTGCGCGGAGCTCGCCCGCGAGGCCCTGTCGCACGTCGGCTTCACGGGCTTCGAGGAGACGCCCTTCGAGGACGTGCTCGCCTGCCGCGAGGGCGACCTCCCCGTCACCATCGCCGTGCTCCCCGTGCCCGTGGAGGGTTTCGAGATGACGCTCGACGACCTCCAGTCGCTCATCGACGAGGACGTCGTCGCGCACGGGGCAGCGCTCTGCGTGGGCCGCGCTCTCGCGTCCGAGGAACCCCTGCCAGAGCACCTGCGCTTCGACGTTGTGAGCGTGTGCGTCAACCTCGACGCCGGGCGCGTGCGCGTCCACCACGTCCGCGGGGCGTGGCAGTCGTAGCCATGGGCACCCACATCACGCGTCGGTAGCGCTCCCCACCATGGGGAGCGTTTCCTTTTGTGCAGAGTTTGTGCAGGTCAGACGCCATGAGGGCACGCGGCCGGGGCCGCGCCACGGCGGAGGCCAAGCCCCTCCGCCGCCCGTCCCGCACGCGCAGGCACCCCTAACGCTTGTGGGGACGGGAAGGGGCATTCACACGCCTCAAGCAGTAGCGTCACTGGACGATGATGAAGAACTCCTTGCTCCGCGCCACACAGCGCCCACCCTTGATGAGCAGGCACTGCACGTAATGACGACCAGCGTAAGCCGTGCTTTCGTGCCGTCCTCCGCCAGCAAGATTGGAGTTCTCGAACTCACCTCTCGGACATCCAGCAGCGTAAGCCTCCTCGCCAGTATTGACCACCAACCACTTTGCCGTAAGGGACTGTAGCCCCTTCGATCGGATAACCCGATAGTCGATCTGGCAGCCCTTGGGAATCACCCTTCCGTTGCTTGAGATTGTCTCGACGTGTCCGTCCTCGAATGTGACATCGGCGACGACCACCACGACCCCCGGTCTCCTTTTGGTAAAGGGCCAAGGGGAGCTTTTCCTATGGGGAACGCATAGAGCCTGTTCGACCGTATAGACAGACTTTGCCAATGCCTTATAACTCGCGTTGCTATTTCCGGAAGGGAAGCGATTACCAAGAATCTTCCTCCAGGAGTCATTGTTCGAACCCTCTTCCTGGAGAACGTAAAGCGCTTCCTCGAGCCCTCCGATGAAGCTCCTAAAGTCCTCAAGCGTATAACTCTCAGCTAGGTTGTTCGTCGGAAGGACAGGGTCGGCGATGACGGGCACCACTCCAGTCTCCAGCTCCTCTGACAGGGAGTCATGGATGATCTCAAGTAGCCCAATCATCAGCTCCTCGTAAGCTGAGGAGTCCTCCGGGAAGCAGTCGGCAATGATCTTCTCAAGGGTAATCCCCTTGGGCCACCTTCTCATCTTGGGGCAATGCTCCCGCCGCCACCACTTCATCATCTTGACGACGGGCACGTAGAGGCCATCATGCCTGGCGTTCGTCTGGCTGGACCACTCGATATGTCCCTTCGGATTCGTCTCCCTCCAAGACGCGTCGTCGAGGTTGCCTATGAAGCGCCTCTCTCCTTCGGATGCGAGAGGGACCACGTCGATATCGAGCTTTGAAAGCGCGATGCCTACCGAGTGCGTCTGGAGGCGCACCGACTTATACTTGTCCGATTCGTAGAGAACATCGCGGAGCTCGATGATGGAGTCAGCCGAGTTATCAGACGTCGAGTAGTCTGTCTCGACCACGATGTCGACGTCACGATGGTCCTCGTCCTTGACGGGTCGAATGGCCGTGTGCTTGGCATAGGAGCCGGAAAGGTAAGTGGCGATGCAGCGCTGGGAGTAGTACTCGTGGCCCTCGAGATATACGCGAAGCGTCTTGTGCGCGCTCGCTATCTCGTCCACCGTGCTTTTCTTGGGTTCAATGTCGTGGAGGAACGCTCTGAAGTCGTCCTGTAGAGACATCAGACTTCACCCCTCTCGAGCGAGAAGGATTTGAGCGACCTGTCGGCGTACTCCTGTATGTCGATAGCGCCGACCGTTCCGAGCTTATACAGCTCGTTGAGGAGCAGGAAGAAGAACGCGAATACTGCCTCCCCCGAATCGGAGTACGTCACCTTTCCATCGGCGCCCTTGTGGAAGGTTCCGGTTAGCGCCGAGCAGGCCATGTCGATATTTGCAGACCTCTCGATGTGGCCACAGAGGGTGCCTGACTTGACAGAGTTCGTGGTGAGCAGCCCACCGATGATGTGGGTCAGTTCGCGTGGGGGTCGGGCTTCTCCCGCCACCACTATCCCCCTTCTCGTCCTGTGGAGGTCGAGCACCGACTGGATCTTCTTGTCCGCATACTCGACGAAGCCCTTGTTCGCCTCCTGCTTGACCTCGAAGACGGCGTACACGCTCTCGGCGGTCACGTACTTTTCCCCGTTGTCCGTTTCATAGATGAGTGGGGAATGGAACCTGTCGAAGACGATGATGTCGATCTGCTCGCTGACCCCGCCCTTGCTGTCAAAGACGAATCCCTTCGAAACGTCGTACCTGTGTGGCAGGAAGCTCCGCAGGAACCTGATCCACTGTCCTTCGCTCAGGTCGCCCTGGGATACCGAGTGCCCGAGGCTGACGCCCAGGCCGATGTTGAGCTCATCGGACCGGTGGGCGAGAATCGTATCGATATTGAACTTCTCTTTTGCCATCTGTCTCCCTTAGGCAACTGGAAACTGCATCGCAAGGTGCCGCTATTACAGCCTTTCGAATGCGTCATCCATGCAGGAATCGCTTTCATGGGCCAAGCTGGCTAGAGAATGATGTCCTGGAGACCAATCTCCCTCAGCGTTTCATTCTCGAAGACTAGAGCGATCCCATGCTCTGGATCGAACCGATATTCGCACATCAGCGCAACTGTCCGCTTCCTCTGAGTCTTGGGGAGGAAGAGGTAACGAGGCGTGACGTAGCGGAAGACATTCTCCATGTCTCCGCCGTCACCATCCTTCGCACAGTACTCCTTGAGCTTAGAGGCACTCTTGTTGACGGCGTCCCAAGCAGAGCACAGCCGTTCAAGCGCCAGCGACTGGGCATCCGACTGGCTCTTCCCTCCCTCAGGATAGACCTCGAGCTTAAGCTTCCTGCCCCACACCTCTCTGGTAATGCTACTCATCGAATCCACCGTTCCCGATGATACCTTCACGTCTCTTGCATTCTGCGACTCCGCCCGAATGGGTGAAATACTCGTGAATATCCTTAGACACTAGGTTCATCGTCTCCATGTCAGCGCACTCATGCCAAGAATAGCCATTGTCCTTTCTCCACTGTTTTACGTCGTCGTCAGTCCAATCGCTTCTTCCATCTCGTTTCTCAGCGTTCCACTTCTCAGCGCATAGGATATCGGCCTGGTCGAAGTTTCTTGCACGGTTGCTAGTCATGTCCCCTATCTGAACCGTGCACTCAGAGACGGGCTCGAAGTCTGCCAAGGCATCTCCGTACATGATTCCATCTTGCCCATACTCGGCGAGCTTCTCAGCCGCCTTCCGCCCCTTCTCAGTAGTCATATCAGGACGTGCCAGAGACTCTCCCCTAAGGCCTGGGTCCTCAAACAAGTCTTTGGGGCAATGGTCTAGCCGCTCCTTGTATGTTGTCAGGTAGGGCTCGGCAACCCTATCTGCCTCGACGTAATCATAAGCAGCGGAAGCAGTCTCAGCCCATCCGTTCTCTGAAGGCTCGGCCAGCTTGTCTGGATCAATGCTAGTTCTTTCCGGCCCATCGCCCAGAATCGATGATTCTGTCTCTCCTCCTGTTTCGAAGTGTACGTGGGGAATCATGCGATCACCCCGTTCCTATACCAGCCATCAAACGACTCCCGGTCATGCAACTCGTTACAGAGATAGTCATAGACGATTCCCTGGGTGATGATGCGCATGAGCTGCGGTCTGGCGCCTTCAAAGCCGAGCTCACTGACGGATTGCCTGACCGCCAGGCTCCACTCACGTGGGACTCCGCTCTTCTCCTTGGCTGCGACCATGGCCTCTCGCGCCTCGGGGAAGAAGCTCGACACAATTGGCGCAATCCTCGTCATCCTCGGCTCCGGCGGCGGGTCCTTGAGGATGCGCAGCGCGGCAACTTGAATCGAAGAGCTAACACCCAAAGACCTCATATCGTCCCTCACCTCGACGAGCCTCGCCTCGTCGGCGACCGCCTCGCCGCTGCTCAGGAGGGAGACGATGTCGAGCGCGGTCTCCATGTCCCGCGGCTGCTTGGCACCCTCCTCGGGCTGGTACTCGTAGGTATCCCCGCCATGACGAGCTTTGCTCACCTTGCAGAGCACGGCCTCGATCCAGTTGTTCTGGTAGACGGCCGCGACGCCGCGCGGCAGACGCGCCAGCTCCTTGACCTGCACCTCGTTCAGGGCCTCCGCCCCTCCCACGAGCTCGCGGTCGCTCCCCTCGGGGAGGCGTAGCACGATCTTGGTGTTGGTGTTACGGACGGCAGAAGGGTCTAGAAGCCCGGGGGCCTGGTCGGCGATGACGAAGCCCTCGCCGTATGTCCTCATCTCGGCGATAGCATTGGAGAGCATCTCGACGCTCTTGCCCGCGAGGTTGCCGCCCTCCTGGCCCTGCTCGAGGGACGTGCGGCGCAGGAGGTTGTGCGCCTCCTCGAGAACCGTGAGGTGCCTCAGGCAAGCGTTCGCGGGGATTCCCTGGCTCATGCGCCACTCTTGGAGCTTGAGAACGAGTACGCCCATGAGCAGGGCCTTGGTCTCGCTCGAGCCAACGCGGCTCAGGTCGACGATCGTCTTCCCGTCGAAGAGCGTCTGCGCGGGCACCTCGTCGGAGGAGAAGATCGTCCCGTTGATGCCGTTGCAGAGGGAGTTGATGCGCGTGAGCAGCGACCCCTTGTAGGCGCCCTTGTTCTCGGCGTCGTACTCGCTCGAGTCGATGACCTTCCGGACGTTGCACGCGACATCGGCGAAGCTCGGGTAGAGCCCTTGCCCGTAGGGATTGGTTGACTTGGCCAGATCCCAGCCGCAGTCCTCATAGGACCTCTCAACGGCGTCCTTGAGGACGGCCGGCATGGCGGCGTACATCGGCCAACACACGTTGAAGATTTCGACCAGACGGTCTAGGTGCTCCAGGACGTGCACCCCCTCAGGGAAGCTGAACGGATCGAGTCGGAGCAGCGGTGCGTAGGCGGGGTTGGTGCCGAACACCGAGACGTCGTGGTCGTTTCCGAACGCATCCTTGTACTCGCCCTTGGCTGGCTCGATGACAAGGAAACCCACGTCATGCTTATCGGCCTGCTCGAGTATGCGGTACACCGCGTTGCTCTTGCCGGCGCCCGTGCTACCCGTCACGAACGTGTGGCCAGCAAGCGAGTCTAGGCCGAGCGGCACCGAGGTGGGCTCCTCACGGTGCATGTGGAAGACATGCCCGAGCTCGATTGAGCCGGTGGCCTCCGGCTCCTCGAAGGTGGCCACATTGCGCCCGAAGCTCGCACACTCAAAGACCGGCAGGCCCGCCACCGACTTGCGTGGGAAGTTGAGGGACCTCGCAAGCTCCTTGCCCGTAAGGGTCGTAGTCGCCGTGACCGTCGACGGATAGGGCAGCACGTTGGGCTGGCGCTCGGCTAGGTCGGGGCTCAGCGCGAAGATCGGGTGCCTCAGGTCTCTCAGATAGGAGCAGATGGTGTCGGCCGCGCTCTCGCCAGGCAAGTCGCCGCGCCACAGGTTGACGGAGGCTTGCGAGATGAACGAGTCCTCCCCCTGAGTGAGGGCGAGGTAGGAGTGAGCCACGTTGTTCGCGGTGGCCGGATCCTCACTCAGGACGTACGCGGCGAACTCCCAGAGGCCGAGCGCTGCGCCCTCCTCGAGGCGCCTCATCTGCTGCTCGAGGAGCTCGAGCGCGTGCTTGATGGAGTAGTTGGTGTGGGTCTGGTGGATGCCCTCGTTCTTGCCAATGGTCGCAGTCACCGTCGACGTCCTGGCAAAGTTCACGCCGAAGTTCCCGCCGAGGCTCTGGCTCGCAAATGACCCCACGGTGCTGGTGAGCGACTTGGTGACTGCGCGTCCCAAGGTACTCGATACTGCGTGGGCGGTCGACGAACCGACGGCGCGGGCAACCGTTTGACCGACCGTCTTGGACAAGGTGTCGCTCGAGTTGGTGCCGTGGGTATGTCCAGTGTCAAGATGCCCCCCGACGGATGCGCCGGAAACATTTACTCCGGCTGTTGTCGTGTCCGACTCTGACGTTCCATCGGTATGCGAAGTGGTGTCTGACGTCGAATCGGAGACGGTGTCCGTCTGGGAGGTCCCGGTCGTTTCGGACACGCCTTGGCTAGTTGAGTCGGTAGCAGATTCCCCGCTCGCAAGCGACTGGTTCGTGCCCACCTGCCTGCCCACGCTCACTCCGGCGTTGAGCCCAACGGTCGCGGACGATGAGGTTGAACCCGTCTCCGTGTAGGTGAAGTCCGTCTGCCAGGACGCATAAGGCACGAGGCCCGTGTATAGCTGCTCGAGCCGGAGCTTCCGCTCCTCTGCGTCAAGCGTCGGCGTGGCGAGCAGGACGAGCGTGTACTCCTCTCCCCTGCTCCCGGGAACGATACCATCGAGCAGCTTCTCGATCGTCTGGCTGACGAACTTCTCAGATTTCTCCGTCGGTACATTCGATACTGCAGCGACCGACATGTCGCGCGTGTCCTTGAGGCAAGGTATCTCGCCGCTCTCGATGCCGCCCCACTCAGCGCCGGGGAAGTTGCCCCTGAGCGCCCCCTCGAGCCGGCGGGCAAAGTCCTTCGCTTTAACGTTGCTCGACGAGTTCGTGGTGTCGACAACGGCAAGGTAGACGTCCGTCTTCCTGCGCCCACGATGGAAGACGAGTGCGATGTTGCACTCCTCCGAAGAGAGGACCTCGTAGACGTTGACGAGCTTCTCGAGGCTGTTCTCCTCGGGGTCGGAGACCCACTTGGTCACATTGAGGAAGCGCACGTTGTAGCGAGCGTTGAAGGATGCCCCCTCGTACTCCGCGTCCGCCTCGACCGGGACGTACATGCCGGCGATCTGCGGAAGGTAGGCGTTATAGATCTCCACACCCGCCGCGGCGATAAGCCTGCTCGTGAGCTCGACCGCCGTGGCGTCGTCAGCAGACGGCATCTCGCTCAGGTAGCGCTGCCTCCGCTCATCGACCTCGCGAAGCTGCTCGGGGCTGAGAGCCGAGAGCTTGGCCACCGCGTTGCCCGCCTTGCCGGCCGCCCTCTTTGCGATGCTCTTGATGCCCATGTGCTATCCCTCCTGCCACGTCATGTAGCCGGACACCCTCTTCTCGCCGCTGCGCAGCCTTATCCGCTTGGACCTCTGTGCCTCGATCTCACGCTCGGTGTTCACGACGGAATCGAACTTCTTGCGGAGCTCGGGGTTGAGGTCGACAGCGCCGAGGCTCAGCGCGTCGGTGAGCTCGTGCAGCCACTCCCTGAAGCTCGCCTCGTGGGCGAGCTCGACGACAGAGCGCCACTTGGATACCCTCTGCGAGAGCTCCATGTTGTACTGCACCCTCAGCGGCGCCTTCCAGAGCTTGTTGGGGTCGAACGGGTACCGTATCTCGGAGATCTCGGGAAGCTCCTCTTCGAGGGAGAGGCTTCGGAAGTCGACGATTATCGAGCGCAGGGCGTCTCGCCTCTCGTCGTCGATATCAGTACCGTCGGAGACGAGGTCCAGCAACGCCTTCCTGCTCACCTCGGCACGCTCCTCCCAATACCCCTTCGAGTGGCTCTCCGCCTCCTGCATGAGCCGCGCTATGTCCTCGTCGAACTGGTCGCGCACCCTTGCCAGCAGGTCGTCTGAGGCCTCCCTGTCGGCGCCGCGGAAGATCTCCTCGCTCTGCGCCTCAGCCTCGCGAGCTGCGCTCCAGTCGCTTGCGAAGCTCTTGGCGATGCCAGCGATTCCGAGGACGTCCCTGGTGTCCCAGGCGTTCTGCATGCGTGACATGAGGTTGGCGGTGACCGCGGCCCTCTTCCCTTCGGCGTCCCTCCTCTTCTCCTCGGCGCCCATCTCACGGCGCTTCGTCGCAGTGATGTCGCGCTCCCACTCTCGGAGCCTCTCGGAGGTCAGCCCGGAGGCCGCGACGCCCTGCTTTGCCCACTCATTCATGTTGGGGAGGTAGCCCTCCACCGCGTCCTCGCAGGTGGAGATGGAGAGTTGGATAAGCTCGTCGAGCAGTTCGTTCTTGCTTGCGTCGAGGTCGGCGGAGAGGACCGCCCTGCTGCTTTCGAGCGCCGCGCCGCTCTCCTCAAGCCTCGCGTCGGTCTGCCCAATGAGCTCGTGGAGGAGGGTCTCCGACTGGAAGCACTTGTTGTAGGCGGAGTACTTAGAAGCGAACTCGTCGATGCCCCGCTCGACGCTGAAGAGCCCGCTGTTTGCCAGGAGCCGGTTGTCGCATGCCTCGGCCTCACGCACGGCCTTCGCCCTCAGCTGCTCGGGCATCAGGTCGTAGTCGAAGAGCCGCGTGTAGTACTTGTCTTCCGGGTCCTCGTATTGGTCCTGGAGCCTGCGGAATACGCGGTCGTAGTGCCTGTCAGCAAAGTCGCCCGACGTCTTGGCTCCAAGGCCGGCGATGGACGAGACAAAGTAGATTCCCTGGGCGTAGAGGTTGCGGACGACCACGGTGTCCATCACCCACTCCTCGTCCTCCTTGGTGAACCCGCCCTCCGGTATGTCGGCGTCGTCCGCCTTGTTGACCACGATCATCGCGAAGCGCTCGTCGAGGGCGGGCATCTGGCTGATCTGCTCGTAGAGGTCGGCGTTGTCGTTGCTGTCCAGGGCATCGTAGGTGGTTACGTAGATGGGCAGACCGTCCGACATGCCCCTCATCGCCTCGCGGAGGACGCGCACGTGGTCGGCGTTTGAGTTGGTGTTGGAGCCGGGGGTGTCGAATATCACGATCTTCTTTCCGCTGCCCCAGTCCGTCCCCCTCCCGAAGGGAACCCTCACCTTGACGAGGTCGGACAGAGTCGGCTCGTCCTTCCCCTCCCTGAAGGAGTTGATGGCCCCGAGAGCCGCGCGGACGCGCTCTGCAAGGCTTTTCCCGCCATCGGTCACAGCCTTGGCGATCTCGTCGAGCGCCTTTCCCCTCGCAGCTGAGGGGCTGACCTTCATGCCGTCGTCGGTGAAGGTCACGTTGATGGACTCGTCTGCGTACTTGAAGCCGATCGAGGCGCGGTCCTGCTGGTCAGACCTCTCGATCTGGAAGATCCTTGCTGTCACCGGACGGTCGCCGCTCGGGAGGAGCTCCGTCCCGATGAGTGCGTTGATGAAGCTCGACTTCCCGGCACTGTAGTTGCCGACCACGCAGATGGGAATCATGTCGCTCGAGGCATCGCGGAACTTGCGCAGGCGGTCGAGCGTTTCCGCGCTGCCGTCCGCAGTTCCTGCAATGATGGGATACAGCTCGTCGAAGACCTCCCTGATGTAGGGCAGGATGTCACGCGCGTTTGCCAGCGCCTTCTCGCTCCGTTCCAATCGTACCAGCGGAGCAAGCGCCTCCGACGAGCAGACGTCCTGAAGCTCGTCCCACTCGTCGTCTGGACCCTCGAAGACGATTTCGAGCGTGCTCGACCCATCTCCGTACTCGTCCAAGAGCTCATCAACGATCTCGCGTGCCTTGAACGGGAAGAAACCCTCTGTGTACTTCTTGGCGAGCAGAGAGCTGTTCGGGTTGTTCTCTTCGCAGATTTCTGTCCAGTCGGTCCCCATGTAGAAGAACTTGGTGGTTCGCCTATAGGGATCGCTGACGATCTTGACTTTCGGCATGCCTCTGCCTTTCGTTCCTCAGGGCCGAGCAGCCCTGAAACGCTCCCACTACTAACATCTTTGTCAAAATGATAGCCCTCGTATAGGACACGTATTGACCTTGGCATGTACTCGTGGCTGCGAGTGGTTTATTCCGCTTCGGAAGAGCTCGGAAACACCGTTCAACACCATCATGAGTAAGGGCCATACTGCCGCTTATGCGCAGTATGGCCCTCGAATGAGGCTATGTCTTCAGCCGATAGCTGAGTGTTCACTGGCCCGCCCCTTCTACACCTGGGCAGATGCCTTGAAAGCCAGAGTCTACCGGCGGAGCCCCTCCATCCGGTCCGCCTCGCCTGCCACTCGGCAACAGGCGTAGGCGGTCAGCGCGATGACGCCGAGCGCCACCAGGATCGCCTTCCTCAAAGAATCACCCCCTCCCCCTGGCCGAGGTCGGGCATGACCTGCGTGACGCTGCCGCGACGGATGTGCGGGTAGCCGTCATCCGGGTCGTCGCCGTCCCAGCCATCTTCGCGGCGGCGCCGGCGAAGCTCTAGCACGCCCAGCGCTTTCCGGAGCGCTCGACGTACATCTCCTCGGTGATGGCGTCGACGTGGACGTCCAGCCTTGTGCCGTCGGGCACCTCGAGCAGCACCCCGTCCACGTCGGCCATCATGAAGGTCACCCTCTTGTACGAGATGGAGCACCCGCGCGAGAGCCGCGTCTCCCTCGTCCTGAACACCTCGCTCAGGTCGAGCTCCTCGGGCAGGGGCATGAAGTCGCTGCGCGGGTCGAGCGGGCGGTACGAGAACTTGGAGTTCGGGTACGGCGCGTAGAACTCGTTGAACCATGGGCTCAGCCGGCCGTACGACGTGACCCCGAAGCGCACGAGGTCGGTGGGGAGCCTCGTCTGGGCCGTCGAGTTGTAGCGCTCTACGCGCCCCTTGGCCTGCGGCGAGCTGGCGAAGATCATGCGCACGCCCAGGTCGCGCATCATGAGGGCGAGCTGCGTGGGCGACCCGTCCTTCACGGCGCGGAACACGGAGTCCTTGTCGGAGTACATGGCCCTGGGAACGCCGTGACGGGTGACGACCTCCCTCATCATGCGGGCGTAGCCCCTCATGCACTCGCGCTCCATGAACCAGCCGGCCAGCACGCCCGTCGTCGCGTCGTCCACGGCCAGGTGCATGCACCAGGGCCTGCCGTCGCCGAGCCAGTCGTAGGGCGTGCCGTCCACCTGGGCCATCATCCCCGCGCGGGGGAGCGGCTTCCGCATCGGGTGCTGCCTTCCGGCGGCGTCCCTCCTCGGCCCCCTGGACGCCGGCGACACCCACCCCTCCCGCGCGAAGAGGTCCCGGAACCACGTCGGCCCGCGCCTGATCAGGCCGTACCTCTCGACGTCGCCGGCCTTCGCCGGGTTCTCGATCACGTCCTCGAGGTAGATGTCGCGGAAGTGCGCGATGGTGACGTTCGGGTAGGGCTGCTTGAGCCTCCTGAGGTAGGCCACCTCGTCGTCCGTCGCCGCGTTGTGCGGCCTGGAGCCCGAGTTGCCGTGCTCGAGGACCGCGGCCTCGCCCTCCTCCTCGAGCCGCCGGGACAGCCTCATCAGCTGGCGCGTGCTGTAACCGGTCTCGAGTGCGATGTCGGCGTACGTGATGCTGGGGTCGGCATGCTTCTCGGTCAGCAGCCGGAGCGCCCTCTCCCTGACGGACTTGTCCACCTCTTGCTCCTTTCGAAGGCTCCGAAAGAAGCGTATTGCCTGATTTGCGGGAGGTGACATTTTCACGCAATGAGCCTGGTGACATTTTCGCGCGACGAGGACAAATCGGATGGACTGCGCATAAAAATAGCCGCTCTACCTGCGACTGCATTACTCTCTTGGGTATTCTGCATTACCCAGATCAGGTGGAGGGTCGGGCCCGCAATGGGACCCCTCTCAGCTGGCGTGCGCCAGCTCCCCTTTTCGGAACGTAATGGTAGCACTCATTTCGCAAGGCACGGTCCAGGGTGCCCCGAGATTAACGGTGCGTTACCCCGCAACGCGCCGCCGTCTCCCACAATGAGTTAGCCTAATCTTACAAGCGTCGCGACAAGTAGCTTCGAGCGCCATCGCCGCCGCATTCGCCCCGAGGGCCAAGCGCTTCTCCCCTGGTGCTACTCGCAACGCTTCCTCTCGGGGAAGATCCACCAGCAGGAGACGACGGCGGCCACGACGTAGGCCACCACGGGGCAGAGACCGCCGAAGAGGGCGGCAAGTGTGTACGTGAGCAGGCTGATGACGTTGCGCGCGCTCAAGCGGAACTCGCCCCTCTTGCCGGCCTCGCAGACAATGAGGTAGTACATGAGGTGGAAGGCGACGCAGGCGAGCGCCATGTCGGCGAAGTAGAGCGAGACCGGCACCCACGAGGTGGGATACGCGCCGACCCACGCCGTGGCGAACGGGATGAACGACATCACGAGCAGCCACACGTTGTTGCACCACAGGATACCCAGGTTCACCTGCTCGGCGTCGTGCAGGATCTGGTGGTGGTTGACCCAGTAGATTGCCACGAACGCAAAGCTGAGTACGTAGCTCAGGATGGTCGGCGCCAGCGCAAGCAGGTCCGCTAGCCTGTCGCCCGTGGGAATGCTCAGCTCGAGCACCATGATGGTGATGACGATGGCAAGGACGCCGTCGCTGAACGCCTCGAGGCGGTTCTTATCCATGGGGTCCTCCTTACAACGAGCTGGCGGCCAAAGCAGGTCGGCGGCCGGTGCAGGCCGGCAGCTATATTAAGCCGGTGGTCTCGTCGAGACCGAGCGCGATGTTCATATTCTGCACCGCAGCGCCGGACGCGCCCTTGCCAAGGTTGTCGAACAGTGCCGTTACGGTGGTCTGGCGGTCGTTTCCGCACACCACGATGCGCAGCTCGTTGGTTCCGGCGAGCTCGTTAGCGTACAGGGTGGGCCCGTTCTGCCCCAGGGGAACGACGCTCACCAGGCGATGGCCGGCGTAGTGGTCCGCCAGGCAGGCGTGGACCTCAGCCGTGGAGGGCGAGCCGGAAAGTAGCTCGTTGCGCAGCATGACCGTGGTCGCCATGCCCTTGTAGTAGTCGTCGACCACAGGAAGAAACACGGGCTCGTCGGAGAGTCCGCAGACCTTCTGCATCTCGGGCAGGTGCTTGTGGGCGAGCGTCAGGCCGTAGATGCCCGGGGCGTCAAAGCTCGCGGGGCGCCCCTCCTGCTCGTAGGCAGCAATCATGCGCTTGCCGCCGCCCGAGTAGCCCGTCAGCGAGAAGCAGGTGAGCGGATAGTCTGTGGGAAGGGTCCCCGCCTGGACGAGCGGCGCCACGCAGGAGATGAAGCCCGTGGCGTGGCAGCCGGGATTCGCGATGTGCCTCGAGGCGGCAATGGCGGCGCGCTGCGCGGAGCTCAGCTCGGGAAAGCCGTACGTCCAGCCGTCGGCGGTGCGGTGCGCCGTGGATGCGTCAATCACGCGGACGTCAGGGTTCTCGATGAGCGAGACGGCCTCGCGCGCGGCATCGTCCGGAAGGCACAGGAACACGACGTCCGCCTCATTCAGGAAGCAGCGTCGCTCCCCAATGTCGTGGCGCCTCTCATTGGGAATTCGCAGGAGCTCGAGGTCGTCGCGCGCGCCGATGCGCTCGAAGATCTGCAGCCCCGTCGTCCCGCTCTGCCCGTCGATGTACACCTTCGCCTTGGCCATGGGGCCTCCCGTCTCGAAGCGGCTCGTTTCGCCCATTCTAGGGCGCCAGGCGGCCACCCGGAGCAAGCGGATTCATCCCGAAACATGGCGCCGGCGCCCCTACCTTGCGTTCCGAAGAAATGAGTCAGGTTTGAAAACAAACGGAGAAAATCGTTGCATCCTCCGTTCGCTAAAGTATTCTTCAGATTCACATACGCGGTATAAGTGCATATTCGATACTGTAGATGCAATAACGGAGATGTTCTACGAGTATGGAAATACATATTAGTTTCTGGAGTCAAACAATCCCGGCGAGAATCGCCTCCCTACGTGGCAGAGACCCGCGACGACGATCCTGACGACCTTCGGCCGGTCGGCCAGAGTGCACGGCCTGGCCCGGCAGCAACACGTAACAGGACAGCGCAGTACCACAACGGAATCGAGACTCCATGGGCAGCTACTCCACAATAACCGTACCGCCAACCATAACCGACCCCGCCTCCTTCGGGTTCGCCAGCTGCGAGGGCGGCGTCTGCGCCGCAGCGGGAATCAAGGCGGCAGGCGTGCACGCGAACTTCCGCCGCAACCCCAACTTGAAGGACCTAGCGCTCGTCGTCGCAGATGAGACCTGCGTCTGCGCGACGACCTTCACCAAGAATCGCTTCTGCTCCGCACCGGTCCAGGTCTCGCGTCAGCGCGCGGCATCCGGCCACGCGCGAGCGATCGTCCTCAACTCGGGCAATGCCAACGCCGCCACCGGCGAGCAAGGCCTCGAGGTCGCCCGCGCCTCCGCAGAGATCGTCGCGCGGGAGGTCGGCTGCGACGCAGAGGAGGTGCTCCTGGCATCGACGGGCGTCATCGGCAAGCCGATGAAGCTCGAGCTCTTTCAGAGGGGCGTCCCCGCAGCGGCGGCAAGGCTCGACCACTCCCCCAAGGCGTCGCACGACGCGGCCTGCGCGATCATGACGCGCGACACCGTGCCCAAGGAGACCTCGATGGTCGGCGAGGTCTTCTGCGGCAAGGGTGACGAGCCGGTAACCGTCCACGTGGGCGGCATCGTGAAGGGCTCGGGCATGATCGAGCCGAACATGGCGACCATGCTCTGCGTCCTCTCCACCGACGCGGCACTCACCGTCGAGGCGGCGCAGGCGGCGCTCTCCGCCGCAGTCAACGTGACCTACAACAAGGTCACCGTCGACTCGGACACCTCCACCAACGACTCCTGCTTCCTTTTGGCCACGGGCGCGGCAGGCGGAGAGCCCATCGAGGTGGGTACGCCCGCCTTCGAGCAGCTTGCGGCAGCGGTGCGCTGCGCCTGCGAGGACCTCGCCCGCAAGATCGCCGCGGACGGCGAGGGCGCGACCAAGCTCGTGACCGTCGACGTCGTGGGTGCCAAGACCGAGAAGGACGCGGACACCGTGGCCCGCGCCATCGCGAACTCGCCCCTGGTCAAGACCGCCATCTTCGGCCACGACGCCAACTGGGGCCGCATCGCCGGAGCTGCCGGCAAGTGCGGCGTCGAGTTCGACCAGTCGGACGTCGACATCGACTTCATGGGCGTACCCGTGTGTAGGGGCGGCCTTACCGTCCCCATGGACGAGGACGACATGCTGCGGCGCTTCGAGGAGCCCGAGATCACCATTGCCGTCGACCTGGGCATGGGCAAGGAGAGCGCGCGCATCTGGACCTGCGACCTCACCCACGACTACGTGGCCATCAACGGCGCCTACCGCAAGTAGCGCCGCGCGCAATACGACGGCAGACCACCCACCAAGGAGGAATACATGCGCAAGCATGCGGCACAGGAGCGCGCGAAGGCGCTCACGAAGGCAGAGGTCCTGGTCGAGGCCCTGCCCTGGATCCACAAGCACAGCGGGAGGACCATCGTCGTCAAGTATGGCGGGGCCGCCATGGAGGACGAGGAGCTCATGCGCCAGGTTGTCGGAGACCTCGAGCTGCTCAAGCTCATGGGCATGCGCGTGGTGCTCGTGCACGGCGGCGGCAAGGCCATCAATAGCCTCCTGGGCGACCTTCGACTTCCCGTCGCCTTCAAGAACGGGCTGCGCGTCACCGACGACGCGACCATGGAGGTCGTTCAGATGGCGCTCATCGGCAAGGTCAACCAGCAACTGGTCTGGGAGCTCAACCGCTACGGCAACGTCGCCATAGGCGTATCTGGCGCCGACGGCAAGACCTTCGTCGCCCGCCAGGCCGACCCCGAGCTTGGGCGCGTCGGCGAGGTCGAGAGCGTAAACACCCATCTGATCGAGGCCATCCTCGACGACGGTTACATGCCCGTCGTCGCGAGCGTGGGCTCGGGCGAGGACGGCTTCTACAACATCAACGCCGACGTCGCCGCAAGCAAGGTCGCACAGGCGCTCGGTGCGCACACCATCGTCTACCTGACCGACGTCGACGGGCTCTACGGCGACCGGTCGGACGAGAACAGCCTGGTAGCAACGATGACCAAGGCCGAGGCACATGAACTTCTCGACAGTGGGACGCTCGAGTCGGGCATGATCCCCAAGATGCGCTCCATCGTCGAGGCACTCGACTCGGGCGTGAGCGACGTGCGCATCCTGAACGGGACCTTCCCGCACGCGCTGCTGCTCGAGATCTTCACCAACGAGGACGTGGGCACGATGTTCGTGCAGGGAGAGGAGTAACCATGGACCAGAGGAACGCAGCGGGCGCAGGCTCCTTCGAGACGGCCAAGGCACTCGACGACACGTACGTAATGAACACCTACGGCCGCCTTCCCGTCGAGTTCGTCAGGGGCTCGGGGGCGGAGCTCGCAGACAGCGCCGGCAAGACCTACCTGGACTTCCTGGGAGGCATCGGCGCAGCGAGCCTGGGCCACGCCAACCCCGTGGTGGCGAGGGCCGTAAAGGACCAGCTCGACCGCGTGTGGCAGGTCGGCAACTACTTCTACGTCGAGAACCGCGGCGAGCTCGCGCAGGCGCTCTCGGAGCTGCTCTCGACCACGACCGACGAGGTCGGGCATCCGACGGGCTCCACGGGCAGCACGTGGAAGACCTTCTTCAGCAACTCCGGTGCCGAGTCGAACGAGGGTGCCATCAAGGTGGCACGCCGCTGGGGCGAGCGCAAGCTTGACGGGGCCGCGACCATCGTCACGGCGCGCAAGAGCTTCCACGGCCGTACGCTCGCCACGCTTGCGGCGACGGGGCAGGACGTGTTCCACAAGAGCTTCAGGCCCCTGCCCGAGGGGTTCTGCTCGGTTCCCCTGAACGACCTCGCGTCGCTCGACCAGGCGCTGGGCTCGACCAGCGCCTGCGCCGTCATGCTCGAGTGCGTCCAGGGCGAGGGCGGCGTCTGGCCGGCCGACCCCGACTACCTGCGCGGAGTTCGCGAGCTCTGCGACGGCCACGACGTCCTGCTGGTGATCGACGAGGTCCAGACGGGCTTCTTCCGCTGCGGAGCGCCGTTCTCGTACCAGCTCGCGGGCATCGAGCCGGACGTCGTGAGCATGGCCAAGGGCATCGGCGGAGGCTTCCCCATGGGCGCGGTCGCCGCAAGGGAGAAGTGCGCAGACCTCCTGGCCCCGGGCGACCACGGCTCCACGTTCGGCGGCAACGCGCTTGCGGCCGCCGCAGGAAGGGCAACGCTCCAGCAGATGGCCGAGCTGGACATCGGCGAGCACGTCATCGAGGTTGGCGCGCACCTGGCGGAGCGCCTCGCCAAGCTCACCCACGTGAGCGAGGTCCGTGGGCACGGCCTGATGCGCGGGGCCCAGCTCGACGTGCCCATCGCCACGCCGATCGTCGAGCGCGGGCTCGAGCGCGGGCTCGTGCTCAACCACATCGGCGACTCCATCCTGCGCTTCCTGCCTCCGCTGGTCATCACCAGCGAGCAGGTCGACGCCGCGATGGACGAGCTCGAGAGACTCATCGGTCAGATGGCCTAGATTCGTCCGCGAGCGGGGTCGGCGCATCCGTGTCGGCCCCGCTTTTGTAACCCGTCTGTTAACGCACTTGCCAAATCATCAACGCTTGTCATACTTACCCACAAGCCACGACCCCCTTTGGAGGATCACGCCATGACCAAGAGCCCCGACATGCTCTTTTGCGCCGCGCCCGTGCGCTGCGCCGGTCGATGGTGGCACGGCGAGGCCTGATTCGGGGTACTGAGGCTGTCGCCATCGCGCGCGTGGGGCCCTTGGTATTCCGAGGGCTTTTTTCATGCCGCGCGGGCGTGGCGCCCGATCCCAGCACTTCTCCTTTACGTCTTCGCGGCATGCGGCACGAAAAATCGCGCGCAACCCATCACGGCAGCCCGCCGACGACGAAAGGAACGATCATGGCACAGACGACTCCCTACCGCACCTACCTCGACGAGGACCAGATTCCCACCGCCTGGTACAACCTGCGCGCAGACATGCCCACCAAGCCCGAGCCCATGCGCCTGCCCGACGGCACCGTGGCGCAGTTCGAGCACATCGCGCCCGTCTTCGCGGACGAGCTCGTCCGCCAGGAGCTTGACGACCAGACGGCCTTCTTCGAGATTCCCGCAGGCGTGCGCGAGATGTACAAGGTCTACCGACCGAGCCCGCTCTGTCGCGCCTACAACCTAGAGCGCGCGCTCGGGACGCCCGCGAGGATCTACTACAAGTTCGAGGGCAACAACACCAGCGGATCGCACAAGCTCAACTCGGCGCTCGCGCAGGCCTACTACGCCCACGAGCAGGGCCTCACGACCATCACCACCGAGACCGGCGCCGGCCAGTGGGGCACGGCCCTCTCCGAGGCGGCCGCGCACTACGGCCTGGACTGCGACGTCTTCATGGTCCGCGCGAGCTACGAGCAGAAGCCCTTCCGCCGCAGCGTGATGCAGACCTTCGGCGCCAACGTCACCCCCTCGCCCTCGCAGGAGACCGAGATCGGCCGCAAGATGTACGCCAACGAGGCCAACCGCTCCGGCTCGCTCGGAACCGCGATATCCGAGGCCGTCGAGCGCGCGCTGCACGTACCCGAGAACCGCGGTCGCTACCAGCTGGGCTCCGTCCTCAACCAGGTCGTGCTGCACCAGTCCGTCATCGGCCTCGAGAGCTACACGGCACTCGAGCGCCTGGGCGAGTACCCCGACGTCGTGGTCGGCTGCGCAGGCGGCGGCTCGAACCTGGGCGGGCTCATCGCGCCGTTCATGCGCGACAAGCTCGACGGCACGCACCCCGACACCCGCTTCATCGCGGTCGAGCCCAAGAGCTGCCCGAGCCTCACCCGCGGCCGCTTTGCCTACGACTTCGCCGACACGGGCCAGACCTGCCCGCTCGTGAAGATGTACACCCTGGGCAACGGCTTCATCCCCAGCCCCGACCACGCGGGCGGCCTTCGCTACCACGGCATGAGCCCCATCATCAGCCAGCTCAGGCACGACGGCCACCTAGATGCCGTCGCAGTGGCCCAGACGGAGGTCTTCGCGGCGGCCGAGCGGTTCGCGAAGCTCGAGACCATCCTCCCCGCCCCCGAGAGCAGCCACGCCATCAAGGTCGCGATCGACGAGGCGCTCAAGGCAAAGGAGAGCGGAGAAGAGAAGGTCATCCTCTTCGGCCTCACCGGCACCGGCTACTTCGACATGACCGCCTACGAGTCCTTCAACAACAAAACGATGGTGGACCACGTGCCCAGCGACGAGGAGCTCGAGGCGGGCTTCTCGACCATCCCCGCCATCCCCGGCGTCCAGGCTGCCGGAGGCCTTCCCCTGGAATAGCGAGCGCGTCAACAGGAACTGGCATTAGGCAAGCGGACGGCGTCACCCCCAGGGTGGCGCCGTTCCTCGTGTACGAGGTGGGCATTTTGCTCCCAGGCGGCCTCTTGTCTTGCCGATTTAATACCAGTAACTGAAATACTAATGGTTATGACAAATCGAATTAACCAAGGCGACACGTCGGGACAACCCAGCCCCGCATATCCTAAGGCACAATCGGTGAGCAAGAAACATGCCGTTTTTAGTGCAACGAAAGCGTGGTGATTGGACGAATGGGCAAGTTTTCCCGACAAGCGCACGACCCCTAACTTAACGCTGACACTATTTAGGATTTGTGCAATCATGCGATTGTGCGAATGAACTTGGTCTGTGGTTGCAACCAGTCTTACGCCTCTCGAGGGCAACGAAAAGAGAGGGCTGGGTCAGATGGCAGGTCGTCGCGCCGGAACCTTGCGCGGAACGATTCCGGCATCTTGGGCAGGGGACCATCCGAGCCGCAAGGCCTCGTTCCAGGGGACGAGAGAATGGAGCAGCGAATGTCCGAACCAAACATCTACCTCACCAGAATCGACAACAGGCTCATCCACGGCCAGGTGGGCGTCACGTGGACGCGCACCCTGGGCGTCAACCTCATCCTCGTCGCCGACGACGAGGCGGCCCACGACGAGGTCGTGCAGGAGATCATGAGCATGACCCTGCAGACCGCGGGCGTAGGCGTCAGGTTCTGGACGGTCGAGAAGACCATATCGACCATCCACAAGGCGGCGCCGAGCCAGAAGATCTTCATCGTCGTCAGGACGCCCCGCCAGGTGCGCCAGCTCGTCGAGGGCGGGGTCCCCATCAAGGAGCTCAACGTCGGCAACATGCACTTCTCGGAGGGCAAGCGCGCAATCACGAAGAAGGTCTACGTCGACGACCAAGACCTCGAGGACTTCAAGGCCATCGAGGACGCCGGGGTCGACGTCTACATCCAGGACGTTCCGGGTACCGCGAAGGAGCGCATCCGTTACGACGTTTAGTTCCACGCAGGCAGTTCCAGAAAGAAGGAGGTACGAGCATGCCAGTCACGCTCGAGCAGGGATTGGCCCTCACCTTGATGGCCATCATCTGCGGAATTGACTTCTGGCTTGAGGGCTTCTACATCTTCAGGCCAATCATCGTCTCGTCGGTCACCGGACTGATCCTGGGTGACCCCACGACGGGAATCATCTGCGGCGGCATCACCGAGCTCGCGTTCGCGGGCCTCACGCCCGCCGGCGGCACTCAGCCGCCCAACCCGGTCCTGGCAGGAGTGATGTCGGTCGTCATCGCGCACACGACGGGGACCGAGCCCGCGGCCGCGATGTCGCTCTCGCTTCCGTTCAGCTTCCTCATGCAGTACGTGATCCTGCTCTGCTACTCGGCGTTCTCGTTCTTCATGGGACCGACCGACGCGGCGGCCAAGAGCGGTGACACGGCCGGCGTCGTGAGGGTGAACGTCATCTGCACGGCAATCGTGGCCCTTCTCTACGGCATCGTCGTCTTCCTGTGCGCCTACGTCGCCCAGGACGCGATGAAGACGCTCGTCGAGAACCTGCCCGAGTGGCTCGCGCACGGCTTCGCGGTCACCGGCGGCGTGCTTCCCGCAATCGGCTTCGCGATGCTCCTGAACGTCATGTTCACCGTCGAGTTCCTGCCGTTCCTCCTGATCGGATTCGTCATGGCATCGTTCCTGAACTTCTCGAACCTGCTGCCCGTGGCCATCGTCGGCCTCGCCCTCGCGCTGTTCGTGTACACGATCGACGACAGCCACGACAAGGCGATAAAGGCAGCGCTCGCAACGGCACGTCAGAGCTTTGGTGGGGAGGATGAGGAAGATGGCATCTAGCGAGAACAGGCTCGTGGAGGACTCCCCCACCAAGGAGGAGGGCAAGGTCCTCACGCACGCAGACATCACGAAGATGGCGTACAGGACGGTCTTCCTGCAGGCGTCATTCAACTACGAGAGGATGCAGGCCGGCGGCTGGCTGCTCACCATGCTGCCCTACCTCAAGCGCATCTACAAGGACGACCCGCAGGGACTCGCCGACGCAATGTCGGACAACCTCGAGTTCATCAACACGAGTCCGCACGTCGTCGGCTTCCTCAACGGCCTGCTCCTCGCGATGGAGGAGGCTCACCAGCCCCGCAGCACCATCAGGAGCATCAAGGTGGCCCTCTTCCCGCCGATCGCGGGAATCGGCGACGCCATCTTCTGGTTCACGCTCCTGCCCATCCTGGCAGGCATCTGCTCGTCGATGGCCATGGAGGGAAGCCCCGTCGGCCCGGTCCTGTTCTTCCTGGTCTACCTCGCCCTCTTCCTCGTCAGGCCGCTGTGGGCCCACATGGGATACGGTCTGGGCGTCAAGGCCATCGGAAAGCTCAGGGAGGCATCCGCCAAGGTCGGCAAGGCGGCGACCGTGCTGGGCTGCACCGTGCTGGGCGGCCTCATTGCCTCGTACGTGAGCATCAGCATCCAGACCGTCGCGACCATCAACGAGGGCGCGAGCGTGGCCATCCAGACCGACGTGCTGGACAAGATCTTCCCCAACATGCTGTCCTTCGGCTACGTCTTCCTCATGTACTACTTCATCAAGAAGCGCCAGGCCAACCCGGTCGTCCTCATCCTGGTGACCTTCGCGCTCAGCATCCTGCTTTCGTTCTTCGGCATCCTGTAGGGAGATAGGAAGAATAGAGCGGCTCTCGCCTGGGCGAGAAGAGCAAGGCGGCACCGGCCGGATGGTCGGTGCCGCCTTTGGCATATGGGTTCGCGTCGAGCGCGGGCCGCGATTACTTGTTCGAGAGCACGACGCTGCGAGAGGTGACGTAGGTCACGACGAAGTACGCGCAGTAGACGCCGATGAGGGCAACCACGAAGGGCACGAGGGCGACATCGAACGAGCGGATGCCGGTCTCCTCCACGACGAGCCCGACCTGCCCCAGGGCCACGAGGGAGTGGCAGCCCGCAATGACCAGGGGAATGAGGAAGAACGCCAGGCTCTGGACGAAGAGCGACTTGGACATCGTGGACCTAGAGCAACCCAGCTCTGAGAGGACACGGTAGTTCTGGGCAGAGTCGGCGCAACCGGAGAGCTGCTGAATCGCCAGGATGGCCGCCACGGCGATGACGAGCACGAAGCCGATGTAGACGGCGAGGTACGCGATGATGCCGCTCAGGCCCATCGCGGCTTCCAACTGACCGGTGAACGTCACGAACTCGTGGCCCGTGTAGAAGTTGGTGCCGGAATCGGTCTCGTCGATCACGTCCGTCAGGGCCTCATCGGCCTTGGCTCCCCAGTCGTCTCCCACTTTTGCATCCACGTTGTAGCGGCACGAGAGCGAGGAGCCGGCTGCCCGGGCGCCTTCGAGGAGGTTGTCGGGGACGACGACGATGCCCGTGTTGAAGACCGCGCCGCACATCGCGGCCGACCTGTCCACGAGAGGTTCGGACTCGACGGGGGTAAGCACTTCTCCCCCGACGGTGAAGGTGAGGCCCGAGGCGAGGGCGGAGCGGTAGAAATCCTTCAGCGTGTTGGAGCCATTCGAAGTGAGGATGTAGCCGCTCTGGCCAAGCGAGACCTCGGGCAGGCCCAGGTAGCGACGCTGGGCATTGAACTCGGACTCCTTGACGAACCAGATTGGGTAGTCGCCGAAGGTGAAGCTCGAGTAGTCGACGCCGGGTACGGGCAGGCCCGTGGAGTTCGCGACGTCGGCGACCGTGACGGCCCCGGTCTCGGGGAGGCTCTCGTAGTACGACATACGCAGGACCGTGTCGGAGACGTCAGAGACGTTCATGCCACGCGACGCCAGCATCGCGTCGATGTCGGGAGTGGCGGGGGCGCCTGCGGGAGGAGTGCCCTGGGGGTCGCTCCTGACGTTGAAGTAGAGGTCGACTGGCATGTTCTGGCGGATCGCCTCCATCGCGGACTGGCAGATAGCGAGGCCACCGGTCATGCTGGTGATCGCGAGGAACAGCACCATGGAGACAACCGCCATAGAGGCGGAGACCGTGTTCACGCGAGAGGAAATCTGCCTCAGCGTGAATGTGTTGATGCCCCGCAGGTACGATCCGCGGAACGCCTTGCCCACGTAGAGCAGCAGGCCCGAGAGGGCGAAGCAGAGCGCTACGGTGCCCACGGTGACCATGAGCGTGGTGACGCCGAAGGCGGGCATCTCGTCTCCGCCGCCGACGGGAAGGCCGTCGTGAATGAGCCTGACGTACGACCAGCCGATGAGGCCGATCCCGATGACGCCCAGGACGATGCTCGCGGGCAGGCTGCGCACGCGCGAACTCTCGTTCTGGCGATGGGCGCCCATGAGGTCGATCAGCTTGACCTTGCGCAGGGCACGCAGGTTGAACAGCAGCGTGACCGCGAAAATCAGAAGGAAGCAGAAGAGCGTGAAGAGGGCCGCGTCGGTCGAGAACATGAAGCTGAAGTTGGTCACGCAGTCGTTGAACAGCGCCGCGGTGACGAAGACCAGCAGCTGCGACAGAAGGACGCCCAGGCCCAGGCCGACCAAGAACGACAGGGCCGACGCGGCGATGGTCTCGAAGAAGAGGATGAGGGACACCTGCCCCCTCGTGCAGCCAAGAAGCTGGTACAGGCCGAGCTCGCGCTTCCTGCGGCGCACCAGGTAGTTGTTGGCGTAGACCATGAGGAAGCCCAGCACGCACGCAAGGAAGACCGTCACGTAGCGTATGAGTATCCCGATGGACTTCACCATCTCGCGCGTGTCCTTCGAGAGGAAGCCCGCCTGGTTCGCGATGGTGTTGAACGCGTAGAACACGCAGACGCCCAGGACGAGCGTCACGAAGTAGACGGCATAGTCGCGCACGGACTTGCGGACGTTGCCCAGGGCAATCTTAAAGAGCATCGTCCATACCTCCCCCGATAGTGGCAACGACGCCCATGATCTGCGAGAAGAACTCCTTGCGCGACTGGTTGCCGTGGCGGAGCTCGGTAAAGATCCGACCGTCGCGGATGAACAGGACGCGCTGGCAGTAGCTCGCCGCAAAACTGTCGTGCGTGACCATAATGATGGTCGAGTTCAGCTGCTTGTTGAGAGCGTCGAAGCGCTCGAGCAGGAGTTTGGAGTTCTTGGAGTCGAGAGCTCCGGTGGGCTCGTCGGCCAAAACGAGCGTGGGATTTCCCACCATGGCGCGACAGGCTGCGACGCGCTGCTTCTGGCCACCGGAGACCTGGTAGGGGAACTTGTCGAGCACCTCGCTCACGCCGAGGGCGCGCGCCATGGCCTCGATGCGCTGGTCTATCTGCGGCACGGGGACGCGGGCGATGGAGAGGGGCAGGGCAACGTTCTCGCGGCAGGTCAGGGTGTCGAGGAGGTTGGAGTCCTGGAAGACGAAGCCAAGCTGCTCGCGGCGGAACTTGGCGAGGTCGCGCGACCTCATCTTCGTGACGTCGACACCACCCACGCTCACGACGCCCGACGTGGGACGGTCGATGGTGGCAATGCAGTTGAGCAGCGTGGTCTTGCCGGAACCGGAGGGTCCCATGATGGCGACGAACTCGCCGCGGTCCACGTCGAAGCTGACTCCGTCGAGAGCGCGCGTGGTGCTTCCGCGCTTGCCGCCGTACACCTTCTGGACGTCGGCCACTCGCAATGCGTTTGTCATCGTTAAAGCCTTTCTGATGTCGGTAGTTCCAGATGGCACGACATCATGATGCACGGAAGCGCGGCACGCTGCCATCGATGCTCCTTACGCCTTGGTGACACTTTTGTAAGGAAGCGTCTCCGCAGGTGAAGGGCACAGAGAATGCCAGCCTAGTCCAAGTAGTCCACGTAGTGGGACCTGTCGGCGGGAAAGGCCAGCGTGACGCGCGTCCACGAGCCGGGCTCCGACTCGATCGAGACGCCCAGTCCCATCTTGCCGCAGAGGCGCCTGGTCAGGAACAGGCCCAGACCCGTCGACTTGCTCTGTCCGCCCAGGCGACCGTTCTTGCCCACGAAGCCCTTGTCGAACACCCGCGGAAGGTCCTGGGGCTCGATGCCCAGTCCGTTGTCCTCCACGCGCAGAAGGACCAACTCCCTCGCCTCGCCGACCGAGTCGCGCGAGGCGAGGAGCCTCAGGCTCGGCGTACGGCTCGAGCCCTCCGGGGCACGGTACTTGGCCGCGTTCTCGAACAGCTGGCCCAGGATGAACGCAACCCACTTGGGATCGGCGAAGACCGGGACGTCAAGCCCTTCTCGCTCGACGGACATGCCCGCGTCGATAAGGGTGCGCGCATGGGCGCGCAGCGCATCCGAGACGATGTCCCGGAGCATGACCTCGCGGATGGAGTAGTCGCGGTCGACGGTGGCGGAACGGGCGTAGAAGAGCGCCTGCTCGACGTAGCCGTCGATGCGGATGAGCTCGCGGGATATGTCGGAGGAGACCTTGCCGGGGTTGTTGTCGACGATGAGGCGGGCGGCAGCTATGGGGGTCTTGGCCTCGTGCACCCAGGCCTCGATATACTCGCGGTACTCCGAGGCCTCCCTCATCGCGGACGTTGCGCGGGCGTAGCCCTCGCGCGAGACGGCGTCGAGCGCCTGCCAGCAGACCTTGCCCTCGGCAAAGCCGGGCTCCTCCACGAGGTCGCTCACCGCAAGGGCGTCGTCCGCCGCGTCGCCTACCGCGCGCGAAACCGAGCGCCAGAAGTCGGAACGCCTGCCGTAGTCGAGCACGAGCCCGAAGACCAGCGCGGCCAGCATGAGGGCGAGGACCAGGACGCGCACGTCCCTCTCGACCCCAACGCCCACGAGCACCACCCAGACCAGGAAGGCCGATAAGAGCGTGGGAATGACCATGAGAGTCCTGTCGCCCAGGTATCGGAAGAATCCCCAGCGCATGCTACACCGAGTAGCCCTGGCCGCGGTGTGTGACCAGATAGTCGGTGACGCCCAGTCTGGCGATCTTCTGGCGCAGGCGGTTCACGTTGACCGTGAGGGTGTTGTCGTCCACGAAGGCCCCGGAGTCCCAGAGCTCCTCCATCAGGGTCTCGCGCGGGACGATGGTCCCGCCAGCGCGCATGAGGGTGCAGAGTATGCGCAGCTCGTTCTTGGTGAGCTCGACGCTCTGGCCGTTCGCGCTTGCAAGCGAGCGCAAGGCGTCCACGCTCAGGCAACCGCTGGTGAGGACGGCGCCAGACATGCCGCCGGCACGGCGCAGCAGCGCGTCGATGCGCGCCAGGAGCACGTGGCTGCTGTAGGGCTTGGCCACGAAGTCGTCGGCGCCCAGCGTCATGCACATGACCTCGTCGACCTCGCCGGTGCGGCTGGTGACGACGATGATGGGGACGTCGGAGCGCGATCGGAGCTCCCGGCAGACCAGGGTCCCGTCCACGCAGGGAAGGTTGAGGTCAAGAAGGACCAGGGCGGGCGAGAAGGACAGCGTCGAGGCCGCGACATCCTCGGTCACGTCGACGGCGACGGCCTCGTGTCCGTTCTTCTGGAGCAGCTCCGCAAGGGCAGCGCGAATGGACTCGTCATCCTCTACTATCGCGATGCGCGCCATGGTCCTCCCGTCAGTCGCCTGTTCGCAGCAATTATGGCACAGCGCGCAGGCGCGGCAAGGCGCGGGACGGGACGAGCCGATGCTGCCGTCAGAGCGCCTTGCCCTTCCTGCCGTCATGCGGGAATCCGTCCATGCAATAGTGGCGGTAGTACGAGGCGAGGTCGTCTCCGAACACGGCACGCAGGTCGGCGTTGTTGGCGCGGTAGTAGTTGACGTCGAAGTTACGGCTCGCCGTCCTGCCCTCCGCCATGCCGTACTGTACGAAGTGCTGAAGGGCCTTGCCGTCGTCGCCCTGTGCGTAGGTGCGGACGTCGGGGTTCATCTGGAGGTAATAGCGTGCGTCGAAGACCAGACCGTAGTCGAAGCCGTCGTAGCGCGTGCCGGTGTTGGCGGCCACGCGGCTGGTGAGCTTGGAAAGGCTCTGGTCGAACCAGGCCATGCGGTTCGAGAGCCAGTCCTTCAGATACAGCACGTTGTCCTGCCACGTCGCCAGGGGCTTCATGGTGTTGCCAAAGTGGCTCAGGCCAAAGACGACCTCGTTCATGCGTTGGGACGCGGCAATCTCGCTCTGATAGCTCGAGATGCTGCGCAGGATCCCGGACGGACCCTTGGCGTCACCCGCGCCCAGGAGCACGTCTGCGACGAGCGGCCTGAGCTCCTGGGTGTAGAGCGTTCGCACCCGCGCCATGATCGTGGGGTTGCTCACCACCCACTCGCCACTCAGCAGGACGAGGTTCTGGTAGGAGCCGAACGCCGAGTCGCCCAGGTCGGTGCGGATGCCGTAGGCGCCGTCGAAGTCCCACAGAGGCGAGGCGACGAGGACGTTGCCGGAGCCCGTGGAGTCGGACGCCTTGTAGAAGTAGGTCGACGAGTAGAACGCGTCGATGTTCTTGGTGAACTCGCTCACCAGATAGGTCCTGGCAAGGGAGTCAAGTTCGAACGAGAAGCCCTCTCCCAGGTTGAACCTGCCGGCGGAAGCATTGTTGATGGCCTCCTGGACGGCCTCGCTGATGTAGCGCACGACGTTCTGCGAGGCGACCTCGGGACTCTTTACCACGAAGGTGCCGACGCTCGTGTCGAACCAGCACTTCTCGTTCTTGCCGTAGGCGGAGTCGATCTCGAGCAAGTAGCCGCCCGTGATGTCATCGGGATCGGCCACGCCCTGGGCGTAGTGGTACTCGTATCCGTACTTGTTCTTGTCGCTGGCAATCGGGGCGGTTTCGAGGTCAAGCGAGCCGTTGGCCTTCTCGATGGCCTTCTCGAGGTCGTCGATCTCGACGCGGCCGTCACCAATCTCGACCTTCTCGCACAGGACGTAGGTGCCGCGGTACTCGCCGTCGTAGTAGAGGTCGACGGGCTTGCTTTGCACCCCGACCATTCCCAGCTCGAGGGCAAGGTCGTACGAGATGGTGTTGTGCAGCAGCGTGGCATCGTCGGCGTTGGCAAGGAGGACCCACTTCTTCGCCTTGTTTGACTTGTCGCCGGTCTGCAGCAGGTCGGCCTTCTTGCTCAGCTTGACCTGGTAGGGTTTCTTGTCGCTGAAGGCCCAGGTTGAGTTGCCGCGCCCCTTGATGGTCGAGGCCTTGTCGCTCGCGGGGTCGTCCTCGTCGTAGACGACCTTGCCCTTAGCCGTGACCAGCCGGACCGAGACGGAGGCGCTGGTCGCGTGCGACGGGGACCCGTCGACGTAGGGACGCCCCTCCCCGTCGAGGTCGGCACTGCTTACGAAGAGCGCGTCGATGTTGGCGGAGCGCATGACCACGAGCGGGAACGCATAGCCCTTCTCGCCCACGCGCATGCTCAGGCTGAGCCTGCCGTCGGAGCCAAAGGAGCCCAGGGCATCCAGGCCGACCTCCGCGCCCGGCGCGACCTCGAGCCAGCCACCCCTCCCCTTCAGCTGGACCGTGCCCGCCCCGCAGCCCGGCAGGAAGGCGCTCAGGCGGACCGAGTCGCCCGCGAAGCTGGGAAGGAAGAGGTAGGTGACATTGTCCTTGACGGTCGAGACGACGCTGCGCACCTCACCGGTCTTGGTGCTGACCTCGGCCACAAGATAGGCAGAGCGCTCGGCGTCGGCCGTGTCGAGCGCATACCACGCGACGCCCTCGAGCTGCCAGCCGCTGGCCTTCAGGCTCTGGTGCTCGAAGAGGCTCTGCGTGAAGTTGTGCGAGCCCACGGTTGCGTAGGGGTTGTACTCGCGGTAGACGGCGAGTCCGTCGGCACCGGCGGAGCGCCAGCCGACTCCCTCGTAGTTCCAGCCGGCGTCGCGGAGCATGTCGCGCTCGGCAGACGAGAGCGTGAAGTGGTGGTCGCCGGTAAAGGGGTTGTACAGGCGATAGACCGCATCGCCCTCCTCGGGCGCGACCCAGCCGACGCCCTCGTAGCTCCAGCCGATGCCGTGAAGGTGGTCGCGCTCGAGGGTGCTGGCAGTATAGAAGTGCTCGCCCGTATAGGGGTTGAAGAGTCGGTACATGTCGACGCCGTACGGAGCGACGGCGCGCTCGGGCTCGGCGACGGGGTCCGAGGTCGTGGCAGAGGCGGAGCCGTCGGAGGCGGTAGCAAGCGGCGCGGTCGCTTGGGGTGTTTGGGACGCGGCCTTCGCATCCGCTGCGGCGGCGGGCTCGAAGCCGTCGTCCGGGGAGGGATCGCCGGCCGTGGGGACCGAGTCCTCCCGTGCCGTGGGCAAGCCCTTCTCTTCGGACTCGCCCGCATTGCCCCGATCGGCCGCGGCCTGCGCGGCGGGCGTCGAAGCGGATGCGTCAGGGGCGGCCGCTACCTGGGCCGGTGCGGCGAGGGCCTGCTGCGACTCGACGGAGCCCGCCTCGGCGGCGCGTGCGGGAGTCGCGGCAAGCGCGCCCGTCAGGCCGACGGTCGCTGCGAACGTTACGGGAATGACAACGCGGGCGACGCTGGCCGTGGGACGGCGGGGCGCTGCGGCGGAGGGACGGACCATGGAAAGAGCTCCTCAGACGGATAACGCGTGCGTAGCAAAGCCCCATAGAGACTAGCGCATGCGGGGCGTTTGCACACGTAAAACTACGCAAACGCAGATACTCGACAATGCTGGGAGCATACTTTTTGGGCGGCGCCCATGGCCTTGGGGTATGGTAGGGAGCGAACACACGCCCGCAAGAGACAGGAGCGCCATGTCCGATCAGCCCACCAACGCCGAAAAGACGGCCCAGCAGGCCTACGACGACTGGAGGAGGGGAGTCCGCTGGACGCTGGGATGCCTTGCCGCGTTCCTGTTCGTGACCCTCATCGGCTGGGACAGGGTCGAGGTCGCCACGCATGGATGCTCAGGCGTGGTAACCGTCTGGGTGTGGTGCGCTCCGCTAGCGCTGACGCTGCTGGGCTGCTTCATGGCGATGGCGTTCCTCGCCATGCTCAAGAACGGCATCCGGAAGGTCCTCGACGGGGACTGCGATGCCCAGAAGATGCTCGAGGTCGCCGCCATCTGCCTTGACCGCACGCACCTCCCGGCCTCGCGGCGCAGATCAAAGTGCCTCTACGCCGTCTGCTCGCACGAGCTCGGATACAACGACGTCGCGTTCCAGTGGGCCAACGAGGTCATCTGCGACGCCGGGGCAAGCCTCTCGCAGAGGCTCTCGGCCCTCTCGGTAATCGGGGCCGTATACGGGGCCGCCGGCAAAGCCGAGGAGCTGCGTCGCGTCCGTGACGACGCCGCGGCATGCGTGGCGCGCAGCAGGGTGAGGGGCCAGGCGCTCGAGAGCCGCCAGAACATCGTCCGCGCAATGGATGCGCGCCTTGCCCAACTCACCGGAGACGCCAACGCCTGGCGCACGCACCTTGAGCGCGAGAGCATGGGAGCGTCACAGCAACGCATGCGCGTCCACGCGACGTTCCAGCTCGCGATCCAGTACGAGAGGGACGCCCGGGAGGCCAGGGCCACAGGCGACGAGGCGCGCGCCCGCGAGCTCGAGGCCATCGCAGGCGAGAAGTACGCCCGCGTCGCGCGCTTCGGGGGCACCCTTGCCTGCGCACGACAGGCACAGGCCTGGCTGGACGCCAGACAGGCGTAGGCAGAACCGATCGCGGGCAGGCAGGACTGGGCGCTTCTCCCCTGGCGGCACGGGAGCCTCTTCCCTAGCGCTCGAGGTCTTCGGGACCGAGGTTCTTACCGATAAGGCCCACGTAGGCGCCGGCCGTGGCGTCGTCGGTGCCCTCGCAGGTGACGACCCACTTGTCGTTCTTGAAGAGGATCCTGCCGTCGCCGTAGCCCGGCTGGTCGGCGGGGTCGCTGAGCCCCGTGCCCTTGGGCAGCGCCGCGAGCATGGTGAGCGCGCCTTCGGGGTTGTCGCCCATGGGCGCGTAGTGGAGCGTGCCCGCAAAGAGCTCGACCATCGTGTTGGCGGGGACCAGGTACGCCACGGCGTCCTCGGTGCGCATCGTAAAGTCGGGACCCAGCTGGTCGCGCGTGCCCAGGAACATGATCACGTCGCGCGACGGCAGGTTGAACTCGCTCGCGCGATGGTACTCCAGGCTGTTCATCCGCAGGTTGTGGCCGGATATGAAGCCAAGCTGAACGGGATTCTCGCCAAACAGGGCGCTTGCCAGCTGATGCGCGCCCGGAAGGGCCCAAAGCTCGGGCGCGTCGGGAACGTAGCCCATCCCCTCGGGCACGGGATGGGCCTCCATCACGTCCACGATGCCCCTCACCAGGTCGGCCGGCACGTCGTTCCAGACCCTGCCATAGCGCGCGAAGCTCTTGTCAAAGCACGAAGCGACCCTCATGTGCTCTCCTCTCGGCCGTAGCGAAACCAAGGCAGAGCGTAGGGCACGCGTCCGTGTCGCCTCCCGCGACATTTGTCAGCGTCCGCTCGCGCAAGGCGGACGGCGTCGGATGCCTAGACGACCAGCTCCACGGTGAGTCTGCCACCCACGCACGTCGCCGAGACGCGGCCGCCGTGGGCTCGGGCGATCCCGCGCACGACCGAAAGGCCGATGCCGTGCCCGCCCGCGTATGAGCGCGCGCCGTCCGACTTGTAGAAGCGGTCGAACAGCTCGGGATGGGGACCCTCGGCCATGCCCGCGACGTCGTTGGTGACGGCGATGCTCGCCAGGCCCGAGGCGGAGCTGACGGACAGCTCGACGCGTGCGGAGTCGGGAGAGTGCTTGAACGCGTTGTCGAGCAGGATGGACAGCGCCTGCTCCATCATGGCGGTGTCCGCGTAGGCGACCACGTTGGGCTGGATGGCAAACGAGAAGGACTTGCCCTTCGACTGCGCGACCGCCTCGAAGTCCTCGGCAAAGCCCATGGCCACGGCCGAGACGTCGACGTCGCCCAGGCTGAGGGAGCGCTCCCCCTCCTCCACCTTCGCGAGGGCGACCAGCTTGTCGGTAAGGTCCTCGAGACGCTTGGCCTGGTGGTGGACGCTGCGGGTCCATTCGCTCTCGCCGCTCTCGATCTCGATCACGTCCATGGCCGAGGTGATGACGCTGATGGGTGTGCGCAGCTCGTGGGAGGCGTCGGTCACGAACCGCCGCTGGCGCTCCTGGGCCTCCTCGAGGGGCCGGGTGACCCAGAGGATCAGGGGAATCTCCAGAAGCGCGAAGATCAGCAGACCCAGAAGGCCCATCATGATCGAAGCGTAGCGGAACGAGTCGAAGTAGAAGAGGTCGTCGTAGGCAAAGTAGAAGATGATCATCGTGCCGTCGCCCATGGGGACGACGCGATAGCGGTAGACGCCGTCGAAGCCCTCCATCTGGCCGCTGGCGATCACCTCGTTGGCCATGGCCTCCGCGGCGTCGGTGTCCACCGACGCGATGCTGCCCATGTTCGCGTCGACGATCTCGCTGCCGTCGTTGAACGTAACGGTGAAGTACCGGGCGTTGTAGGGAATCTCCTCGAGCGCGACGTCGTTCAGGCGCGTATTGAACCCCTGGTTGGCGTCAAGGTCGTCGTCGGTGATGCCGACATCGGCGCTCAGGACGCCGCCCTTCGCCTCGATCAGGTCGACAACCGTGTCCACCTGGACAAGGACGTTATTCCAGACCACCAGGTCGAGCGCCGCCACGACGACTGTCAGGACCAGGGCCGTCGCGACGATGGCCGTCAGGTGCATCTTGCGGCGCATGCGCCCGATCGATCCGCCGTAGTCGCGCTTGAGCCACTCGATGAGCCTACTGCGCATGGTCGTCCCCCTCGGGGGCGCTCAGGCGATAGCCCAGGCCGCGCGCGGTGACGATGTCGACCGTCGAGCCCAGGGAGCGCACCTTCTTTCGCAGGTTCGAGACGGTCACGTAGATGGCGCTCGACTCGGTGTCGCTCAGAACGCCCCACACCTCGCGACGAAGCTGCTCCAGCGTCGTGAGCCCCGAGCCGTGCGCGAACAGGATGGCCGCCACCTTGAGCTCGTTGGCGGTCAGGGACTCGTTCGCAACCCCGCACAGGAGCAGCGAGTCGCCCTCGTCGAGCCGAAGGTCGCCAAAGGCCGGGCGCTTGCGTACGGCGCCGGGGCTCGTGTGGGTTATCGCGCGGATGCGAGCCAGGAGTTCCTTGGCCGCAAAGGGCTTTACCAGGTAGTCGTTGGCTCCGGCGTCGAGGCCCGTAACGCGGTCGTCAATCTCGGCACGGGCCGTTAGCATCATGACGGGAAGGTCCCTCCCCTTCTGGCGCAGCGTCCTCAGCACGGTGAGCCCGTCCACCTTGGGCATCATGATGTCCAGTATGGCCAGGTCGTAGCTCTGGCAGTCAAGCTTGTACAGGGCCTCCTCGCCGTCGGCGGCAGCATCGACCTCGTAGCCCGCGTGAGCCAGGATCGCGCACAGCGCACGCGAGAGCTCGGCCTCGTCCTCGGCCAGCAGCAGCCTCATCGGCTCCATGGCGCCTCCCATCACTATACCGTCGCATGCGCGTCGGGCAGCCCGCCGGCATGCGCCTCCTCTCCACCATCCTACCGTGAGAGTGACCATATTTGTGGACGTGCGCACACACATAGATTCGGCTTAGGTTCGTTCCGTAGCATGGCCAATCGTCGGCGGGACATCGCTGCCCCCGACAAAGCGACCCTCCGCCTACGAGTCAGGAGCAAAGATGAACAACGCAGCAGAGAAGAACGTCAACGTTCTGCTCGACAGGGTCTGCCAGACCGCCCAGACGACACCCCAGGCTCCGGCATACCGCCGACTGGGCTCCGAGCCCGTCAGCTACGCGTCCCTGTGGGAGACGTCGGGCAAGGTCGCGGCACTTCTCGCCCAGCTCGCCCCCAACCGCATGCCCGTCGTGGTCTTCGGCAGCAAGGGCCCTCTCATGGTCGAGGCCTTCCTGGGCTGCCTTCGCTCCGGCCACGCCTACGTGCCCGTCGACGGCTCCATGCCCCTCGCGCGCCTGGCCGACATCGCCGCGCAGCTCGAGGCCTGCTGCCAGAGCCCCGTCCTGGTGCTCGCCTGCGACCAGGCCTGCGCCCGTGCCGTCAGCGAGACCGAGCTCGCATTCGCCGACCTCGCCAGCTGCCTCGACGGCATCGAGGCCCCCACTCCCGCGCAGGCCGGGAGCGAGCGCGACCAGTGGGTCGGCGGCGAGGACACCCAATACCTCATCTTCACGTCGGGTTCGACCGGAAGGCCCAAGGGCATCGAGGTCAGCGCCACCGACGTCGACAACTTCGTGGGATGGCTCGAGGGCTTCCCCACCATCCGCGAGGGCGGGCGCACCTTCATGGACCAGGCCCCCTACAGCTTCGATTTGAGCGTGTACCAGCTGGCGGGTGCACTGGCGACCGGCGGGTGCCTGTACGCGATCTCGCCCGAGGCCTCGCATGACTACGCCCTCCTCTTCGAGGAGCTGCGCGACGCCGACCCCGACGTCTGGGTCTCCACCCCGCCCTTTGCGGACCTCTGCCTGGTCGACCACTCCTTCGGAAGCGAGCTCATGCCCAACGTGGGACTCTTCCTCTTCTGCGGCGACACGCTGCGCCACCGCACCGCGCAGAGCCTGAGGGAGCGCTTCCCCAAGGCCCGCGTCGCCAACACCTATGGCCCCACCGAGTCGACCGTCGCCGTCACCTACTGCGAGATCGACGACGACATGCTCGCCTCCAAGGACGCCCTGCCCGTAGGCTTCGCGCGCCCCGGCACCGAGCTGCGCATCATGCGCCGCGCCGAGGACGGCGTCCTTCTGGACGAGTGCGAGGCCGGCGAGACCGGCGAGATCGTCATCGTGGGCGACACCGTCGCCAAGGGCTACCTGGGCGACCCCAAGAAGACCATGGCCGCCTTCGACGAGGACCGTCTCTCGGACGGCACGACCTGCCGCAGCTTCCGCACCGGCGACCTGGGTCATCTGGGCCCCGACGGCAACCTCCACTACGAGGGCCGCATGGGCTCGCTCGTGAAGGTCAACGGCTTCCGCATCGAGTTGGGCGACGTCGAGAACTCCATCGCCGGTCTGGGCGGCATCAAGTCCTGCGCCGTCGTCCCCGTCGAGCGCGGGGGCAGCATCACCTCGCTCAAGGCGTTCGTCGTGCTCGACCACAAGGTGCCCGCGGCCGACGAGTCTCCCCGCGAGCTCCGCCGCCGCCTCGCCGAGCGCGTCCCAGCCTACATGGTCCCGCGCTCCATCAAGGTGCTCGACGACATGCCCCTGACCAACAACGCAAAGATCGACCGCAAGACCCTGATTGCAGGCTAGAACATGACGCTCTTCTCGGACCCCTCGTTCTTCATACTTCTGTCCGGCATCATCGCCGGCGCCGCCGCCCTGGGACTCACGGGGCACTCGCTCAAGCGCTACGGCCTGGTGACCTCCCTGCTCATGCTGGGCCTGGCCTTCTTCCCGACGCCCGTGCAGGGGCTCGCGGCCGCGCTGCACGTGGCAATAGCACTCGTGGCACTGCGCGTCCTTTTGCGCGACCCAAAGGGCAAGGCGCGCTTCCGCCTCTGTCTGGCCGCCGTGCTCGCCCCGCTGGTCATCTACAAGGTCGGCGCCGTCTTCGGCCAGAACCTCCTGGGCTTTTTGGGCATCTCGTACCTGACCTTCCGCGCCGCCCAGATGCTCATCGAGGCCCACGACGGGATCATCAGGGAAGCGTCCCAGCTGGACACCCTGTACTTCCTCGTGTTCTTCCCCACCTTCACCTCGGGGCCGATCGACCGCAGCCGCCGCTTCCAGGAGGACCTCGACCGCCCCATCGAGCGCTCGGAGTACGCCGAGATGCTCGCCAAGGGCATCCTGCTCATCATGGGCGGCATGGTCTACAAAATCGTGTTCGCCGCGGTGTGCAACCGCTACAACGTGGCCGAGGCGTGGGATGCGACGAACTTCTGGTTCTCGCTGCTCATCCAGGTCAAGAACTGCTACGCCTACGGCCTGTACCTGTTCTTCGACTTCGCCGGATACTCGATGATGGCCATCGGCACCAGCCTGTGCCTGGGCATCCGCACGCCGCGCAACTTCCGCGCGCCCTTCCTGGCGACGAGCATCAGCGACTTCTGGAAGCGCTGGCACATCACGCTCTCCGAATGGCTGCGCGACTTCGTCTTCATGCGCCTGCTGCGCGGCCTCATGCGCCGCAAGACGTTCAAGAGCCGCCTGACCACCTCGCAGGTCGCCCTGATTTGCAACATGACACTCATGGGCGCCTGGCACGGTCTCACGCCAGACTACCTGCTCTACGGCCTCTACCACGGGCTGCTCCTGGCGGCGAACACCGCGTGGGAGAAGGGCGCCTTCCACAAGCGCCACCGTCACCAGACGTGGTACCGCGTCTGCTCTTGGTTCGTCACCATGCAACTTGTATTCTTTGGCTTCGCCCTGTTCTCCGGGCAGCTGTCCAAGCTCGTGAAAGGAGCATAACCATGTCGGAAGCAACCGCATCCGCCGAGACGCTAGACAAGATCATCGACCTGCTCGAGGAGGTCAGCGGGGAGGACGACGTCCGCGACCACCTGGACGAGGACCTCTTCGACCTCGGCTACCTCGACTCCATGGGGGCCGTCGAGCTCCTGCTCGCCATCGAGGATGAGATGGGTGTCTCCATCGCCCCCACCGAGGTCCCGCGCGAACAGATGAACACCGCGAATCTCATCGCATACCAGGTCGAGCAGAGGCTCGGCTAGGCAGCGCGCACGCAACGATCCAATTCGCATCGGAGTTTCCATGAGCACCACCGCCACGAACACAGACAAGAGGCAGGACGCGGCCGCGGCCCCGGAGGGCACGCCCCTCTCGCCTGAGCCCTCCATGGTCCGCAGGACCTTCCTCGCCGCCACGGCAGGGGGCCTGGCAACGCTGGGGGCAGGCCTCGCCGCCACAAACGCCCTCGTGCTCCCCCAGGCCGTCGAGAACTACAACGACGGGGTCGACGCGAACCAGTGGCGCCTGTTCGACTACGTCTACGGCAACACCAAGTCCGAGTCCTGGGAGTTCACGGCCACCAACATGTCGCGCACGGGCAGGCTCTGCTTCGGCTCGTCTGAGTTCCACTACTCCGCGCCGCTCATCCCCCAGTGCCCGCAGGCCGTGTTCGGCGAGCACAACACCGGCGTCGACCTGACCTACGTGGGCGAGGCCTACGACCAGTCGCTGTGGAACGCCATCGCCGCCGGCGCCTACGCCCAGGCCGACATCCCCAATCGCGACGTGGCGCTGTTCGTCTCTCCGCAGTGGTTCTTCAGGGGCAACGGCGCCCAGAAGAAGTTCAAGTCGAAGTTCTCCTACGAGCTCTACCGCGCGTTCTGCGACAACACGCAGGTCTCCGAGCAGACGCGCTCCTACGTGCATGACCGCCTGCTTGCCCTGGGCATCGACAAGGCCACCCTGGCCGACTGCGAGCAGGCAACCCCCATCGACGAGCTGAACGACCTCGTCATCCACGCGCAGAAGGACGCCAAGCTGCGTCTGGGCATCAACGACCTCGTCAGCCAGGCGCCCCTGTTGTCCGAGGAGCGCAGGAGCGGCACCTGGTCCGGAGAGCCCGACTGGGACGCGCTCCTGGCACAGGCCGACGAGACGGGCTGGCAGATGAGTGCCAGCAACGACATGGGCATCTACAACGACTACTGGAAAGCGCACTCTAAGCAGGTCGGCGAGTACAAGCAGAGCTTCGACGACGCCGAGCTCGAGTTCGCGGACTTCCAGGCGCTGCTGGACGTCTGCCGCGAGGCGGGCCTGAGTCCCATCGTCGTGCTGATTCCAATGCACGGCGCCTGGTACGACGACCGCGCCTACATCGACGTGGACGAGCGCCAGGGTTGGTACGACCGTATGATCGACATCTGCGACCAGAACGGCCTGCCCTATGCCGACTTCCAGAGCTGCGAGTACGAGCGCTACTTTTTCTGCGACACGGTCCACCCCGGCTGGAGGGGCTGGGTTCGCATCGAAAAGGCCCTCTACCACCACTTCCTGGGACAAGACGACGAGTTCCTGGGCGGCAAGGGCCACGGGCAGGTGACGGGCCAGGGTCTCGTCACCATGGGCGACCAGGCCAAACAGCAAGAGTAGCAGACCGCAGCCGACGGCTCGGACCGGCAGTAGGAAGAAAGCGAGAAGGACATGTCATCCTCGAAGGAGTTCACTCCCCTTGCGGACGCCAAGGAGCGCGTCCTGGCCTATGGGAACAGCCACTGGCGCCTGAGGTGCCTCGGGGCGGCGCTGCTCGTGGTCCTCATGGGAGCGCTGCTGGTGTGGTTCACGTCACTCTCCGGCTTCAACGAGCCCGCGCAGTTCGTCTACGCGGGGTTCTAGGGCGCGCGACGGCCACGGGGCCGCGCACCCATCGACAGGCACGCCACTCGGGGCCGCCTCTGCGCGGCTCCTCTTCATGGCGCATCCCCGCATCGCTTGCCATGGCGCACCCACCGGCCGTCTGGCATTAGACGCGGCGCCCAACAGCGCTTTTGGCATGGTACATTTGTAAGAAAGTTACATAGCAGCGTTTTCGTCAATCATCTGGCGAAGGCCGTCCAGACACGCAACCCCCACCGCAAGAGGGAGGGCATCATGTCGGCTCGACACATGGCGCAGGGCACGCGACCCAAAGAGACCGCTCGCCTCAACCCCCACGCGAAGCACCCCGCAGCAGTAGAGCCCAAGATGCCCATGCCAGGCCTGCTCAAGTTGATCGTCGCGCTGATCGCCCTTAACCTCATTGCCTGTACGACGTCGATCGCACTCTGCGTCCTCCAGGGGGAGGCCGCCGCGACCCTCCCCGACGCCATCGTGGGATGCGCGCTCGACCTCGGCCTCCTCGTCGGCGTGATCAGGCGCCAGCCCAACGCGAGGACCATGGGCGTGACGCTGCTTGCCATGAGCATCACGTTCTCGGTGGCGTCCTACGCGGGGACCGCCTCCCCCAACCTCCTGGAGATCGTGGGCACCAACATTCCCGACCTGCTGCTCCTGCTCTACTTCGCCACGTCGACCAAGTTCAAGATGTACCTGGGCATCATTCCGTCGACCTATAGGGTCGACGGGCGCGGCCTCAGGATATCGCCCAAGACCGGCCGTCCCTATACCCCCGGCATATTGAAGGCGTTCTGCGCCTACCTCACCCTGGGGTCGTTTTTCCTGCTCATGACCCTCGTTGCCACCTCGCGCGACATAGTCTCCTACAGTCCCACGCTCCTTCTGCGCTTTGCCGACCTCGTCTTTACGGCGCTCTTCCTGTGGATGACGGTCAGGCGCCTGCGCGTGGGACGCGCATGGATCGTCTTCTTCACGCTGTTCAACATGGGCGTCGGGACGCTCGGCCTCTTCGTCACGGGAGAGCTCGAGCCCATCACGCAGGCCGTCAGCATGGTTCCCGACGCACTTCTCCTTGCCTACGCGCTCTTCTCGAGGAAGCTGCGTGGATTCTACACCGAGGACTTCACCCTCGAGCTCGACCGCGAGCTGAGCGAGGACTCCAGCGACCCATGGCACTACAAGATCAGCCGGCGCGGCTGGCCCTTCGTGCGAAACCTGGCAATCTACTACTGCGTGTTCTCGCTCATGGGCCACTGGATGGAGTGCGCGTTCTGCACGCTCATCCGCCTGGGCCTGGTGCACGGCGACTTCGACCCGTCCAACACCATGCTGTGGCGTGACTGGTTCTACCCCTTCCCCATGGAGGGCCTGGCCGCAGTGGGCATCGCGCTGGTGCTCCACCCGCTGTGGCAGTGGCTGCGTCAGCACATCCGCAACAACGTGCCCGTGTACCTGCTGAGCTTCCTGGCGAACATGGCCTTCTGCACCGCCATCGAGTACGTGATGGGACAGTTCGTCAACGCAGACCTGCAGCTCTGGAACTACTCCGACATGCCCTTCAACTTCCAGGGCATGATCTGCCTCCAGAACGCCGTGGGCTTCGGCCTCGTCGCGAGCCTCATCGCCTGGATCGTCTACCCGATCATGGAGTGGTACATCGCCCGCATACCGCACAACGTCATGAGCGTGGCCTTCGTCGCCATCCTGGCCGCCTATGCCATACCGCAGACGCTCTACCTGACAGACCCGCCCGTGCCCGCAGAGGTGTCGCTCCGGCAGATACTGGACGACCCCGACTCGACGGACGAGGAACGCGCCGAGGCGCAGAGGGACCTTGACAAGCTCGGGGAGCTCGAGCGCCAGAAGGAGGAGGCGCACGCGCAGATCGAGGCGCAGAAGGCGGCCGAGAAGGGCGCGGGCAACCAGCCCTAGCGCCTCGCGCAGGCGCGCGCTACAGCTTGCTCGCGAACGGTGGCAGGAGCCTGAGGAGGCGCGTCAGGACGACGGAGCCCGCGACCCCCACGACGACGATGGTAAGCTGCAGGACGGGAAGCGGCAGCGTCACGAGCGCCGGCACGCGCAGGATGACGTGACCGAAGAGCGGGTGCAGCAGGTAGATGCCGAAGCTGTCACGAGCGAGGGTGCGAGCGAGCCCGCGCTCGCGCATCGGCCGCTCAAGAAGGGACCTGATCGCGACGAACGCCAGCACCGAAAAGGGCAGCGCGAACGCGTACTCCGGAAGCGCCAGCTGGCTTGCCAGCTCGGGGTCGAAGGCGAAGGCCACGAGGTTCGCGGCGAGCGCGAGGGCGCCCGCGCCGATCACCTTGGCGTCGAGCTCAAGATAGGTGCTGGCGTAGTAGCCCGCCAGGTAGTAGACCACGGGCGAGCCCGTGCCCAGGAACGCATAGAGCTTCGTTCCCGCCACGAGGTCGATCGTGGGCGCCACGCACAGCAGCGCATAGCCCACGAGCGCGACTATCGCAAGGTCTCGCTGCGTGGCGACCCTGACGTAGGCAGAGAGGATCGGCGTTATCAGGTAGAGCCCGATGAGCGCGTAGACGTACCAGAGGTGCCCCCACGAGAGCCCCTGGAGCAGGTTCAGGAAGGCCGCCTGGAAGGTCAGCAGCCCGTAGAAGCCGAAGCTCGCGACCAGTTCCATGACGCAGAAGGCAAAGCCTATGGTCAAAAGGATGAAGGCCATTCTCCAGACGTAGCGCCCGACCTTCTCGAGCGTCATCTGCCGGCCCGGGTCGAGCAGGAGCGCACCCGACACCATGAAGAACACCGGGACGGCCCAGCGCGTCAGGGGCACGCAGAGGACGTCCTCCGCCAAGAAGAGCGCGGCATTCCCCTGATGAAGCTCGGGCACGAGCCTGGTGGCCACGACCGCATGGAGACATACGACGGCGAGGGCACCCAGTACCCTCGCCCACTCGTAGCTCTGTATTGTCTTGCGCTCGGACATCGAGCCTACTTCAGGCCGCCGTGCTCGGCGACGAAGGAGTCGACCTCGTCCCACGTGGGCATTGCCGCCTGGGAGCCGACCTTGCCGACGCAGAGCGCGGCGCAGGCGGAGGCGTAGACCATGCTCTCGCGCAGGTCGCCGCCAAAGGCCAGGTGCGCGACGAGCTCGCCCAGGTAGGCGTCGCCCGCGCCCGTGGTGTCGACGGTGTCCACGCGGTAGGTCGGGATCTTTACGTACTTGTCGTCGATGAGGGCTACCGAGCCGCGGCGGCCGAGCGTGATGACGGCGTTCTTGACGCCCTGGGCGTCGAAGTACCACAGGGCGTTCTCGCGGGCCTCGTCGTTGGTGGGGTCGATGCCCGTCAGGAGCTCGCACTCGCTCTCGTTGACGCAGAGGAGGTCGAGGGCCTTGTAGACCTCGGCGGGGATGCTGCGGGCGGGGCTTGCGTTGAGGACCGTGTAGAAGCCGTTGCGCTTGGCGCACAGGATCGACTGCATGGTGGTCTCGAAGTCGCCCTCGAGCTGGGTCAGGAAGATGTTGCCGGTGCCGGAGAGGCCGTGGATGGCGGCGCGAACCTCCTGGTAGGTAATCGAGGCGTTAGCTGCGGGATCGACGACGATGCGGTTGTCGCCCTCGGCGCGGATGACAACCGCGCGGCCCGTCTGCTCGGTCTCGGAGACGCTGACGTTGGTGCAGGCCACGCCGTGGCGCGCGAGGGAGGCCACGAGCGCGCGGCCCTCGGGGTCGTCGCCGACCTTGCCGACCATGAAAGTGTCGGCGCCCATGCGCGCCGCGGCGACGGCCTGGTTGCCGCCCTTGCCGCCGGGCGTCGTGAGGAACTTGTCGCCGATCTCGGTCTCGCCGCGACGAGGGACGGTGCGGCACTGGACGGACATGTCCATGTTCAGGCTACCGAACACGATTACCTTATGCATAGCTACTGCTCCTCTACCTCGCCCGCCATCAGGCGGTCGTACATTGCCTTGTTTGCCGAGAGCTCCACCGCGTCGTCGAGCGGCTCGAGCTCATCTATACCATACTTCCGCTCCATCGCCCGCGCGATGAGATAATCCACGACGCCCGGGTTCTTGGGGAAGAGCGGTCCGTGCACGTAGGTTCCCACGACGTTGTGGTACAGGCAGCCCTCGAAGCCCGAGACGCCGTCGTTGCCGTGGCCGTAGACCACCTTGCCCAAGGGCTCGACGTCGGGTCCCAGGTGCGTGCGGCCGCCGTGGTTCTCGTAGCCCACGATGGGCTGCTCGCAGATGCGGCTCTCCACCACGATATTGCTTATCAGGCGCGGATCGCCGCGATCGGTGTAGAGGTCCACGAGCGAGAGGCCGGGGACCTTCTCGTCGCCCATGAGGTAGCTCTCGCCCAGAAGCTGGTAGCCACCGCAGACGGCCGCGAGGGCACCGCCGTCCTCCACGAACGCCTTGAGCTCCGCGCGCTCTGCCAGGAGCTTGTCGCAGACGATCTTCTGCTCGCGGTCGGAGCCACCGCCGATGAAGACCAGGTCGACGTCGGCGAACGAGGGCCTGTCATCCACGTGGACCTCGACGACCTCGGGTATGATGCCGCGCCACTCCAGGCGCTTCCTGAGCACGAGGATGTTGCCGGAGTCGCCGTAGAGGTTCAGGAGCTCCGGGTACAGGTGGGCGATGCGCAGCGAGCGCTTGCCGTGCCTAGTCATTGCTCACCCCCACCCTCTCGAGCGTCGCCTTGGCGGGCCAGAGCGCCGAGTAGTTGGTCAACACGTAGAGCGGACGGTCCTTGGGCAGGCTCGCCGCCTGGGCAAGGGCACCCTCGACCAGGGGCGCGACGTCGGCCTCGATGCCGGCGTACTTCATGCGCACCTGGACGTCGCCCGCGCGCGTGCCGCCGCAGATGGCAGTGAGCTCCGCCTGCCCGGCGAGGCGCTCGAAGTCGACGTCCCAGATCCAGGAGATGTCCTTGCCGTCGTTGAAGTTGTCGTTGATGGCGAAGTAGAGCGCCTTGGGGCGCTCGTCTGCCAGAAGGAGCGAGAGGTTCTGGTTGAAGCCCGTGGGGTTCTTCGCCAGGTTCAGGATGACCTCGCGGCCATCGACCACGAAGTGCTGCAGTCGGCCGTTGCGCGGGTTGTAGTCGTCGATGGCGCCTTGGAAGGAGCCTGCACCGACGCCCGCGAGACTTGCCGCGGCGAAGGCCGCGAGCAGGTTGTAAACCATGTACACGCCACCGAAGCCCGCACTGATGTGCGAGCGTTTGCCGTCGTGCACGACATCGAACTCGACGCCCTCGCGGGTGACGCGCACGCCCGTGGCGCAGAAGTCCAGCTGCGGTCGGCAGAAGTCGCACTTGGGGCACGAGAACTTGCCCATCTGGGCGTAGGCGCGGTACTCGTACTCGAGCTCGGCGCCGCAGGCCTGGCAGAAGCGCGCCTCGGGGACGCGGTCGGCCGGAAGGTCAAGGTCTTCTCCGATGCCGAAGGTCAGGACGCGCGTGCCGCTCTTGCGCGCACGCAGCGCGACGCCCATGCACAGCGGGTCGTCGCCGTTGGCGACCAGCACGGTGTTGGGAGACGATGCGAGCGCCGCAGCGATGGTGTCCTGCACGTGGTCGATCTCGCCCGCACGGTCAAGCTGGTCGCGAAAGAGGTTGAGAAGGACCATGTACCTGGGCCTGAGACCCGGAAGGATGTGCACGGTGGAAAGCTCGTCGGCCTCGATGACGGCCCAGTCGGCGGAAGATCCGGGAAGGAGCGCCGAAGCGACGCCGGCGGCCATGTTGGCCCCAGCGCGGTTGCACAGCACGCGCTGGTGGCAGGACTCGATGGCCGCAGCAAGGACGTTGTTGGTGGTCGTCTTGCCGTTGGTGCCGCAGACGACGATCGCGCCCCTGCCCAGCTTGTGGGAGAGGTCGGCGATCAGGTTGCGATCAAGCGCCAGGGCGACGCGGCCCGGCAGCTGCGAGGCGTTGCGGCGAAGCACGCCGTGCAGCCCCCAGTGCGTCAGGCGCCCGGCGCCGACGGCTATGGCGGTGCTTAGACTCACGGCTACTCCTCGACCTCGGGCTCGACGGCGGTCTCGGGGAGCTCGCCGGCGGGCTCGTCGCGGGCCTCGCCGCGACGGGCGGCGACCTCGTCGGCAGTGAGGACGTCCTCGATTCGCAGGTTGACGCCGGCGACGGAGAGCCCCGTCATGCCGGTGACCTCGCGCACGACGGCCTTCTTCACGTCCTCGAAGACCTGCGGCGCATAGGCGCCGTACTCGATCAGCACCGAGATGTTCACACGAACGGCGGCGTCGGGGGTCACCTCGACGGTGACGCCCTTGCGCGGGTCGGAGGCGCCAATGGCGTCCTGCACGCGGTTGAGCCAGCCGCCCTTCATGCCGATGACGCCGGGAACCTCGCGCATCGCGATGGCCACGATCTTCTCGATGACGCCATTGGAGAAGGTGAGCGAGTCCTCGCTGTCCTCGTCGGCATCGACGTCCTCATCGTCCGGCTCGGCCGCGGGGACGACGCCCTCGTCGACGGGCTCGGCGGAGGCCTGGGTCAGGGTCTCGACCTCGACCTCGGGCTCGGCGGGGGCCTCGGCTGCTGGTGTTCCCTTGAGCTCGACGGCCTCGGACTTGGCGGACTTTGCTTTGTTACTCATGCAATCCCCTCTCGGAGGTGATGGTGTTTCCGCTCGGCCGATCGGCTTGGGCGCCGTCGGTCACGCGCGGCTAGTTGTTGTCACCGAAGAACTTGCGGACGGCATTGGCGACGGTAGGGTCGCCGTCGACGTACTGGCCTATGGCGAAGCCCACGACGATGCAGATGGTCACGAACAGCGCCTGCCAGAAGCCGATCACGAAGATGAGCACGGCAACGAGCAGGCCGAGGAAGGCGCCGAAGACCGCGTGCTCGTGGCCGGGGAAGTTCTGGCTCAGCCAGTCGCCCACTGCCGTGTGCACGCCCTTGAACGGGTTGCCCTTGCGTGACGGGCCCGCGCCGGGATCGCCATCCTCGTCCTGGTCGACGTACTCGGCCTCGACCGCCACGGTGGCGTCAGCGGCCTTGCCGCCTGCCGCGGTGGACTTGGACTCCTTGTGGCCCTCGTCGCCGCTCTCGATAGAGAGCTTTGGCTTCTTCTCTGCCATGGCTACTCCTCCCCCATGGGTGTGTCGTCTGCGTTTGAGCTGTTGTAGCGTGCCATGGGCACGGTGATCTCAGAGGTGTCGGAGGGAGAGGCGGCCACGGCCGGCCCGTCCCCATCCTGCGCGACTGCGGGAACGTCCGCGGCGGGCGCGTCCACGCCGCTGGCGTCGGCATCTGCCTCGGCCTCGATCTCGGAGGTCGGCACGTACTCGACGGCGTCACCGAACTCGAGGTCGACGGCATCGACGTTCTCGCCGACGATGGTGGTCAGGCCCTCGACCAGGCGCTCGTGAAGCTCCGACCCTGCCTCGACGACGTCGACGGTGGCGCTGGGCTGGACGCGGGCGGCAACGCACACGTGGCCGTGCTTGCGGAAGCGGACGCTCACGCGACGGGCGACGAAGGTGCCGCCCTCCTCGATCACGTGCGTGGCCTGGGAGGCGATGGCGTCGCGGGTGACCGTGACCTGGTCGCCGTCGGCCTTGGAGACGATGACCGTCTTGCGGTTGCGCGTGAAGATGGAGCGCAGCAGGCAGACAAGAAGCCCGAATGCCGTGATCGCGACGAGCACCTGCGCCGCGACGTAGTACTCGTCGACGCTCAGGAGCGCCGTTGCCTCGTCTTGCCAGGGTCCGTACCACGGCAGCACGAGGGCGGCAAGCGCCAGCAGTCCGGCCAGGCCGAAAACGAACAGGCTCAGCCGCTTGAAGAAGCCCATCTTCGATACCTCCAAGTCCCCAACCGAGGAAGACCGACCCCCTCGGTGCACATCACCCATTAGGATACCGCACCGCAGGGAAGCATATTCACTCCGCACAAGATGGGCGGCCCCGCGGGGCCGCCCGAAACGTGGCGCTATTCGATTTGAAGCAGCGAGGCTACAGCGCGTTCATGATGTTGAGCAGCTTCGATGCGTACTTGGGGTCGGTCGCCCACTTGCCGTCGCCCAGGTCGGACACACACGGGGCCGAGCCGCGGCCGAAGGCCTCCACCGCGTTGTTGAAGCGCGGGTCGACGCAGGGGTTGTTGAGCGGGTCTGCCGAGGCGTAGACCTTGAGGTGCTGGGCCTGGGCAAGAAGGCCCGTGGCGACGTCGGGGAAGGTGGCGCCGTGGGCCCCGTCGTCGGTGGCGCCCAGACCGCCGAAGTTGCACTGGTGAGGCTCGACCTGGCCGCCGAACTGCAGGTAGCCGGTCTCGAGCATGACCTGGGCGTACAGGACCTCGGCGCGGATGCCCTCGGAGTTGGCCTGCTGGGTGAGAATCGTGCAGAAGGTCGTGATGTCAGGTGCGCCGTACTGCGCGTAGACGTCCGCCGGGTAGGCCGCGCCCTTGGCCGCTACGGTCTTGTTGTAGTGGGCGACCATGCGGTCGACCGAGACCGTGGTCGAGCCCATGATGCTATCGGTGACGGGGTGGCCGACGGCCACGGCATCCCAGCCGACGCCCTCGCTGCTCCAACCCGCCTTGACGAGGGAATCCCTCTCGAACGAGCTGCAGGTGTAGTTGTGCGAGCCGGTGCGGGCGTACGGGTTGTACTGGCGGTAGACGGGGACGTCTCCGCCCGAGTACCACTTGATGCCCTCGCCGGACCATCCGTCCTTCTGGAGCTCGTCGTACTCGGCCTTGCTCTGGGTGTAGTGGTGGTCCGAGGTGTAGGGGTTGTACAGGCGATAGACGGGGTCGCCTGAGCTGGGAGCGATCCAGCCCACTCCCTCGTACGTCCATCCGACGCCGCACAGGTGGCTCTTCTCTACCGGGCTCGAGGTGTAGAAGTGCTCGCTCGTGTACTTGTTGTACAGGCGATACATCTCCACGCCATTGGTTTCCGCCAGGGCAGGCGTGGCCATACCCATCGCTCCCACAAGGGAAAGTGCAAGCGCGGCCGCAATAGCATTTGTCTTCTTCAACGTGGCGCTTCCTCTCTGATTGTTCAAACCAAGCGATCAGTTACCAACAAACCATTCCAACCGAATCCTTCGCAGCGTCCCGTTCGCCTCCTTTGTTTCCAAGCTGCTGATGCGAACATATCAACAGCTGCCGCCGCAGGGAAAAACTGACTGTGACCTTGTCAAATGATGCTCACGGCATCTACCGTCCAAGCCCCAACCCATGCCGTTCGTGGTGGTTGGTGCCGTTCTCGTAACTTTGGCTTGCAAAAAGGGCGGCCCCGCAGGGCCGCCCAAAGAAGGCGTTATGTGGCCAAGTGGCAGAGGCCTACAGCGCGTTCATGATGCGGAGGAGCTTCGAGGCGTAGTTGGGGTCGGTCGCCCACTTGCCGTTGCCCAGATTCGAAACGCGGGGGGCACTGCCACGCTTCACGTACTTGAAGCGACCGTCGACGCAGGCGTTGTTGAGGGGGTCGGTCGAGGCGTAGGCCTTGAGGTGCTGGGTCTGCGCACGGAGCCCCGTCCTCACGTCGGGGAAGGTGGCGCCGTGGGCCCCGTCGTCGGTGGCGCCCAGGCCGCCGAAGTTGCACTGGTAGCTCTGGACCTGCCCGCCGAACTGCAGGTAGCCGGTCTCGTGCACGACCTGTGCGTAGAGTACCTCGGCGCGCACGCCCTCGGCGTTGGCCTCCTGGACCAGGATCTGGCAGAAGGTCGTGATGTCGGGTGCGCCGTACTGCGCGTACACGGCAGAGGGATATGACTTGCCCATTGCCCGGACGGTCTTGTTGTAGTGCTCGGCCATGCGCTCGACCGAGACCGTGGTCGTACCCATGATGTTGTCGGTGACGGGACGCCCCTCGCCGACGGCGAACCAGCCCACGCCCTCGTCCTGCCATCCGGCCGCGACCAGCGAGCTGCCCTCGTAGGAGCTGCAGGTGTAGTTGTGCGAGCCGGTGCGGGCGTACGGGTTGTACTGGCGGTAGACGGCAATCGATCCGCCCGAGTGCCACTTGACGCCCTCGCCGGACCAGCCCGCCCTCTGGAGCGCCTCGTACTCGACGAGGCTCCTGGTGTAGTGGTGGTCCGAGGTGTAGGGGTTGTACAGGCGATAGACGGGCTCGCCCGAGGTGGGGGCGACCCAACCGATTCCCTCGTACGTCCAACCGACGGAGCACAAGTGCCCCATCTCCTCGGAGCTGGCGGTGTAGAGATGCTCGCTCGTGTACTTGTTGTACAGGCGATACATGTCGACACCGGCCTCCTCCGCCTGGGCGACGGTGGCCAAACCCATAGTTCCCGCAAGCGAAAGTGCGAGCGCAACTGCTGCGATTAGTCTCTTCTTCACGCGGCGCTTCCTCTCTGTTCAAATCGCCAGGGCGACGTTTTTCTAAAGACCATACCAGCCGATGCCCTCGGAACGCCATCCCGCTCGGATGAGCGCATTATTTTCGTATGCGCTCGCGGTGTAGTTGTGCGACCCGACAGACACGTAGGGGTTGTACTGGCGGTACAGCGGCGTCGAACCACCCGAGTACCAGCCCACGCCCTCGTAGTTCCAGCCAACCCTGCGCAGTGCGTCCCTCTCGCCCGCCGAGAGCGTATAGTGATGGTCGCCCGTGTAGGGGTTGTACAGGCGATACACCGGGTCTCCCGTAGACGGTGCCTTCCAGCCCATGCCCTCGTACCTCCAACCGATCGAGGACAGGTGGGCGGACTCCACGGCGCTGGCGGTATAGAAGTGCTCGCTGGAATAGGGGTTGTACAGGCGGTGCATGATGATGCCCGAATCGCTGATCGCGAAGTTCGCTCTGACCGATCCCTCATAGCCGCCCATGCCGGTTATCGTCGCGGTCGCCGTCCCGGGGTTCACGTTGTTGGCGTACGAGACGCTGTAGTCGCGGTTCTGCGTGAGCGTCACACCGTTGAGCACCACGACCGGCGCAGGCGTGAGTGCGGAGCCCGTGTAGCTCTGCGCGACGACGGCGACGTTGGCCGACGAGATGTTGGCGCGCGCGATGGAGAAGTTCACGCTCTTCGAGCCCGTCATGCCGCCGGTGCCGGTTATGGTGAGCGTGGCCGTGCCAGGCCCCACGTTGTTGGCGTACGAGACGTTGTAGTCCCTCCCCTGCCTCAGGGTCGTGCCGTCGAGCCTTACGGTGGGGGCGGGCGTGAGAGCCGAGCCCGTGTAGGTCTGGTTCGCCACGCTCACCTCGGCTGAGGCGACGTTTCGCTGGACGATGGAGAAGTGCCCGGCTGCCGAGCCCTTGTAGTTGGCGAACCCGGAAATGGTGATGGTGCCCGTACCGACGTTGACGTTGTCGGAATACTCGACGGTGTAGTCGACGTTCCTTTGCAGCGTCACGCCGTCCAGGGTCACGGTCGGCTCGGGATACAGCTTCGAGCCGGTGTAGGCTTGGTCGGGCACGCTGACCTTGGCGCCGGCAATGCTCTTGGGCGCGATGGTGAACGCCCCCATCACGAAGCTCGCGTAGCCGCCCTTTCCGTCGACCCTGACCAGACCCCTCCCCGCTCTGACGTTGTTCGAGTACGAAAGCGCGTAGTCCGTCCCCTCCCGCAGGGCGACGCCGTTCATCGTCACCGTCACTGCGGGAACGAGCTCCGAGCCCGTGTAGGTCGCGTCCGCGACGCTCACCTGCGCAAGCGAGATGTCTCCTCGCGCAATCGTGAAGCCCTTGGTCAGGGTGCCCTGGTAGTTGCCCGTGCCCGTGACCGTGCAGACGCCCGTCCCGGGGTTCGTGTTCCCGCTGTACGAGACGGTGTAGTCGACGCCCTTGCGAAGGGTGACCCCCTCCACCACCACCGTCGGTTCAGGCTCCAGGGCGCTTCCCGTGTAGCTCTGGTTGGCAACCTCGATCGAGCCGGCAGAGACGTCGATCTTCCTCGTGTTGAAGTCGACCGCCTTCGTCCCGCGGTAGTTGCCCCTGAAGGCGACGGTCACCGTGCCCATGTCGCCAGAATAGGAATAGCCAAGGCCATAGTCGGTGCCCGGGGTCAGGACGCGGTCCTCCCCCAGGCTGACGGTCACCTCGGGAGGCCTCCCCTCCCTGGCGCCGTCCGTCTTCGCAAGCGAGATCGCCAGCGTCTCGTCGGCGGAGGCGTCGTAGGGCGCGATTGCAAAGGTGCCGCCTCCAGTCCCTGCGTAGTTGCCCGTGCCCTCCACCAAGATAGTGCCCGCTCCGGCGTTGACGTTCCCCGAATAGCTGGCCGTGTAGTCGACGTCGCGCACGAGCGTCTTCCCACCCAGGACCACCGTGGGCTCCGGCTCGAGCGCCTCGCCGGTGTACGTCTGCGCGGCGGCGCTCACCTGCGCCCCCGAGATGTCGGCCCCGACTATCTGGAAGGTCGTTGCCTTCGACCCCGTGCAGCTTCCCTTTCCGACGATGGTGATGCCGGCGGTCCCGACGTTCGTGTTGCTGGAGTACACCACGTCGTAGTCGCGACCCCTCGCGAGGGCCTTGCCTCCCGTCGCCACCGTCGGCTCGGGTTCCAGCGCCGATCCCGTATACGTCTGCTCCGCAACGCTCACCTGCGCAGACGAAAGGTCTAGCTTCCCAACCAAGAAGGAGCCCGCCGCCTGGCCCGTAAAGTTGCCCTGTCCGTAGACGGTCACGCCCGCCGTGCCGGACGAGACGTTGTTGGTGTACGAGGCCGCGTACTCCACCCCGGGGACCAGCGTCCTTCCGTCCAGCACGACCGTCGGGGCGGGCGTCAGCGCCGAGCCCGTGTACGTCTGGTCGGCGACGCTCACCTGTGCAGCGGCAATGCTCGCCCGCGCAATCTGGAACGTGCCCTGTGCCTCGCCGGCATAGTTGCCCTTGCCCGTCACGGTGATCTTGGCTGTCCCGGCGTTGGTGTTTTCGGAGTACGAGGCCGTGTAGTCGGAGCCCCCGGCAAGCGTCTTTCCCGCCAGCGTCACCGTGGCGGGGGGAGCCAGCGCGACGCCCGAGTACGTCTGGTTGCTCGCCGCCACGCTCGCCCCCGATATGTCAGCTGGGTCGATGTCGAAGCTCCCCGTCGCCGTCCCCGTGTAGTTGCCCACGCCGGTGAGGGTGACCGTCCCCTGTCCCGCGTCCACGTTGTCGCTGTAGACCGCCGCGTAATCGGTGCCGGAGGACAGCTTCCTTCCGGCGACCTTGACCGAGAGTGCGGGCATGCAGGCGGAGCCCGTGTAGGTGGGGGTGGTCGTAGCCAGTATGCTCGCACCCGCAATGCTCCTCCTGGCGATGGCAAAGCCTACGGTCACGTGTCCCTGGTATTCTCCCTTGCCCGTCACGGTGGCGCTGCCGGTCCCGCTGTCGACGTTGTGGTCGTACGTGACCGTGTAGTCAGTCCCCTCCACGAGCGTCGCGTCCCCGCGCGTGACGGTGGCGGCCGGCTCGAGCGCCTCGCCGGTGTAGGTCTGGTCGGGCACCGTCACCTGCGCCAGCGAGATGTCCTTCTTCGTGCTGAAGTTGACCGTCGTGCTGCCCATGTAGTCGCCCTTGAACGTCAGGGTCGCCACGCCGGTCTTGCCCATGCCGTAGGAGTAGCTCGCATCAAAGTCGGTGCCCTCGGCCAGCACGACCGACCCGCCGATGCGCACGTTCGCCGTGGGGTCGCTTCCGCTCGTGGCTCCCTCGGTGTTCGAGAGCGTCACCTCAAGCGTCACGTCCGCCGGGGCGAAGTACGGCGCTATCGAGAAGGACTTGGACTTCTGTCCCGTATAGCCCCCCGCTCCGGTCACGATGACCGACGCCGTTCCCGCATGCTCGTTGTCGCTGAAGGAGAGCGTGTAGTCGACGTCTTTGGTCAGGACCTTTCCGCCGACGGCCACCTTCACCTCGGGCTCGCAGGTGGGATGCGCGTAGCTGAAGGTCTGGTCGTCCACCGCGATGGTCGCCGCGTCGATGGACTTGGGCGACACCACGAGCTGGGCGGCGGCGCTGTTGGAGTAGCTGTCGCCCTCCATGTCGGTCTCGGTGAAGGTCCCCGTGATCGTGGCGCTGCCCACGCCAACGGCCGTGACCGCGCCCGTGCTTGCGTCGACCGTCGCCACAGACTCGTCCGAGGACGACCAGCTGACCGCCGCATCGGCATTGCCGCACTCGAGCGAGAGGGTCTCGGTGTCCCCGACACCCAGGGCCTTCTGCCCCTGGATTGAAGGGTGCAGATTGCGCATCGCCGCCAGGGCGTCAACCTCGCCGTAGCCGGTGCCCTCATCCCAGCCGAGGCCCGTCGTAGAGTCGGACGAGAGGTTGATGTCGGCCGCAGTCGAGTACACGACGCAGCGCGCCTGCGACGCGGTGAGGGTGGGCTCGCTGGCAAAGAGGAGCGAGAACACGCCCGCGACGGCAGGCGATGCCATCGAGGTGCCCGTCTTGACGCCATAGCTCGAGCCCGTCGTGCTCCAGATGCTCGTTCCGGGAGCCGAGACGTTCTTGTTCTTCTGGCCCGGAAGGTTGTAGTTGGAGCCCGACTGCCTGAACACGTTGGTGGTTCCGACGGCTGCGTCCAGGTTGATGACGCTCACGAACGCGTCTCCGTCGCCCGGATAGTCCTCGTACGGAAGCGGGACGTTGCTGATCTTGTTGCCGGCGGCGGCGACGCTGACGATGTTGTAGTCGTTGAAGGCGTCACGCGCCTTCCTGTTCAGGGCGTCGTCCGCGCTCACGGGCATGTTGCCGCCGATGCTCACGTTGATGACCCTGATGTTGTGCTGCGTCCTCTTTCCGAGCACGTAGTTGTACCCCTTGATGATGCCTTCGTCATCCGTCCCGTAGGCGCCGTTCTCGGTAAAGAACACGTTCACCAGGACGAGACCGGCGTTGTAGGACACGCCGGACACTCCCATGCCGTTGTTGGTCTCGGCCGAGACGATGCCGGCCACGTGCGTGCCATGGCCACCGGTGGCCTCGGCGACCGTCGTGGAGGCCGCCGTTATGTCATACGTGTCCTTAACGTTGGCCGCCAGGTCCGGGTTGTCGGACCGGAAGCCATCGTCCAACACGGCGACCCCCACGTCGTTGCGAACCTGTCCGTCCGCCTGGACCAGGTAGGACCAGGCGGAGAAGACGTTCATGCTTGCCAACATCCACTGGTTGAAGGTCGAGGAGGTGCGGTGGGTGACCTGGGCATACGGGTCGTCGATAGCAACGGGTGTCTCGGCCGTGGCACCCAGGAGCGCAGGCAAGCCGCCTTCCTGAAGTCCGCCGGAGCCGTCGGTCTGCTCGGCACGGGTGCCCAGGGCGTCCGCAAGTCCAAGATCCACGCCGAGCGACCCCGACCCCGCGGCCGCATGGTAGACGTAGTTCGGCTGCACGGCCTCGACGGCTCCTGAGGACGCGATTTCGACGACCGCGTCCTCGACCGTGCTCCCCTGCGCGACCGAGACAATCATCATGCTCTCGTCCAGCACTTCGACGGATGCGTCCGACCCAATCGAGGAGAGGCCCGACAGGCGCTCGCGGGCAGCCTCGGCGCTCAGGCCCTCGGGAAGCGTGACCAGGACCTCCTGGTCACGGTACTCGGCGTCGACGCTCATGAGCCTGGTGGCCGCCTCGTGCGTCGCCTCGTCCTTCGAGTAGCGAGCGTCGTCGCCATCACCGTCAGAGGGGGTCTCGCCCTCCCCGGATGCGTCTGGCTCGACCACCACGGTGGCGGTCCGATTGACGTCCTCACGAGGCGCCCGGGGCATCACGGCGGCAGCGACTACCACGACGGCCAGTGCCACCAGCACCAGTGCTATGCCAACAAGGCGCTTCCTCATTGTGGTCTCCCGCAAAAAGACACCTAACTAGCAACATTTTAGTATGAAAACAGTCAATATATGTTGCCTTTTACGTGCGCTAACGCATTTTTCCGTCAAATGGACGGAGCCCGCGCATCTCGCACGGGCCCCGTCCGATCAAGCCTTGTGTGATAGTCAATGCCTAGCTCGCCGCGTACCAGCCGACGCCCTCATCGTGCCATCCGGCCCTCACAAGGGAGTCGCGCTCGTAGGCGCTTGCCGTGTAGTTGTGGGAGCCCGTACGAGCATAGGGGTTATACTGCCGGTAGATCGGAATGGATCCGCCCGAATACCACTTGATGCCCTCGCCAGACCATCCAACCCTCTGGAGGGAGTTGTACTCGGCAAGGCTCCTGGTGTAGTGGTGGTCGGACGTGTAGGGGTTGTACAGTCGGTAGACCGGCTCTCCCGTCTTCGGGGCGGTCCAGCCCACGCCCTCGAAGTCCCAGCCGACGTCGATGAGGTTGTTTCGCTCCGCAATGCTCTGCGTGTACAGGTGCTCGCCCGTGTACATGTTATACAGACGGAACATGGTTCCCTCGGGATAGTTGGGCAGCGTCAGGCCATAGGCCTTGATGATGCCCTTCGCGTCGGCGACGCCGAGCGCCCTGAGCTTGGAGTCGCTGTTGAGGTAGTTGTTGTAGTCGGAACTGTCGATGAAGCCGTGCTCGACAATGATGCCCGGCATGTTGTACCAGCGCGCGTAGCGGCAGATGCCATAGTAGTCGCCGTGCTCGCCCGTGGGATAGTTATATCTCGCGTCATAGTCGATGTAGCGCCTGACCAGACCGCGGTTATGCATCCCCAGACGCGTGAGCTGCTCGAGGATGTCGTTGCCCAGCTCGATGCTCTTGCTTGAGACGCCACCGTTGTAGCTCTGGGTACCGGGAATGAGCACCTCGCAGCCCACGCCGCCGCCAGCGTTGATGTGGATGCTCACGAGGACGTCAGCGTTATTGTTCTTCGCGCGAATGACGCGGTCGCGAACGGACACGCTCTCATTCTGGCCGCGCGTCAGGACCACCCTGACGCGATCGTACTTCACAAGCTCCGACTTGCAGTAGTTTGCGATCTTCCACGTCATGTCCGCCTCGCGGGCGCCATTGGCGACCGCGCCGGAATCGTAGTCGTCATGACCGGGGACGCCGCCATGACCGGGGTCGATGGCGATGACGAGCATGCCGTCACTGCCCTTGCTGATCGATTGGGTCGTGAGGAGCCCCGAAGACCGCGAGGAGCTAGACTCCTCCTCGGCCTTTGCGATATCACTCACCGAGTCGAGTCCGGACTCCTGCTCGACCAGGTTGCCAGAGTCATCCATGGAGTAGACGTTAAGCTCGACCCCGTCCGCATCGCTAGACTGGGTGCCCGTGCTTGCGGCAAGCTGCGTCACGGTGAAGGTGCGGCTCGCGCTCTCGGTATCGTCAAAAGAAATGCTGCCGGAGTTCCCGTCGTCCTTCGTGAACGTCATCGAGCTGATCTCGTACTCGCCCTCCCCGTTCAGCGTAACGGAGAAGAGCAGGGAGCTTCCGGTGGTGTCCGAGGACTGGACCTCGAAGGTCGAGCCGTCCAGGTCGTTCTTGATCGTAAGCGTTCCCGAAGACGCATTGTCGACGCTCTCGAAGCCAACGACGATGCTCTGGGTATCACCGGGAGCGAGCTCGGCATAGTCGGTGTAGACGAACTTGATAAATCCTGCGGAGGGAACGGTTGCCACCGCAGCCCCCATCCCGTTCGTGCTTGAGGCATCGGGATTCGCCGCGACGGCGTCGGCACCCGTCGTGGTGGCGTTGTCGCCCTGGGTGGAGTCGTTGCCCTTCTGGGCCTCGACGGCACTCTGGTCGGCCTTCTGGTCACCCCGTCCCTCGGAGGGCGTCGCGCTCTGCTGGCCCTCGGACTGCGCTGCATCGGCACCCTGCTCGGTAACCGTGGCTACGCTTCCGTCCTCGCCGGCATAAGCAAGCTGAACGGGAACGGAAGACATGCATAGCGTTGCCGAGAGGAACAGAACGAATATCTGTCTGAGCTTATTCGCAACGACGTTTTTCATGGCAAGCTCCTAATGGCTACGTTTAGGGTCGATTGGATGGGGCGATTCTATCATCGACCTAGAAAAACGACCCTAGAGAAGCCTGTATTTCTTCCCTAAGGCCGTAATAACTACGTAAGTGTTTTCAGCAAGCTGACGAATAGATGCAGTTGTCTACGCCAAAACGTTCACTGCGATGAGGAGCCAGGAGCACAGGAACGCGAACGCCGTGCATACCGACAGGGCGAAGGCGTCCATGCCCCTCTGGGAGAAGGGAAGCCTGATCCTGGTCGAGAGAACGAGCGCGAGCAGGCACCCCATGACGGGAAGCAGGTAGCGCCTCTGAACGCCCTCGATGCGACCCGTCGCGCCAACTGGGTTGAACGAGACGTAAAGCGCGGTCACGATGAGGAACACCGTGATGACGACGCAGAAGAGCGTCCAGAGCCTCGCGCCGATCGACACGCCACGGTCCTCCTCGCCCGCATAGTCGGTAAGCACGACGAAAAGCATCGAGACCAGGATCGCGCAGGCGGCGAACAGGCCAATGGACAGCCTGGACATGCCCTGGTAGTAGCCGTACCAGAGCAGGCCGCTGCCGAGGTTCACCGGCTCGACGTAGTCCGTCACGACGTAGTTGCCAAAGATGCCAAGGTAGCGCGGGACGTCCTGAAGGATGAAGGCGACCTGGCCGGAGGCGTTCACGTCAGACCCGCCGCGGGTGTCCGTAACGGAGCCGCCGTTGGTGACGAGCATGGGCAGGGCGAACGACGCTGCCATGAAGGCCACGACCGCGGACGCGCAGAGGATGAAGCGAACCCTGTCCCTGGTGGACCTGAAGCACTCCCGCGGAATCAGGAACACGAGGCCCATCAGGGGGAAGTAGACCGCCTTGGGAGCAAGGCCCAGGAAGAAGACGAGCAGCAGCGCGACCTTGAACCTCGTGGAGAGGACGGCGCGCTCCGAGCGGGCACGCAGCACCATCGCCGTGGCGAGGAACATGAGCGACGTGAGCCAGGGGTCGTAGGAATAGAACGACGCCGTGAAGATGCTCAACGGGAGCAGGGACACCAGGGCAAGGGTCCTCTTCTTGATGGGGGTCACCCAGATGGCGATGGCGCAGACGATTCCGTAGAAGAGCAGGTTGAAGAAGCGCCCAAGGACGATGACCGCCGAGAAGGGCAGGTGGAGGAGCCTTCCGAGCCACAGGCCGCATGCGGAGGGCACGTAGCCGAAGGCGTTGATCACCAGAAGCTCGGGGCCATAGCCCGGCTCGACCGTCACGGTGTCGAAGGAGTCGTTTGCGTCGAGCCCGCCGGAGTACGTGGCGATGTCGTCGGCAGACCACTGCATGCTGCCGTTGGGTGCGAGGTTGATTATGCGCCCTTCTCCCTTGGAGGACATCTCGTAGACCCGATCGGCCAGAGTGTGCTCGGAGTCGACGATGTAGGAGAGCTCGACGGAGTGACGGTAGTGGATCTGTTCGTCAAGGCCCGCGTGAAAGCCTGGAATGGCCGCAGCCATGAACAGGCCCGAGGAGAGAAGAACGGCCAGAAAAGCCGCCTCGAGGGAGAGCTCGCTGCCCCGGACGTAGGCGACGATCGCCCCGACCGAGAACGCGAGCGCGAAGAAGAACAGGAACGCGACGGGAAGGGAGATTCGGGCGAACGCGGCGGCAGCAAGGCCGAAGACCACGGCGAAGGCGAGGGCGACGAGGGCGGGAAGCGCCAGCGCCCTCAGCTGCCAGACGAAGAGCGACAGTCTCCTGCCCCAGCGCTTGCGGTCGTCGCCGAAGAAGTAGGAGATGCCGCCAAAGGCGATGAAGGAGATCCCCCAGAAGATGACGACGCGCTTGAGCTTCCACGCGTGCGGGGAAAGGGCGCTCGAGGCGGGAGACCCAACGAGCGTCAGGAACTCCAGGACGAAGGCGAGTGCCAGAAGGACGGCAAGGTCCTTGCACAGGAGGCGCGCGACGAATCGGACGTCGCGTCCGGCCTTGCGAAGGACCCTGTCCCTCTCGGCGAACTCGGCGCCCACAAAGAGGACGAGCATGGCGAGGACGAAGATCGCGGCGGCGGCACCCGTCCCTCTGAAGAAGCGATAGGCGACGAAGAGGCCCGCAAGGCAGGAGAGGACCACGATGGTGCCGAAAGCGACGCACAGCGCGCGGCCCGGATCCTTCTTGTTCATGGCTAGCTTGGCTTCGCTCACGTTGTTCACATCCCCTTTATGACTGACGAAAAGACGGCACGAATCGGCTTGCGCCTACTTAGCGAGAAACGCCCACCGGGCGACGGGCTTCGCGAGGGAGAGCAGCCTCGCCGCAAGGATTGTCCCGCAATGGACGAGGGCGATCGACCCCAGGGCTGCCAGAACACCAAGAGCCCAAGACGCACCTTGGAGTGCCGAGAGGTCGAGACCAGCGAGGCGAAGCGCCGCGAGCAGCGCGGCGAGCACCCAGAAGTGGAGCATGTACGTCGCAAACGACCAGCGCGAGACGCACGAGCACAGCGACCTGAAGGCCTGGGGCGCCCGGACTAGCAGGGGCTCCGCGCGGTCGATGGCCTCGAACAGGCAGACCGAGCAGAGGGCCACGGGCGCGAACGAGTAGCTCAGGGGGCTGCCGAAGCCGGCGGTCATGCTGAGGCACTGCATGCCGGAAAAGATGCCGAACGAGGCAAGCAGGCAGGCACCGAGGGCCGCAGCCGGCACGCGCCTGAGGGCGCCGCGCCTTGCAGCGTAGCCCGCAAGCAGGTACAGGACCCAGACGCTCTCGCCCCAGACGGTCGCGCCGAACAGGTTGAGGTTCAGGACGGAGTGGAGCTCTTCTCCCACGCCGAAGAAGCCGCACAGCGTCTGAGCGCTGGGCACGAGAAGGCCGAAGTAGAGTGCGGCGGCCAGAAGCAGACGGCGTAGCGCGCTTCGGCCCTCGCCCTCGCCCTCCAGCCAGGCAACCGCACGGGAGAGCAGCGGGAGTCCCAGGTAGATGCCAAGCGTCAGGACCAGGTACCACAGGGCGCTTCCGGTGTCGCCCACCAGGAGGGCTGCCTTGGCCATGCGGCCGAAGCCGATGGGAAAGCCGTTCTGGAGGTCAGGCAGGCCGGGCAGCTTGCTGAGCAGGCACCAGACGACGTTCCAGACCTCGTAGGCGACGAAGATGCCCAGCAGGTTCCTCTTGAGGTAGCGGCCCAGGTAGTCGCCGGAATAGTCGCGCCCGAGCATCAGGTAGCCCGTGAGCATCACGAACAGGGGGACGCCGATGCGTCCCGCGGCGCAGAAGAGCGAGGCGGCCGCGGGATGGCTGGGACCGAGGAAGAACGGCGAGAGGTGGGTGACCAGGACCAGGAAGATTGCGACCCAGCGAATCAGGTCGAGCGACAGCCTCCTTGCGTGGGACGTCGCCTTGGCCTCGTTCGTCAAACTCTTCTGCAAGTCAGTCTGCCCTTCTCTTCCGTTTGCAAGACATCGCACGGCAGGTCTAGCGGGCGTGCTTCGCGCTTGCCCACTGGCCGCAGCGCTTGAGCATGTTCATGCGCATGGTGACGTAGCGCTTCTCGACGGCGTTGCCCAGGGAGCGGGCGACGCCCGTGACGAAGCCGCTGCCGAAGCAGCCCAGGAGGCCGTCGATTCCGAAGAAGGCGCCACCAGCCATCAGCAGGACCTTCTGCCACGGCCAGCCGGCGACGAGCGCATCGCCTCCCAGCGGGTACGACAGCGCCAGCGCGACGAGGAAGCCGGCAAGGGGCAGCTCGAGCGGGCCGTACCACTGCTTCTGGATGAGACTCGTGAGCTCGGAGGTGTAGGAGCCGGAGGGGCGGATGTTCACGTGGACGCGCGTCTGCAGGCTGATGAGGCCGTTGATGGCCTCGCGCACGGAGCCGGAGATGTGGCCAGCCAGGAGCTCGTACACCAGGAAGTACGTGGGATAGAGGAACGCCGCCAGCCAGCCGACGTAGTCGAGGAGGCTCGCGTCGACGCCCACGTTGAAGCGAGCCGCGTTGGCGGGAAGGACCGGAGAGACGGCCCACCACAGCAGGGCGAGCAGCGCGACAAAGGCGACGCGCAGGAAGACGGGGCCCAGCAGGAAGCGGCGGAGCCTGTGCGTCCCCGGCGCCGCGTCGACCGCGTCGTTCGCGTTCTTCTCGGCGACCGCACTGCGGGGATTGCCGTCCTTGTCCCAGAAGAGGGAGTCGTCCACCTGGGTCTTCCCGACCTTCTGCCCCGTGGGCGAGAAGTGCACGCCCACGCCGTAGCGGCCCTCTTCCCCACCCATCATGTCGCGGTGCAGCGTCGCCTCGGCATTGTCCTCGAAGTAGGTCTTGAGCAGCGCGTAGGCCTTGTTGACCTGGGTCATCTTGCACTGCGCCTCGTCGGGCGAGATGCCGTTGGTAGCGGCGTTGTCGGGGTGGTACTTCTGCGCGAGCGCCATGAAGCTCTTGCGCAGGGCGCGCTTGTCGTAGCGCTCGGGCAGGTCGAGGATCTTCTCGGCCTCGGATTGCGTCATGTCTTGCTTGCGTGCCACGCGGACTACCCCTCATAACCAAAGGGACCGACGGAAGTACCGCCGGTCCCCACTGTTCGTTGCGAATGCGGCCGAGCCGCGAGGACTACTCCTCGTCGAGCTGGGCTGCGACCTCGTCGGAAACCTCCATGGAGGTGTAGACGTTCTGGACGTCGTCGAGCTCCTCGAGCTTGTCGATGAGGCGCTGGACCTTCTTGGCGTCAGAGAGCTCGAGGGAGTTGGGGGTGTTGGGAACCATGGTGAGCTCGGAACCCTTGACCTCGATGCCCTGCTCCTCGAGGGCCTTCTGGACTGCCTGCATCTGGTCGTAGGCGGTGTAGACGATCCACTCGTCGCCGGCATCCTCGTAGTCCTCGCCGTCAGCCTCGAGAACGGCCATCTCGAAGGCCTCCTCGTCCACGGCGTTCTCGCGATCGGCGACCTTCTTGTCGTCGGACTTGATGATCTTGTCGATTGCGATGGAGCCCTTGCGGGTGAACTGGAACGCGACGGAGCCGGTGGTGCCCAGCGAGCCGCCCGCGTGCGTGAAGGCGGAGCGGACGTCGGCGGCGGTGCGGTTGAGGTTGTCGGTCAGGCACTCGACGTAGAAGGCGACGCCTGCGGGGCCGTAGCCCTCGTAGGTGACCTCCTTGTAGACGACTGCCTCGGCGCCGGTGCCGAAGGCCTTGTCGATTGCGGCCTTGATCTTGGCGTTGGGCATGGAGACCATGCGGGCACGCGCGACAGCCGCTGCGAGGGAGGCGTTGTTGTCCGGGTTGGGGTCTCCACCGGTGCGGGCAGCAACGGTGATGTTACGGGAGTGCTTGGAGAAGAGCGCGGAACGCTTGGCGTCGATAGCGGCCTTCTTGTGCTTAGTGGTAGCCCACTTAGAGTGTCCGGACATGTATTGCTCCTTCTGATATTGACAAAAACATATCGATGATACGAAAAGCTCACGCGCGGGGCAAGGGCATGAGGTAAACGTGGCCCGCGCTTTCGCGAAGGCTCCACGTTAGGCGGCGGCCCTGCGGCGGGCTGGCGGCACTATCCCAGGGAGAGGCCGGCCCCCGCGGCGACGATGACGCCAATGTCGGACTGGCTCTGCCCCGCCCCGATGCTCCCGTTGTAGGAGGCGTTGCGCAGGGTGACGGTGCCGCCCGTGGCCTCCTGCGTGCAGTTCCAGCCCTGGTTGACCTCGACGACCTGGCTGAAGGGCAGGCTCACCTGCCACTGCGAGAGCGCGGCGCCCGAGGGGTTCGACAGCGTGATGCTGTACTGGTAGAACGTCTGCGGCCCGCTGGGCCAGGAGTTGACCAGCGTCGCCCGAACGCGTAGCCCGCCCGAGTCAAACGCGTAGGTGGTGCCCGTGGGGACCGACGGGGACCACCCGCCCGAGCCTCCCCCGCCCGCCGCGCTCCCCGGCTCCGAGCCGGTGGTGTCGGTGAGATTGGCGAACTTCTGGTCTCCGGTGAGGGTCCGGTAGAGCCACGAGCCAGACTGGCTGAGGTCGGAGGCCGTGAAGCCCGCGGCCTTGGTGCACGAGCTCTTGATGGCAGAGGCGGACTCCGCCTTGTTCGAGAGGCTCCACATGCAGTAGCTGACGCCCAGCGAGTTCATGGTGGCCACCCACTGGTCCGCCGAAGCCTGGTCTATCGCTCCGTTGCCGCTGGCGTCGCAGATGCCGAACTCGGAGACGAAGACAGGAAGGCCGCCCTGCACCACCCGCACCATGCGGTTGCGCAGGTCGTCCCTGTGGGTCGTGGCATAGAAGTGCAGGGCGTACGCCACGTTGCCGTACGGAAGCGGGTCGACCGCGGCCTTGTCAACCTCCTGGGACCACGTGGGTGTGCCCACGATCACGATGCCGTCCGGGTCCTGCTGGCGTATGACCGGTATGACCTGGCTCGCGTAGCGCTTGATGTCGGCCCAGCTGCACCCACCGTTTGGCTCGTTGCAGATCTCGTAGATGACATTGCCCTGGCCTCCGTACTGGCGGGCGATCTCCTGGAAGAAGGCCTTTGCCTCGTCCACGTGGGCCAGCGGGTTGCCGTCGTGGAGGATATGCCAGTCGACGATGACGTACATGTCGTTGTCGGTGGCGTACTTGATGCCGCCCTTCACGAGGTTCCTGAGGTAGGTCCTGTCCCCGCCGGAGCAGTAGCCGTTGTACTCCTCGGTGTACAGGGCGATGCGCACCACGTTCGCGTTCCACTCGCGCCTCAGCTGGCCGAAGCAGTCAGCGTTGACGTACTGCGGGAACCAGCCGATGCCGTGCGTGCTGATGCCGCGAAGCTGAACCGGAGTGCCGCTGCCGTCAACCAGCTGGGCGCCGCTCACGCGCAGCGCCCCGTTTCTTGAGGGGCTTGCCAGCGTCGTGGAGACAGGCTTCCCCGCGCCCACGCCGTACCAGCCTATGCCCTCGCCCCTCCAGCCGACGGCCAGGAGGTTGTCGTGCTCGAACTTGCTGGCCGTGTAGTTGTGCGTTCCCGTGCGCGCGTAGGGGTTGTACTCGCGGTAGAGCGGAACCGAGTGGGCATCATCCGAGTACCAGCCGATTCCCTCCGCGCGCCAGCCGGCACGGCTGAGCGCGTCTCGCTCCGCGGGGCTCGTGGTGTAGTGGTGGTCGCCCCCGGGGGCATACGGGTTGTAGAGCCTATACACCGGGGTGTTGGACCTTGCGGGCGCGGTCCACCCCACGCCCTCCCAGCGCCAGCCGATCCGGGAGAGCGCGTCCTTCTCTGCAGGCGAGGCCGTGTAGAAGTGCTCGCCCGAATAGGGGTTGTAGAGGCGGTACATGTCTTGCGCCTGCTCTTCGGCAAGGGCGAAGGATGAGCCGGCGAGAAGGGCCGCGGCAGCGACCAGGAGCGCTACCAGGACGGCGGACAGCCGACGCGGCATTGGCCTGGGTTGAGCCCTCGCAACGTGTTTAGTGATGGAAGACATGGCGATACCTACTGGAAGAGCCTGATGACGCCCCGGGGCGTCCCGAGGTACCACAGGCTGTTGTAGCGGACCCTCGTGCCCGGGGCGCCCGCCTCGATGATGGTGTCGTTGCCCACGTAGACGGCAACGTGGCCGTTCCACGAGATGACGTCGCCGCGCCTGCGGTCTGAGACCGGTACGTGCATGGCGCTGCCGTAGTTCCAGAGGTTGTTGGCGTCGTGGCTGTGCCAGCCGCTGTCGCCGGTGGCCATGTGGTCATACGGGTTGAACTCGCCCAGGTCCATGCCGGTCGCGTAGGCGCACTGCATGACGAGGCCCACGCAGTCCACCCCGACGCCAGGCTGCATGGAGTAGTCCCAGCGATAGGGCGTGCCAAGGTACTCGACGGCTCGCTGCACGAAGGCCTCCGCGCACTGCTCCCTCGTGGCGTCGGGGGCGATGCGCGAGGGCGTGACGTAGGTGAAGTAGCCGTGTGCGTACGACGGGAGGAGCACGCTGTAGGCACTCACCTGATAGAAGCCGGGAGGGTTCTGGTAGCCGATCTTTCCGGTCGCCAGCCTCGTGGCCCTGCCATCGGAATCGGCAAAGTACCAGCCGTCGGAGCGTCTGAGGCAGACGTAGCAGGCAACGTAGCCGCATGACCCGTCGGCGTAGTAGGTGCTGCCGTCACGCTCGAACCAGCCAACGCGCGCCAGGCCGTAGCCTCCCTCGTCCGAAATCCAATAGCGTCGCAGATTGCCGGAGTCCCACGTCCTCGTCACGACCCAGCCGCCCGCAGGCCCCGCAAGCCTGCCGTTCTGCTCCGCGATCCAAGCCCAGCCGTTGCCACGGTCCCGCACGCCACGAACGACCGCCCCCGAGGAGGTGGCATAGGCATAGTAGCCAGTGCCCTCGGAAGGCAGGACCAGGCGCGAGGTCGCGATCATTCCGCCGGAATCAACCCAGTAGCGCTCGAGCGACCCCCAGGCAGACGTGATGAGCCAGAAGCCGTCTATCGCGAGCCGCTCGTGCTCGGCAGCCCTCCACGCGACTCCCTCGCGCCTCCATCCGACGCGCCCGAGTTGGGTGTCCTCGAGCGCCGACGCGGTGTAGTTGTGGCTGCCCGAGCGCGCGTAGGGGTTGTACTCGCGATACACGGCGGGACCGCCAGAGCCGTCCGACTTCCAGCCAACGCCCTCGTAGCGCCATCCGAGCGAAACAAGGTGGTCCCGCTCAACGGCGGAGAGCGTGAAGTGGTGGTCTCCCGCGTAAGGGTTGTAGAGGCGATAGACCGCGTCCCCCGACGTGGTCGGCGCGACCCAGCCGATCCCCTCCCAGCGCCAGCCCGCGATGCAGTCGGCACGGGCTTCGTAGAGCGACGCGGTGTAGAAGTGCTCCCCCGTGTACGGGTTGTAGAGGCGATACATGTTCGCGTAGCCCGACGCGTCGTCGGAGGCGGTGGCAAGCCTTGCGGCAGCGGCGGTCGTGACGGGAGTCGATTCGACGAGCCCGGCATCGTCACTCGCGGCCGAGGCCGTGGGGTCGTCGGGCGGGTCCTTCTTGACGTCCGACGCGTCCGGCGGGCTGGTCTCCAAGGTCGTCGGGTCCTCGCGAGGGGCAGGCGCGCATGCGCTTGCAGGCGAGGCGGGCGCGGCTTCGCCGGATGCCGATACAGCGACCCCGGCCTCGACGCTCAGAGGAGTCGCATCGCCTGAAGTCGGCTCCTCGTCAGAGGCATCGCACGCGGACCCGCTGTCGGTGGAAGGCACGATCCGCTGCTCACAGGCCACATCGCGGGAGACGGCGACCGGAGACCCGCCGGAAACGCCCGGGGCGGCATGCGCCGGGGACGGAAGCAGGACGAGAAGAGAGAGTCCGGCGGCAATGGCCCCCAGAGCCAGCGATCTTGACCGTCTCACGCGCATCGCCCCCCAACGTCGTCGTTGCTCACCATTCTAGAGGCGGCAGGTGGGTCGGTGGCTCCCCTATGGCACGGGCGGGCCGTACTAGTCCGCGAGGCCCATCTGCTCCTTGAGCGAGAGCCAGAGCTTGTGCGATCCCGCAGAGGTGGGATGGACCTGGTCGCGGTTGAAGTCGTCGCTGTAGAGCTCGAGTGCGTCGTAGAGCGAGTAGTGCTCGTAGCCCCTCTGCTCGCAGACCTGCGTCAGCACCTCGTCGACCTGGTCAATGCTGTAGAGGACCCTGGCATCGGTTCGCCTGTTGTCGGGAGGCGTCACGACGATGAGCCTCTTGCACTTGGCAGCGGCGGCATCGAGCGCGGTCTCGGCGTAGGACCTGAAGTCGTCGATTGAGCACTTGCTCGCGTCGTTGGTACCCAGCATGACGACGATGACGTCGGCGCCGTCGCCCAGCCAGGCCTCGGGGTGCTCGGCCAGGTACTGCATGCGCCAGCCGCTGACGCCGGCGTTGACGAAGGACGTCACGCCATGGTCGGTAGCCCAGGTCCTGAAGTCGTTTGCCCAGCAGGGAATCTTATCCGAGACCTCGAACGCGGTGCCCTCAGGACCCGAATAGACCATGGTCGGCCCGGTAGGAAGCGTGTCGAAGCCGTCGCACAGGTAGCCCGCCGTGATGGAGTCGCCGATGAGCCTGACCGAGTCGACCCTTCCCAGGCCGAACAGCTCGTTGAGGCTCATGTCCGACTCGTCCTGCTCGTCGGTCACGACAAGGGCGCCTTGCGCGTCGCTCGAGGTCCGGAGCTGATGGCCCCCCGTCGGGCTAGAAGGGGGATTGGGAACTATGCCGGCAATCACAAGAAAGACTCCCGTCACCGCAATGACCAGGATGAACAGCAGGGCAAAAGCCATGCGCAGACCAATGCCAGGGAGGTCGGGCTGTCCCGCATCGTCCTTCTTGTCCTTCTCCTGGCTATGCGATAGATGCTTGGTCAAAACCTACAACCTCGAATCAGAATTACTCGTTACGAACGAACTGCCCGTCACCCTCCGCGACGTCTAGGAAGCCCTCCTGCGGTCGATTGAGCCGATGTGCCACGACCAGCACGGCGACCCCCGCAAGGAAGACAGGCACCGAGAGGCACTGTCCCATGGTGAGCCAGTTGGTTCCCAGAAGGTAGCCGAGCTGCTCGTCGGGAAGGCGCACGAACTCGATGGCGAAGCGGAACACGCCATACAGCATGAGGAACGTGCCGATGAAGGTGCCCTGGGGGCGCGCCGGCCTCTTGCGAGAGAGCACGAAGAGCACCGCGAAGATCACCAGGCCCTCCAGAATGGCCTCGTAGAGCTGGGAGGGGTGGCGATACACGCTCCCACCACCGGCATCCGAGAACATGACTCCCCAGGGGAGGTCCGTGGGCTTGCCCCACAGCTCGCCGTTGACGAAGTTTGCGCACCTTCCGAAGAAGAGGCCCAGGGGAGCGCCGCACGCAGCCAGGTCGCACATCGTGGGAATGGAGAAGTGCAGGCGCCTGCAGGCGAGGGCGCCCCCTACGACCGCACCCACCAGGCCGCCATGGAAGCTCATGCCTCCCTCGTTGGTGGCGAGGATCTTGATGGGGTTGGCCAGGTAGTAGCCGTCACCGTAGAAGATCACATAGAACAGACGGGCACCGATGATCACGCCAAAAGCGATGGAGACGATGACCGTGGTCACGTCGTCGACGGAAAGATCGGTCCCCCAGCGACGCGCCGTGCGGTAGATCACGTATGCCGCGCAGATGAAGCCGAAGAAGTACGCGAGGCCATACCAGCGCACGACGACGGGTCCCAGCTGGAAGGCGATGGGATTGAGAGAGTGGTACAGAGCATCAAGCCACATGGAAAGGTCTTCTCCCCTGCCAACGATTAAGAGTACGCAAGTCTGCGCTTAAGTGACGATAGTAGCAAAAAGGGCGACGCGCCCAATTCTTAACGCACCGCCCGCTCCGCGCCTCCCGTTCGCACCTTTGTAGTAAGGAGCGTGCCAACATGCCTATACGGCGTTCGAGTTCATTCCGATCGAGTAGAAGTGATTGATAGCCCTGGCGACGGGAGTAGGCCAGAACCTCGATAGCATTTCAAGGTCTTCGGAGCCACGGACGTTGTTTTCGATGAGCTTGGTCGTGGTCGACTCCTCGTGGATTCGGTGATACATGAGAATCTTCTTCGAGTAGAGGAAGTCTCCCGGAATGCGAGAAAGGGTCTCCCAGGTATCCCAATCGAGGTCACATCGCATGCTGGTCTTGAAGGGCGGATTGGGAACGTTCTTCCTGCACAGAGTAACCGCAGGGCAGCAAATTGCGGAGCCATAGGCCATTGCACGGCGCTTCGCCCTGGCACTCGATGCGTTGCACCTGTTCTCCAGTGGCCTCAGCAAGAATCGCTTAACGGAAAGCAGCCTGTCATCGTCGACACGAATCCCATTCCTGAGCTCACCGTAATTGCTGAAGAAGATCACCGGGGCGTGCGACTCGTCTACCGCCCTTAGCGCCTCGGCGGCATAGCCTGGGCAATAGACGTCATCCTGATGAGCAATCGTGACGTAGTCGCCCGTAGCCTTGGAATAGGCGAAGTTCCAGTCCTGTCCGATCCCATGCTCCCCGTCATTTACGTAGACAGGAAGGCCATAGCGATTCGCGATGTCGCTCAACCAGTCACTCGGAGTGGACGTGGCGATGTAGACCTCGCTTCGCACCCCTTCCTGATTGAGAACGGACTCGATGCACTCGGTAAGATACTCGCTCTTGCCGTACGCGCAAATCGCAAATGTATGCCTTACGTTCGCCATTTTTAGGGTTCCCCTTTTGCCTTGCCTCAACTAGTTCTCCGCATCCTTCTTGCGAGCCCGCTTCCTCTTCTCCATCACGACAGGAATCAGCCTCGTAATGATTCGATACCTCGCCATGGGGAACGGATGCATAAGTGCGTTAAAGACGTTCCACGCAACGAAATAGCCACGCCACCCCTGCTCCATCCCGACTCCCTTATAAGGCGTCGCGCCAAGGTAGCGCAGGTACTCATCGCGATAGCGATGCTTGTTGCCCTCGCGCCAGGGACGTTCCTCACCAAGATAGTGGATGATAGCGGGCTTGCTGGTGCCGCGCTTGTACTCATCCTTGCTGTAATAGGGAACTCCTCGCATGAGGGAATTGAGCGTCCTGTAATTGTAGAAGACGTAGGAGTTGCACCAGTTGTAAGCAGGAGAGACGGCCTTGATGCGCCCCTTGAGCACGATGTTGATGGCATCCTGGTCGTTCGCAAACAGTTTGTCCCCGTTCTCGAGACAGTAGTCCACGATCTTCCGCTCTATCCCCTCTTCCCTCCAGCGCTTGAGATCAACGAGGAGCACGCCAGCGTTGAAGTACTGCGAGCGTGCGAGCCCAAGGGCCTCGAGTCTGTCCCTGTCAACGGTTGCTTCGATGCATCCGGCAATGACCTGATCGCCCTCAAACTCAGTGTTCCAATAGTCTTTGAGGCTTGAAAGGACAATGGTGTCGCCATCCAAATGCAGCACCCTGTTGACGCCCTCGGGAAGGAATCTAGCCATTAGAAGGCGCGAGAGGACGATCTCGCTCCAGCCAAATGTATCAAAGTTACCAAACGCTTCCATGAAGCCGTCGATGGCGATGATGTCGATTGAGCGTCCGAATTCTCTTGCGACTCTGCGCAGGTTCTCGGCAGCCGTCGAGTTAAGGGCAAGACCAAAGATATAGAAATGAATGTCCTCGACGTCCCTGTTGCTATCGCACAGCGAGGCCATGCTCGCGCAGACCTGAGGGGCAAAATTGCTGTCAAGCTCATACAGAATGTTCAAGGCTAACCTCTCCCCTAGTAATTCCAACTAGCTTCGAACGGACTGCCGCTTTGCAAGCTTTGCAATCCTCGCACATGCAATGGTCAGACCGGCTGCCATCGAAATGACCACGACAAAGTTAATGCCATTCATGCCGAATAGCATCTCAAGAGGAATAACGAGCGCAAGCGAAACCGCAAACGCCGCCGCATCGGTAACCAGCAGCCCCTTCATGTCCCTACAGACAATCAGCACATCCGAAAAGAGCCAAAGGAACGCGATGAGGCCCGTACCGACCAGCACCATGGGGAACAGATACACGTAGTCCGTAATCGACTGTCCGTATACCAAAGGCAGCAAAACCGGTCCAGCAAGCGAAAGGCCAACCGCAACGAAGCCAACCACAGCCAGCATAAGGAGAGCAGCCTTCTTCAGATACGAAATGAAAGAGCCCATGTCCCCAGACGCCCATCGCTCGGCAAGCGGAACAAGAGACGGCGAGTAGAGGAAGCGAGCCATGGCCTGAACCAGCACGGCAGGAGTTGCAACCGCGGCGTACAGACCAAGCTGGTCGACACCGAAGGCATAGCTGTAATACTGCCTCGCAACAGAGACAACCATACTAATAAGTAACGTGGCAACAACCATTGGCCAGCACTCGAACAGAAGACTACGCGCATCCGCCCATGAGATCGTCGGGCGAAGGGATGCGAAGCGAAGGGCATGTGGAATGTCATACATAACCGTCACCAATGCGCAGGCAACAAACATCCCGAAGACGGCAAGATCAATGCTGTGCGCAACGAAAAGCGCGCACGAGAAGGACAAGACGATCAAGACACCGCGAAGGAACTGCGACACTCCAATGTAGTCCATCCTCTCCGCACGCTGGTCAACGCCGTAAAGGACGTCAGAAAATGCCTCGTCCACCTTAAAGAGCAGATAGATGAATACCGTCAGGAATATGGAAGGTCCACCCGAGACGAACAGCGCGTACGGAGAGACGAGAGCAACGCCGATGGCAATGGTGAGAATCCTAAACGCACAGTAGTTGGCATGCGTATAGCGACCCTCAACGTCGGACACCTGAAAGGTTCTCATCGAATAGGTTCCTATGGGGTTAAACATCACGCCCACAGTCATGGCCAACGCAAGAATGCCTGAATCGGTATACCCCGAAAGGATAACCACAAGGACGGTAGTGAGCCACTGGCACCCCTGGTACATAAGGCTCCCAATGGTGTTAAAGAGGATGTTCCTCCTCAGCGACACGGGGGCTGGGACGCCTTTGGTGGAAACCTTACCAGACCTATCTTCCGTCATATATATCCTCAGCGTTCAATTGCTTGCGTTGCATCGGCATACTCGCCAGCGCAAATCAGACCCATAAATGATAACCCCCTAGGCTGAGCGTCCTTACTCATTCCACAGCGGAAAGAACACGAGAAGGCGGTGCGCCAAGCCATAGCACACCGCCTCCAATATTCTTCCAGCGAGAAGGGCTTACCACTCCATGGCAGGCTGGACCTTCGTCACGCCCGGTACGTGCTCCATAAGGATGCGCTCGATGCCCTCGCTCATGTCGATGCTCGAGAGCGGGCATCCTGCGCACGCACCCTGCATCTCAAGGGTAACGACGCCCTGGTCGTCGACGTTCACGAGTGCAACGTCGCCGCCGTCGGCCTGGAGACTCTGGCGAATCACGTCGAGGGTAGCCTCGAGGAGCTCGACGTTGACGGGGGTCTTGGCGTTCTCTTGCTTGGTCTGGTTCTCTGCCATGTCTAAACGGTCCTTCCTTGCCCGGTGGGAGCGAGCAAGCGCGCCCGCTGCTCTCGGCGAAATCCCACCGCGTTACTTTCAATTGGTTCAAGTCTACCCATTCGCCCGCGCTGCTCAGGCGAGAAACCCAAACGACATTGGGAGGTCTAGGCGATTCCCGCAAAGAGGTGGCCCGAGACCGAGCCCTGGGCGCGGGCGGCGGGACGTCTGCCCTGGCGAACGGCCTCGACCGCACGCACGACTCGCTGGACGGCAAAGGCCGCCTCGTCGGCGTCGAGCAGAGTGCAGTCGGCCATCAGGCGGCTGACGCCGGCCGCAAGGAGCTCGGTGGCCTGCGGAGTCGCGTCGAGCGGGTGCGCCGAGTAGATGCGGCTGCGCCCCTGCAGGTCGGTGCGCACGGGAAGGAGCGAGCCGTCCTGGTCACGCAGCGAGTTCTTCTGCTGGCGCAGCTTGCAGCGCGCGCATTCGTGGATGCACCTATTGGCCGCCTGCAGCACGCAGTGCTCGCTGGTCATGGCACGCGTGCGACCCGAGACCACAAGCCCGACGGGAACCGAGGAGCGAGGCGCGAGGGCGCAGATCTCCTCGAGCGTGAGCTCGGGAGACAGCCAGAATCCCTGGGCCCCGGCCCGCTCGAGCTCGACCAGGCAGCTCTCGTTGTGGACGGGAATGCAGGGGCGAACCTCAGCCGCGGCACCACGCTCGACGGCAAGCGCGAGCTCGCTCACGTTGCCCACGCCGCAGGCCCTCCCCTCGCGAACGAAGGGGTCGAGGCGCTCGTGGTCGCACTCGCGGCAGACCTCGTCCAGCCAAGGCACGACTTGCACGCCCTCGGGCCAATCCGCGTCGCGGTCGGCCAAAAGGGTGTCCGCCGTCGCATAGATGCGCGTGGCGCCGGCCTCGGCAGCCGCACGGGCAACCGCGGCGGAGGGGACGAGTGCGCAGACCTCAGCCGAGGCGTCGCGAGAGCCAGGAATGGCGATGCCGCACGTCCCCCTCTTCTCCGAGGACGCGGCCGCAAGCTCGTCCACGGACGGAACGGAAGCCAGGTCCCGCTCGCGCACGGAGGCGCTCGATGGCCCAAGGATCTTCTGCACGAGCAGCTCACAGGCGGCCGCGCGCACCTTGTGCACCGCCGAAAAGCCCATGCCGCAGCCCTCGTCGAGCTCGACGTCAAAGGAGACAGGGTCAAAGGGCGTCTGTCCCATCCGGCCCACGTGCTCCACAAGGTCGCCCTCGCAGACGGCCTTGGTCCTTGCAGGCTCGACGACGAAGCCCTCGGCACGAGCGATGATGCCATCAAGCGTCTCGAGCTCCACGCAGAAGGGCTCCCCCTGCCTGGCAAGAACGCGGACGGCAACCTTGCGCTTGGGGGCGTCTTCGCCCTTGGCGGCTCGCGCTCCGGCGTCCATCGCGGCCTGGGACCGGATGACGCGCACGGGTGCGCCGACCTCCATGGGTCGGGAGGCAATGCAGGTGATGGTCGCACCGGCGTCGGCGTCGTCCTGGGCGTGGACGGTGAGGAACTGGGTGGGGTCTGCGATGGGGCGAACCTCGAGCAGGTCACCCTTGCCCACGTGGCGGTCGAGCACGATGTCGACCTCGGCGCGCGTAATGGTGCGGAATCGGTCGCGGCCGCCGGCACGACCACCTCGCTTGACCTTGGAGCTTCCCAGGTCACGGGTCGCGATGACCTTGCCGACGAGCTCTCCACGGTTGTTGGAGCGCTCGTAGCTCATCATGTCGTTGTCGGAGCGGTGGTCGAGGTAGCTGTTGGTAAAGTCACGATTGAAGGCTCGCTTCAGAAGCTCGCGACGGGCATCCTCGCTCCCCTTCGGAGGAATGCGGCCCGCATCAAGGTCATCAAGCTGGGCGCGGTACGCCGAGATGACGGAGTGGACGTAGTCGGGGGCCTTCATGCGGCCCTCGACCTTGAGCGAGCCCAGGCCTGCCTTGGCAAGGCGCTCGACGTCGTCGAAGGTGCAGTAGTCCCTGGGGCACAGCGGCCGGTCCCAGCCGACGGGCGCGATGCGCTTTCCATCCTGGTTGACCAGCTCGTACTTCAGGCGGCAAGGCTGTGCGCACAGGCCGCGGTTCGCCGAGCGGCTACCGGCGAGCGAACTCATCATGCAGACGCCCGAGTAGCAGAAGCAGAGCGCCCCGTGTCCGAACCCCTCAAGCTCCACGCCCTCCCGGGCAATGCGCTCGATCTCGGCAACGGAAAGCTCGCGCGAGAGCGTGACGCGGTCGACACCCAGGTCACGGCACCAGGCGGTTCCCCTGGCATCGTGGACGTTGGCCTGGGTCGACACGTGAACCTCGATCTGCGGCCACAGGCGTTGGATCTCGGAGAGGAGCCCCCAGTCTTGGATGATGAACGCATCGGCACCGAGCAGCCACGCGCGTCTGACGAGCGCCAGCGCCGCCGGCATCTCCTCGGTCCTGATGACGACGTTCTCGGTGACGTAGACGCGTGCGCCCACAAGGTGCGCGGCGCGGCAAGCCTCGGCGAACGTCTCGTCCGTGAAGTTGCGTGCTCCGCGGCGAGCGTTGAAATCGTTGCCCAGGCCGCAGTAGATGGCATCCGCCCCTGCCGCCAGGGCAGCGTTGAAGGGCTCGGGGCCACCTGCCGGCGCCAAGAGCTCGGGTACGGAGTGGTTGTCTCTGAACTGCTTCTTTCTCATGCCTCTGCCTTCGTAGCGGGGAACACTCGTGTGGTATCCAGCTGGAAATTATGGGGTTGACTAGGCATTAGGTATAATTCATCCGAAGCGCAGACAACTTCGTTCTGGAGTTCTTACAGTGAAAATCCTTGCAATTGTTCCTGCCTACAATGAAGAAGAGTGCCTCGAGTCAACCATCGCGGAGCTCACCTCGACGTGCCCCGACGTCGACTATCTCGTAATCAACGACGGGTCAAGCGACTCGACAGGACCCATCTGCGACAGCCTCGGGCTCAACCACGTCGACCTTCCCATCAACTGCGGCCTCGCATCCGGCTTCAGAACCGGCATGAAGTACGCCCTCAGGAACGGCTACGACGCAGCCGTCCAGATCGACTCGGACGGGCAGCACATCCCATCGTACATTCCCGTGATGGCAGAGGCCCTCTCCCAGAAGAAGGCGGACGTCGTCATCGCGTCCAGGAATCTCGCAGGTGGAGGGGCCGTTGGAGCTCGAGGCATCGGCGCAAAGCTCATCACCGGACTCATCAGGTTCGCCTCCGGCCAGGTCATCTCTGACCCGACGTCTGGAATGCGCATGTACAACAGGAAGATGATCGAGAAGTTCGCAAAGAGCTTCGACCTCCAGCCCGAGCCCGATGCCATGGCATACCTCATCCGCAAGGGCGCGACGGTCGTCGAGGTCCCGGCAGAAATGCGAGACAGGCAGGGCGGAACGAGCTATCTCAACTTCTTCAAATCAATCTCCTACATGGCCAGGACCTGCCTGTCCATCATTCTCTTCATCTGGTTCAGATAGGACGGTAACCATGTCATCCCTGCTCAGAGTCATCCTTGCAATCGGGGCGTTCGTCGCCCTGGGTGTGGTAATCAACCGCGTCAAGAAGGGCAAGATCCGTGTCGCCGATTCGATCTTCTGGGTCGTGTCCGCAGCCGTCCTCGTCGTCGTCGCGATCTTCCCCGGGATAGCGTTCTTCTTCTCGGGACTTCTGGGGTTCCTCTCCCCCAGCAACTTTGTCTTCGTCGTCATCATCGCCCTTATGCTCATCAAGCTCTTCAGCCTGAGCTGCGAGCTCTCGCGCCAGACGAACCGAATCGACGAGCTTTCCCAGGAGATCGCCCTTCACAACAAGAAGACCGACGGCGATTAGTCAATAAGCGTGTTGCATCAAAGCCAAAATCAAAGCGGCTGGCATCAAAAAAGATGTCAGCCGCTATTTACATGCATTGGTCTCAAACACAATACCCCATAAGACGAGGAGGGCGCCCTTGGGGACGCCCTCCTCTACTGTTCAGTTATAGGTGACTTTACACCAGCTTCGCCCAGCGCTTCTTGCCAGACTGGACCGTGGTGCCCGCAGAGAAGAGCGTGGGATCCACGTTGTAGCTCTTCGGCGCAACGGGCTCGCCGTTGACCTTGACGCCACCGCCGTCGATCAGGCGACGGCCCTCGCCGGCGGACTTGCAGATCTCGAGGTCGGCCAGAAGCTTGGCCAGGTAGACCTTGCCCTCGTCGTTGGTGACGACCAGGCTCATCGGGAACTCCTTGATGTCCTCGGGGACCTCGTTCTTCTTGAACTGGGCGTCGAAGGCGTCCTCGGCCTTCTGGCCCTCGCCCTCGCCGTGGTACAGGTCGACGATGTTGCGGGCCAGCTGGCGCTTGAGCTTGTAGGGGTCGGCGGTGCCATCCTCGAACGCCTTGTCGATGGCGTCGACCTCGTCCACGGGCAGCGTGGAGCACAGGCGGAAGTACATCGGGACGATCTCGTCGGCGATGGACATGAGCTTGCCGTACATGTCGTTGGGGGCATCGGTGAGGCCGACGTAGTTCTTGTAGGACTTGGACATCTTCTTGTGGCCGTCCAGACCCACAAGCAGGGGCACCGTAAGGGCGACCTGCGGCTCCATGTCCATGGAGCGCATGAGGTCTCGGCCGGCAAGCAGGTTGAAGATCTGGTCGTTGCCGCCCATCTCAAGGTCGGCCTTGATCACGACGGAGTCGTAGGCCTGCAGCACGGGATAGATAAACTCGTGCAGGCTGATGGAGAGGCCGTTGGTGTAGCGGTTGTGGAAGTCCTCGCGCTCGAGGATGCGCGCGACGTTGAACTGGCTCATGAGCTCGAGCATCTTGCTCAGGTCGAGGGGCTTCAGCCAGTCGCCGTTGTGGACGATGGTGGTCTTCTGGGGGTCGAGCACCTTCATGGCCTGCGCGACGTAGGTCTTGGCGTTTGCCTCAACCTGCTCCTCGGTGAGGGGCGGTCGGGTGCTGTCGCGACCGGAGGGGTCGCCGATGAGCGCCGTGCCGTTGCCGATGATGAGCGTGACATGGTGACCGAGGTCCTGGAACTGGCGCATCTTGCGCAGGGGCACCGCGTGGCCCAGGTGCAGGTCGGGACTCGTGGGATCGACGCCCAGCTTGATGTTGAGGGGCTCGCCCTTCGCGAGCTTCTTCTTGAGCTCCTCCAGAGGAACCACCTGCATGGTTCCAGACAGGATGACCTTCAGCTGCTCATCTACGGAAAGCACGTTCTTCTCCTTTGGGTAAGTCGGTAGCGCCCTCGACAATCAGGCGGCAAAAGGGACGCCCCAGAGCCGCGCGGCCGACCATCGGTGCTGTTACAGAGACACGAATATAGAGAATACCGCAGACTTCGCGGGGCGGCATTTGGGAATGCTATCCTTTTCCCAAACAACTGGTCATTCACGATATCTTCCGCAGGAAGGTCACCAGGAGGCAGCATGGCGCAGGATGCCAACACTTCCATCAAGCTATTCGTCTCGACCCACAAGGGCGGGGTCCACTTTCCCGACAACGAGCTGATCTGCCCCATAGAGGTGGGCGCCGCGCTCCATGCGCAGAAGCTCGAGGGCATGCTCCACGACGACGAGGGCGAGAACATCTCGCAGAAGAACCCGCGCTACTGCGAGCTGACGGCCCAGTACTGGGCGTGGAAGAACGCCGATGCCGACTACTACGGCTTCATGCACTATCGCCGCTACCTGAGCTTCGATCAGAGCCAGCACTACCCCACCAACCGCTTTGGCGACGTCCTGATGGACGCCAACGACGACGCCACCCTGGCCAAGCTGGGCTACGACGACCCCGAGGCCATGCGCAAGCTCATCGAGCAGTACGACCTCATCGTTCCCGAGAAGGGCGGCTTCCAGGGCAGCACCACCATCGGCTATGCCTACTACAACTCCTGGGAGCAGAAGAAGGAGGACCTCGACTGCGTGATGGACATCATCGCGGAGCGCTACCCGGAGTTCAGCGGCATCGCGAAGGACTACCTCAACCGCAGCGAGGGCTACTTCTGCAACGTCTTCATCATGAAGAGAGACCTCTTCCAGGCATACTCCACCTGGCTGTTCGACATCCTCGAGGAGCACGAGAGGCGCCGCGCCGAGGCCCTCGAGAGCTACGACGTCACCAGCAACCGCGTGAGCGGCTACCTAGCCGAACGCCTGTGCGGCATCTACCTGACCTGGCTCATAGAGCAGAAGGGCGTCAAGTACACCACGCTGCAGCGCGCGCTGTTCGCCGACGTCGACGAGGCCCAGACCCTCGAGCCCGCCTGGGATGCCTCCAAGGAGGAGTCAGAGCCGGTCGCGCTGGTCTTCTCGGCCAACGACTTCTACTCCCCCTACCTGGGAGCGCTGCTGAAGTCCGTGGCAGACAACTGCTCTGACCACAGGAAGTACGACATCATTGTCCTGCACGAGGACTTCACCCAGAAGAACATCGACCTCATGCGCCAGATGGTGGAGGCTCCCAACATCAGCCTGCGCTTCCTGAAGGTGACCGCGACCATGCGCGCCTACCAGAGCAAGCTGTACCTGCGCGGCCACTTCAAGGTCGAGACCTACTTCCGTCTGCTGCTTCCGCAGATGCTGCCTGACTACCACAAGGTGCTCTACCTTGACGCCGACATGATCTGCCTGCACGACGTGGCCGAGCTCTTCGACACCGACGTCGAGGGCTGCCTGGTTGCGGCCGTGCGCGACCCCGACACCGCGGGCCTCTACAACGGCGCTCCCCACAGCGGCACCGACGCGGTCGCCAAGAACAAGTACATGGACGAGATCCTCAAGATCAAGCACCCCTATGACTACTTCCAGGCCGGTACCATCGTCTTCAACCTGGACGAGTGGCGCCGCGCCTACACGCCGGAGGAGATCTTCAGCTTCGCCTCGTCGTACGACTGGCAGCTGCTTGACCAGGACGTCCTGAACTACCTGTGCCAGGGTCGCGTCAGGTACGTCGACATGGCCTGGAACGTGATGATGGACTGGGTGGGCATCCGGATCAAGGACATCATCATCCGCGCGCCGCGCGACATCTACCAGGCATACATGGCATCACGCAAGAACCCCTACGTCGTGCACTTCGCGGGGCCCGAGAAGCCCTGGAACAGCCCCGCCTGCGACTACTCCGAGCACTTCTGGAGATACGCCCGCCAGACGCCGTTCTACGAGGTCGCACTGCACCGCATGTGCCAGGCGCCCGCGAACGACAAGGTTCCCGGCTCGGGCAAGCTCACCCCGAAGGAGTTCGCGTACCAGAAGGTGGCCACCCCCATCGTCAGGTTCTTCCTGCCGCTGGACAGCAAACGCTTCAAGAAGGCGCGCAGCATCTACCGCAAGATCCACCCGCGCGGCGAGAACTACTAGGGAGGGCGCGGCAGACGAGCCGACGCCCCCTCCCCGAAACCGAACGAGCAAGGTCCCCGGCAGCCTGGCTGTCGGGGACCTTGTGGCATCAAGCACTATGGTTGCGCACTTCTCCGACGCGCGCGGCGTCGCACGGGCAAGAAGTGCCCGCTAGCGCAGGTGGAACTGCGCCTCCCACTGGTTGAAGTTCGGGTTGATAGAGGGGTCTCCCGCCACGAAGCGCTCGGCATGGCGAGCAGCAAGGATGGCGTACTCCCTGAGGAAGCGGGCCTGCTGGCGCGTGTCGGTGGACTCGCGTCCGCGCGACGAGAACTCCTTGTGGTAGAGCACGGCGTAGGGCGTGTACGTGACGGCATATCCCGCGTCGCGTGCGCGCAGGCAGAAGTCGCCGTCGTTGAAGGCGACGGCCAGAGCCTCATCGTAGCCGCCCAGCTCATCGAAGACCGAGCGACGCACCAGCTGGCAGGCACCCGTGACCATGGTCGAGTCATGCGGCAGGCAGACGTTGCGGTCGTGGTCGACGAGGTTGGCCGGAGTGGTCTCGCCCAGGTGCATGAACATGCCGTTGGGGTTGTACGCCATGCCGGCGTGCTGGATGAGTCCGTCGGGAAAGACCAGCTTGGCACCGACGACGGCAACCTCGGGGCGCTGCGCGAGGGCCGCGACGAGCTCCTCGATCCAGTCGTCCGCAATCACCTGGGTGTCGTTGTTCAAAAACAGCAGGAGGTCGCCCGTGGCGCTGCGGGCCCCCTCGTTGACGATGGCGGAGTAGTTGAACGTGCCGGCGACCTCGGGCCTCCACGTCACCACCCGCACGCGCGAATCGGCCGCGCTGACCTCGTCGTAATAGTCGAAGGTTGCCCGCGAGGTACTGTTGTTCTCGACCACGACGACCTCGAAGTCGGGATAGCTGCTCTTCTTGAGGATGCTCTCGAGGCAGGGCCTCAGAAGGTCAACGTGATCCTTGCTGGGAATGACGACGCTCACCTTGGGAAGCGGGCTCGGCAGCTCGTAGCGTACACGCAGGCTCTGGGGCACGGGGCCGTCTTGCACCGTGGCGCTCACGCCGCAGCGCCCGAGATGTCCCTCGAGCGCGACGCGGGCCGCGACCATGTCCTCCAGGGAGCGGTCCTCGCGCGCATGGTAGAGCACGCGCGGCACCTGCACGACGGCGGCCTCGAGCTCGAAGGCACGCAGGGCGCGCCAGTAGCCGCTCGCGCCCGCGCACTCGCCGGGCACGGGGCCCATGCGACGCAGGAGCTTTCCCGAGACCATCTGGAGGCTCCCGATGTAGTTGTGGGAGCGAAGCTTCTCGAGGTTGGGGCAGGTCTTGAGGCGGGGCGAGAAGAGCCTGCCCCCGGACAGGCGGTCCTCGTCGCAGTAGAGGAACTCTGCCTGACGGTGCCGGCGGATGCCCTGGTCGAAGCACTCGAGCGCATCGGCCTCAAGGAGGTCCCCGGAGCGCACGAAGCCGACGTAGTCCGCATCAACCTGCTCGAGCGCGGCGACCTCGAGCTCGCCGCGCGGCGCGTCCGCAACGACAAGCGACCTGATGCGGCCGTCCTCTTCCACGCGAGCGGCGACTTCGGGCTCGGGCGCGACGGGACCGACCAGGACGGCCTGCCAGCCCTGGTGGGTCTGCCTGAGGACGGAGTCCAAGGTCTCGTAGAGCTCATGCTCTTCTCCCCTGGCATATGACACGACGAGGGCGAAGCTCGGGTCATCCGGATGCTTCGGGCGCGGCTGGCACGAAAGGTTCGCCTTGCGCTCGCGCACGAGCCAGCGCTCCCACTCGTCGGCGTTCGCGGCGCCCACGGGCGCCTGGCCGAAGGTGCGCAGGTGCCTGCCGATGCGGGCGGGGCAGATGGACGTAAAGTCGCGGTTCTCGCCGAACTCGCCCAAAGACGTCGCCATGACGAACGTGTCGAGCCCCTTGGGCAGGACGGCCGAAAACGTCACGATGCGGCGCGATCCGTCGTCGACGCCCGAGGGGACCACCTGGTCCTCGAGCAGGCAGAGCCTGAAGTCGACGGGCCTCATGGAGGAGTCGAAGACCCTCAGCTCGGGCTGCTCGCCCTCGCAGGGGAAGGCGAAGGTCACGCTCGTGCGCCAGGCAACGCTGCCGTCCGGGAGCGGCCACGCGCCCAGGATGGTTATGGGCGAAGGCGTGCTGGAGCAGCGCTCCTCGCTCCCGCGCATCAGGCGCGTTCTCTCGGGCGTGCACGTGCTCAGGAAGCGTGACTGGAACTTGCTCGTCACGCGCGAGAACACGAAGGACGCCAGTGGAGCGCCCTCGAGCGAGCCCAGGCGCACCTCCACCCTGAGGTCGACGGCGAGCAGCGGGAACGCGAGCACCCAGGCCTTGAGGCTCCCCTGGGAAAGCGACGGCGGGCAGCTCTGGGGCATCGTCTTGACCGGAACCTCAACGCCCTCGGGCGTGCGAGCCACGCCGACGATCCTCGGAAGCGACTCGGCGGTCCTTACAAGGGCGTAGCCGTAGCCCTCGCCACGGCACACGCCCTCAAGCCTGAAGTTGTCCGTCCGCCTCGCCATGCGGCGCTACTGTCCCTGCTTGGCGTACTTGGCCTCGGTGGCCTCCTTGGCGGGACGCCACCAGTCCTCGTGCTCGCGGTACCACGCGATGGTCTGGTCCAGGCCCTCGCTGAAGTTCGTGTGCCGGGGCTTCCAACCGAGCTCCTCGACAAGCTTGGTGTTGTCGATGGCGTAGCGGCGGTCGTGGCCAGGGCGGTCACGCACCCAGTCGAAATCGTCGGCGTCCCTACCCATGCGCTCGAGGATGGCGCGCAGCACGTCGATGTTGCTGCGCTCGCCGTCGGCACCGATCAGGTAGGTCTCGCCCATGCGGCCCTTGGTGAGGATGTCCCACACGCCCGAGGAGTGGTCCTCGGTGTGGATCCAGTCGCGCACGTTCTTGCCGTCGCCGTAGAGCTTGGGGCGGACGCCGTCGATGATGTTGGTGATCTGTCGAGGGATGAACTTCTCGACGTGCTGGTAGGGGCCGTAGTTGTTGGAACAGTTCGAGATCGTGGTGCGCAGGCCGTAGGTGCGCGTCCACGCGCGGACCAGCAGGTCGGAGCTCGCCTTGGAGGAGCTGTAGGGGCTACTGGGCTTGTACGGGTCGTCGGGGCGGAAGCGGCGCGGCTCGTCCAGCGCGAGGTCGCCGTAGACCTCGTCGGTCGAGACGTGGTGGTAGCGCACGTCGTACTTCCTCACGGCCTCGAGCAGGCGGTAGGTGCCGACGATGTTGGTCTGCACGAACGGGTCGGGGTTCGCGATGGAGTTGTCGTTGTGGCTCTCGGCGGCGTAGTGGACGATCGCGTCGTGGCCGGGCACGATGCGATCGAGCAGCTCGGAGTCGCAGATGTCGCCCACGACCAGCTCGACGCGGTCCTTGGGAAGGCCCTCGATGTTGGCGGGGTTGCCCGCATAGGTCAGCTTGTCGAGCACCGTGACGTGGGTCTCGGGATGGTTCTTGACGACGTAGTGCACGAAGTTGCTGCCGATGAAGCCGCAGCCACCCGTGACGATGATGTTCTTGTACTCCTCAGCCATGCCGGCCTCCTAGTCGATCTTGGTGCTCATGTACTCGGAAAGGCAGTCGCGCCAGTCGCGCGGCTCGAAGCCCGTGGTCTCGATCTTCGCGAGGTCAAGCGTCGAGAAGTGCGGCCTGGGAGCAATGGGGCCCTCTGCCGAGGCAAAGTAGTCCTCGGTGCTCACGGGCTTGACCGCGTCGCCGTTGCCGTTGCGCGCCTCGAACACCTCGCGGGCAATCTGTGCCCAGCTGACGGTCTCGCCGGAGCAGGTCATATCGTAGGTGCCGAAGGCCGCGCGGGAGTCCAGCAGGTGGAAGATGCCGCGCGCAAGCTCGGAGGTGAAGGTGAGCCTGCCCAGCTGGTCGTCGACGACCGTCACCTGCGAGAGGCCGTCGCCCTCGTCCGCAACGCGATCGGAGAGGCCGGCCATGGTGCGGGCGAAGTTGTGGCCGTCGCCCACGACCCAGCTGGTCCTGCAGATGTAGTGCGCGGGGCAGCCCGCCACGGCCACGTCGCCGGCAGCCTTGGCGGCGCCGTAGACGGAGAGCGGGGCCAGGGGCTCGGACTCGTCGTGGAGCTCCCGCGTGCCGTCGAAGACGTAGTCGCTCGAGATGTGCACAAGGGTGATGCCGTGCTCGGCGCAGGTGCGGGCAAGAAGTGCGGGGCCCGTCGCGTTGGCTGCCCAGCAGATGGAGCGGCCCTCGGGGGTCTCGGCACGGTCGACCGCGGTGTAGCCGCCGCAGTTGATCACGGTGCCGTAGAGATCCCAGTCATACTGGCAATACTGCTCGGAGCGGGACATGTCGAAGGTGTCGATGTCGCAGAAGTCGAAGTACGAGACAACCCCGCGCTTCTCCGCCAGCGCCCTGACGGCGCGGCCGAGCTGGCCGTTGCAACCGGTGACCAGGGTGCGCTTGGGCCTCATGGGCACGACGTCGGAGAGCATGGGGTGCCCGAGGTCGGCCTCGGAGAGCGTCGCCTGGTCCAGCGGGATGGGCCACTCGATGGCGAGTTGGGGGTCGGCCAGGTTCACGAAGGTGTAGGTCTTCTTGAGCTCGGCGGACCAGTGGGCGTTCACCAGGTAAGTGTAGGCCGTGCCGTCCTCGAGCGCCTGGAAGCTGTTGCCCACGCCGCGCGGGACGAAGATTGCCTTGGAGGGGTCGAGGGTGCAGGTGAAGACCTTGCCGAAGGTCTCGCTCCCCTCCCTCAGGTCAACCCAGGCGCCGAAGACGGAGCCTGCAGCGATGGAGATGAACTTGTCCCAGGGCTCGGCGTGGATGCCGCGCGTGACGCCCTTGTTCGCGTTGAAGCTCACGTTGTTCTGCACCACGTGCAGGTCGGGAATGCCCAGCGCGACCATCTTGGCGCGCTGATAGTTCTCCTTGAACCAGCCGCGGCTGTCGCCGTGAACCGAAAGGTCGAGGACCTTGAGCCCTTCGATGCCGGTCTCTACGACTGAAAGTTCCTTCTCGAAGTCCATGTGCTCCCTAATCCTTGTTCCTGCAGCTGGGGACGATGCCGCCCTCGGCGACGACCCTCAGGTGCTTTCCGTAGTCGCTCTTGCCGTAGCGGTCCGCGCACTCGAGCAGGCGCTCGCGCGAGACCCAGCCGTTCTCGAAGGCGATCTCCTCCGGGACGGACACGGGCAGGTCCTGCGCCTTCTGGACCGTGCGCACGAACTGGGACGCCTCGAAGAGCGACTCCATGGTGCCGGTGTCCAGCCACGCGTAGCCGCGGCCCAGCGTGATGACGTCGAGCGAGCCGTCCTCCAGGTACATGCGGTTGAGGTCGGTGATCTCGTACTCGCCGCGCGCCGACGGGGTGACGCGGGCGGCCATCTCGGTCACGCGGGCGTCGTAGAAGTACAGGCCCGTGACCGCGTAGTTGCTCTTGGGCTCGGCGGGCTTCTCCTCGATGGAGACGGCGTTGTAGTCGTCGTCGAACTCGACCACGCCGAAGCGCTCGGGGTCGTCGACGCGGTAGCCGAAGACCGTGGCGCGCCCGGAGGCGGCGGCCGCGGCGGCCTCCCTCAGGTGGCGCGACAGGCCGTTGCCGTAGAAGATGTTGTCGCCCAGGACGAGCGCGCAGGGCTCGCCGGCCACGAAGTCGGCGCCGATCACGAAGGCCTGCGCGAGGCCGTTGGGCTCGGGCTGCTCCGCGTAGGAGAGGCTCACGCCGAAGTCCGAGCCGTCGCCCAGCAGGCGCTGGAAGTTGGGCAGGTCCTTGGGCGTCGAGATGATGAGGATGTCGCGGATGCCCGCGAGCATGAGCGTGGAGAGCGGGTAGTAGACCATCGGCTTGTCGTACACGGGCAGGAGCTGCTTGCTCGTGACCGTGGTGAGCGGGTACAGGCGCGTGCCCGACCCGCCCGCGAGAATGATGCCTTTCAAACTGGCCTCCTTGAGAAACCTATTCTGGCAAATAGACATAGCGAATATAGTTTACCAGTCGCATCTGCGTGCACAAAAATGCCGCTTATCGCTCGAGCGGGGCATCCATACAGGTGGCGGGAACGGCAGCCGAGAAGTGCCTAGGCGCCAAAGTAGAGGTTGTCCTCCCCCACGTCAGGCGTGTAGTACGGGTCCGAGCCGACGAAGCGGAAGCCGAAGCGCCTCAGGAGCTCGCGACGGCATGCGAGCTCGCCAGATTCCTCCGCAGACGCGCCGGCCGTCCTCAGCCCAGCCGTAACCCGGACGCTCACGTAGTTCTGCTGCATGGAGAGGCGTCCCTCCTCGGCGAGCGAGAGGCAGAGCCCCACCACGGCGTAGTCGCCGAGCGTCGCGTCATAGTGGCTCGCGAGGTCGTCCGCCGCGACGGCGAAGCAGTCCGAGCCGACGGCGCTCGCCGCATGCGGAAGCCTGTTGTACTCGTAGTAGCCCATCTTCGAGGCGGGGTACTCGGGGTAGACGCGCTTGGGCCTGCGGTGCCCGTCGACGAGCACGCCAGCACACGCCAGAAGGCCGCTCTCGAAGACCGAGCGCGCGCCCACGCAGCCCGCCATGCCAGAGGCAAGGGGGCCGATCATGTCCGGAAGCCACTCGCCCTCGGGAGGCGCGGTGACGCGCGGGCCCAGCACGAGCACGTGCGAGGCCGCGGCGTGACCCCGGGCGACCTCGCGCACAAGGTCGGCGCCGGCGTCCAGCACGACGACCTCGGCATCGACGTTCACGGCCGCCAGCTCCAACTGCCTCCTGACCTGACCAACCAGCGCGTCGGCGTCGGACGACTGCTTATCGCGCTGGACCACGACCAGCAGGGACAGGTCCGCTGGCAGCTCAAAGCGCAGGTCGCAGCGACCCTCGAAGCGGCCGCCCACGTCGGCGCGCGCCTTGATGCCACAACGGTCAAGGTGGCTCTGGACCGCGAGCCGCTCGGCCTCGAGCGCATAGGACTTCTGGCCCACGCCCTTGCCGGCGGTCGAGTTCTCGTGCATGCGCCAGTGGTAGAGCACGCGCGGGACGTGCGCGACGCGACGCGCGCGCTCGCCCACGAGGAGGGTCATGTTGTGATCCTGCGAGCCGTCGAACTCGCGGCCCGGAAGCCCTTCGAGCCCCTCCACCACGGAGCGGCGGACGCAGAGCATGTGGCAGACATAGTTCTGCGCGCACAGCAAGATGGGGTCCCAGTCGCTCTTGTGGAAGGGGCCAATCAAGCGCCCGTCCAGAAGGTGGTCCTCGTCACAGTACAGAAGGTCGGTCTCGGGGTGGAGGCTGACCTCGCGCGCGTAGCACCAGAGCGCATCGGGCTCGATGGTGTCGTCGTGATCGAGGAAGCACAGGAAGTCGCCGGTGGCGGCACGGATTCCCGCGTTGGTGTTGAGCGTAATGCCCTGGTTGTCCTCGAGCTCGACGCTGCGCACGCGCTCGTCGGAGCAAACGATCTCCTCAACGCGCGCGCAAAGGCCGTCGTCTTCGGGACTCGCGTTGACCAAGAGGAGCTCAAGGTCGGGATACGTCTGGGCCAGCACCGAGTCGACCATCTGGTCAAGAAAGTCGCGCGGCGTCTTGTAGAGTGGCACGATGATCGAGAACGTGGGGCGCTGCGCAAACTCCCCGAGCGAGCGGCGCTGCGCCTCGAGCTCGGCCTCGCGCGTAAGCGCATCGGGGCCCTCCGCGGGCTCGACCTCGGCGACGGAGGACTGGGCCAGACGAGTACGCTCCCTCAGCTGCCCAAGCTCGTACGGCTCGACGACGATGAAGTCTGACCTTCGGTCGCCCTCCTTCAAGCGCGCGAAGACGGCGACGGTCTCGACCCCTTGCGTCAGTGCCAGCGAGAAGCGCTGCCTACGCCGCATGAGGCCGCCCTCCCCCTCGACATCGCACTCGTCCGAGAGCGCGCAGGCCACACGCGTGACGTTGGCGCCCGAGAGGTCGAAGGCCTCGACGGACACGGGCGAGATCGCCGTGGCCTCGTCGAAGCAGTCATAGCCCAGCTCGCCCACCAGCACATCGTGGTCGCCGTCCTCGACGACGGCCGCAAGTTGGAGGCAGAGCGAGGCCGGCCCCAGCTTCTGGTCGACGTTCCTGATCGCCTCGGCACGCTCATCCTTGCGGAGGGTGTTGAGCGAGGAGGAGAGCCTGGCGCCCAGGGGGCTCAGTCGCTTGGAGGCCGATGCCAGAAGCTCGCCGCGCTCGTCTCGGACCTCGACCGTGAGGGTCTGGACGCACTCGAGCACCGGCAGGTAAGCCACAGCCTCGTCGGGTCCCAACGCGCGCAGGCAGCACGGCAGGGCCCTGCCCTCGCGGTCGCCGTTGCGCGCGGACGCGAGGGCGCCATCGGGCGCGGTCACGCTCACGGAAACGAAGACCTGGCCGCGGCCGCGCGTGACCCTGCCGAACGAGATGCTGGCTTCTTCTTTCACCTAAAACTCCTAACGACCCAGGCCATAGTAGCCACGGTCATCATAAACGTGTTGGTAATACGGGCTGTCACCGTCATACAGCCACGGGTGGCGCTCCATGAGCCACGCGTCCTCGGCCGCGTCGGGGCACATGCAGAGACGCTCGCGCGCATAGCCGCGCGGCGTCACCCTCACCGCGGCCATGGGCGCCTCGACGCACGAGAGGCCTGCCTCCCTTGCGCGAGCGCACAGGTCCGCGCTCCACCAGGCGCCTGCCCGGGCATCGATGCCACCCAGCTCTCGCAGGGTGCTGGCGGACAGCATGAGGCACTGACCCGTGAGCGCCGAGACCTCGTGCGGGAAGACCTCGTAGCCCCTGGCCTGGTGGTCGCCCTCCGGGAAGTAGCGGTCGACCAGGCGGGGTCCGGACGTCGTCGGGATGAGCGCGCCGCCCCACTTGGTGCCGTCGGCGAGGCGCGCCTTTGCGCCCGCGACGCCGACGCCCTCCCTCATCGCGAGCACGAAGAGCTTGCTCACCAGATTGGCCTCGCCCGGCAGGGCGCTGCCGTCCATGAGCAGCACGTAGTCCGCGTCCGTCGCGTGGCACGCGGCGTCAGCCGCCTCCAGACGCTCGACAAGGCCGCCGAGCCTACCGGTGCAGACGACCTCAAGGCCAGGCCACGGAAGCTCTTCTCCCCGGGCAAGCTCGTCGGAATCGCCCATGAACACCAGGCTCACCTTGGGGCGCGGCGCGTCCTCGTCGAGGATCGTCACGTAGCAGTGGGCCATCGTGGGGACGTTCTCGACGTGGGCGGGCACGCCGATCGCATGCAGGTGCTCCTCGATGGCGACGCGACCGGCCTCGAGGGACTCGGGCTTGGCCTGGCTGTTTCCCGCCGTGGACGTGGCGTTGACACGCCAGTGGTAGAGGATGCCGCGGGCATGGTGCACGTGGCGCAGACGCTCGCTCGCCACCAGCGTCATGCGATGGTCCTGTGCGCCGTCGTACTTGCTCGAGCCCTCGGGGAGGCTCTCGAGCAGCGAGCGGCGGATGGTAAGCATGTGGCACACGTAGTTGTTGGTCTCGAGCAAAAGCTGGCTGAAGTCCGGCTTGAACGAGGGGAACACGTAGCGTCCGCCCTCGAGCTTGTCCTCGTCGCAGTACATGAGGTCGATCTGGTCGTCGTCCCGCAGGGCGCGCGCGTAGCTGAAGAGCACGTCGGGCTCGAGGATGTCGTCGTGGTCGAAGAAGCAGACGAAGTCGCCCCGGGCGACGTCGGTACCCGCGGCGGTGTTCAGCGTGATGCCCAAGTTGCGCTCGAGCTCGACCACGCGGACGCGCCCGTCGCGCTCCTGGTACTCCGCCACCTTCCGCGCGAGCTCGGCATCGCCGGGCGTCGAGTTGACCAGGACGAGCTCCAGCCTGTCGTAGGTCTGCCCCAGCACGGAGTCGGCCATGTCGACGAAGAAGTCGACCGGAGTGTGGTAGAGCGGGACGATGACCGAGAAGAGCGGGCGCTCCGGCCAGCCGGCCTGCACTCGACGCTGCTCGTCCAGGGTCGCCTGGGGCGTACGGTGCGTGCGGAACCAGGCATCGTAGCCGTCGTTCGCCTCGATGGGAAGGCGCTCGCGCGCGAACTCGTCACGCAGGGCGTCGAGCTGCCCCTGGGCCAGCCCGGCCGAGCCGCGGTGCTCGCCGAGCGCGAACGACAGCTCGAGCTCACGGGCCTCGCGCGGAAGCTCGGCCGAGAGCCAGAGGTGGCGCATGCGCGGGAGCGTCCCCTTGGAATCGGTGCCGTCGCCGATCACGACCGAGGGCGCAGGCCCTTCTCCCCCGTTCCAGCTGACGGAGAGGGGCCCCTCGCAGGGAGTCTCCCCCTCGGTCCCGTCCGGCACGAACGAGGCGCGCAGCTGGAGGATGTCGGTGTTGAACACGGTCGCGATGACCCGGTAATCAGAAAAGCTAACGTCGGAAGGCACGGGGCCACATCCCATCTTTCGCCGTCCCCATCTGGGCAAGCGGTCGATCGTCAAAGGCTAGTCGAGGTACTTCTTGAGGGCGCGATGCTCTGACATGCGCACGAGGCCCGGGTTGAGGTACGGGTCGCCCTCGACGAAGTAGCGCGGGTACATCTGCATCATGCGGCCGTTCTCGCGGCACGAGCGCAGGGCCGCGGGACCGTGGCGGTGCTGCCCGCGCGAGATAGACTCGTAGTGGTAGATCTCGACGTCAGGGTTGTAGAGCACGCGCTTGCCAAGACCCTGGATGCGCAGACAGAGGTCAATGTCGTTGTACTCGACCGCGAAGGTCTCATCCATCCCGCCCACGGCCTCGTAGGTCTCGCGCGAGGTCATCAGGCAGGCACCCGTGACCGCGGTCAGGTCCTGCGCCAGGTTGCAGAAGTTGAAGTAGTCCTGCGTGTGGGACGGCAGCATCTTGCCAAAGTGACCGGGCGCGGCGAAGTGGAAGAACACGCCGGCGTGCTGGATGAGCCCATCGGGATAGAGGAGCTTGCAGCCGACGGCGCCGATGTCCTCGCGGCGGCAGGGGCCCACCAGCTGCTCGAGCCAGCCCGGGGTGATGACCTCGGTGTCGTTGTTGAGCATGAGGAAGTAGTCACCCTTGGCGTGCGAGAAGCCAAAGTTGACGGTCCTGGCGAAGTTGAAGCGGCCCGCCTCGGTCTTCTCGCGCACCACGCGGACCCTTTCCCAGCGGCGCTCGGCCTGCTCGTAGTACAAGAAGGTCTCGTCCTCGGTGCTGTTGTTCTCGACGACGATGACCTCGTAGTTGGGATAGGTGGTCTGCTGCGCGATGGAAGCCAGGCAGCGGTCGAGCACGTCGATCTGGTCCTTGTTGGGGATGACGATGGAGACCAGGGGATGCTCGGCAAACTGGTAGTCGACGTGGTAGACGTTGGGCGTGCGCTCGTCTATGCGGGCGACGGCGTCGATGCCGCAGCGGTCCAGGTGCTCCTGCACCGACTTGACCCCCGCCAGCGAGGTGTAGCTCTTCGAGCCAGGGTCCGCGGCCGTGGACTGCGGGTGCACGCGCCAGTGATAGAGCACCTTGCGCGCATGGAAGACGTTGCGCGCAAGCTCGCCCACGCGCAGGGTCATGTTCTGGTCCTGCGCGCCGTCGTAGCTGCCGTCGGGAAGCTCCAGCCCGTCGACCACGGACTTGCGCACCGTCAGCAGGTGGCAGACGTAGTTGCAGGAGCACAGCAGGTCGGGAGACCAGTCGGGCTTGAGGAACGCCTGGCAGAAGTGGCCGTCGATCAGCTTGTCCTCGTCGCAGTACAGGAGGTCCGTCCGAGGGTAGCGCTCGATGCCGCGAGCGTAGTGGTACAGCAGGTCGGGCTCGATCACGTCGTCGTGGTCGAGGAAGCACAGGAAGTCACCGCTGGCGGCACGGATGCCCTCGTTGGTGTTCAGGGTGATGCCGCGGTTCTCGTCCAGGTTCAGCACGCGGACCCTCGCGTCGCGCTCGCACGCTGCGCTCACGGCCTGCGCCAGGCGCTCGTCCTCGGGAGACGCGTTAACCAGAACGAGCTCGAGGCGGCCGTAGGTCTGCGCCAGCACCGACTCGAGCATCTGGTCGAAGTACTCGAGGGGCGTCTTGTAGAGGGGGACGATGAGCGAGAAGAGCGGACCGCCCTCGAACGAGACGCGGCGCTGCGCCTGGAGCTCGGCCTCGCTCGCGCGCACGTTCCTCAGGAACCACCCCTCCCACTCGGGGTCGCGGTCAGCCGAGAGCGTGCGCGCGTAGAACGAGCCGCGCAGCGCCGCGAGGTCGTGCCCCAGCGCGACGCAGAACGCCTCGGTCGCTCCCCTGGCGCCGAGGGGATCGGCAGCCCCCTCCTCCGCCGAGAGGCAGAGCACCAGCTCGTCGATGTTGGAGCGCACGCGCGCCGAGAACGCGACGCGGCGCTCTCTCAGGCCCGGCACCTCGTCCGAGTCGACGACCTTGTCGCCGAGGCACACGAGCGGTGCCAGGAGGGCGTCGGAGCCCGTGGAGTCCAGCAGCCTGACGTTGCCAAGCACTTCTCGCCCGAGGCCATCACCCCTCAGGCAGACCTCGCAGTGGATGACTTCGACGTCAGCGTCGAAGGGAATGAGGTCGTAGATCCTGACGTCCGCCGTCGAGGCGGCGCGGGCGTCGCTGTTTCTGATGGAGGCCGCGGCGCCGTTGCGGGTCGCGGTGTTGACCTGGGAGGCGAGGCGCGCCATGCGGGGGCGAATCGTCTTGGTGGCCGTACCCTCGACATTGCCGGCCGCATCAAGCGCGACGACGGTCAGGGTCTGGTCGACGGCGAGCACGGGGACCACCGCGACGACGTAACCGGACTGAGGGTCCCTGTGCCAGGTGGCGGGAAGGGCGGTGCCGTCGCTCGTGGAGGACGCGACGTTCAGGCCGTCGCTTGGCCCAAGGCCCTCGACGCGAACGAAGATCTTGCCCGAGCCTCGGGTCGTCTCCCTGAAGCTGACGCTCATCTATCTACCTCTTGTTCCCCCGCCCTGACGGGCTTTCGCACGATTCTTTCTTCTCCATTATGAAGCACGACGGCCCGCCACAAGGCGTGGCAGGCCGCGAGAGCTTCTCTAGTGCGCGTTGTTCAGCCTCAAGGCATTACCAACCTGCAGATTCCTGGGCCGTGGGCGTCATGTGAACGTTGAGCGTATCGCCCGCGCCGGCGGGAATCGTCACGTCGTAGGTGACCGTGAGGGTCTGCCCCATGCCGAAGGACACGAGGGCGCTGTAAGAGCTGATGCCTAGCGTCTCGTCCAGGTCGTTCACCGCACTGCCGTCGCTTATCGCGACGTTCGAGACGGTGCCTCCCGAGGGGGCCACGATGTAGAGCCACTCGGTGATGTTGGTCTTGTCGTAGCTCTGGTTGCCGCCCAAGACGTAGTCGGGAGCGCCGGCCGCCGTCGCGGAGTCGAGCATGTTGGTGAGCGACGTGGTCACCTTGAACGTCCTCGAGCCGTCGGCGTTGACCGTGGGAGCCGAGACCTCGCTCCCGGACTTGAGGTACCACTCGATCTTGGAGAACGAGACGTTGTTCATGTAGAAGCCGACCGTCGGGGTCTTGTCCTCGGTGAACTGGCCGGACGCGCCGATGGCCTTCATGGCGGCCTCCTCGTTCTCGTTGGCCATCCAGACCTGCAGCCTGCCGTCGTCCATGGACGAGTTGAGGGTCTCGTAGAGGTCCTTCACGTTCACGCCACCCAGGTCGCTGGTCAGCTTGTTGAACGAGAGCGCGGCGACCTCGGCGAAGAACAGGTCGGTCTGGTCGGAGGGCATGGTCCAGTAGGAGTCGTGCATGAGGACCGCGGCGGCATTGCTGCCGTCGACGGTGACGCCGTTAGAGGTGGTCACGCCGCCCGTAAGGGCGAGGAGCCTCTGCAGGAAGACGGGGTCTACCGCAATGGTGCCGTCGATGTGCCCACCCACGAGGGCCTGCCAGAACTGGGCGGCCACGTTGCCGGCGCGGCTGAAGTCGTACATGAAGCCGGTGGACCCGGGATTGGTCGCGATGCTGGGGCCGAATGCCGCAAGCTCGCCTCCGGAGACAGAGGGGTTGGCGCCGGCGGGAGGTTCGATGTTCTGGAGGGTCTTGGAGTCGGTCAGGGAGATGTGGCCATCGGTCACGGTGACCAGGCACCAGGAGCCATAGAAGCCACCCGTCGAGCGGATCTCGACGTTGTTCTGGGCAATCAGCAGGTAGTTGCGGGTCTGCCCGTCCTTGCCGAGCATGTCGGGAAGAATCGGGAGCAGGCTGTTGGCCTTGTCGATCGCGGAGGCAGCCTTGCCCATCTTCTCCTTCGCCTTGTCGAGCACGCCGGCGACCTGCGGCAGATGGGCGTCGGGGAGCGACTGGACGGCTTCGGCGTCGCGTGTGACGACCGGGGCCGCGGTCGCGAACACGTCCGAGAGCGACTCGAGCGCCTCGACGTTGATGGAGCCGTTCTTCACGAGGTTCTTCAGGTTGACCTCGTCGGCGTTGATGGCCAGTGGCGCGATGGCGTTGTCGGACAGGTCGACGAGCACGTCGCCGAGCTTGCGGACGCTCCTCACGTCGTCGCCCAGCACGGGGACGAAGGAGGCAATGGTCCAGGCGGGGTCGTCGAGCTCGTTCTGGATGTTGTGGACCGAGATGTTCATGTTGGAGGCGACGGAACGGGTGGTCTCCGCGTCACCGCTCTTGACGGACTCCTTGAGCTGGTCGACCGAGTCCATGACCACCTGCGCGTCAGCCTTGACGCTCTTGACAGAGCGATACAGGCGGAAGCCCGTGACGCCACCAATGGCCACCAGAAGCAGCAGGATCACGGCGATCACCTTAGCGACCACGTGGCGGTTCTCGCGCTCCGGCTCGATGGGCTGCCATCCGTTCGATCTCATGCTGCCTCCGTCCGCGTAGGAGTTGAAACCGACCGGCCTGGCCTTGCCCGAAGACTTCCTGACATAGGTCCCCCGGCCACGAACGTTCTTGTTGCCATCGCTCTGAGAGAAGTGCTTACCCATATCAAAACCAATCTTCCGGCCCAACGTGCGTGATTCCCCCAAGGAATCGGCGAAGCGCACCCCATCCGAAGCGGCGCGCATCCTTTTAAGTCTCGCACAGCCCCACCTCACCTCGACGCCACTCGTCTGTTCGACTGATAACTTTCACTAGCCGACCGATAACTTTCACTAGCTTCAGGTACGCGCAAGCTAAGAAGACGCGATGGTGAGTGCTCGCCATAGGGTTGCGTCGCGCGCACTTCTCTATAATTGGGAACGTATGTGGCTATTCGAGGAGGATTTATATGAGCATCCGCAAGCGCAGGGCGCACCTGCATTCCCGCACCCACGCCTTTGGGTTCGGCGTTGCTGGGGCCTTCGGCTTCGTCGCCCTGCTTGTAGCGGCACTTTGCGCGTCTCTGGGAGTCATGATCAACGGGTGGCTGCAGGACCTGCCCGACTACACCTCGGCAGATGCGTACCTCGTGGCTGAGCCGACGACGGTATACGCATCGGACGGGTCGGTTATTGCCGAGTACTACCTGCAGAACCGCAGGTCGGTCGACATGGACCAAATCTCCGACTACGTGAAGGTCGCCATCGTCGACACCGAGGACGTCCGCTTCTACCAGCACAACGGCGTCGACCCGCAGGGCATCCTGCGTGCGGCCTTCGTCTCGCTGGGCGGCGGCTCGGAGGGCGCCTCTACCATCACACAGCAGCTGGTGAGAAACACCGTCCTTTCGGACGAGCAGTATGACCGCACCCTCAAGCGCAAGGTGCGCGAGGCCTACATCGCCATCCAGATGGAGAAGATGTACACCAAGGACCAGATTCTGAACATGTACCTCAACACCATCTACTTCGGCCACAGCGCCTACGGCATCCAGGCGGCCTCCGTCACCTACTTCAACAAGAACGCATCGGACCTCACTCTGGCCGAAGCCGCCACCCTTGCGGGCCTGCCCCAGTCCCCCTCCGTCTACGACCCCCTCAAGAACCCCGAGGCCGCGACGAAGCGCAGGAACACCGTTCTAGACCGCATGCTCTCCGCGGGCGACATCACGCAGGAGGAGCACGACGCCGCCGTCGCCGAGCCGCTCGTGACCAACCCGGGCAGCTTCTCCGACCCGGTCGGCTCCTATCCATACTTCTCGGACTACGTCAAGCAGCTCCTCCTGGAGGACTTCGACTCCGACACAGTCATGCAGGGCGGTCTCAAGGTCTACACGACCCTCGACCCCAACATGCAGAACGCGGCGCAGGACTCCGTCAGCTCGAACCTCGACAGGATCGGCAACGACCGACTCGAGGCCGCGCTCGTCGCAGTCGATCCCAGCACCGGCTACATCAAGGCCATGGTCGGCGGCCGCGACTACAACCAGAACCAGTACAACCTGGCAACGCAGGCCGAGAGGCAGCCTGGATCGAGCTTCAAGACCTTCACGTTGGTGACCGCCCTCAGCGAGGGCATGAACCCCAACATCACCATAAACTGCAACTCGCCCATGCGAATATCGCCCACGTGGAAGGTGCAGAACTTCGCTAACGCGAGCTATGGCTACATCTCGCTCTCCCAGGCGTTCGCGTACTCCTCGAACACCGGATTCGCCCAGGTCATTGGTGCCCTTGGTGCCGACAAGGTCGTCAGCATGACCAAGGCAATGGGCGTAGACGTCGACCTGCCGGCCTACGACTCCATCACGCTGGGCACCGTTGGCATCCCGGTCGTCCAGATGGCGGAGGCCTATGCGACGGTGGCCTCGGGAGGCACGCACCGTGACGCCATCGCGATCACCAAGATCGAGGACCGCAACGGGAACGTCGTGTACGAGCACCAGGACAACCCGACGACGGTATTCTCGACAGAGGTGGCCGCAGCCGCCATCAACGTGATGGAGGGCGTCTGCCGCGGCAACGGCACCGCAAGCGTCATTGCGTCGACGCTCAAGGTGAAGCAGCCCGTTGCCGGCAAGACGGGTACGTCCGAGAACTACCGAGACCTCTGGTTCTGCGGCATCACGCCTCAGCTGTCCGTCGCCGTCTGGTGCGGCTACCGCGAGGAGGGCACCGTCAAGGCCTACGGAAGCTACGCCCACCCGTACAACACGACCGTCCCCATATTCGTGAGCTTCGTAAACAGCGCGCTGGCCGGCGTCGATACCGGGTCCTGGCCAAAGGCGACGGGCAAGATCAGCTACAAGCCCAACAGCTCATGGACCTTCTCGAACACCAACTCGTCTGCCACAGACTCGTCCTCGACCAAGACGGAGACCAAGACCGAGGAGACGGCAGAGACGCAGACTGCGCCGACCGAAACCAACACGAACACAGCTAACACGAACACGGCTCCGACAACGAACGACGGAGACGAGGTTGCCACGGGTGGCGGTGAGACCGGCGGAGGCGGCGGAGAGGCTCCTGCCGCAGGCGAGTAGACGCACACCTTGCATAGCAAGACCAACGCTCCTCTGTCCCTTCGGACGGGGGAGCGTTTTCATGCCCGCCATACAGGGCGAGGGGGAATGTGCCGACTGATGGGCGAGGAGACGCACCGCGGCAAGAAGGACTGAAGGGCTTCTTCCCTGCGTGGCAAAGGCAACGAAAAAAGGCGCCCGCGAGGGGCGCCCACACAATCGATGATGCCTGCCGAGGCTCGGCGAGAATCTGGCTACTTGCGCGTGTCGCGAAGCTTGCTGACGAGGTTGACCAGATCCTGAGCGGCATCGTTGCTGCCAGATACTACCAAGACGGTGTCGTTACCCGCGACGGAACCCTTAACCTCGGGGAGTGCCGCGGCGTCGACGGCTGCGGCGACGCCGGGAGCGGTGCCCGGCTGGCTCTTGATGACAACGAGATTGTCGGCACGCTCGACGCTGCTGACGAACTCGGATACCATACGCTGAAGGTGGAGGTCCTCCGCCAGAACGTAGATGCCCTCAGACAGCTTGCGCAACCCCATGTCCGCGATGTCTCGCGAGACGGTTGCCTGCGTGCAGTTGAAACCAATAGACTGGAGCTCGTCAACAAGGGCACGCTGCGTGCGAATGGACTTGCCGCGGACGATGTCCCTGATGGCATCCTGCCTATTGTTGCGCCTCTTGACCATATACAGCCTCCAGAGCTTGCAAATTAGAAAAACTGAAAGAGCACTCTTCAAAATCCCGTGGGTCTGTATAAAAGTACGTTAGTTATTGATATATGTCAACAAGTATTGGTTAAAGGTACATTAACTGTTTTCCAGAAGGCGAAATCGCGCCCGGACGGCCGAGGGGCCGCTCCCCTACTTCACCAGCTAGCGAGGGCAGAAGTGGCTTACTATGGGCAGCAGTGGACGATCGTTCAGCACACAAAGCATATATGCACCAGACTGAGGAGCATCACATGCCCTACCCCACAGACGACAGACGTCGAGACCCCAGGCAGCACAGAGGTGCGCGACCCGATGGTCGGGGTCGAAGAGGCCAGGGGGGCGGCAAGATCCATTCGGGGGGAGTCCATCACGGCCAGCGACCGGGACATCCTCAGGGGGCGGACCCCCTTCGCGCCAGCCGCTACAAGAGCAACCACAACTACCGAAGCCTGAGCGGGCATGACACCGGCTACAACCTCAGGCGCGGCGCCAGGAGGCATGGCGGCATCCTGGGCCAGTATGGGATAGACCAGAGACGCGCGATCTTCCTCATAGGGGCCATCGCCCTTCTCGTCCTCCTGATCGTGATCGTCTCCAACTGTGCCCGCGGCTGCGCGCGCAAGGACGACAACCAGGGGCAAAGCCAGGAGGAGGTGAACTCCTACGACTCTCGCGTGAGCGCCGGCGTCTCGGAGAGCCTGACAAACGAGTTCACGCCCAAGCTCGACCAGGGAGACAAGTACCAGAAGCTCGCCAAGCAGGCCGGCGAGTACAAGGACGAGCGCCTTCCCGAGCTCGCCCTCCGCGAGCCTGACGCCCTCGACTTCGTCCTGAGCGTCCCCGACCACGAGAAGAAGGAAGAGGAGCTCGGAGAGAGCGTCGAGAAGGGCGCCTACCCGCAGTTCTACGACTGGGACGCGCGCTGGGGCCACCTCGATTACGGCAACAGCAACGTGGGCGTGAACGGATCAGGCCTCACCTCGATGCTGATGGCCTACATGGGCCTCACCGGAAAGAGCGACCTCACGGTAACCAAGCTGATCGAGATCTCCAACGACGGCAACTACGCCTCGGACGACTCTGGCAGCGCAAACGAGTTCTTCGCGGCGGCGGCCGGCAAGCTGGGCCTCACCTGCCGTGAGTACAAGTCCTCGGGAGAGAACATCACGACCGTCCTCGCAGACGGCACGCCGATCATCATCAAGCTCAATGCGGGCTTCACCACGCCCTACGCCCACTGGGCGGTCATCGTGGGCGTCAATGGCGACGGCTCGATAACGCTCTATGATCCGGACAGCAGCTCCGCCTCGACCCACACCTGGGCTGCGGGGACCGTGGGCGGAAACTCCTCGATCATGTATGCCATCGGACAGGCGCAGAGCGAAACCCAGGACTCTGCAGACGACTCTCAGGGCGCGAGCACTTCGGGAGGCGCGTCCGAGAGCACCTCGGACTAGCGGCAGGGAGAGCACTTCTCCTCCTCTCCCTACCCAACGCGGCCAGACCGGCAAAAATGAACCGCCGGTGCGACTCTCTCGCACCGGCGGTTCTTCTCGCCTGAACGGCCATATGCCTGCGTTGCCTTACTTGAGGAGCGCCTCGGAGGCAGAGCGAAGCTTGTCGCAGACGGCCTCTGACTCGGCGCGCGTGGCACCCTTGGAGAAGAGATAGGCCTTCACCTTGGGCTCGGTTCCGGAGGGGCGGAAGATGACCTTGTTGTCGCCCTCGAGGCGGAACTCGATGACGTTCGCGGGAGGAAGCGCCTGAGCGGGCTCCTTCTGCAGGCCGGAGAGGCGCGGCATCTCGGGGGCGGTTGCGTAGTCGGTCATGCCGACGACCTTGTAGCCCGCGATCTCCTGGGGCGGGTTGCTGCGGAGGCCGTCCATGATCTCGGCCATGTGGGCGGCGCCGGCGGCACCCGGGAACTGGGCGTTGACCGTGCCGTTGAGGTAATAGCCGTACTTCTGGTACAGGTCCTCCATGGCCTCGTAGAGGTCCTTGCCCTGGGCGGCGTAGTGCGCTGCCATCTCGACGCACATCTCGACCGCGACGATGGCGTCCTTGTCGCGCGCGTGGGTACCGATGAGGTAGCCGTAGGACTCCTCGAAGCCCATCAGGTAGCGGTCCTCCTCGCCCTCGGCCTTGAGCTGGTCAATCTGGTCGCCGATGTACTTGAAGCCCGTCAGGACGCGACGGAGCTCGAAGCCCTTGTCGCTCGCAAGCGCGTCGGGCATGGCAGACGAGACGATGGTGGTGACGGCGACCTTGCGGGCGACGTCCTCGCCGTTGGCCGCGGCCATCTCGGCGAGCCAGTTCATCAGGAGCACGCCCATCTCGTTGCCGGAGAGCAGCTTGTACTCGCCGTCGTGGGGAATCGCCGTGCCCATGCGGTCCGCGTCGGGGTCAGTGGCCACGACCAGGCTGGGCTTGACCTTCTCCGCAAGGTCAAGCGCAAGCTGGAGCGCCTCGCGGAACTCGGGGTTGGGGTACTTGCACGTGGGGAAGTTGCCGTCCGGGTCCCTCTGCTCCTCGACGACCGAGACGTTCTCGACGCCGACCTCCTTCAGGATGCGCGTGACGCACTCCATGCCCGTGCCGTTGAGCGGGGTGTACACGACGGAGTAGGACGGGTCGGCCTTGAAGCCGGGGACGGAGACCTTCTTGACGTTCTCGATGAACGAGTCCAGGACCTCCTCGGGCGTCCACTCGATCAGGCCCTTCTGCAGGCCCTCGTCGAAGTCCATCATCTTCACGCCGCCGAAGGTGGCGACGCCGGCGATGTTCTTCGAAATCTCGGCAGCGGCCTCGTCGGTGATCTGGCCGCCGTTGTCGTTGTAGACCTTGTAGCCGTTGTACTGGGCGGGGTTGTGGGAGGCCGTCAGGACGATGCCGGCGGAGGTGCCCAGGTGACGGACGGCGAACGAGAGCGTGGGGACCGGCTCGATGCGCGGGTACACGTAGACGTGGATGCCGTTGGCGGCGAGCACGCCGGCGGCGACCTTCTGGAAGTCCTCGCCCTTCAGGCGCGAGTCGCGTGCGAGTGCAAGCGAGGGGTTCTCGTAGTGGGCGTTCAGGTAGTCGGCCACGCCCTGGGTGGCCTGGGCCACGACGTAGACGTTCATGCGGTTGGTGCCGACGCCCAGGACGCCGCGAAGGCCGGCGGTGCCGAAGGCGAGGTCGCGATAGAAGGCGTCGTTGAGCTTCTCCTCGTCGCCAGATTCAATAAGAGCGTCGAGCTCTGCCTTGAGGTCCGTCTCGCTTACGTTTTCCTTCCACAGCTGGACTCTGGCCTCAGTTTCCTCGTTCATGAATCTACTCCCTACATTGACTAAGGCGGCCGGACCGCCCGTTCGCGTGTTTATAGATAATACCCCCGCGCCCAGGCGACAGGCGACCTCGCTCGCCCAATTGCTTGACACAATTGAACATGTGACATCTCGCGGAAAAACGCTTGCAATTTCGCACCAGAGAGTTATGGGAAGAAACGGCAGCCTGGGCACGCATGACGGTACGAGCCATGCCGGGCGATATGATGGTTAAACATTGGATTGCCGCGCTGCGGCCTCGACGGGCGAAAGGTGTCCCGATGACTGACAAGATGGAATTCTTTGCAACCTGCCCCAAGGGCTTCGAGCAGATCCTTTCCGACGAGCTCTCCGCCCTGGGCATCCCGCACGTCCGCCCCCTGCGCGGACAGGTGAGCTTCGGAGAAGAGCTTGCCGACGCATACCGCGCCTGTCTCTGGTCCCGCATGGCGTCTCGCGTCATCCTCGTTATAGGCCGTATCGACGCGTCGGACGCCGACGCGCTCTACGAGGGCCTCTCCCAGATGGCGTGGGAGGACCACGTCTCTCTTGGCGCGACCATCGCGATCGACGCCCACGGCACCAACGACCAGCTGCGCAACACACAGTTCGTCGCCCTCAAGTCGAAGGACGCGATCGTAGACCGCCTCATGTCCAGACGCGGCTCGCGCCCCATGGTCAACACCGAGCGCCCAGACGTCTCCGTCGTCGTACGCCTCTCGCGCGACCGCGCGACCGTGGGCATCGACCTTTCCGGCGCGCCTCTCTTCCGCCGCGGATACGAGTCCGCGCGCTCGGGCAGGGCGCCCATCGCCCCGCTGCGCCCCGACTACGCGGCCGCCCTCCTGGCATCGGGTGGCTGGTTCCGCAGCGTCCGCCACGACAGCCCAACCATCGCCGCCGCCTACTCCGGTGCGGGAACCGTCCTCGTGGAGGCGGCTGCCCAAGCGCTCGACCGCGCACCCGGACTGCTGCGCGCCCGCTGGGGATTCGACGGCTGGGCCGGCCACGACCAGAAGGCGTGGGAGTCGCTTCTTGACGAGGCGCGCGAGCGCGCGGAGAGGTCGAAGGACCGCAAGCTGACAATCCTGGCCTGCGAGACGAGGCCCGGAGCCGAGGCGTCGCTCAGGCAGGAGCTTCGCGCCGCAGGCATGCGGCTGGATGTGAGCCTCGTCGCGCCCTCCGACGTCGCGCGCGGCCTCGAGCACCGCAAGGGCACCCTCGCGGTCTGCGACCTCTCGTGGGTGGCACAGGACGAGGTCGCCCAGCAGGCCTCGGCCCTCGCCGTCGCTTCGACGGCCGTTCGCGGCGCGGACACAATCGTGGCCATCACGCGAGACCAGACCATCGACGCGGCGCTGGGCGGCGTGCCCGAGGCCACCGAGGCAGTCTTCGTCGGCCAGGACCCCGCGACCATCCGCACCTACGACGGCAGGGGCCTCTCTCCCGCGCGCGAACAGGTCAACGTCGCCGACAGGGACGGTCGCCAGCGGCACATCCCCGTCTTCGTGGGCGCGAGCGAGCAGTTCGCACGCCGCCTCGCCAAGGTCTGGCGCCAGCGTCGCAAGTGGGCGCAGCGCGAGGACGTCAGCTGCTATCGAATCTACGACACCGACCTGCCCGACTACGCCGTGACGATCGACCTCTTCGAGGAATCCGAGCTCATCCCGGCGCGCAACGGGCGCGGCCGCTGGCTGCTCGTCTCGGAGTACGCCGCCCCCAAGGACGTCGACCCCAACCTCGCCCGCGAGCGCCTGCTCGACGTCCTGGCAATCGCCCCCGTCGTCATCGGCGTCGAGCCCCAGAACGTGTTCGTCCGCGTCAGGACGCACGGCAAGGGCGGCTCCCAGTACGCCAGCGAGGCCAAGGCGAACACGGGAGAGAAGTGCCCCCGCGACGCGCGCCCGGGACGTGCCAGGCGTGCAAGCAAGCCCGGCTTCGTTCCGCTCGCGCCGGGCGCGCACCTCGTGGACGAGGGCGGCCTCACCTTCGAGGTGAACTTCTCGCTTCGCCACGACTGCGGCATATTCCTGGACCATCGCGAGGCTCGCAGCCTCGTGCGCGAGATGATGAAGCAGACGCAGGGCTCGAAGCGCTTCCTCAACCTGTTCTCCTACACGGGCACGGCCACCTGCTACGCGGCCGACGGCGGCGCCAAGCACACCACCACCGTCGACATGAGCCGTCCCTCCCTCGAGTGGGCCAAGCGCAACATGGAGCGCAACGGCTTCGTCAACGAGGGCCGCGACGTCGCGCACGAGTACGTCCAGGCCGACGTCATCCGCTGGGTGAGCGAGCAGCGCCGCACCAAGAACCGCTGGGACCTCATCTTCTGCGACGTCCCGACCTTCTCGAACTCGAGCCGCATGCGCAAGGGCTCCTGGGACGTCCAGAGGGACCACGCCGAGCTCATCATCGGCATCTCGCGACTGCTCACCAGGAACGGCTGCGCTATCTTCTCGTGCAACCTGAGGAGATTCAGGCCCGACGTGCAGAAGCTCCAGAAGGTTGGCGTCAGCCTGGAGGACATCACGCAGCAGACCATTCCCGAGGACTTCTCGCGCAATACGAAGGTGCACCACGCCTACATCGTCCGTCGCACTCTCCTGCCAGGCCGCGATGCCCAGGCCACGGCATAGTGACTCTGTCACAGTTGTGTAATGGCGTCAAAGCCATGCCGCATCTAACTTCAAACTAGTATCGTATTTGCCTGCTAAAACAAACTGAAAGCCGCGTCGGGAGCTCGAAAAGCGACGCGGCTGGCCTTTTGATTGGATGAACATGCCAAGCAGGCGCGACTGGCTCAAGACCGCGGCCGCAACCGTCAAGACGGCGGCCAAGCCTCCCTACATCCCCAAGGTGGCCCTTCTCGACACGCAGATGGGAAGCGAGAACTCCGGCGACCAGATCATCATGGAGGCGTGTGGCCAGGTCATGGCCGAGGTACTGAGCCCCGACGCCACGCCGGCACACGTCGCCACACACTACTACTCTCCCGAACTCGAGTCGCTGGGCGGCAGCATCCCCATCCTGTGCGGCACCAACATCCTCTACACCCACATGGGAGACCAACGCCAGTGGGCGCTGCCCCACAGGCTCAGGAGCCTCCGCAACGTGTGCCTGCTGGGCGTCGGCATGAACAACCAGGACCTGGACGACCCAGTCGACGCGTACAGCAGGCTCTTCTACAAGGCGGTCCTCCACCCGAGCCTCTACCACTCGGTGCGCAATTCCACCACCAAGCAGAAGCTGGAGGAGGCCGGCGTCCGCAACGTCCTCAACACGGCCTGTCCCACAATGTGGACGCTCACGCCCGAGCACCTCGCGACCATTCCTCGCAAGAAGGCCTCGACGGTGCTGACCTCCGTCACGGACTACTGTGCCGACGCGACGAGCGACCTCCTCATGATCGAGACGCTCAAGCAGGAGTACGAGCACGTCGTCATCTGGGTCCAGGGCAGCCATGACATCGACTTCTGCCTTGACCCCATCATCAACAAGGGCGACTACCAGCTCATCGGGCCCAGCATCGACGAGCTCAACGCCTTCTTGGCAGATCCCGACGTCGACTACGTGGGCACGCGCCTCCACGCTGGCATCCGCAGCCTCAACCTTGGCCACCGCTCGCTCATCGTGAACGTGGACAACCGCGCACGCTCGATTGCCCGGGACACCGGTTTGCCCGTCATCGAGCGAAGCGAGCTCGCAGGCGATAAACTGGTACGCTGGATCAACGGTAGCGATGCCACGGAGCTCTCCCTGCCCTGGGAGGAGATTAACCTGTGGAAGTCGCAATGGAGTCGAAGGTAAGGCACTTCTCGCCCACCCAGCCAGAGGCACGACGGGCGCGACGGCCGACCTGACGGGAGACGCGCTATGAAGACCTCACTTGCCAACAGCTCGATCGCATGGGTGTTGCCGGCCATCGTGCCCGGTTCCGGGGGACTCCAGACGATCTTCCGCCACATCATGCACTTGCAGGAGCTCGGCGCCCGAAGCGAGGTGTTCGTGATGCAGCCTCCCTACGAGAAGACGGCAGGCGAGCTCGCCACCATCGCGGAGGGCTACGGCTGCGAGAACGTTACCTTTCACCCCTTCCCCCAAATCGAGGGAGGCTTCGACGTCGCCATCGCCACCATGAGCCCCACGGCTCGATACGTCGAGCAGTCCGACTGCGCCCACAAGTGCTACTTCGTGCAGGACTTCGAGCCCTGGTTCTACCCCGCGGGAGAAGAGCGGATCAACGCGATTGCCAGCTACAAGCTGGGACTCGAGCCCATCACCATTGGCAACTGGCTGGCAAGCAGGCTCCACGAAGAGTTCTCCTCCGATGCCCGCGTGACCCCCTTCTGCGCGGACGCGTCCATCTACCACCGGCTTGGCACGGACGCTGCCAGGGGCGCGGCGAGGCGCGAGAGGGCCGTCTGCATGATCTACCAGCCGGGAAAGCCGCGCCGCTGCGCGGGCATCATCCTGGACACCGTGCGCATCATCAACCGCATGGACCCAAGCGTCCGCGTCTACCTGTACGGCTCACAGTCGCTGGCGCCCCAGGACGTCACGGCGACCAACCTGGGCCTGCTCACGAAGGAGCAGTGCAACGAGCTCTACAACAGGTGCTCCGTCGGAATCAGCATCAGCGGTTCGAACCCCTCGCGCGTGCCCTTCGAGATGATGGCGGCAGGCCTGCCCGTGATCGACGTCTACGAGCAGAACAACCTCTACGACTATCCCGACTCGTGCATGCTGCTCGCCGAGCCCACGCCGGAGGCCCTCGCCACCGCCGCCCTGAGCCTGCTCGACGACGCGAAGGCCGCGAGCTCCATGTCGGCGCGCGCGAGCGAGGCCATGGCAAAGCTTCCCATCGAGCTCGAGACCGCGGCCTTCGCAGAGGCGCTCGAGGACATCGTCTTGGGAGGCGATGCGCGCAAGGCGACGCCCGCCCGCCTCTACAACAGAGCCGCCGTCACCGCATCCGACGAGGCCCGGGCCGTCTTCCACGACCTGTGCGCCGCATCCATCGAGGCGCAGTACAAGGCGCCCGTCGTCGAGGGTCCCCTGGTCAGGCTCTCGATCGAGCTCCCCGACGACCTGTCGGGCGTCGAGAGCCCGCACGCGCTGGTGTGGCACGCCGCCGACCAGTCGGACATGCGTGACTTCCCGCTGCACCACACGGGAGAGAGGCTCATCCAGGGCGTGCTCGACCTCGAGGGCTACTACGGCGCCCAGCTGGGCAGGTACCAGATCCACGCCTACGGCGTCGTGAACGGGCGCGAGCAGCTCTTCGCGCACTGCGAGCGAGGAATGGGCTCGAGGCGGCCCGAGCCGGGGCCGACCGGCGACGCCGTACACGAGGCGCCCGAGGCCAGACCCATCGCGGTCGACCTCCCCATCCGGGTCGAGGACGCGCTCGACGTCCGACCCGACGAGCTGATGGTGCCTCGCAAGAGCGAGATAGAGATGATCCGCGAGTCGTCGTCCTTCCGGATCGGCCGCGCCATCACGTCGCTTCCCCGCAAGGCGCGCGACCTCTTCAGGCGCTAGGCACTTCTCGCGAGCGCGACCCACGCAGGGCCCAAAGGCCCATGCCCCATAGACGCAAATCGGCCGACGTGCAAAGGGCACGCCGGCCGGCTCCTACTGCCGTCCTTGCAAGAGGGAGACCCCTACTTGTAGAACTCCTCCATGTCCCTGCCCATGCGCTCGAGCGTAGGGACGTCGACGTAGGCCATGTGGCCGCAGCCGTAGCGGTGCCACTCGACCTGGCCCTTCAGCTCGGCCGAGAGGAACTGGCAGCTCATGTCGTGGGCCACGTTCCAGAAGGTGGTGGCCGCGTCGTAGCGTCCGCCCATGATGCACAGCTTCATCGTGGGGTTGCGGCGCATCGCGACGGCGATGTCGTAGGCCACGTTGGGAGCGGACGAGGGCCAGTCCTTGCCCGGCTCCTGGTGCTCCCACTTCCACTTGGTGCCCACCTGCTCGTAGTTGCTGGTGAGATAGCGCGCCGGGCCGCGATAGCCCAGCTCGTCGTGGACGAAGGCCCTGAAGGCGCTGGTCCAGCTGGACTCGACGGCGTCATCGGCGGCATCCTCGGCAGCGAACCAGGCCGAGGAGCCTTGCACGGCCACGGGCGCGTCGGACGAGAAACGCATGTCGAGCCTGCCGCAGACCTTGCCCTCGTCCGCAAGGATGCTCTGGCGGAAGTCGTCGAGGGTGATGCGCAGGTGGCGCCTCTGGATGTGTTCGGCCGAAAGGCCCAGGAACTCGCTCATCTGAGCGGCGACCTCTGCCTCGCGCTCGGGGTCAAGACGGTCTCCGCGCAGCAGGGCCGGAGCCATCACGTCCTCGCACCAGTCCATGGCGCGGTCGAACCACTCGTCCTCGTCGACGCCCTGGCCGGCCTTGCCGAAGAACTGCGCAGCCGCGGCCATGGTCGGCATCATGCCCAGGTGGTAGAGGTCCTCTCCCTCGAGGGTCTGGACCCAGTCGAAGATCGCCGAGAGCATGGTGACGCCCGCGACCTTGACGCCGCGCTCGCCCAGGAAGCGCATCAGAACAGAGTTGCGCACCGTGCCGTACGACTCGCCGAAGAGGTAGACCGGGCTCGTCCAGCGGCCGTTCTCCTCGAGCCAGGTCGTGATTGCGCGGCAGAACGCATCGGCGTCGCCGTCGACGCCGAAGATCTTGGAGGTGTCGGCGTCCTCGGCGACGCTGGACCAGCCGGTTCCCAGCGCATCGAGGAAGACGAGGTCGGACTGGCGCAGGAGCGTATAGGGGTTGTCCTCGACCTCGATGGGGAACGCAAGGTGGCTCACGCCGTCGGTCTTGACACGACGGGGTCCGATGCCACCGAAGTTGATGGGCACGCTCGCACAGCCGGGGCCGCCGTTGTAGCAGAACGTGACAGGGCGAGAAGGGCCCGCGTCCGGGGTGTCCGCCGCCACGTAGGTCAGGCTGAACATCTTGCCCAGGAGCTTGCCGGTGTCGGCGCGGACGTCCAGGTGGCCGGCGGTGCAGTCATAGGCGATGCTCTGCCCCTCGCTTGCGCCCGAGCCCTTCCAGCTGAGTCGTGCGGTCTTGGGCTCGGGAGTGTCGATGCCCTTCTCGGCGGGAACCGCCATGAAGAACTCGGACATGCCCGTGCCTTTGGCGGAGGAGGCCGTAGCCTCGCTCATCTCTTCAGACATCACAAACCGTCCTTTCCACCTTGTGAAATGGGGATAATGATAAATAAATCCCTCATTCACACCAGTACCATATATATGACCTATTTTCGGGGTCGATTCTGGCATTTTGCGCATCAAGTGTTAGAGTAACGCAGTTTGATTTCTTGGCTTGTTTACAGAAACGCCGTTAGGTCTTCAGACCAGGAGGTTCGAAATGAGTTCGACTAAGGTTGCCGGACGCGCGAGAAAGGGCGCCATCCCGTTCTCGATGGGAATGGTCCTCGTCACGCTTGGCGTCGTCTACGGCGACATCGGCACCAGCCCCATGTACACGTTGCGTGCCATCATGACGGGCAACGGTGGCCTTCAGACCATGAGCGAGGACGTCGTTCTTGGCGCACTCTCCCTCATCATCTGGACCATCACCCTCATCACCACCGTCAAGTACGTACTCGTGGCCATGCAGGCGGACAACCACAACGAGGGCGGCATCTTCGCGCTCTACTCGCTGGTCAAGCGCTGCGGAGCCTGGCTGCTGTTCCCCGCGATGATCGGCGGAGCCGCGCTGCTGGCAGACGGCATCCTGACGCCGGCCGTCACCGTCACGACGGCCATCGAGGGACTTCGCACCATCGAGCCCATCTACGCGCTCATGGGCGACAACCAGGCCATCGTCATCGTCATCACGGTCATGATTATCAGCATCCTGTTCCTGGTGCAGAGGGCCGGCACCTCCACCATCGGCAAGGCCTTCGGCCCCGTCATGACCACCTGGTTCCTCTTCCTGGGAATCGCGGGCGCCGTCAACATCGCCGACGGAGTGGGCCTCGAGGTCTTCCGCGCGTTCAACCCCGTGCGCGGCATCACCTTCCTCTTCAGCGACATCAACGTCGCGGGACTCATGGTCCTGGGCAACGTCTTCCTGTGCACCACCGGCGCCGAGGCCCTGTACTCCGACATGGGCCACGTCGGCAAGGCGAACATCTACGCGTCCTGGCCGTTCGTGAAGACCATGCTGATCCTGAACTACCTGGGCCAGGGCTCCTGGATCCTTGCGAACGCCCATAACCCCGAGTTCATCCAGACGCCGGACGTCAACCCGTTCTTCCAGATGGTCCCCGAGAACCTGAGGGCCATGGCAGTCATCCTCTCCACCCTCGCGGCCATCATCGCCTCCCAGGCCCTGATCACCGGGTCCTTCTCGCTCGTTTCCGAGGCGACGCGCCTGAACCTCATGCCCCACCTGCAGGTGCGCTACCCCTCCGAGACCAAGGGGCAGCTCTACATCCCCATCGTCAACACCATCATGTGGATCGGCTGCGTCGTGGTCGTCCTGCTGTTCCAGACCTCCAGCCACATGGAGGCCGCCTACGGCCTGGCCATCACCGTCACCATGCTCATGACGACGGTGCTTCTGACCACCTACATCTCGCGCGTCCTCAAGGGCAAGGCGCTCGCAGTGCCCTTCGCGCTGTTCTTCCTCGCGCTCGAGTCCACGTTCTTCTTCTCGAGCCTCACGAAGTTCCTGCACGGCGGCTACTTCACCGTCTGCCTCGCGGCTGCGATCTTCTTCGTCATGTACGTCTGGCGCCGCGGCACGGCAATCGAGCACACCCAGTCGGTCTACCTTGACGTCAAGAGCTACATCGATCAGCTCTCTAAGCTCCGCGACGACGAGCGCTACCCCATCATGGCCGACAACCTGGTGTTCCTCACCAATGACTCGTCGCTGGACAAGCTCGACCGCGACATCCTGTACTCGATTCTGGACAAGGGTCCCAAGCGCGCCCATGCGTACTACTTCCTGAACGTCCAGGTGACCGACGAGCCCAACACGCACTCGTTCATGGTCAACGACTTCGGCACCGACTTCATCTTCAAGGTGCAGCTGCGCCTGGGCTTCAGGGTGAACCAGCGTGTCAACCAGTACCTCTACCAGATCGTCAGCAACCTGGTCGAGCAGAGGCGCCTTGCCGCACAGCCGCGCGACTACTCCATCTATCGCAAGAAGAGCCCCGTCGGCACCTTCCGCTTCTGCCTGATCCGCAAGGTCGTCACGCCCGAGACCGAGATCTCGGTCGCAGACTCCAACATCTTGGGCATCAAGTACGTCATCCGCCGCTTCTGCGGCTCGGCGGCGCGCTGGTACGGCCTCGAGAACTCGAAGATCATCTACGAGAGCGTCCCCCTGTTCGCCAACACCAAGCGCGAGCACAAGCTTGACTACATCGAGACCCCAGGCGACACCGGCTCGTTCCATCGTCCCGCCATCAGCTCCCACGCGCACAACGCAGTGGCCGGCCGCAAGCCCATGCGCCACGAGGCGGCCGTAACCTCGACGCTTCAGGTCACCGAGTCTGAGCAGGCCAGCACGCCCGTCCGTCTGCCCCAGGACGTCGTGCGCGAGGAGGAGGTCGACGTCTTCTCCGCACGTCTGGCAGACAAGCGCGAGGCCACGGTGGAGAAGGTCGAGAAGTCCGTCATCGGCGGGGACACCGCGAGCTTCGCGGCCATCACGATCGAGGCCGAGGAGGAGGACGCCGACCAGGAAGAGCCCATCGCGGCCGACGCGGCCCACGACTCCGCGAGCAAGGGTCCGAAGGAGTAGCGCCAAGGTCGATGCCCCAGCCAATCGCACGAGCATACACAGCGAACCCCGGTCGCACCGAGCGCGGCCGGGGTTCTCTTTTTCATGTGTCGCGACTGGGGAGGTGCGTCAGGACAGGGCGCCCGCGCGCCTCGCGCGAGGCCAAAGCGGCCAGAGCAGCTAGAGAAGTCCCCTCAGGTGGCGAGCGACGCCTGCGTGGTCGTTGTCGTACGCCGTGACGCAATCGGCGACTGCCTTGGCCTCGTCGTAGGCGTTCAGCATGGCTATGCCGCTGCCTGCGACCCTGAGCATCGAGAGGTCGTTGGGAGAGTCGCCAAACGCTATTGCCTGCGCAGGGTCGATTCCCAGGTGCGCGCAGAGCCACTCGAGCCCCGCGCCCTTTGACGTGCGCACGTCCATCACCTCGAGGTTCCGGGCGCTCGAGTGCGTGTGGTGGAGGGTCTCGTCCGCATCGACGGCAGACAGGATGTCCGGGGTGAGCGCATCGTTGCCCCAGTACAGGCTCACGCGCTCGACGCCTCCCAGATGCTCCACGAGCTCGGGAACGAAGGCGTCAACGGGTGTGCGGTGGCGCAGAATGGCGCGCTTCTCGTCGGGACGGATGTCAAAGGTGGATATCAGGTCGTAGCGCCATCGCTCGACGAAGACGCGACCGCCCCAGAAGACGTCGAAGGTGCAGGGCACGCCCTCCAGGCGGTCATAGAGCGCGAGCGTGCGCTCCTTCCCCATCGCGCGCAAGCAGAGGCGTCGCGCCAGTACGGCGCTTCGGTCTTGCCCCACGCACTCGAGCTCGACGTCAGCCTCGCCCGCCGCGTCGGGAGACGCGGCCTGCACGGCCACGTCTCTAAGCAGCTCCATCACCACGGCGCCATCGGACGTGACGGCATAGCGCGTCGCGGGATGCAGCAGCACCTCGGCCGGAAGGGCGCGCCAGGTGCGCCCCGTGCAGGGCACAAACGGCACGCCCTTCTCGGCAAGCCTATCCAAGAGCTCGAGGTTCTCCCGGCACACCGTCTTGTCTGTCGAGAGGAACGTGTCGTCCATGTCTGCGAAGACGATGCGGGGCGCGGCCATGGCTAGCTCCTCTGGTCTATGGGAACGTACTCCCTATGCTCCATGTAGGAGTTGTACGCGGGGCGGATGATGCGAGCGGGACCGTAGAGCTCCTCCATGCGGTGGGCCGCCCAGCCCGACATGCGCGCGATGGCGAAGATCGGGGTGAAGAGGTCCTTGGGAATGCCCAGCATGCCATAGACAAAGCCGGTGTAGAGGTCGATGTTCGCGGAGATAGGCTTGGTGATGCCACGCTCTCGGCGCATGACCTCGGGGGCCAGGCGCTCGATGCGACTGATGAGGTCGAACTTCTGCGCGACGCGCTCCCCGCGGCTCTGGGCAAGCTTCCGCGCGTAGCCCTTCACGACCTGGGCGCGCGGGTCGCTCTTGGTGTAGACGGCGTGGCCCATGCCGTAGATGAGCCCCTTGTGGTCGAAGGCGTCGCCAGACAGCACCCTGGCGAGGTAGTCGGCAATCTGGTCGTCGGAGGTCCAGTCATCGATGTGCTCGCAGGCGTCGTCCACCATCTGACCGGCCTTGGCGTTCGCGCCGCCGTGCTTCGGCCCCTTAAGGGAACCCAGCGCCGCCGCGTAGGCGGAATAGGCGTCTGTCCCCGAGGACGAGATGGTCCTGCAGGTGAAGGTCGAGTTGTTGCCGCCGCCGTGCTCGGCGTGGAGCATGAGCATGACGTCGAGCAGCATGGCCTCGTCGTGGCTGAAGCCCTGGTCGCCGCGGAGCACGTCCAGCACGGTCTCGGCCATGGTGAAGTCCTCCTGCGCAGGGGGGACCAGCAGGCGCTCGCCCGTCTGGGCCGCCATGAAAGCCTGGTGCGCGACGCTGGCCACGCGCGGCCAGCGGCCCAGCATCGAGAGGGCCACGTCGACCTCGTGCACCGGCGCGGTATCGTCGGGCTTCTCGTCGAACGCGTACAGGAGGAGCGTCGCGCGCTGCAGGACGTTCATGATGGAGGGGCTGTACGTGGCGCGCGGGAAGATGCTCAGGTAACCCTCGGGCAGCTGCCTGCGGCTGCCGATGCGCGCCTGGAAGTCCGAGAGCTGCTCTGAGGTGGGAAGGGTACCGGTCAGGAGCAGGTAGGAGACCTCCTCGTAGCCAAAGCGATCCTCCGCCTGAGCGGCACGAACCAGGTCCGCGACGTGGTAGCCACGGTAGGTCAGGTCCCCCTCGTCGGGAACGATGGCACCGTCCTCCTTCTTGTAGCCGTGCACGTTCGAGATGGTCGTGAGGCCCACCAGGACGCCGGAGCCGTCTGCGTTGCGCAGACCGCGCTTGACGTCGTACTTCTTGTACAGCTCGGGCGGGACGACGTCAACGTTGCGGCCGCCCTCGTAGAGAAGTGCCGAGGTTTCGGTAAGCCCCAGGCCCACCGAGGGCATGGGGTACTCGTCCGAGGCATGTACCAGAGCCGATGAGTTGGCTCGGGTGATAAAACTCTTGGGGCGCGCGATGCGCGTCCTTCTCGCGTCAGCCATATGTAACTCCCAAATCTGCCGCCCGGGTCGGACGGCGAAGCGGCAAGCGCCTTAGAGGCGATACATGAAGTTGAAGACCTCTTCGCGCTGCATGGTGATCTGAACGCCCAGCTTGTCGGAGATCTCCTGGAGCTGGTCCTGAATCTGCGCAAAGTCCACGTCGCTGTCGGCCAGGTCGACGAGCATGGTCATCGTGAACGTGCCTTGCAGAATCGTCTGCGAGATGTCGAGGATGTTTGCATCGTGGTCCGCAAGCGCGCCCGTGACCGCGGCGACGATACCCGGACGGTCGCCACCTAGGACAGAGATGATTGCGCGTGCCTTGGATTCGTCGTTTGCGGTAGCCATGTGTCTCCTGTCTGTTTCAATAGCGAACCATTTCGAATCATTGTAGCCAACGCGCGGCTCATATATAGCCACCCTGTTACCATTGAGCCCGTATTGAAACGTATGGCGCGCGCAGGCGCGACAGACACAGAGGGAGCCATCATGAACGATTTCGAATGGACCTCGCCAACGCAGTTCGTCTTCGGGCACTCGGCGGAGGAGAAGGTTGGTCCCTGGGCCTCCAAGCAGGGACTTCGCAAGGCCATCGTCATCTACGGACAGGGCCACGTGATACGCAGCGGCCTGCTCGAGCGCATCTGCTCCAGCCTCGACACGGCGGGCATCGCACGCGTCGAGCTCGGCGGCGTGCGCCCCAACCCCGAGATCGAGAAGGTCCGCGAGGGCATCGAGCTCGCAAAGGCCGAGGGCGTGGACCTGGTCGTGCCCGTGGGCGGAGGCTCGACCATCGACACCGGCAAGGCCATCGCGGCCGGCTCCCTCTACGACGGCGACGCCTGGGACTTCTTCCGCAGGCCCGACCCCGTGACGCCCACGGCAGCACTCCCCATCGCGGCCGTCCCCACGCTGCCCGCGGCAGGCTCCGAGTCTTCCGACTCCGTCGTCATCCAGAACGACCAGACGCGTACGAAGTCGTCCTTCCACGGCGACTTCGTACGCCCGCGCGTGGCCTTTATGAACCCCGAGCTCACGCTGAGCCTTCCCGCATGGCAGACGTTCTCGGGCATCACCGACATGTGCGCGCACATTTTCGAGCGCTTCTTCTCGGCAACGAAGGACGTACCGGTAAGCGACGGCATTGCCCTGAGCCTCCTGCGTTCCATCCGCTCCGAGGCAAACAAGCTTCTTGCCAACCCTGCCGACTACGATGCCCGCGCATCCATCATGTGGGCCTCCACGCTCGCGCACAACGGCATCTGCGCGATCGGACGCAGCGAGGACTGGGCCTCCCACGGCCTCGAGCACGAGCTCTCCGCCGCCAAGCCGACGGTCACCCACGGCGCCGGTCTGGCCGTGATCTTCCCCGCGTGGATGCGCTACGTCCGCAAGCAGAACCCAGCGCGCTTCGCGCTCCTGGGCCGGGAGGTCTTCGGCCTCGCGCCCACTGGCGACGCTGACGCAGACGCCCTGGCCGCCATCGACCAGGTCCAGCTCTTCTTCACCTCGCTGGGCATGCCTCGCTACCTCGACGAGTTCGGCTTCACGAGGGAGGATGTCGACGGTCTGGTGGAGTCCGTCGCCAAGACCAAGGGTCGGCGCTTCGGCGACTTCCAGAAGATCACGCCCGAAGACGCCCGCGCCATCTACCTTTCGGCCTTCGCGCCCCAAGACTAGGGCGGTGCCGCGAGCCCTACCGCAACGCACTTCTCCCCTGCCATTGCGCCCTGAACGTAAGGCAACTGCCCCCATCGCCGCTCGAATTGGTGATGGGGGCAGCACTGTTGCGGTCCAGGTGCGTCGACAGGGCGGCACCGGCGCCCAACACGTGCCGGCTAGTCCTCGAACGACTCTCCGTACTTTTGCTCGAACAAGGCCTGGACGTCGTCGGTCGTGGAGTTGAGCGCCACTGCGAGCTCCTGGAGGGAGCGCTCGCGGGCGAGCTTGAGGATGCGGTCGTACACCACGGGTGGCTTCTTGTTGGTCGCGCGGACCTCGGCGATACGCTTGCGGAAGGTCTTCACGATGCGAACCGAGTCGCGGCAGGTGCCGCGGCGAATCTCGTTCCTGAAGCGCTCCTCCTCGAGGGCGTTGCTCTTGGCCGAGACCTCCTCGACGTCCAGGTTGGGGTAGTCTTGAATCAGGTCCTTGGCCTGCTGCTCCGTAAGGACGGGACGCAGCCTGTCCTCGCTTGCGACGGGGAAGCTGATCTTCATGGGATGGCGGCCGCCAATGGGGAGCAGCATGTACGTCGCGGCCGGCGCGTCGACAATCTCTTCTACCCTGCAGACGCCCTGGCCGGGGTGAACAATATACTCGCCAACTTCGTACATACAAAAGCTCCCTTCGTACCGTTTGCATTGCATCTTAGCACGAAGGGAGAAAAGCTTTTCAATTTTTACTGATTCTCTATTGCATAGCGACAGTCGCTTGTGTATCGTTTAAAAATTTGACTTGTTCCAAACAAATAGTACCAGAGCTCATAGTGCGACATACGGGCAGGTAGACGCGCCAGCGCGTGACCAGAGAATCGCCTCGACAGGAAGCGAGCCACCTCCCTACTCGCCGGACTCCGCCGGAGCGGGGCAGCACGAGACGACCCACGACACGAAATTCGATTGGGCGTCGCCCTCGCGCTCGGCAAGCTCGTAGCCCTTGCCCCAGACCTCGTTGAAGTCGACGTCCTGGACGCCGTCGTAGTGCCGGAGCGCCAGGGCCAGGTTCGCCTCGGCCGTGAGGGGCGTCGTCGCCTGGAACAGGCCCGAGTTTATGCGCCAGTGCGGAGCGACCGTCGCCGTACCAAAGCCCGCGTAGTGTCCGCTCAGGTGATACAGGGGATTCATCGCATTGACGCGCGTGGACATGTCCTGATCAAGGTCGTCCTTCTTGGTGATGTCCTCCGCCCACTCGGTCACGTACTTGGCATCCCAGCCGGCAGCCGTCGCATATCTGTCCTGGTTTGCCGAGACCAGACTCGAGACCGTCGCGTCGAAGTGAAGCGTCGACTCGTCGCCGATGCCGAACAGCTGGTTTGACGTGGACGAGCGGTCGACCGCGTCATACGCGCTCACCGCCCTGTTGGCAGGCCTGCAGTGGACCACGAAGTCCCAAAGGCTGCTCACGCGCGCGGCCTTGCGGCCCGAGCTGTAGGTGACCCAGCGGTAGTCGCCGTTGAGCGCCGCAAGATAGCTGCCCAGCGAGTCGTACACGGTCGCCTGGACCTGTGCCACGCCACTCGTGGAGTCGGGCTGGACGGTCTCCGTCGTCGTCGAACTGCCCGTCACCTCGTCCAGGGCGTCAGCACCCGAGGCAGAGAGGTTCGGGTCGCCGGGGAACGCCGGGTCGACCATGCGGGACTTGGCCTCGGTGTACGGGAACTGCGTCCTACCAAAGAAGTCCGCCGCCGCGCTCTGAACGAGCCCGAGGATGTACTCGTAGTAGCTGCCGTCCAGATATGCGCCGTCCTCGACGGCGTCAAGGGTCAGCTGCTTGTCCTTAGCGTCGCGCAGGTCCATCTGGTTCACGTAGTCGCCGTATGACAGCGCGAGGTCGTTCGAGAGCATCTTGGTCCAGGTGCCGTCGGCACGCGTGCCGTCGGACGAGAACTGCCCCATCATCCACTCGTAGGCCGCGTCGGCGCTGTCGTAGGACATCATCGGGCACCACGAGGCCGATCCGCAAATCGCATCCGAGAGGCTGTTGCCCTTGGCATCGTGCGTTGCCGCACCAATGGACTCGAGGTACTTGGTGAAGAGCGCGCTGTCTCCCGAGGCGCCCAGGATCGCCGACGCGCCGCCGCCGTCACCATAGCCGAACGCAAAGATGCGGTCAGCCGAGAAGGGCAAGGCCTCCGCGTTGTAGCGAAGGTACCTGATGGCGGCCTTGAGGTCGACCACGGGCCAGGGCGCACCGCCGGGGAACATCTTGGTCGTGCCGCTGTCATAGCCGGCGGAGCGTCCGCGGAATCCCGCGTAGACGTACACGAGCCCCTGCGACAGGTAGGTACCGAGTCCCCCATAGTCATATGCCGTGGGGCAGCCTTGGGCCGAGAGGCGCGCCGAGTTGATGGGCATGACGACAGGCGCGGTCTTGGGCGTGAAGCTTCCGACGGTCGCGCTCTCGTTGATCGTGCACTTGTACTTGTCCCCGCTCTTCTCGGCGTTGAAGTATTTGCCGGGGACAAAGATCGCCAGCGACTCGTAGGCCTTGCTCGCGGGCTTGAGGCAGTACGCGAGGCCCAGCTGGTAGTAGCAGTCGTTCTTCGAGTCGTAGTTCCATGCGGACATGTCGAGGTCCAGGTCCGCGAACTCCTTGAGGTCGACCTGAGGCCTGTTGCCGTCGTCATCGCCGCTGCCGTCGGTCTTCTGCTTGCCGCAGGCGGCAAGGCCAAGGGCCGAGCCCAGACCCGCAAACTTCAGGAAGTTCCTTCTGGTTACGTTCATCATTCCTCCTTGGGCGACCGACGGCCGCCTCGTCACTCATTCACATGCATGGGCCACATGATCCCACGGCTCGTTCGCCGCGCCATCCTAGGCCTGGCGTACTCCCCTGACCTTGCTCGCAAGGGCGTTCTTCTTGTCGCGCCGATCGTCTCCCCAGAAGCAGCACGAGAGCATGCCGGGACCCACGTGCGAGCCGATGGTAGGACCGATGGTGGAGGGCAGAAGGCGAATCGTGTCGTCGACGTCGCACAGCATCGAGCCAAGGCGGAGGCCGTCATGCTCGCAGTCCGCGTTGCCGACGGCGGCGACGGCCGGATACTCGCTGTTGGAGTGCTTCTTGGCGTAGTAGTCGACCATCTTGCGCATGGCCTTCTTGCGGCCACGGGTCACGCCCAGGAAGGCCAGGGACCCGTCGACGTTGAAGGTAAGCAGCGGCTTGGCGTCAAGCGCGCCGGAAACCAGCGCGACCGACTTCGGCACGCGTCCGCCATGGCGAAGCGTGTCCAGGCTGTCGACCATAAAGATGACGTGAACGTGAAAGCGCGCGCCCTCGACCCACTTGACGAAGTCCTCGGCCGAGATGCCCTTGTCCCTCTGGCGGGCGGCCTCCTCAATCAGCAGGTACTGGGCGGTCGATCCCAGCAGCGAATCGACGATGTAAATCGGAAGCTCGCGGCCAAGCTCTTCCTGGACGCGGTGGAGCGCCGTCACGGCGCCGTTGTAGGCACCCGAGATGCCGCTCGAAAGGGTGACCAGCACCGTGGGCTTGTCGAGCTCCGCCGCCTTGCGGAACGCCTCTTCGTAGACCATCTGAGACGGCTGCGAGGTAAGCGGCGCGGCGCCCCAGCGAATCTGGTCGTAGAAGTCATGCGCACTGCGGCTCTGGAACAGGTCGTCCACGCCCGAAAGGCCACCGTCGGGCTTGTCAGCCTCGGTATAGGTGAAGGGCAGGTAGCTGATGTTTGCGCTCTCGATATCCTGGGCCGAAAAGTCGCAACACGAGTCGGTCATCAAGTTGAATTTCGCTGACATGCAAGGCTCCGCTCAAGCTTTCGCTCTGGGTCTACTCATATATAGGTGCTATTGTACGGCTCAGGCAAGTGCATTGCAGCAGCCAGGAGGCGCCATGAGTCCATTTGGCAGGAAATGCGCAGACGAGCAAGAGATGCGCAGGCTCCGAATCATCTTTAGAGGAGAAGTGCAAGGCGTCGGGTTCCGATGGACCTCCCGCAGGGTCGCCCTCGAGGCTGGCTGCACGGGCTGGGTCAGAAACGAGTCAGACGGCAGCGTGACCCTCGAGCTTCAGGGAACCGACGAGCAGATCGCGAACTACTTTGGCGCCTTTGGGCGCGCCTATGCGGGCTACCCCATCGACTACGTGATGGACCAGAAGGACGAAATCGAGCCCAACCCAGACGACACGTCCTTCTCGGTCAAGTTCTAGAGCAAGGCGCGCGAGGCCACGTGCCCTCGTTCCTTACGCGCCCCGTCTTGTCTGCCCGTCTTTTGTCGGGCGCGGTAGCGCACTGAAAAGCAATCGGCCCACCGTGCAGCAGACGGGCTGGCCGCTCCAAGTTAACGAAAGTGGTCGCTTCGCCACGTTACGGAGTGGCCATTTCCCTAAGCTTAAGACAACCATGAACCCGCATAAGAAAGCAGGCCAGAGACGTAGCCTCTGACCTGCTATTTTTTATGGTGGCGGGGAAGGGAATCGAACCCCTGACACGGGGATTTTCAGTCCCCTGCTCTACCAACTGAGCTACCCAGCCGAAATGCTCTCTTCGAGCTCGTTTAATATAGCAAAGATTGGAGCCAGGTCAACGAACTTCTTCGACATTAATGAAAATAGTTTGGAGAGGATTGTAAAATCGCAGGTACAAGACACGACAAGAGAGACGCGCCATTGTCTTAGAAGGCGCCACCGCCTCCACCGCCGCCGAATCCTCCTCCGCCACCACCGGAGAAGCCGCCGCCGAACCCTCCGCCGGAACTCGACGAGGACGACGCCAAGGCCGCACTCGAGACGTGATGGGCAGACGCGGCCAGACTGTCAAAGGAGTGCATGGGAGAGCCAAGCACGCTGTGCGCGTAGTACCAGCCGTAGACGGGCATGATGTCGGGATCCTCAAGGACCTGCGGAGCCGCCATCCTCAGCTGCTCGATGACCTCCTCGGATACGCCCAGAACCACGGCCATGACCAGAAGTTTGTTCCAGAGGACGACGTCGTTGGGAACAGCCTCCTCGAGGCGCGTGAAGTCCTCGAGCCACCTCTTAAGAGCCTCAAGCTTCGCCTTGACCTCAATGGCCTCACGGGAGAGGTCATCCATCGACCCGATGGTCCAGCATCCAATAACGAAGCTGACGATGTTCCCGGCAAGGACAGGCACGGCGACGGACCAGTTGACGAGCTCGAAGACGAGCCCAAAGACGCATGCGATCGCGCCGAGAATGTTGAGGGTGAGCATGGCGCCAAGGGCACCCTTGCCCGTGGGCGTCTCGTCCACGAAGAAGCCACGCCCCTCCGCGACGCCCTCGACCGTCCCCTTCCAGCTGTCATAGCCATTCGAATACGTGCTGGGATGCTTCTTGGCGATGCTTTCAAGCTCGGAGAAGTACAGCGCGCTCTTCACCCCATCGTCGGACTTTCGTTTGCCCAGCGGAGCGAGACTCCCAAAGATGAAGTGGAGCGTCCGGTCGTCAATCTCATACGAGCCGTCATGCTCTCTGTCGTTCGACAGGTCCTTCTGCTTTACGACGCGATAGTCCTCGTCGACCTTGTCGGTGCCCAGGAAGCCCTTTCGGCGGCTCTTGATGAGGTCGAGCCTAATCACGCCAAGGTCCGTCAAGCGCATGAGCGATGCCGTCAGGTCCGACTCCTTGGCAGAGCCGTCGTTGTAGAGGACGCCCAGAACGGCAGGGTGGTCGTTCGTCGGGACGTCGCGGAAGTACTTGTCATCAAAGAGCGGCCTGTGACTCGCCTTGTAGGCGCGGCGCTTCACGACGCACAGGATAATGGTGAGGACGCAGACAGCCGCACCGATGCCCGCAAAGACGTTCTGGATGAGTCTTGCCCTCTCGCGGCGCGCGTTGGCCTCGTCGGCCCACTTCTGCTCTTCGCTAAGGATGGTGTCGAGCCTGTTTGAGCTGTACTCGGGCGTCAGCGAGAGCCACTCGGACGGAAACACGATCCTGCACTCAGCAAACTCATCCGTCCCAACGCCAGGAACGTTATAGACGATGTCGTTGCCGTCAAAGTTAACCGTCGCGTCAAGGGGACCGTGGCCCCAAGCACGCACGTTGTCACCCGGATTCACCGTCTCCCCCGCGGGAACCGGCAGGTGGACCGTACACGTCACGTTTTCGGAGGGACGGTCCCAACCGTCAGAGACGAACTTCCAGTAGAGCTCGGAGGTGTCCGCATACCTGGTCGCGAGGTAGCTGTAGGAGTAGTTGATGACGAAGCGAACCGACTCGTCGGAGTGCGCGGAGTAGATCTTGACCTTCACGTAGTTGGGATACTCGGTGATCGTGTAGGTGCCGTCCTGTCCCGAGTCACTCTCGGAGAAGCTCTGGAAGTTGCCGTTGCGGTCGAAAGCCCCCACCTCGTCGACAAGCGCAGAGACCTCGTTTCCGTTGAGCTCCCCCGTCGGAATCTTCCAATACACGCCATGGAAGTCTCCGTCGAAGTCGTACTCGCGCATCTCCTTGACGGAAACCGTTCCGGTATTGTCGACGGTCGCGTCAATGTCAACGCGATCAATGGAGTAGTCGTCACTAGCGCGAGCCGCCCGAGGGGCCGCTGCAAGGGCGAGCGTCGCAAGAAGGGTGGTCGCCGCAAGCAGCCAGGCAAGGAGTCGTCTGGTTGGCATCGCTTTTCCTGTGGTCATCATTCCTCTTCTCAGCAATGGCCTATATTTGCAGGTTACACAGCAATATAGCAGAGCTGGAGAAGTCGGTTTTCGCACTCAGCTAAGTGCGGGCATCAGCCCAGAAAGGTCAGCAAGACGCCGCAGACGCTCACGGTATCGCCCCTTTTCATGATGATCGAGTCCCGAATTGGCCTTCCCTCGAACAATGCTGGGTTGGTGCTCCCGAGGTCGTCTACGCGAAGGCCCGACGAAACCTTTGCCAGAACAAGGTGCCTGCGAGAGACGGCGTTGGAGTGGAGCACCAGGTCGCAGCTCTCATCTCTCCCGACAAAGAGCGGGGTCTCTCCAACGGAAAGGATGACGTCCATCTCGGAACCCCGCACCCAGATACCCAGAGTGTCCCAACGCGAACTGGGGAGTCTCGCCCCGGCAAGGGACCTCGTCGACTCCAGCTCCGTCTCACAGGAAAGGCCGTCAGGCTCCTCGAGGTCCGCAAAGGTGTCGCCCAGCAATGGCGCCCGCGGATCACGCCCGAAGTCATAGAGACACCCGTAGCAGACGTCCATGTCGTCGAACAGCACCTCCCCGCAGCGCGGGCACGTTTTCGTTCCCGGCCTGCCCGAGGTCGCATCCCACACCTCGCCCATTGCCTCCTCGCTCATCACTTGCATTCTGGACCACCCACCTTCACTCGCTCCGTTACTATCCGCTCGTCCGGCGATGGCCACGGAAGCACGCTCGCCGGACGCTCGAGCACATACGCCGTCCCGCGACGCCCCAGGACGCGCCATGCCGGAAGCGCACGGGCGACCCTGACGACGAGTCCATCGGCGCGCACCAGCGCCACGTCAATGGGAAACGCCATGCCAAACGTATGAATGGAACGGCACCTGGCCAGTAGGACCGGCCGTGCACCCTCGAATGGCCCCAGGAGCCCCCGAAGCCTTGGCCACCAGCCTTCCAGCACCTGGAACGACCCATACACCAGTCCTTCTCGCTCGGAACAGACGCGCACCTCACCCATCAGGCGACCACCCCCGGTCTGAACCTGTCGACGACGATCGTTCGCTCGTGGACCAAAAAAGGCGGCGGAGAGAACAAGACGCCCGCAAGGGAGAAGGACGAGGGCCACGGCCGAAAGCGCAGCTTGCAGTGGTAGGTCGTCAAAAGAGGAGAGACGGGAAACGTGACACCCTCCCCTCGCGCGCCTTCCGAGGAGCGCTCGGCCGTGACCTCTATCTCGCACTGTCTGGAGTCAACCGCCGCCTCGATGGCGGAGCGCACGGCATCGACGGAAGTCGACGTGGCCTGGTCCCCCGACGGCGCCACCCCCTGCGACAGGACGGCATCCTTCGAGACGCGGTCGAAGACGGCGCACATCTCGCAGAATTTCGTGAGATTGAACACGACGAGCGCCACGACAATCACGACGGGCATGAGAACGGCGAACTCGACGGTCATCTGGCCACGGTTCTCCCGACTCATGCCACCGCCCCCATCAGGTCCCCCAAGTTGATCGTCAAGGGAATGCTCGTGCCTTCCAGGCCGGGGACGGGAATCTCCGCAACCGTGACGTCGACCTCGCCCAGCTCCTCCCCCAGCTTCGAGAGGCACGCGTCGACCACCTCTCCCGGATCATCGGGAAGTGTCGAAATGAATGCCCTGACCTCGGCAATCTTCGAGCCTCCGTTTTTGTCGAGGATATACTGGCTGTTTGTGAGAACTGGCTTCCTAAGGCGCATGTCAGCGGGCTCGATACCGGCCGCCGAGATGGTTCCCAGAATCTTGTCGCGCAGCCACTGGCCCGTCTTCTCGCCGAGCACGTTTTCCGCCCCGTCGATGAAGTTGCCCATGGATTCCTTGACGTTCCCGTAAGCCGACCCATAGCCAACGAGGAGATCGCCCCACAGTCCGCAGATGCCGTCGAGGGCACCCGGCAGAAGCTCCCCCGTCTCGCTTGAGATTCCGTCGAAGACGCTCGAGAGGACGTTGTGGCTGTCTGTCGCGTCGTCGGGTGCGAGGGTCGCGGCCGAGACGGCCGCGCCAGCAGGTATCTCCCCCGACTCCAGGAACGAGCCCACAAGCGACGAGGGTGGGGCACTCGGGTTCGCGCGCATGACGAATGCTATACATCCATGCGCGCCCGGGGGGCACAGTTTGGGCCTGGGCGCCGAAAGGTAGGCCATGACCCGTTCGAAGGCACTTCCGCTCTTCTCGGCCGCCTCCCTCATTCGCTCCTCGGCCTGTGCCTCCTCGGCCTTCGCCTGCTGGTAGTCGCGAGACGCCTCGACGACGATGCGCCAGTAGTGCTCGAAGCCGTTGTCGATGTTCGTGGATGCGTTCGCAACGTTGCCCATGGCAAGCGCGTCCATCTGGCAGACGTCGCAGCGCTCGGCCCCGCCGTGGTCTACGTCGGAAAGCGAGGCGTAGGCAGATGACGCACCCGTCGCGCCCGGACACGACGAGGAGCAGTGGAGGACCCTCCTGCTCCCCTCGATAGTGCAAGGCCAGATTCGCTCGGTATAGAGCTCGGTCGCACGAACCGTATCCCTGCTATGGGGAAGCTCGGGAAGGTCAATGGATACGACGTCGGCCTCGATGCACGTCGCCGCACAGATTTTCTGGTACGCATACGAATAGAATCTCGCCCTCGCGCAGGAGCGCGTGAGCTCCGCCGCCGAACCGGTGACAGGAGCCTCCTCCCTCATGCGCGTCAGGTAGTAGTTGCACGCCCTGATGCGCGCGTAGTCGAAGCGCCAGGACTCCGGCGTGGCGTAATAGGGGTTGAGGCCCGCGGTGAGCCCCGCCAGCGTCTGGGCGCGGCTCCTCATGCAGAGCGGGTCATCGATGTTGTCCGCGCGCCAGGCGCGATCTCGCGCTGCACGCGCCCGCTCGGCTGCCTCGCGCTTCTCCTCGCTTGCCTGTCTCAGCTCCTCGGCGGCCTGTTCCATCTCGGCAGGATCGAGGTCATCGGCCAGGCTCGAGAAGTCCGACTGGCTCTCCGTGGGAAACGCCACCGCGAGGCCGGAGTACGAGACCCCAAGCCGCGCGTTGGCCGCGACCGTCGAGGCGGAGTTCGCCGACACAATCGCCGGGAGGGCGGCCTCAAGGCGCCGAAGTCCCTCGGCCGCGCTCTTGGCGAAGTCGCGACGGGCGGCCAGAATCTTCTTTCCCGCATCGATCACGGGCGGAGAGGCGCCCGCAAGCAGGGGGACAGCCGCCATGATGAGCCCGACCGCAAACACGACGACGCCCAGCAGGCCCATGCTGAGCACGCAGGCGTCCAGCACCTGCGCGATGGTCGAGTAGGCGGCGACAACGTTCGACCCCGACAAGGCTGCAGCATCAGCGACCGTCTGGACGTCCGCGGCCCTGGCGACGCTCCACCCTATCGTCGCTGTCGCGAAGACCAGCACGAGGCTCATGAGTAGAGCGACCGCGACGGCGACGGTCGTGTAGCCTCCGTCCTCTCGAACGAACGTCCCGATTCCTATTGGAGCGCACGCCTCCTCGCATGGGCCCTCACCCCCATATCTGCTGCCATGACTCATATGAACCACCCAGCCAATCCGGTCTGACCTTCTCGCTTACCTCGACCCTAAGCACGACGCCTTCCCCGTCGGACTCTCCAAGCGCAGAGGCGACGACGCCCATCAGGGGAAGTGGCCTCGCATGGCCCCTGATCGCCACCTTGACCTCGTGCTCGCCTCGTTCGATGCCGACCTGCCAGTCGGCCTTTCCTCCCACGTGAAAGAGTGGGACCTCGGGCACCGCCGCCAGGCGCCGGAGGGCAAAGCCCTTGCAATCGTCCAGGTCACCGTCGTAGTCCGTTGCCGCGACCCGTGCCGTCTCGCACGCCGTGGCCCGCATGATGGTCCGCGTGTACGAGAGGCACGCAGGCTCGAGCAGAATCGCAAAGAGCAGCATGACCGAGGGGAGAAGGACTGCCGCCTCTATCGTCGCCTGCCCCCGACACCGCCAAGGTCCGTCAGTACAGCAAGACGTCTTGGAGCGCAGGGGCAAGCCCTTCTCCGACAAGATGCGACGACGCGCGGATCGAGTAGCCAAGCAGAGACCCCTCGCTCCCCGCCCTCCAAACCGACGCAAGTGCGACGGCAAGCGCAATGAAGGCAACGAAGACCAGCAGGTATTCAATTGTGGACTGTCCCCTCGAGAATCGTCCTTGTTCATGGCGCACCAGCTCCCACATCTTCAGAGCCCCTCTCCCATTCGTTGCGGTCCAGATGCGTCACCTTGACCTCGGACCCCTCGCCGACGGAGCGCACCACGCAGATGTCGACCCAGCCGTCCCCCTGCACGATGCAGGACCACACGTTCCCCAAAAGGTCGAGGTATCCCGCCTCGGCCAGGGCACAGTCGCCTCGGCCCCTGTAGGAGGTAAGGACGTCGGCGGCCTCCTCCTGCAGGCTGCGGCCGCTCTGCCTGGTTTCCCCCTTGGCTCCCGCATCCACGCGGCCTCCCTCGCCCTGTGAGGGAGCGAAGCCATGCGGGGCCTCTTCCGTCGGCCCTTTCGAAGCGCCGCCGGGAGAGGAGAGCACCGTTCCCAACGAGAGGAATCCACCGAGGAAGGCGGCCAGAAGAGCGATCGAGACGAGCAAGCACCCCCTGCGCCTGCCGCGTGGCCCCCTCACAGGGACCCGATGCCGGAGGAGATTGCCTCCCACAGCTCCTGAACCTTTCCCCTGAAGCTCACGATGGCGAGGATCGCGATGACCACGAGGACGCCAACGAGAATCGCGTACTCGGTCGTCCCCTGGCCAGATTCGTCCCTCAACAGCGCAATGAACTTTGTCTTCTCGCTTAGCTGCATGTCCATCAGTCCCTTCCTCAAAAGCTGCCAGCAGTTTTCCTTCCTCACCCGACGGCGAGCGACGAGCCGACCAGAGGCCCCAAAATCGAGAGCAGCATCGCGGGCACGATGAGGGTTCCCAAGGGAACGAGCATCTTGACGGGGACCTTCTCGATCGCCTCCTCCACCTGCGAGCGCCGCTCGTCGCGAATCTCCTGCGACTGCCTCTCCAGCGCCTCGGCAAGAGGCGAGCCGAACTCGAGCGCCTGCGTGACGGTCGTAGCGAACGAGCGGACCGCAGACACCCCCGTCTCGTCGGCAAGCGACCACAACGCTTCCTGCCTCGATGCCATACCAAGCCGCCAAGAAACGAGAGCCGCACGAAACGCATGCGAGAGCTCGTTGTCGTAGCGATCGCAGTAAAGCTCGAGGGAGGCGTCGAAGGAGAGCCCCGAGCTCAGGCCCAGTCCCAACACGTCGAGAAGGGCGGGCATCTGCCTCAGGCAGGCCGCCCTCTGCTCCGAAAGGCGCTCGTGCCTTTCGAGCTTGCTCACCAGGGGGAGCCGACGCGCCAGGCTGACGAGGAGCCCAAGGCCCGCACCTGCGACGGGCTGCGGCCTCCCGATGACTCCTCCCAACCTCCCTCTGCCGCCTAGCGTCACGAACAATAAGGTGAAGGTGACAAGAGACAGAGACGCTTCGGCGACAACAAAGACGGCATCCATCACAGCACCCCCTTCATAAGTCGCCTGATGATCACGAGTGCCGTGGCGTCCATCACGGCAGCCACCACCACGCACGCAATGCCAATGGGTGTCGCGAGCCCCTGGCGAAAGTCAGGCGATATGAGCGAGAGCGTGACCAGCATCACCACGGGCAGAGAGCTCACCATACGCACGGACATCCTCACCTGAGCCGTCTTGACGGCAAGCAGCCTCTCAAGTTCGCCCTGCCGTTCCACCAGAGTCGCCGCCCGCCCGAGCATCTCCTTCAGGGGACTGCCCGTACGTTGGGCAATGGTCAGGACCGTCGCAAGAAGCCCCACCCCAGGCGCGTCGAGGTCGTCGGGCAGGTCTCCCAGCGCCTCACCCGCAGACTGGCCGCACCTCAGGCGAAGCGACGCCCGGCAGAAGGCCTTCCCCACAGCACCGCCCTGATGAGAGCCCACGTACGCAATTGCCTGGGACAGCGTCTCCCCAGAACCCATCGCAACCGCAAGGGTGCGAAACGCCTGGGGCATGGCGCGGGTCAGCTCCGCACGCCGCCTCCTTTCGCAACCCGCGTCGAACGCAGGCACGAGGGCAAACGCTGCCAGCGGCACGAGCGCAAGCCCCAAGGGCGACTGGGCAAGCAGCGACAGGAGAAGCCCGGCCGCAAGGGACAGCACGACAACGAGTGCAATGCCCTTCTCGGCTGAAGCGACCTCCTCCCCGGCACGTTCTGACACGGAAAGGCCGACACGTGACCAAGAGGCGAGCCTCGACAGCCATCTGACGAGCACTGTCCTACCAACCAAAGCGAGCAGCCTTCGGAGCAGCCGCATGGTCTCCGATCGGTGGAGGACGGCCGGGCGAGCCCTCCTCCTCAGCTCGAGCAGGCACCAGACACCCGCTATCAGGCCGACTGCACAGGCACCAAGCGTCTCCACTGCTCGACCTCCTTTCGCGACAGGGCTCCAGACTTCAGCGACTCCTCTACGAAGCGCGGCTCCTCCACGAACCGCCAGGTGCGCGTCCCCTTGTCGAACGCGACACATTCCGTCAGACCGACGCCTCCTCCCGGCGCGTGCGAGACCTCGCTGAGCGTCGTGATGCGCCTCTCACCGTCCGGGAACCTGTTCGACATCACCAGGACGTCCAACGCCGTCGCGATCTGCTCCTCGATGATGTCGGTGGGCAGGTCCATGCCAAAGCGGGCCATGAGCACCAGCCTCATGATGGCCTCGTCCGGCGTCCCCGCATGAAGCGTCGTGAGAGAGCCGTCATGTCCGGTGTTCATCGCGGTCAGCATGTCGATGGCCTCGGACGAGCGGACCTCTCCGACCACGATGCGGTCGGGTCGCATGCGCAGCGCGTTCTTGACGAGGTCGCGGATGGTTATCTCGCCCGTACCCTCGATCGACGCGTCTCGGGCCTCGAGTCTCACCACGTCAGGATGGGTATTGAAGCGCAGCTCGGCGGAGTCCTCTATCGTCACGATGCGCTCGTCCAGGCCGATCTCGCAGGAGAGCGCGTTGAGCAGCGTCGTCTTGCCCGATCCGGTGCCGCCCGCGACCGCCACGTCCCTTCGGGTCCTGACCGCCCACGTCAGGAGCTGCGCATACCATTGCGGCAGGGCGCCGAGTCGCACGAGCTCCGAGAGCGACGTAATCCTGTTCGAGAACTTCCTTATGGTCACGGCTGGACCGCCTATCGCGATGGGATCAGCAACTGCGTTGACGCGGTCACCGTTCGCAAGACGCGCGTTGACGATGGGGCTCGCGCGGTCGAGCCTTCGACCGAGTGGCGCCAAGATCCTGTCGATGATCGTCAAGACCTGCTCGGAGGACTCGAACGAGGCCTCCGACTGGCAGAGCCTGCCACCGCGCTCGTAGAAGATGCGTTCGGGCCCGTTCACGATGACTTCGCTCACGTCGTCGTCATCCAGAAGGGACTGGATCGGGCCGAGCCCGCAGACGTCGTCGAGGACCTCGCGGACGATCTGGTCTCGCTCGGATTCCAAGAGGCTGTCATACGCCTCGTCGTTCAGCAGCGAACGACACGTTACCGAAAGCTCGTCTCGAACCCTCCTGCCGCCGGCACCGTCGACCATGCCGGCTATCACCTCTAAGCCGAGGCAGTCCACGAGCTGCTCGCGCAGCTTCTTGCCGAGCTCCCTCGACTTCCTCCTGGTAGACGAGACCTCCTGGGAGCCCTCACGTTGGACGACGCGTTCGAGGACACTCATCAGTTGGCCGCCTTCCTCAACGAGAAGAGCGAGAACCGGGGTTTGTGGCCGCTAGGCTCGAGTGCGAAGCGTGCGGACTCGGGAAGCGCGCCCAAATCGTTGAGCAGCGTCGCCAGGAGGAGTGAGACGGAGTCGACGAACTCGCCGGGCTCGGACGCAAGCTCTACGGCATGGCCTGACGAAAGGCACTCACTCACCTCTCCTCCTCCATCCATAACGCGAAAGAGCCGCGCGCCCTCTAGCCCCACCTCGGCACGTCCGAGGTTTGGCTCGCCCCTGCTCCTTGGGTCGGCGAAGTTCTCGACGCGAACGATGCGCGTGCGCGCCACGCCCAGTCTCACGGCCAGGCCGCTCGCGCGGGAGACGGGCCCTATCGCGCCGACCGCGCCATCGTGCACGAGCACGAGGCGGTCGGCCGCCTGCACCGCCTGGGCCACGGCATCGGTAAAGGTCGTCGAGGTGTCGACCAGAACGAGGTCGAAGCGCTCGCGCAGGTATCCCAGCAGCCGCGTGACATGCGGCATCACGAGCTCCGCCATCTCGGGCCGCTCGCAAGGTCCCCAAAGGTAGACGTTGTCGCGGCAGCGAGCGCAGCTCCTCCCCAACAGCTCGTTGCTCGGCGAGCCGTCTCCCGAGATGCGCGTGATATCAACGGGCTGGCGGATTCCAAAGCACGCAAAGAGATTTCCGCACGAGAGGTCAAGGTCCACCAGGGCCACCCTCATCCCCCATGACCCAGCCAATGCGGCGCAGACGGCAACGAGCGCCGTCTTGCCGACCCCACCACGTCCCGATGCGAACGCGAGGACGGGGGCAGACCCGTCCCCTGCCGAGATGTCGCTTGGCGCCGCGACGGCAGCTCCCCGCTCCCCCTCCGCTCGCGAGGGCGCCTCCCCAGGGCGACCCCCATCGCTCTCGGATACTGGAGCGCCCTGGCTTGCGGAGGGAGAGCTAGGTGCCTGAGGTGCGGCAAAGCGCGCGGGAGCACGCCCCGACTCGTCTTTCTGATTGTCCAGCCTGTCGAGGTCGACCACAAGGCTGACGCCTGCCTGGCGGGCACGTGAGCGGAGCGAGCCGGATGCGGAGGAGGTGACCAGGACAACCCTCGCCGCCCTGCCGTCATGGGCAATCGCGGCCGCCAGGTTGAGGTCGGAGACGCCCTCGTCGCTCAGGCCCACTATCGCCCCGACATCACCCGGAACCTCATCGGCGAAGCGGTTCCTCATTCCCATCGCATCGTGAACGACGACCAGTGTCGAGGAAGGTTCGACCGAGCGCAGCGCCCGAGCAAGGTCACGCCCCCTGCCCCTTCCGCAGCAGCCGATCCACATCTCCGTCATCAGCCCTCACCTCCAAATAGACAATTCTTCGAAACGTGAAAAGCGCCTTGGCCCCAACGCCGTGGAGAGCCGCTACGGCTCGGGCTCCGCAGCCTTGGCCTTCTCCTCTTCCATCGGCCTCAGCTCCTCGGGAGCCGCGGCGGAGCCCTTCGGGACCTCCCGGGCGTCGTCGGCCGGCAAGACGAGGCGCAGGTCACCCGAGGCTGCAGCAGACAGCAGTGCGGGAACGTCTTCGGGGGCGGCCGCAAGCGAGACCTGCCCGGCAGAGCCGATGCCCTGCGCGGCGGACGGCGTGGACAACACCGTTGCCTCCGAGGCAATGAGTCGGGCGCCCTCCTGGCCGACCTGGTAGGCGGAGACGACCGCGCCCTGTCGGACGCCGCGAGGCAGGCCAAGCTTGTCGCTGACCGCCAGGCTCACGGCAACCTTTCCCGACGGCACCTCGGCAACCTCTGACGAGTCTCGGAAGGCAAGTTCGGTTATGGGGGCATTGCCCGAAACGGGCACGGTCACCTCGCGTCCCACGGCGTCGTCGACGCTCGTTATGGAACCCTCTGGCACGAGGTCGGCAATCCAGTCGCGCGTTTGGACATCAGACGGAGAGACGACGTCGCCGGGCTCGAGGGAACGCGTGGCCACCACCAGGCTCACAACCTCGCCCCCATAGCGCGCTATTGCATCGCTGCGCACCTGCTCCGCCTCTGCCCTCACGTGGTTGCCATAGGCAAGAAAGACCAGGGCGACAAGTACGGCGCACGCTGCCGAGAAGGCTATGCGGAACCTGAGTGACATGGGACCTCCCGCAATCGAGACGAGCCTCGTTCGAGGCGTGTGATAATTCTCGATTCGCGAGAGAGGGATGGCGCGCTCAAAGAAAACTGAGCTGGCTTCCCACTGACCCACTTGACAGTGAAAGCTGCCGGCATAAGCGTCGAGGATAAGAAGGAGCGTGACCAAGCTGGTGCCAAACTGCACCGCCCGGTCACGCCCAAGCAATAGTTAATGTCTTGGCCTGCGCTACAAAACCACGTCCGGGTCGAGCGAGCCCGCGCTCTCACGCATCTCTGACGCAAGGTCCACGTAGGCCTTCACGCGCACGGAGTCGAAGTCCTTCGCGGCAAGCCGGGCGAGGACCTCGCACCCCGGCTCGTGCGTATGCGTACAGTCGCGGAACCGACAGCTCGCCGCCGCGGCAGCAATCTCGGGGAACACCTTGGCAAGGCCGCGCTCGTGCCCAACTATGGGCAGGCTCCTTAGGCCAGGCTCGTCCACTATGACGCCCGCGCCAGGAAGGCTGACCATGCGCCGGGCGACCGTGGTGTGTCGGCCGGCGTCATCTGAGCCGCGAACCGCGCCAGTTTCGAGGGCCTCGTGTCCCAGGAGCGCGTTGAGCAGCGTGGACTTGCCCGCACCAGACTCGCCGAGGACGATGGCCTTGACTCCCCCGGGAACCAGGGAGCGAACGCCCTCGACGCCCCAGAGCGCACCGCAGCCCCTCGCCATTCGCTCGAGCCTCTCAACCTGCGTGGGATACGTCGACGCCTCCTTGCCGACGACGGTCACCACGACCTTGACCTCGTCGCCCACGACGTCGCGCACAAGCGAAAGGTCCCTTCGGAGGACCTCCGGATCCGTGCGGTCAACCTTGGTGAGCACGACCGCGACGTCAGTCCCGCAGTCACGGGCGATGACCGCAGAGCGCACGATGCGCTCGCAGTCGAGCGTCTGACGGCCGAGCGGCTGCACGACCAGGACGACGTCGACGTTGGCTGCAAGCGTCTGCTTCTCGCCACGCGCCCTGCCCTTCCAGCGCGCGACGTCGCTCTCACGCTCGAGTATCTTGCACAGCAGGCCCATGTCGTGTCCCTCGGGCAGGCGTGCGACGACCCAGTCGCCCACCGCGACACTCGAGTTGCCACGCCCCTTGGTGAGCGCGGCGGAGAACTCGCAGCGCTCGAGCCCGCGGTCGCTCATGACCGCGGGGAAGCCGCGGTCGAGTCTCACGACGCACCCCAGGTGAAGCTCCTGGGGGTCAATCTCCATCTCGCGCGAGATGCGATCGCGCTCGGACGAGAACTGGGAGCGCTGCCGCTCGCTCGGCACGAGCTCTTCCATTCTCGGCACGTCTACCAAAGAAGAGAGCGCCGGCAGGACCGGAGAGGCCCCGCCGACGCCCGTGCGCTTGTCCAGTCGACGACGTGCTGACTTGTTCGCGCGTTTTGCCATATGGCCTACTTGTTCTTCTCGATGGTTCGCATGATTGCCTTGTAGACCTCGACGATCGGGATGATCAGGAAGGCGAGGCCCATGGCGATAGCGTACTCCTGAAGCCCAATCTCGGCAAAGTCAAACGCCTGAGCAAGCGGCGTCTCGATGACAACGAAGGTCAGGATGAGCGACGCCGCGAGCGAGAGCCAGAGCCAGACGTTCTGGGTGGGCAGCTTGAAGACGGACTGACGGCGCGAGCGCATGTTGAACGAGTGGAACATCTCGACCATAGAGAGCGTGAGGAACGCCATGGTCATGCCGTCGAGACCCTTGTTCGCCCCGGAGAGGACGTCGGCGAGGGCAACGCCCTCGTAGCTGAGCCCGACGAAGTACGAGACGAGCGTCAGGACGCCGATGAAGACGCCCTGGACGAGACAGTCGACCCCCATGCCACCGGCGAAGATGCCGTCCGTGGCCTCTCGGGGCCTGCGGCGCATGATACCGGGCTCCGCCTCCTCCATGGCCATGGCCAGCGCGGGGAAGCAGTCGGTGATGAGGTTGAGCCACAGCAGGTGCGTGGGCTCGAGAATGGTGAAGCCGATGAGAGACGCGACGAAGACGGAGATGACCTCGGCGAGATTCGAGGACAGCAGGAACGCGATGGCCTTCCTGATGTTGTCGTAGATGCGACGGCCCTCCTCGCAGGCGTTGATGATCGTCGCGAAGTTGTCGTCGGCCAGGACCATGTCGGCGACGCCCTTGGTGACGTCGGTGCCCGTGATGCCCATGCCCACGCCGATGTCGGCGCGCTTGATGGACGGCGCATCGTTCACGCCGTCGCCGGTCATGGCGACGATCTTGTTCTTGCGCTTCCAGGTGTCGACGATACGCGTCTTGTGCTCGGGCTGGACGCGCGCGTAGACGTGGTATCTCTCGACCGCACTGGCAAAGTCCTCGTCGGAGATCTTGTCGAGCTCGGCCCCGGTGATGGCCTCTTCGGCGCCCTGAACGACGCCCAGCTCCTTGCCGATCGCAACGGCCGTGTCGATATGATCGCCCGTAATCATGACGACATCGATGCCCGCGCTGTGCGCCTCGGCGACGGCGTCCGCAACCTCGGGACGAACCGGATCGATCATGCCGCAGAGACCGAGGAAGGTCATGTCCTTCTCGAGAGCCTCGGCGGAGTAGTCCGAGGGGGCCGTCTTGCCATAGTTGACGCGAGCCGCCGCGAGGACGCGGAGGGCGCCATCAGCCATCTCCTTGTTGGCGTCCTGGATGCGCCTGCGCCACCCGTCGGTCATGGGGACGTCGCCATGCTCTGTCCTGACCTTGGTACAGCGGTCAAGTACAACGTCCGGACCGCCCTTGGTGTGCTGGATGTAGTTGCCGTCGGGCGAGACGTTGACGACCGACATCATCTTGCGGCCGGAGTCGAACGGTGCCTCGCCGGCACGGGGGTTGGCCGCGTCAAGGTCGGCGGTGGTGAACCCCAGGCGTGCGGCGTCGGCGACGAGCGCGGCCTCGGTAGGCTCGCCCACGGCCTCCCCCTTGGTCGCATCCCACTTGGCGTCGGAGCAGAGAGCCATGCAGCGCACCAGGCGACCCTGGTCCTCGCTGAAATGGCGGACGACCGTCATCTTGTTCTGCGTCAGGGTACCGGTCTTGTCCGAGCAGATGATCTGAGTGCAACCCAGCGTCTCGACCGCGGAGAGCTTGCGGATGATGGCGTTGTGCCTTGCCATCTTCGTCACGCCAATGGAGAGGACGATGGTGACGACGGCCGCAAGGCCCTCGGGAATCGCAGCAACCGCCAGCGCTACGGCGACCATGAAGGTCTTGAGCACGAGCGTCATGTCATCGAAGAACCCCATGCCGTGCTTGAACCACGTCGCCAGGAAGACCACGACGCAGATGGCAATGCAGACGATGGAGAGCACCTTGGAGAGCTCGTCGAGCTTCTTCTGGAGCGGCGTCTCCTCGTCGGCGGACTGGGAGAGGGCGTCGGCAATCTTGCCCATCTCGGTGCCCATGCCCGTCGCGACGACGACTGCGCGACCACGGCCATAGACCACGGTCGAGCCCATGTAGCACATGTTCTTGCGGTCACCCAGGGGAACGTCGTCGACGCCTTCGGCGAGCTCGAGCGTCTCGCTGACCTTGTCGGTGGGAACCGACTCGCCGGTGAGGGCGGCCTCCTCTATCTTCATGGAGGCGCTCTCGAGAATGCGGCAGTCGGCCGGGACGGCGTCTCCAGCCTCAAGCAGTATGACGTCGCCCCTGACGAGCTCGTGCGAGGGCACGCCGACCAGCTTGCCGTCACGGACAACCTTGCTCTGGGACGCGGACATCTCCTGCAGCGCCGCAAGGGCCTCCTCGGCCTTGGACTCCTGCACGACACCCAGGACGGCGTTGACGATGACGACGAAGCTGATGATGACGACGTCCGCGAAGTCGGCCTCGCCCTGTGCGATGCTCGTGAGCGCCGAGATGAGCGCGGCGACGATCAGCATGACAATCATGGGGTCGGCCATCTGCTGGAAGAAGCGGATCCAAAGCGGGGTCTTTTTGGCTTCCTTCAGCTTGTTGAGGCCGTCGCGCTCGAGGCGACTTGCGGCCTCGACGTTCGTGATGCCCGCAGTCCCATCCGACGCAAGGTCGGCGAGGACTTGCGCGGAATTGGACAGGTATTCCCTCATATATCCCTCCTGGAATGTAATACGTCCGGCAGATTGATGCCCGATCGTAATTCCCCAGGAGGGGCAAGGGCTCACCAAGGCTGCCATGCCGGACAACCGGAAATAACAGCTTCAATACTACCAAACGCCACCGGGCCATACACCATTTCCAGCAGTTGCGCACGTTCTTCTCGCCCGTTGCGCGATTGTGCCCTGAAGCGTGTGCAACCTATAGGGTCGCCAGACGCGAAATCACGACAGGAGGAAGCCCGAAAAACGGAAAAGCGCTAGTCGTCGGCGGGCGGGAGCCTGAACGCGATCGGGAAGTTGACCCCCCTCGCATATACAAGCTCTACGAGGCCGCCACAGATGCAAATACACAGCTCATTGCCATATTGGCTGCGTTACTATTTTTATTTGGAACCATTAGTAACACTGCTGCAAGCGCGGCGGAGAACTCGTCGAAAGGACATGGAATGAAGGTTCTCTTCTACGGCACCAAGAGCTACGATCGTCAATCCTTCGAGAAGGAGCTTGTCGACTATCCCGACGTCCAAGTTGAGTTCATCGATTCCAACCTCACCCCGGTCACCGCAGCGCTCGCTCAGGGCTACGACGCCGTCTGCGCGTTCGTCAACGCTGACATCTCGCCGATGACCCTCGAGATCCTCCGTGGTCTCGGCGTCGGGCTCGTCCTCATGCGCTGTGCCGGCTTCGACGCGGTCAACGTCGACTACGCCAAGCAGGTCGGCATGAAGGTCACCCGCGTTCCCGCCTACTCCCCCGAGGCAATCGCCGAGCACGCCATGGCACTCGCCCTGGCCGCCAACCGTCGCATCTGCAAGGGCTACAACCGCGTTCGCGACAACAACTTCGACCTCACTGGCCTGGTTGGCTCCACGCTCCACGGCAAAACCGCCGGCATCATCGGCACCGGCCGCATCGGCGCTGCCCTCTGCCGCATCTGCAAGGGCTTCGGCATGAAGGTCCTCGGCGCTGACCTCTACCCCAACCAGTCCCTCGTTGACCAGGGCATCGTCGACGAGTACGTGGACTACGACACCATCTACGCCAAGTCCGACATGATCTCGCTGCACGCCTTCCTCAACGAGGAGAGCCACCACATGATCAACGACGAGTCCATCGCCAAGATGAAGGACGGCATGATCTTCATCAACACCGGCCGTGGCGGCCTCGTTGACACCCAGGCCCTCATCCGCGGTATCATCTCCGGCAAGATCGGCGCCGCCGGCCTCGACGTCTACGAGGAGGAGAACGCGAACGTCTACCAGAACCGCGAGGGCGAGGTCATCGACTCCGTCACCGCGCGCCTCTGCTCCTTCCCCAACGTCGTCATGACCAGCCACCAGGCCTTCTTCACCCACGAGGCCCTCGGCCAGATCGCCCGCGTCACCCTGGACAACGCCCAGGCCTTCGCAACCGGCACCGACTTCGTCGAGCGCAGCGTCGTCTGCTAACAATTCTGCGCGCCACGGCGCGCTGGAATACCTATCGCGCCAAGCCCCAAGCGGGGGCGAGGCAACCCGAAGAGAGGAAAAAGAGAAATGACCGAGAAAAGGACGAAGATCGTCTGCACCATGGGTCCGGCGACCGAGAGCGATGAGGTCCTGCGAGAGCTCATCAAGGCCGGCATGAACGTCGCCCGCTTCAACTTCAGCCACGGCTCCCACGCATATCACCGCAACAACATCGACCGCGTTCGCCGCATCTCCGAGGAGCTCGGCAAGCCCGTCGCCATCCTTCTTGACACCAAGGGCCCCGAGATCCGCACCGGCGAGCTCGAGAACCACCAGAAGGTGACCCTCGAGACCGGCAAGCAGGTTGTCGTCACCACCGACGACGGCGTCATCGGCACCTCCGAGCGCTTCTCGCTCGACTACAAGCAGCTCCCCAAGGAGGTCGAGAAGGGCTCCACCATCCTCATCGACGATGGCCTGATCGAGCTCACCGTTGACCACGTCGAGGGCAACGACATGTTCTGCATGGTCGACAACGGCGGCGAGCTCGGCGAGCGCAAGGGCGTCAACGTCCCCAACGTCGAGGTTGGCCTGCCTTCCGTCACCGAGCAGGACAAGGCCGACATCATGTTCGGCTGCGAGCTCGGCATCGACGCCATCGCCGCTTCCTTCATCCGCAACGGCGCTGCCGTCGAGGAGATCCGTCAGATCTGCGCTGACAACGGCATGCGCAACGTCTACATCTTCCCGAAGATCGAGAGCGCCCAGGGCGTCAAGAACTTCGACGAGATCCTCTCCGTCTCCGACGGCATCATGGTTGCCCGTGGCGACCTCGGCGTCGAGATCCCGCCCGCAGAGGTTCCCCACATCCAGAAGGAGATCATCAAGAAGTGCGGCGACGCTTACAAGCCCGTCATCACCGCCACCCAGATGCTCGACTCGATGATCCGCAACCCGCGTCCGACCCGTGCAGAGGTCAACGACGTCGCCAACGCCGTCTACGATGGCACCGACTGCGTCATGCTCTCCGGTGAGACCGCTGCCGGCTCCTATCCCGTCGAAGCCGTCAAGATGATGGCTTCCATCTGCCGTGAGACCGAGGCTCACCTCGCCGAGCGTCACGCCTTCCACGACCGTGGTGGCCTGCGCAACGTCAACGCCGCCATCGGCCTTGCCGCCGTCGAGGTCGCCGACCGCTCCGATGCCAAGTGCATCATCTGCCCGACGCACTCCGGCCGCACCGCTCGCCTGATCTCCAACTTCCGTCCCCACCTGCCGATCTACGCCATGTCGCCTTCCAACCACGCCATGCGCAAGACCTGCTTCTTCTGGGGCGTCGAGGCTTTCAAGACCTCTGAGCAGGCTTCTCTCTCCGCGACCTGCTACAACGCGCTGACCGTCGCCAAGGAGAAGGAGGTCGTCAAGACCGGCGACCTCGTCGTCATCACCGCCGGCGACCCGCAGACCTCGCCTTCCCAGGGTGACTACATCACCTCTACGAACATGACGATGGTCTCCCAGATCCAGTAAACCTGGCTGCATATTCTCATGGGCCCCGCCTCGCATCTTGCGAAGCGGGGCTTTTTTTCATGGGCTGCAAGATCATCCCAAACGGCACCGTACCTGTAGCCAACGCGATTTGAACAACAAATTTCACGATGCGGGCAACGCGGTCCCGCCCTGTGCCCATGGCCTATGATGGGCCTGCGAAACATACGAGACACTTCGAAGCGAGGTCATTACGAACACCTTCTCTACCTGGATCTGCGCATGGGCGCAGGAGACGAACGCATCACTTGCCGGCGCACGGGTCTACATCTCACCCGACTCACTGGCGAAGGCGGACCCGACGCTGCCGCTGCGCATGGCCGAATGGGGCCTGGTGCCCACTGACAAGAGAGAGGCCGCTGACTTCTTGTACCCCGAGCTTCCCGCGCACGAGAACCTCACGGGCGCCCAAATGCTCGCACGTGCTGAGAAGGGCATGTCTGTCTCGGCCGCACTCGCCAACCAGATTGCCAAGTCAGGCAAGCTCAGGGGCATGAGCATCGCCCTCAGCCTCATCGTCGAGCCAAAGACTGCCGTCCTGGTGGAGCGTCTGGCGGCTGCCGGCGCAAACGTCGGAGTCTACTGCCACGCTCACGAGTGCGACCAGCGCGTAGCCGACGAGCTCGCCGCACGCGGCCACATCATCGAGGCCAACAGCACGTGGACCCCTGCGCAGGAGCACGAGGGGGCGCTTCGCCTCATGGACAGGCTCAAGCCCGACCTGATAATCGACGATGGTGCGAACTTCGCGCGACTCCTGGTGATGGAGCGGCCCGAGCTCGTCGCCAACGTCAGGGGCATCGCCGAGGAGACGACCTCCGGGGTGCGCGCATTTCAGGCCATGGCCGATGAGGGCGAGCTCCCCTTCCCCGTCATAGCGGTGAACGACTCTGCACTCAAGACCTGCTTCGACAACCGCCACGGCACGGGAGAGACCTGCGTCAGCACGACGATGGAGCTCCTGGGCCCCGACGCCCTCAGCTCACCAGACGTGAGCGTGTGCGTCATCGGCTACGGCCCCGTGGGCGAGGGCTTCGCGCGGCGCGTCCGCGCGCTGGGTGCGCGCGTCGCCATTGTCGAGACGGACCCCGTCAAGGCGCTCGAGGCGCGCTTCGCGGGCTTCGAGGTGGCCACCCAGTCTGACGTCCTGCACGACGCAGACGTGGTCGTGTCCGCGACAGGAGTGCGCCACACGCTCGCCCTCGACGCGCTTCAGACCCTTCGAGAGGGCGCGGCCGTCGTCGTCATAGGCGGCATCCAGAACGAGATCGCCCTCGACGAGGTCATCCAGACGGGCGGGTCCCTACGTCCGGAGAAGGACAAGAGGATCTTCTCGCTCGCCCTTCCCAACGGGCGCCGCCTTCGACTGCTCGCGGCCGGCGACGGTGTGAACTACGCAGCCGGACCCGGCAACCCCATCCAGATCATGGACCTCAGCTTCGCGGTCCAGCTGTGCGCGGTCGACCGCATCGTCAGCGGCGATAAGCTGCCGGTCGGCGTGCACCGCCTGGGACCCGATACCGACAGGCGCATCGCGAGCCTGGCGCTTGCCGCGCGCGGCATCTCGATCGACGTCGAGCAGCAGGAGAAGCCCCTCGTCCCCGACTGGCGCGTAACGCACTACTCGGACGCCATCACGCAGGAGTAGCGCCTCCCACATCCCAATACGCAACACCGCCCTCGCGGCACCTTGGAGCAAGCAATGAACGACAAAGCAACGGTAACCCTGTACACTGCGCCCCTCGTCATTCCCGTAACCGGGCCCGTCATCTGCGACGGAGCCGTGGCGGTGCGTGACGGTCGCGTTCTCCACGTGGGAACGCGCGACTGGGTCGAGCAGAAGCTGCGCGACGACCGTAAGGACGCGGGTGACGTCGAGACCAGGAACTGGCACGGCCTTGTCACTCCAGGCCTCGTCAACGCGCACACGCACCTCCAGTACACCGGCATGGCCTCGGTCGGCCAGTCGACCTACCCGAGCTTCCGCGACTGGGAGCTGGCCTTCAACAAGATATACGACAGCCCCGAGCGCAAGCCCTGGCGCGAGTGGGCACACGAGGGCGCGCGCATGATGGTCGAGGCCGGCACCACGGCGGCAGCAGACATCGCCTCTGACCTCGAGGCAGCCGACGCCCTGACCTCCCAGGGCATGCATGGCATCACGTATTGGGAGGTAATGGACTGGAACAACGAGGACTGGCAGCGCAAGGGCGTCCAGGACCTGCTGGCCCAGATCGAGGTCATCAGGTCCATGGGGGTCACCGAGATCGGCATCAGCCCCCATGCCCCCTACTCGCTCGGATCTGGTCCGCTGCTCGACCTGCCCGACATCGCACGTCGACTGGGCATGAGGCTCCACGTCCACCTTGGCGAGACTCCTGCCGAGGCGGGAAAGCTCCCCTCCAAGCTGACCAACCAGACATCCTGGGCGTGGAACCGCACGGAGTGGAGCGGCTTCAACGACCTCAAGCGCGCGGGCGCCGGCGCAAGCGCCATCCAGTTCCTGGACCAGCTTGCGGTACTCGGGCCCGACGTGCACATAGCCCATGGCGTCCACGCGTCACGCGAGGACCGCAGGATCCTGCGCCAGCGCGGCGTCTCCGTCGCCCTGTGCCCGCGCTCGAACAGAATCACCTGCACCCAGAAGAACGCGCCCATCGCACGCTACCTCGAGGAGGGCAACCCCCTCTCCGTCGGCACCGACTCCCTCTCGTCGTGTCCGAGCCTCGACGTGCTGGACGACGTCTCCGTCCTGTATGACCTCGCCATCGCGCAGGGCTACGAGGGAGCGGACCTCTCGCACAGGCTCATCCGCATGATGACCCTGGGCGGCGCCGAATCGATGGGACTCAACTGCGGCCCCAAGCGCATCGGCCAGATCAACGTGGGCGCCTCCGCGGACCTGGCGTTCTTCGACATCCCGGTGAACGTCTCTTCTCCGCAGGCGCTCGAGGACACGCTCGAGGAGTTCGTGCGCCATGGGTCCGGCAGCTGCAAGGCAACAATCATCGAGGGAAGTGTCGTGTATGACCGCATCTGGAATTAGCCCGTACGCCCAGCACCTGGTCGACTCGCTGGGACTCGCGAAGCACCCGGAGGGAGGATGGTACCGCCGAACCTGGCAGTCAAGCGCCGCCGCGACGGGCGATGCCACCAACATGGGAGAGGACTCCACCGAGGGGCGTCCCCTGGCGTCTCTCATCTACTTCCTCCTGCCCGCAGGTGACGCGAGCGCCTGGCACGTCGTGGACGCCGACGAGGCCTGGCTCTGGCACGGACCCGGCGCCGTCACACTCGAGATCGCCGGCTCGGGAAGCGAGCCCGACGAGAGCCAGGTTGAGCGGATTGTCCTTTCCCTGGACGAGAAGGGCGCACGGACTCAGTTCGTGGTGCCTGCCGGCGTCTGGCAGCGCACCGTGCCCGCAGACGAGGACGCGCTGGTCTCGTGCATGGTGAGCCCCGGCTTCATGTACGCGGGCTTTACCCTTGCCTCTGGGCAGGCATCCTGCGAATAACGCCCAGAGCCACCTGGGCCGCGAGGCGTGCCGTCGTGGCAAGGTCATCGTCACGTCCGTCGAGCTCCTCATAGGCCTCTCCGCACACATTGCTGATGGAGCGCACGGCCAGGAAGGGGATGCCCGCTCGGGCGGCGACCTGCGCCGCGGCGACGCCCTCCATCTCCTCGCAGTCCGCCGCGTAGCGGCTACGGACCTTGCGAAGCACGTCAGGCTCGGTCGAGAACAGGTCGCTCGTCGCTATGGCGCCCGTCACGAAGCGCGGCTCGTGCTGCTCGAGCGTGCCATACGCCGCATCAAGCACCTCCCCACCCATCTGCTCGACCGACGGCACGCGCTCGAAGCCACGCGACTCGAGCTCGGCCTGGGCCAGGCTCACGAGTCCCTCGTCTGAGGGAAAGCTTGTCAGGTTGGGCTCGGACTCCGCGATGATCTGCATGTCGGAGTCGAGGCACTCCAGGCGCGCGCCCACGACCACGTCGCCTTGGCCGATGCGGGGATTGAGGCTTCCGGCGATTCCGCAGAACAGGAGGGCATCCGGACCGAAGCGGTCAATGAGGAACTGGGCTGACGCCGCGCTATTTATGGTCCCCATGCCCCCGTTCGCGGCGACCACCCTGACGCCCGAAACCTCGCGCTCCGCATACTCCACGCCGCAATGGCGCAAGCTCTTCTCGCCCGGAAGCTCGAAGAAGGCCAGCGACTCCTTTTGCAGGGCACTCAGAACCGCAACGGTATGCATCATGTGTCTCCCCTCCGTAATTTTGCTCCTGCCAGTATAGACAAGACCCGGGCGAGGCGCGGGAGAGCTCGCCTCGCAACATGTCTGAGCTGGGCTATCGAAGCGCGAGATAACTAGTTGTAACTATCACCTAACAATCGCGAGGCAGCGCCTCTGCTATGCTCACGACAGTGCGAAAATAGCAGGTCGCACACATACACCCACCACAGCAAGCACCCGTCCGCCAAGGCGAGCGCGAAAGGGAGAAACCATGCACTTCTCGACCAACCCCAACCTCAACAGGCGCCAGGCCATCGCCGTCTGCGCCTCTACACTCGCCACGCTCGGCCTTGCGGCCTGCGGTGGTTCGTCGAGCGACAGCAGCGCTGCAGCAGACTCGAAAGACCCCAAGCAGCTGACCTTCGAGCAGGGCAAGCTCACCATCGCGACGGGCGACCCCGCATGGGAGCCCTGGGTCATCGGCGACGACCCCTACTCCGGCAAGGGATTCGAGGCCGCGCTCGCATATGCGCTGGCCGACAAGATGGGCTTCTCCAAGGACGAGGTCGTGTGGACCCGCACGTCCTTCGACGAGGCCTGTGCCCCCGGCGACCACAACTGGGACCTTAACATCCAGCAGGTCTCCATCAGCGACGATCGCAAGAAGGCCGTCGACTTCTCGCCCGCGTACTTCCGCGCGACCCAGTCCGTCGTCGTGCTCAAGGACGGAAAGTATGCAGGCGCGAAGTCGTGCAAGGACCTCGCCTCTGCAAACATCGCCGTCATGGTGGGCTCGACCGCCGGCGACTACGTCAAGGACGCGATCAAGGACGGGAGCGACGAGGGCATCAGCATCTTCGACGACAACTCCATCGCGGCTCAGGCCGTAACGTCCGGCCAGTGCGACGCGCTCGTCACCGACACGCCCGAGGCCGTCTACATGGTCGAGTCCGGCCAGGTAGATAACGCCATCGTCGTTGGTCAGATCCCTGGCACCGAGGATCCTGAGGGCACCGGCGTCACCCTGAAAAAGGACTCTCCCCTCACCCCATTCGTCACCGACGCGATGAACGCGCTGATCGACGACGGCACCGTCAAGAAGCTCCAGGACGAGTGGCTGGCGGACTACACCTCGAACGTCCCGATGCTTGAAAAATAAGTGTTTCCAATTCACTTAGGGGGCCGGGGCATACGCTCCGGCCTTTTATTGTGTATGCGCACGGTTTTACACGCTCACGAGAAAGAGTCTTCCCACATGAATGACTGCACCACCGTCACCACGAGTGACATCGAGCTAGAGCGGCAGGCATACCGCAAGAAGCAGAGCATACGCTCTGTCCTGACGAGCATCGCCTCGTCGCTCATCTTCGTAGGGCTCGTCGCCTTCGGACTCTCCAACTCCCCTGGCTGGCCCAGGGTCCAGGAGTCGTTCTTCTCGGCTGAGTACTTTGCCCAAGCCTGGCCTCAGGTCCTCGACGGCCTCATGCTCAACCTCCGCGTGCTCGTGGTCGCAGTGATTGGCGTCGCTGTTCTGGGCGGCGCGCTCGCGCTCATCCGCATCACCACCTCGGCGGTCATGTTCCCGCTGCGCGTCGTCGCGAGGTTCTACACCACGGTCATGCGCGGCATCCCCATGCTGGTCGTGCTCTACCTCATCGGATTCGGCATACCCGGCCTCGGCCTCTTTGGCCGCGTCGACCCAGCAATCCTGGGCACGGTGGCCGTCGTGATGTCCTACTCCGCCTACATCGCCGAGGTTCTGCGCGCGGGATTCCAGGACGTGCACCCCTCGCAGCGCGCCTCCGCAAGGTCGCTCGGCCTGACCTCGGGCCAGACCATGCGCCTGGTCATCATCCCGCAGGCGCTCCGCAAGATCGCACCTGCCCTGATGAACGACTTCATCTCGATGCAGAAGGACGTTGGCCTGATTTCGACCCTGGGTGCCGTGGACGCGGTTCGCGCAGCCCAGATTGCCGTCGCCAAGACCTACAACTTCACGCCCTACGTCGTGGCGAGCATCCTGTTTATCCTGCTCAGCGTCCCCTTCATCCTTCTTAACGACTGGTACACCGCAAAGCTTCGCTCTCGAGAGCGTACGGGAGGTCTTGTCTAATGTCCGAGTCCGCATCCGCCGAAACCGTCCTGCGCCTGGATGGCGTCTGCAAGCGCTTCGGCAGCAACACCGTTTTGGACCATGTGTCCTTCGACATCAAGCAGCACGAGGTCGTCGCGCTGCTTGGTCCCTCGGGCTCCGGCAAGTCCACGCTCATGAAGTGCGTCAACCTCCTGGAGCAGGTCGACGACGGCCAGATCTGGCTGAGCGACACCGACATCACCGACCCTCGCATCAACATGGACAGGGCCCGCGCACGCATCGGCGTCGTGTTCCAGCAGTTCAACCTGTTCCCCCACATGACCGTCCTGAACAACGTCACCCTCGCGGCACGCAAGGTATTCAAGTGGGACCGCGCCCAGGCGGAGAAGAAGGCCATGAGCCTGCTCAAACGCATCGGCATGGACCACAAGGCCAACGAGTACCCGGACCGCCTGTCTGGCGGCCAGCAGCAGCGCGTCGCCATCTGCCGCGCCCTCATGACCGAGCCGGAGCTGCTCCTGCTAGACGAGATCACCTCCGCCCTCGACCCGCTGCTCGTCGGCGAGGTCCTCGACATGGTCGCCGAGCTGAAGGACCAGGGTGCCACAATTCTCATGGCGACCCACGAGATGAGTTTCGCCCACAAGGCGGCCGACCGCATCGTGCTGCTGCGCCACGGCACGATTGCCGAGAACGGCACGCCCGAGGACGTCATGGACAACAGTTCCGACCCCGAGACGCAGGCCTTCTTCCGCAGCTACCACTCGTAGCCGTCAGGGCCCAGCAACTCGCCCGTAGCCTCACCCGATAACGCAAGCGCCCGACACGACCATCAGGCTCGTGCCGGGCGCCTTCTTTGGTGCCGTGTCCTTCTCCCCTATGCCCTTCGTTCTGCGCTAGCGCTCGCAGAGCCAATAGTGGCAGGAGAAGGGCTCGACCTCGGAGCCGCCGCCGAAGTCGTGCTCGGAGCCGTCAATGACGTCGACCGCTCTGCCGCAGCCGGCGTCGAAGTGGAATACGTAGGGTTCATTGGCCATGTTGATGGCCACCAGAAGGCGCTCGTGCTGGCTCTTGCGCTGGAACAGGAGCTGACGCGGCTGCACCTCGATCTGAGCATAGTCGCCCCAGCAGAGAGCCTCTGAGCCTGCAGCCCCGCTCGCACGCCTCGCCGAGAGCGCCGCGATCCAATCGGTCAGCTCGTTCCATTCGGGAGCGTCGAGCGCGGGACGTATCTCGTGGTCGCCAAAGCTCTGCTCGCCCTCGATCCCCCACTCGCTACCGTAGTAGACGTTGGGCACGCCAACCATGCCGAACAGCAGGCCATAGAGAGGGCGCAGGTGTCGGACATCGTCGAGCTTCGTCGCGATGCGCGGCACGTCGTGGTTGTCGAGGAAGTTCAGGAGGTGCTTTCCCGTGTAGAGGTCCCAGGGGTCGCTGCCGCTCTGTCGCGCGAGCGCATAGGCGATCTCGTGCATGTTCGCGGAGTTGGCCGACGACCACAGCCCCTTGTACGCCTCGTAGTTGGTCACCGAGTCGCAGGCGCGGTCTCCCATCCACTGGTTGTAGTCGCCGAACATGGTCTCGCCCACGAGCACGAACTTGCCGTCGCGCTCGCCAAGGCGCTCGCTGCGCATTTCGGTCAGCTCGTTGGCGATGTCACGCAAGTATCCCAGGAAGCCCGCATCTAGGCAGTACGCCACGTCCAGCCTGACGCCATCGACGTCGAACTCGCTCTCCCACCCGCGGATGACGTCGGCGAGGTAGGCGTTGAGCTCGTGGTTGTTGTGGTTGAGCTTCACAAGGTACGGCACGCCCTCCCAGCAGTCGTAGGAGAGGCCGTCGTTCCACTGGTTGTTTCCGCCCCAGTCGATGTTGAACCAACCGGCGTAGGGGCTCCCCTCACGATGCTCAAGAACGTCCCTGAAGGCCCAGAAGCCTCGGCCGACATGGTTGAACACGCCGTCAAGCAGCACCTTGATGCCCGCCTCGTGACAGGCGTCGACCACGTCACGCAAGTCCTGGTTGGTGCCAAGGCGCCGGTCGACCACCTTATAGTCGCTTGTGTCGTAGCCGTGCGAGAGGCTCTCGAACACGGGGTTCAGCAGCAGGCACGTCGCCCCAAGCTTGGCCATGTGCTCGATCCAACCGTTATCTACGAGCTGGCCGAGCCGAGAAACGGGCTCGGACGACCCATCGTTCTCATACGGAGCCCCCGTCAGGCCCAGGGGGTAGATTTGGTAGACGACCGCTTCCTCGTACCAGCTCATACGCGCTCCTCTGATTGGGTTTTACGCAATTGTAGTTCAGTCAACATATGCGGCCGCAACGCTTTCGACCACCGTAACCCGCGCGTTATGCGCTTTTGCGGTAGCCGACAGGAATTGGCGACGGATTCTTGAAGGGTGGTTGATTGCAAGCGGCGTTTGACAAGAGTAGCGGCGCGCGTGCCCCTTCTGCGCAGGGCCCACCAAGGAATCTCGCGGCCTTGCGAAAGGAGAGCTTCGCGCGGCACATCGAACGGTTGCCCTCTTCGGTCACCCAAATCGGCTCGCGGAAGCTCTTTGGGCTTGGTTTTGCTGGGCAAACGTGGAGGAGAGAGCTTCCTCCGGGCGATTTTGGTGACCGAGAGCTTCCAGCGGCCGATTGTAGTGAGCGCCCACACCGCTCGGAGGGAATTACACGACGGTGTGGGCGGAATAGGTTCGGCTAAAGGCCGATGTGGCTATGCGCGACGAGTCTCGTTGGAGATGACACAGCGGTTGGCGGGAAGCCAGACGCTACCCCACTCGAACGGCGTTCCGTCGTCGAGTCTCACCAACTGGTCAAGCTCAAGGACGGGAGCATGCTCGTCGCACTCGAGGTAGCCGCCGCGAACCTTGCCCGCGGTGCGGGCGGTGTAGACCATCTCGGAGCGACCGATCTTGTGGCGGCTTGTGCGCTCGACGGCGGCGAAGAGCGACTCGTGCTCGAAGTCGACTTTCTCGAGCCCGGGACATGCGAGCAGGTTGAGGTGGCTCTCGATGAACATGACGGCACGACGGCGCACGTAGCGCACGCGGCACAGATACAGAAAGAGACTGCCAAGCTCAATCTGGAGGTTCTCGGAGCACAGGGGCTCAGAGGGCCTGACCTCGCACTTGACGACCTTCGTGGTGTACTTGACGCCCTGCTTGCTCATGGACTCGCCAAACGAGAGTAGGTTGTTCGAGGTAGGCCGGGCCATCACGGGCTGAACGACAAAGGTGCCACGACCACGCTGCTGAACCAGCAAGCCCTCGTCCACCAGCTGGCGGATGCCCTTCTGGACGGTTCCACGCGAGAGTTGGAGCATTTCCATCAGCTCGTGCTCGGAGGGAATAGGCTCGTCGACGCCCCAATCCTTGGAGTAGATCTTCTCGCGCACAAAGTCGGAGACCTGCACGTATAGGAGCTCGCCATCAGACTTGTCGAACTTAGGAGGCATGTGGTGATCCTTCTTCTTGTCCTATTTAGGTCTGTCGAATATCGCTTATGTCTATCTAATCAGGTTAGCATTTCACCATTGGCATATTTCATTAGGTATGAAAGTACCAGAGCATTTACTTCATCAAAGGTCTGTAAGAAAAACGCGGGCGTGAGCATGTCGTAGCCCGGCTCCCACCCGATATGCCCCTCGATGTTGGCGTCTACGATGCGAGAGGCAGCCTCGACGGCACGTCCGACATCCTCCTTCTCGATGCTGTACTGGGAAAACGTCGAGCACTGCACCAGAAGCTCGCTCGTGACGGCCGGTTTGAGCGATATGTCGAGGGTCTTGCCGAACAGGTCGAAGTCTCCCTGTTTGCGAATGCGCGTGCGCTCGCCCGTCTCGATGCCCGCACGGCGGATGAACTCGTTCGTGTGATCGTTGTACACGCAGTCCGCGATGAGGTGGCAGAACGCGCCCAGACAGACGTCGCTCACGCGGCCCTCGGCCTCATAGTCGCTCTGACAGTAGCGCTTCCAGAAGAGTCGGTAGTCCGGCAGGGGTATGAAGTCGGCGTCCGCGAGGTGCGTGAAGTTGTAGGACAGAACCTTGCTGATGGGGCTGACCATATAGCCCACGTAGACGTCAGGGGCAAGGTTGCCGAACAAGAACGCATTGGGGTCGAGAATGCCCAGGTGCGAGGGCTTTCCAAGTCCCAAGACGTATTCGACGTGCGCGGTGTGTATGTTCCAACTCGGCATAGCGCTTCCATCCAAGAAAAGCGGGGCGCGACCGCGCCCCGCAAGGGTAATCGAGCAAATTAGCTGCGGACTTCTCCGCCCGTGGACTTCATGACCTTCGTCACGAGCTTGTTATGGGCCTTGTCGACCTCCTCGGAGGTGAGGGTGTGGTCGGCGGCTCGATAGGTGAGCGAGAAGGCCATGGACTTCTTGCCCTTGCCCACACGAACCGGGTCGCGATAGACGTCGAAGAGCTGGACGTCAGAGAGGAGCTTGCCGCCTGCGCTCTTGATGCGCTGCGTGACCTGCTCAAACGACATGTCCTCGCCGACGACGAGCGCGAGGTCGATCGAGACACCCGGCAGCGTCGGAACGTCCTCGTAGGGAAGCTCGCGCTTGGCCAGGCGCAGGAGCGCCTTGACGGAGAGCTCGAAGGCGATGACGGGAACGTCGATGTCGAAGTTCTTGAGGCTCATCGGGTGGATGTTGCCGACCCATCCCAACAGCTCGCCCTGGGCGATGACCTCGGCGGCACGGCCAGGCTGCAGCCAACCGTACTTCCCAGGATCAGCCACCTTGAAGCGGACCTTAGTAATGCGCAACGCCTCGAGCAGGTTCTCGACGATGCCCTTGGCATCAAAGAAGTCCAGATTGGGGTACTTCCTGTTCCACTGGTCGTCGTTCCACGCACCGCACATGACGCCGGCGACGAAGCTGGGCTCCTCGGGCTGGCTCTTATGCTCGGAGCCAAAGAAGACGCGGCCGATCTCGTAGAGGTGAACGTTGCTCACGCCATGGTCCAGGTTGTAGGCGACCGAGCGGAGAAGGCCGGGGATCATGTCGCGGCGCATCTCGGACTGGTCGGCAACAAGCGGGCGCATGATCTTGACGGGGACGCCACGCCCCTCCTCGCTCATGCCAAGCATCTCGAGGTCGCGCGGGTCGGCGAAGTTGTACGTCGAGGTCTCGGAGAGGCCGCTGGAGCGAAGGACGCGACCGATCTTGCGCAGGCGCTGCTGCTCGACGGTGAGGCCGCCGGCGTGGTTGCGGGCAGCGGGAAGCGTGGGCTCAACGTCACCCTCGCCCCAAAGGCGCAGGACCTCCTCGACCAGGTCGATCTCGCGCGTGAGGTCGGGACGGTTGGTGGGGGCGACGACCTGCATCGCAGCATGCTCATCCGCGCCGCGCATGACCGTGCAGCCGAGGCGCTCGAGGCGACGTGCCATGAACCCGGTCTCGATGGGCGCGCCGCAGAGCGTGCGGACGCGATCAGGACGCAGCTCAATCTGGGGCGCGGCGACGGGAGCGGGATACTCGTCGACCATGCCCTCACAGACCTGGGCACCGCAGCACTGCTCGAAGAGGGCGGCAGCGATGTCCGAGACGAGCGCGCACTTCTCGCCGTCAACCTGGCGCTCGAAGCGAATAGAGGCCTCGCTCATGAGGTCGAGGTTGCGGCTCGCGCGCGAGACGTGGCCGCTGTCGAAGACGGCGCTCTCCAGGAGGACGTCAACGGTGTCCTCGTCGATGTCGGAGTTCAGGCCGCCCATGACGCCGGCGAGCGCCACGGGGGCGTTGCCGTCGTCGGTGATGACGACCATGTCGGACGTGAGCTCGCGCTCCTGCTCGTCCAGGGTGGTGAGCCTTTCGCCGTCCTTGGCCGCGCGAACGACGATGTGGCGCTTGCCGTCGCGCTCGGCAAGCTTGCCCAGGTCAAAGGCGTGCAGCGGCTGGCCGGTCAGGAACATGACGTAGTTGGTCACGTCCACGACGTTGTTGATGGGACGTGCACCGGCGGCGATCACACGACGGGCGAGCCACTCGGGGCTGGGACCGATCTTGACGTTGCGGACGACGCGTGCGGTGTAGCGCCCGCAGAGCTCGGGGTCGTCGATCTTGACATCCACGAGGTCGGCCGTGCGACCGAAGTCGGCGCTCTCGTTCTGGATGGAGGGCAGGTCCATGTGGGTGTCCTCGTCGAGCATAGCCGAGACCTCGACCGCCATGCCGCACATCGAGAGGCAGTCTGGGCGGTTGGGCGTGATCTCGCAGTCGATGACCGTGTCGCTCATGCCCTTCCACTCGATGAAGTCCAGGCCGACGGGCGTGTCGGCGGGGAGAATCATGATGCCGGAGTGGTCGGAGTCCATGCCCAGCTCGCGGGAGGAGCAGTTCATGCCATAGGACTCGACGCCGCGGAGCTTGCCCTTCTTGATCTTGACATCACCGGGCAGCGTGGCACCGACCAGGGCCGTGACCGTCTTGTCGCCCTTCTCGAAGTTCTGGGCGCCACAGACGACCTGCACGGGGACAGGGTTGCCGTTCTCGTCCACGTTACGCATGCCCACGTCCATTTTGCAGACGAACATGTGGTCGGAGTCGGGATGGGGGACCTTCTCGACGACCTGGGAGGTAACGACGTTGGTGATGTCTGCGCCCACGCGCTCGACAGCCTCGACCTCGGTGCCGGTGCGGACGAACTCTCTCACGAGGTCCTGGGGATCCTCGGGCACGTCGACCATGGACTTGAGCCATTCATAGGAGACTCGCATTGTTCTTGCCTTTCTCGGCGGACGCCCCTCTGGGCGAGAAGTGCCGCGCTCTCGTTGGTGGATTCGCCTAGGACGCGCCTTAGAACTGCTTGAGGAAGCGCATGTCGCCCGTCATGAGCATGCGGAGGTCGGGCAGGTCGTAGCGGAGTGCCGCGACGCGCTCGACGCCGATGCCAAAGGCGAAGCCGGAGTACTTCTCGGGGTCGATGCCCACGTACTTGAAGACGTTGGGGTCGACCATGCCGCAGCCCAGGATCTCGAGCCAGCCGGTGTTCTTGCAGAAGCGGCAGCCCTTGCCGTGGCAGACGCCGCATGAGACGTCGACTTCGCAGGAGGGCTCGGTAAACGGGAAGAAGTGCGGGCGGTAGCGCGTCGCACGGTCCTTGCCGAAGATCTCGCGACAGAAGTAGTCAAGGGTGCCCTTCAGGTCGCCGAAGGTGATGCCCTCGTCGACGACGAGGCCCTCGACCTGCGTGAACTGGGGAAGGTGGTTGGCGTCGGCCGTGTCGGGACGGAACACGGTGCCCGGGCAGATCATGTAGATAGGGGGCTTCTTCTCCTCCATCACGTGGACCTGGACGCCGGAGGTCTGCGTGCGCAGCAGGACGTCGGACTCGCCCAGGACGTGGCTCTCCTTACCCTCGGGCGCGTTGTCGACGACGTAGAAGGTGTCCTTGGCAGAGCGGCTGGGGTGATCCTCAGGAGCGTTAAGCGCCGTGAAGTTGTAGTAGGTGGTCTCGACGTAGGGACCGTCCTCGACGGTGTAGCCCATGCCGGCGAAGATGTCCTCGATCTCCTCGCGGATGGAGTTGATCAGGTGCTCGGTGCCCGGGGTCAGGCGGCGGCCCGGCAGGGTGATGTCCGCGGCCTCCGCGGAGATGCGCGCGTCCATGGCCTTCTTCGCAAGCTCGACCTTGGCCTTCTTGATGGCACTGTCCACGTTGGCGCGGACCGTGTTGGCCAGCTGGCCCATGGCGGGGCGCTCCTCGGGGGGAACCTTGCCCATCATGTGCATGATCGCGGTGAGCGAGCCCTTCTTGCCCAGCGCGGCGACGCGGATCTTCTCCAGGTCGTCAAGAGAGTGCGCATCGGCCAGGGCCTTCTGCACCTGTTCCTGAATGGCATTCAGGTCATCGGACATTGCCATTGATAAACCCCTTTCAAAAACAAAAAACGCCCTCGAGCACATTGCCCAAGGACGGATTATCCGCGGTACCACCTTGCTTGGTGTTCACGTTGTCTCTCGCGAGCACCCACTCGTTAATCCCCGTTCCGTGGGGCATACGGCTTCCCTACTGGCCCCGAGGGACGTTAAGGTCGCGGCTGCTGGAGTGAACTCTGGCCGTCAGCCTTCGCAGGAGCCTCTCAGCCGGTGGGCTCCCTCTCTGTTCAAAGGCGACGCGACGTCCAGACCTCTCCGTCATTGCCTGGTTGCAAAGGATAGCACAGCCCACTTTCGCAGGCGAGAAGAACGTGCGCGCGCACGCCGAGCCCATAACCAGAAGCGCAAGACCCTCTCGCCCAGGCACTACTCGTTGAAGGGCCACTCTTCCCTGGCAAGCGCCTCGATCGCGTCCGCGACGCTGTCCTCCTCGCAGGGCCCGATGTGCCAGCGAGCCGCACGGGCCGCCTCCGGGGTCGCGTTGGCCACCGCAACGGAGTTCTCGACGAGCTCGAACATGCTCAGGTCGTTGCCCGCGTCGCCGAAGACCACCACCTCGTCGAGGCCGATGCCCAGCTCCCGGGCGAGCAGCTCGACGCCCGAGGCCTTGTTCCAGCCGGCGGGCATCACGTTCAGGAAACCCGGCTGCGGGACGTCGAAGTCGAGGCCAGGCACCTCGCGGCCAAGGCGCTCAGCCAGCGCGGAGGTGTCCTCCAAGGGCGCTGGGGCCAGCGCCCCGTCCTTTCCCTCACAGGCCAGAAAGACGTTCGCCTTGCCCACGAGCCGGTCCAAAAGGCCAAGGGCACCTCCGTCGCCCGCACGCTCGCAGACCGCGGCATAGGCCGGATACGAAGCCGTCAGGTCCTCGATGCGCCCCTCGGCCAGCACGGGCGTCGAGCCCTCGAAGCGCAGAAGGCCCGCATGCGCACAGCCGCGCACGACGTCGACAACGGGGGCAAGAAGCGCCGACATATCGGCTTGCCTCAGCTTGCGCCCATCAAGAAACACCTGGTTGCCGTTGGTGGCGACGCAGGTCCTGATACAGACCTCGTCACCCGCGAAGAAAGGCGGAATCCACTCGACTCCGCGACCAGAGGCCACGCCGCAGGCGATGCCGGCCTCCTGAGCCAGGTGAAACGCGCGAACCGTGCGCTCGGACACGCGCTTGTCGCCCCAGGGTAGGATCGTCCTGTCAATGTCGCTCAGGATGAGCCTCACGCCCATTGCCCCACTCCCCTTTCGGTCCAGCGCTAGCGAACGAGCCTGCCATCCAGGTAGGTCTCCTGGACGCTCAGGTCCTGCGTCAACACGTTAAAGTCGGCGGCACGGCCGGGCAGCATCTGTCCGCACACGTCGTCGATGCCGGCAGAGCGTGCGGGCACCTCGGTAGCCATGCGGATGGCCTGCTCCGGGGTCACGATGCCCCACTCGACCAGGTTGCGAACCTCCTGCGCGAGGGTCGCCGAGGAACCGGCGATGTTGCCCAGCGAGCCGTCCTTCTGCACCAGGCGCGCAATGCCGCCCTGCAGGCGCACGGGAAAGTCGCCCAGCGTGTAGTCGCCGTCGGGCATGCCGCCGCACCTGAGGCAGTCGGAGATGACGCACACGTGCTCCCAGCCCTTGGCGCGAACGAGCGCGTCGATGGCGGCCGGCGTCACGTGCATGCCGTCGCAGATGAGCTCGGCGTAGGTCCCCCTGCTGATCATCGCGGCGGTCACCAGACCGGGCTCGCGATGGTGGTGTCCGCTCATGCCGTTGTAGACGTGGACGAACAGAGAGGCGCCCGCGGCGACGGCCGCGAGACCCTCTTCACAGGTGGCGGAGGAATGGCCCAGGGCGACCGCGACGCCCATGGCCTTGAGCGAGGCGCAGTAGCGCTCGGAGCCCGCGCGCTCGGGGGCGATGGCGCTCTTGCAGATCAGACCGTGCGCCGCCTCCTGCCAGGAGCAAAGCAGTTCGACCGAGGGGTCGCACATGTTGTCGGGGTTCTGTGCGCCGGCATGCTCGGCGGTAAAGAACGGCCCCTCGAGGTAGATGCCCTCGATGCGAGCGCCCGGAAAGTCCTCCCCGCGGCGCTCGGCGGCCTCAGACACGCTCGCGCAAGCGGACTCGATCTGCCCCGCCGGCTGCGTGAGCGTGGTGGGAACCCAGGACGTGGTGCCCTTCTTCGCGAGCGCGAGCGACGCCTCGTCGATGCCGTCGGGGTCGCAGTCCATCACGTCGCGGTCAACGAAGCCGTGGATGTGCGTGTCCACGTAGCCGGGTGCGACCCACGAGCCCGTGCGGTCGACGATCTCGTAGCCAGCCGGCGCCTCGGCCGTCCAGGCACCAAAGGTCCCGTCGTGAACGCTAAGGTAGCCGGCGCCGCGCAGCACGCCGGGAAGAACGAACCTGTCCGCCTTGATGGCAAAGTCTGACATGAGAGCCCCTTTCGCTTTTTTCTCCAGTGTAGGCCAAGGGCAGGGCGCGACCGCGTGCAGGCACGCATCGGGCGACCACGCGGCCAAAAAAAGGAGCCTGGCACCAAACTGGCGCCAGGCTCCACGAGCACGTCATATGACGCTCGACTACTTCTCGAAGCCAGCGTTGATGACATCGGCGATGGTCGCCTCGTCGGAAGCATCGAGAACGGAGCTGCGGAAGCCCTCGTCCATCAGCATGACTGCGACCTTGGAGAGCAGCTGCAGGTGCGTAGCTGCGCCCTCGGCGTTGGGGACGAGGAGCGCGATGGCGACCTTGATGGGCTTCTTGTCCATGGTCTCCCACTCGACGTCGCCGGCGAACTTGACGACCATGACGGCAACCTTGCTGAAGTTGTCGAGCTTGGCGTGAGGAATGGCGAAGCCCTCCATCATGCCCGTGGTGCCCTCGTTCTCACGAGCCTTGAGTGCGTCGAGCACTGCCTGCGCGTCACTGGCAAAGCCCAGCTCGACGGCCTTCTGGGAGATGAACTCCAGGGCCTCGTCGACGGTCTTTGCGGGGTTGTCCAGATAAACGTGGGATGCCTCGAGAATCTCGCTCATTCGCACTCCTTGATTGAATTGCACTACCAAACGCCCTCTATTTTATCGAGGTCACCAACTGCGGCAATACGAGATAGAAAAACAACAACGCTTGAAACACTGATGTGCACGCATCAGTAGTCATTTGCATGCGAGAAGTGCATTCCCCCGCGAGCCGGCGACAGCGCCGTGGTCCCTTGCGCTACTCGGTCGCCTCCTGAAGGGCGGCGTAGGCCACGCCGTACATGCCAGCCTCGTTGCCCAGCTTGCAGGCCACAATAGGAGTCTGGGCACACGGGGCGATGCAGTACTTCTTGTATGCCTCGTGAAGGTCATCGCAGAACAGGTCGAAGCCTCCGGCCACGCCACCGCCAATCAGGTAGCAGGAGGGGTCGACGATGCTGCTGATCTGGGCGAGGGCAAAGCCCAGCCTGTCGCTCATGGTCTTGATCGCGGCCGCAGCGGCCTCGTCTCCCTCGCGGCATGCCTTGAACACGGTAAGCGTGTCCGTCGCGTGCTCGACCTTGGCGCCCTCGACGCCGCGGGCCGCACACTCCCTCTGGTACAGCCTGACGATGCCCGTCGCGGAGGCATACTGCTCCAGGCAGCCGCGGCGACCGCAGCCGCAGACGAGCTCCTCGTCCTCGCAGACGGTGATGTGGCCGATCTCGCCACCGGCTCCGACCGAGCCAGACACGAGCTTTCCACCCGCAACGACGCCGCCGCCCACGCCCGTGCCGAGCGTGACCATGACGAAGCTGTCCTTCCCCATCGCCGAGCCTCGCCAAAGCTCGCCCAAGGCCGCGGCGTTCGCGTCGTTCACGAAGGCGAGCGCGGCGTTGGTGAAGGTGGACCTGATTGCGTCCTGAAGCCCGTCGGCGTCGAGCGAGATGTTGACCAGCATGCCGACCTTGCCTTGGTCGTCCACGGGACCGGGCACGTCAAGGCCCACGGCGATGACGTCCTCGCAGGCAAAGCCGCGAGACTGGATGAGTTCCGTAAGCCCGTCGTTCACCCGGGCAAACGTCTTGGGGTCCGCAAGGTCGCCCGTCGGAATCTTCTTGACGTCTAGCAGCTCTCCCTCAGTCGTGAACACGCCAGCCTTGATGCTCGTGCCGCCAACGTCGATGCCCAACACGCAACCCATGAGATCCCCTTCCATCCAAAACGACTGTAACGCTCAAGCCGTTACAGTATCGCTCAATCGTCAGGGTTGCGGGACACGCTTATCGCAATTGGTCGGACTTGAAACAAAGTCGGTCATCCCCGTGGCCAGGCGTCGCAAGCGAGCGGTTCCAGCAAGAAGTGCCAACGGCGGCCAATTGTGCCGTACGTCTGGATGCCCGCGCGCCTGGGGGCCAAGCGTGCGATGGTCGGCTCAAACACCGCTAGACTAGGTCGTGAATGATAACCCGCGACACAACGAGGAGTCTTACATGGCCGAAGACAACGTCACCCCCGAGGGCACGACGGGCGCCGCAGGCGCCGTCCCCTCTTTTCTTGCCCAGGCAGCTGGTCAGCAGCAGCTTCCCGGCACGCCTTCTCGTCCCGCGCCCGCTGCGCTCGGCAATCCCAGACAGGACATCGCAGCCCTCGACAACCTGGAGCGCCACCTGTTCGCCCACCGCTACGCCGAGATCGGCCTCTCGTGCTACGGTCCCTCGATCGACCCCGAGGCGGCGACCCCCGACCGCGGAGAGGCCATGGCGATCCTCGAGGAGGAGGACAAGGCGCTTCTCTGCTCCGAGGAGACCGGCAACCTGCTCGAGCGTCTCTCGACGATGGACGACCTCCTGACGGACACACAAATCGCCCAGGTCAAGATCCTCAAGCGCGACCGCTCGCAGCTGGTCGACGTGCCTGCCGAGATGACGAGCGAGTTCACGCGCCTCACCACCGAGTCCGACGCCGTCTGGCGCAAGGCCAAGGCCGATAACGACTGGAAGAGCTTCGAGCCCTACCTCGACCGCATCGTCAGCCAGATGACCAAGATCGCCAACTTCAGGAACCCGCACGCAGACCCCTACGACGTGTGGCTCGACGACTTCGAGCACGGCACCGATCGCGCGTTCTACAACAACTTCTTCAATCAGGTTAAGGACACCGTCGTCCCCCTGCTCGCCAAGATCCAGCAGAAGGGCTGGCAGCCCGACCACTCCGTCGTCGAGGGCCGCTTCGACGTCGCCCGCCAGTGGGAGCTCGCCCATGACCTGATGGACCTCGAGGGGCTCGACCGCAAGACCATGTTCCTCACCAGCACCGAGCACCCCTACTCCGACGCCCTCACGACCAACTACGCCATCATCGCGGCCCATGTGTTCGAGGACGACGTGACCTCAAACGTGTTCACCATGCTCCACGAGGGCGGCCATGCCCTCTACGAGCTCGGCGTCGACCCCAGCTTCAACTACACCTCGCTCAAGGGTGGCACCTCCTCGGGCATGCACGAGGCGCAGTCGCGCTTCTTCGAGAACTACGTCGGCCGCAGTCGCGCATTCGCCCCGCACCTGCTGGGCGCCATGGCAAACCACTTCCGCGGTCAGCTCGGTCGCGTCACCGCCAACCAGTTCTACCAGGCCATCAACCGCGTCGAGGGGTCGCTCGTCCGCGTCGACGCCGACGAGCTCACCTACCCGCTGCACATCCTCATCCGCTACGAGATCGAGCAGATGCTCTTCTCGGGTCAGTGCAAGGCGGCCGACGTTCCCCAGATCTGGAACGAGAAGTACGAGTCCTACCTGGGCGTGAAGGTTCCCGACGACGCGCACGGCGCCCTGCAGGACACCCACTGGGCAGACGGCCTGTTCGGCTACTTCCCCACCTACGCGCTCGGCGGCGCCTTCGGCGCGCAGCTCAGGCACCAGATGATCGCCGAGGGCATGGACTGGGACGCAACGCTGGCCTCCGGCGACCTCTCCCCCATCCGCGAGTGGCTGCGCAGCCGCATCTGGCACTACGGTCGCTCCCTTGACGCGCCCGAGCTGATGGAGAAGGCCTGCGGCGAGCCCTTCTCGCCCTCCTACTACACCGAGTACCTGACGCAGAAGTTCTCTGCGCTCTACAACCTGTAGGAGGCAGGTCCATGCGAGCCTGCATACAGCGCGTGTCAGACGCGAAGGTGACCATAGGCGGCAAAGTCGCAGGCAGCTGCGGCCAAGGCTTCGTCGTGCTTCTGGGGGTCGGCCCGCAGGACACGTCCGAACTCGCTCAGCTCCTGTGGAGCAAGATCTTCGGCCTACGCGTCTTCGACGACGGTGAGGGCAAGATGAACCTCTCGCTCGGTCAGGTCGACGGAGAGGTGCTGGTCATCAGCCAGTTCACGCTCTACGCAGACTGTCGCCGCGGACGTCGCCCCTCCTTCGTGGATGCCGCGGGACCCGAGCTTGGCAACGAGCTCTACGAGCGGTTCTGCAGCCTCGCCGAGAAGGACGTGCGCCACGTGGGTCGTGGCCGCTTCGGCGCAGACATGCAGGTCTCTCTCACGAACGACGGCCCCGTCACCATCTGGCTCGATACCGACGAACTCACGAGGCCCCGCCACCAGAGCTCCTAGTCACCGGCACCGGGCCCAAGATAGCACGCATACCGCCCCGTCGCTGACGATTGTCATACGTCGTCAGCGACGGGGCGTCGTTTTGCGATAGCATCACGGTGTGCCAAGTGCGTCTGAAGGGAGCCTGCCTTGAAAAAGTTCGCATCTGAGTTCAAAGAGTTCGTCCTGCGCGGCAACGTGATGGACATGGCCGTCGGCGTCATCATCGGCGGTGCCTTCACAGCCATCGTCACCTCGCTGACCGACAACATCATCAACCCGTTCATCACCCTGATCACGGGCGGCGGCACCGAGGTCTCGGGTCTGGTCGTTCCGGGAACCTCCATCGACTTCGGTGCCTTCATCAGCGCGATCATTAACTTCCTGATTGTCGCCCTCATCGTGTTCATGCTGGTCAAGAGCGTCAACAAACTTGAGGAGACCACGGCGAAGCTGACCGGCCACCAGCAGGAGGAGGCTGCTCCCGTGCCCATCTGCCCGCACTGCCTTGAGGTCGTGAAGGAAGGCGCTACCCGTTGCCCCCACTGCGGCGGCGAGATTCCCGGAGGCGCAAAGGGCTCCAAGTAGAGGCCCGTCGCGGGGTCGCGCATGCGACCGTGACGCAAGAAGATGCGGGCGGCCCGAGACCACGGTCTCGGGCCGCCCGCTCATGTTATCTGCCGCGCAAGGTCGGACGTGGGGGGCAAGGCGAACCCCGCCGGCGCGAGAGGCTATAGCATCCCCCAGCGCTTCTTGCGACCGGGTTCGTCCACGGTCCCCTGGGTCGGCCTCAGGAAGCGTTTGCAGATGTTGTCGGTCCTCAGGTACTCGGCCCCGTACGGATCGACCACCGGGACGAGCTTGGAGGGGTGGTCGGCAAAGCGCCTTTCGGGATCCTTGGTCAAGTGCGGGTCGGCAAGCGTGTAGCCTCGGCTGCAGGACCCCTGGTACTTGCCATACTCCTCGTTGAACGAGAACGAACCGTACAGGCAATCGGTGCAGTGAAGTCCCATATCGCGTCCTCTCCGTGGCAGCGCCACTGTACTCGGCAGGCAACGTCCGGAGCCCATTCTAGGGCCGCGCAAGGCGCGGGGCGATCGGGCCCCGCGCGTCCATATTCGCACGCAGGGGCGGCCCACGGCCGCACAATGCCGCAGGAAGCTTGCCTTTTTTCGCGAGCGGGGCGCAGGCCGGGGCCCTTAAGCACAGGACGCCACGCGCACGAGCGGGCCGACGCCCCGGCGTTCGGATACGATAGTCCCACGTACGAAAGAAGGAGAGAAGGACATGCCCATCGCGCTCGAGTGGCTCTTTTCGTGGCTACGCCGCTGCGAATCCCCCAAGAGCGAGGTGCTCTGCGAGCGCCCCGCGTTGTTCGGGACCGTCCGCGTGCTGGCGACGCAGGACCCCGACGGGGTGCCCCTGCGCGTCCTGGACGTCGACGGAACCTGGCAGAGCGCGACCTATCTCGACGAGGGATGGAGCGAACTGGCCTTCCCCTACCACCGCGCCTACGAATGCGCCTTCATGCAGAGGCCACAGGCGTCCAGGATCCTGGTACTGGGCGGCGGGGGCTATGCCTACCCCAAGCACCTCCTCACGCACCACGGCGGCCTTTCGGTCGACGTGGTGGAGATCGATCCCAGGATGACCGAACTCGCGCGCGAGTGGTTCTTCCTCGACCGAGCCGAGCGCCTGGCCGCCCAGGACCCCGATGCGTCCCTTCGCATCCATCACCTGGACGCGCGGGCATTTCTCGACAGCCCCAAGAAAAAAGATCGCTACGACCTCATCTTCAACGACTGCTTCGCTCACGAGAAGCCGCTCATGACCCTCACCACGGTCGAGGGCGCGCGGGCGCTGCGGGCGAACCTGACCGACGACGGCATCTACCTGACGAACGTCGTCTCGGCCCTCAGCGGCTCGCACTCCCAGCTCATTCGGGACGTCTGCGCCGCGCTCCGGACCCAGTTCGAGAACGTGCTCGTGCTCCCCATGGCCCCGGACGAGCCGCACGCCATCGACAACAACGTGGTAATCGCCTCGGACGGCCCGCTTTCGGCTGAGGGGGCCACGCCCCTCTCGCCCACCCCAAGAGGAAGGGCCCTCACGGACGTGCAGGTCCTCTAGGCGGGCGTGGCGTAGCTTGGCGGGCGTGTCATAGGCGAACCACCGATGCAGGCAACCACCGTCGCGGGTGAGCAGGGCGCACAAGGCCTCGCCGTACGGCGAATCATAGGAGCGGCTCGCCAAATGCGCCGCGGGCACGGGTTCGCGACCGCATATACTACGTAAACTGTAGCAACCTCACGCGACGAAACGCACCCCAAATGCAGGAGGATCTTGCCATGCCCCAGGACAACTACGGCGAACCGCAGCGCTTCGGCCTGAAGTACGACTCGGCAGACGGAAGCTCCACCATCCGAGGGTCCATTTGGTGGACGGAGGACCCCCTCAAGACCACGGTAGCCCCAAGGGCCGTGGTCCAGCTGGTGCACGGCATGTGCGAGCACATAGAGCGCTACGACGACTTCGCACGATTCCTGGTGGGTAGAGGCTTTCTCGTCTGCGGCCACAACCACATCGGCCACGGCTCGAGTGTCGCACGCGAGCGCAGGGGCTGCATCCCTCCCTACGGTCGTCAGGCCATCGTCGAGGACGTCGAGCGCCTGCGCCGGCTCGTCACGCCGCATGTCCAGAACGGCACGCCCTACTTTGTGTTCGGCCACTCCATGGGAAGCTACGTCGTTCGCAACTACATCGCCGACTACGGCAGGGGCCTCGCGGGAGCGATCCTGTGTGGCACGGGATTCGTGCCCGTGGCCACCTCCGCCGCCGGCCGCACCCTCGCGCGCGCCATCTGCCGCACCCGCGGCGCAGACCACAAGAGCGCGCTGCTGCATGGCCTTGTCGACGGGGCGTTCTCGAAGGCGGTCAAGGACGCTAAGACCCCCTACGACTGGATCTCGTACAACCGCGAGAACATCGAGCGCTACCTTGCCGACGAGGACTGCGGGTTCATGTTTTCCGCGGGCGGCTACGCCATGATGCTCGACCTCACGGCGACCACCTGCTCGCCCGCCTGCGCCCAGCGTGTCCCGCACGAGCTGCCCCTGCTGTTCGTCTCGGGTGCCGAGGACCCCGTAGGCGACAACGGAGACGGCGTGACGGCCGCCGCCGACCTCGCAAAGAGCGCCGGGTCGACAGACGTCAGCTGCAAGCTCTACCCCGGCATGCGACACGAGATTCTGAACGAGAAGAGCAACGACGTGGTCTACGAGGACATCCTCGAGTGGGTCGAGTCCCGCATCGGAAAGGACTAGCATGGCCGAGCGCTACGTCATCGCCCTCGACCAGGGAACCACCTCGTCGAGGGCGGTCCTCATCGACAGGACGGGCGCCATGGTCGACTGCGTCCAGAGGACGTTCGAGCAAATCTATCCTCAGCCGGGATGGGTCGAGCACAACCCGCACGAGATCCTGCTCTCCCAGCTGGGCGCGTTGACCGAGCTCATTAACAGGCACGGTCTCTCTCGAGAGAACGTGGCCGCCATCGGAATCGACAACCAGCGCGAGACGACCATCGTGTGGGACCCCGCCACCGGAGAGCCTATCGCAAACGCCATCGTGTGGCAGTGCCGCCGAACGGCCCAGATGGTCGACGAGCTCTGCGGCTCCGAGGACGTCAGACGCATGGTCCGGCAGAAGACCGGGCTCCTGCCTGACGCGTACTTCTCGGCTAGCAAAATAAAGTGGCTGCTGGACAACGTCGAGGGCGCCCGCGAGCGCGCCGAGGCGGGAGAGCTGCTCTTTGGCACCGTCGACACCTGGCTGGTATGGGTGCTCACAGGCGGACTTGTCCACGCGACCGACCGCACCAACGCTAGTCGCACGATGCTCTACGACATCCATGAGTGCCGCTGGGACCCGGAGCTTCTGGAGCTCTTCGGCGTGCCGACGGAGATGCTGCCCGAGGTACGGCCCTCGGCTTCGCCCTTTGGCGAGACGAGCTACCCCGGCATTCCCGCAGGCATTCCCATCTGCGGCGTGGCCGGAGACCAGCAGGCCGCCCTCTTCGGGCAGTGCTGCTTCGAGGCCGGCCAGGCCAAGAGCACCTACGGCACGGGCTGCTTCCTGCTCATGCACACGGGGGCGACCGCCGCCACCTCGCGCAACAACCTCGTGACCACGATCGTCGCCTCCCCACCCTCGGTGAGTGAGGTAGAGTACGCCTTCGAGGGGAGCGTCTTCGTCGCGGGCGCCCTCATACAGTGGCTGCGCGACGAGCTCCACCTAATTCGCAGCGTCCAGGAGACGGAGTTTCTGGCGAAGAGCGTGCCGGACACGGGTGGCGTCTACATCGTCCCCGCGTTCACCGGGCTGGGCGCGCCCTGGTGGCAGCCGGACGCGCGCGGGCTCATCTGCGGTCTCACGCGCGGCACCACCCCCGCCCACATAGCGCGCGCTGCGCTCGAAGCGCTCGCCTACCAGACCTGCGACTTGGCGCGCGCCATGGAGTACGACGCCGGGGTTGCCCTGAAGACGCTCAACGTGGACGGCGGCGCATCGCAGAACGACTTCCTCATGCAGTTCCAGGCAGACGTCCTCCAAACGCGCATACGGCGCCCGCAGAACATCGAGACGACGTCGCTGGGCGCGGCCTACCTGGCGGGACTCGCGAGCGGGTTCTGGTCCGGAACGGACGAGCTTCGCTCTCTGCGGTCGACAGACGACGTGTTCGGGCCGAACATGGACCAGGCACGAGCCGACGAGCTCCTGGCGGGCTGGAGGACGGCGGTCGGGCGCGCCCTCTAGCCGCACTCTCCGCGAGGTCACAGACATGCCGGTCGGCAAACGAGTAGGCTGTCTGTGGGCAATCTCGTGGAGGGAAACATGGACAGCACGATAACAGAGACAATACGAACGTACGCACGCGCCGCACAGCAGGGCGAGAAGGACCTCCTTCGCACGCTCGCGACCATTCCGGCGCCATCGGGACACGAGCAGGAAAGGGCGAGCCTCGTCGCAAGCTGGCTTCGCGAGGAGGGAGCGCGCGAGGTCGAGATAGACCATGCGAGCAACGTGATCTGCCACCTCGCGCCCAAGGGCGCGACGCCGGACCTACGACCGCTCGTGGTGTTTGCCGCCCACATGGACGTAGTCTTTCCCGACGTCGACGCGCTGCCCGTGCGCGAGGAAGGCGGACGCATGTACGCCCCGGGCGTCGGCGACGACACCGCCAACCTTGCGGGACTTCTTATGGCGACCAAGCTGCTGCTTCAGGACGAGGCAGCCCTCGAGCGCGCCACCAAGGGTCACGACCTCCTGATAGTCGCGAACTCCTGCGAGGAGGGCCTCGGGAACCTCGCCGGGACGCGCGCGCTCTTCGAGCGCTACGCCGAACGCATCGAGCGCTTCTACTCCTTCGACCTGTACCTTCCGCAGTGCATCAGCGAGGCGGTGGGTTCGGAGCGCTACGAGGTCGAGGCCCACTGCCAGGGCGGCCACTCCTACCACGACTTCGGCCGACCCAACGCCATCGTCGAGCTCAGCGGACTCGTTCAGGAGCTCTACGAGACCATGCCGCGCGAGGGCTCCGACGGCACCCCCATCACGATCAACGCGGGGACCATCGAGGGCGGGACGAGCGTGAACTCCATCGCCTCAAGGGCACGGTTGCGCTTCGAGTTCCGCTCGACGTCAGCCCTCGCCCTCAAGGAGGCGCGCTCCCACTTCGCAGGCGTGGTGTCGCGCAGAGGCGAGGCCCTGTCCCACGCAGACGACGCCCCCGAGGCGGGGCTGCGCGTAAGCACCCTGGGCATCCGCCCCGGCACCGGCGATGTCGACCAGGAGGAGCTCGGTCGCATGAGCGAGGCGACCGAGCGCATCATCCGCGAGGTCACCGGCGAGGAGCCCGACCCCTCGCCCGCCTCGACCGACGCGAACATCCCACTGTCCCTGGGCATCCCCGCAAACACCGTCGGCACGGTTCGCGGAGCCCTTCTACATACGCGCGACGAATGGGTGGACCTGGCCAGCCTCGAGGATGGGCTGCGGGTCATCCTGGGCCTTATGCTGCAATAACGGAAGCGAATTAGGCTTTTATCGACAGTTAGCGTATTATTCTGCGTTGTTGTGCAATATGCGCGCGAATCTGCAGGACGAGGAAAGGACGCATCCGTGGCGAACGATCGCGAGAGGAGGGGCCTGGAGAACCTTCCGGAGGTCATCTCTCCGCAACACGACGTACCCGCGTCCGACTCCCCTCTTTCTGACGATGCCGCCTTCGCGACCCCTGCCACCCCCACGGACTCCACCGCGCCCGCGGCCAGCGCCACGCCACGCGCCGACGCCGTGCCTGACCCCCTTGCAAGCACCCTTCCTGACCCGCAGGTCAATGCCGAGCCCGAGGACCCCGCTGAACCGTCGGACGACGACTCGACCGGAGCGGTCCTCGCAGCGGACTTCGAGACGCCCTACGTTCCCCAGACGGACTACAAGCTGCCTCCGAAGACCCCCTCGAAGACCACCAAGGCAGGCCTCCCGCACTGGGCCGTGGCCCTGTTGGGGGCACTTCTCGCCGGAATCCTCATTGCCTCCGCCATCATCACGGGCGGCTTTGGCCTGCTCACGCGCAAGCAGGTTCCTAACGTCGTGGGCTATGCCGAGCAGGACGCGCGCGACCTGCTCGAGGCAGAGGGCCTCAAGGTGAGCGTGCAGGAGCAGGACACCCAGAGCATCAACGACAACGGGAGGGTCCTCGCCACCACGCCGTCTTCCGGCGAGGAGACGATGGGGACCGTGACGATCATGGTGGGCAAGGTCTCCAGCGAGACCCAGCGCGTCCCCATGCTCGTCGGCCTGAGCGAGCAGGACGCGCTCGACCAGATCACGGCCACGTCGTTCTTCGTGAAGGACGACATCACCTACGCGTACTCCGACACAATCGCCAAGGGCGTCGTCATCAGCCAGGGTCCCATCGCGGGCAGCCAGAAGACCAAGGGCACCAAGATCGACCTGGTCATCTCGGCGGGTCCCGAGCCCGCCGGCAGCAGCTCGTCGAGGCCCTCGGGCGACGCGGCGACCATAACGATCCCCGACCTGCAGGGCATGGCGTTCGAGGACGCCAAGACGCTCCTGACCGGCATGGGCCTCGTGGTCGAGCGCGGAAACGACGTGACGAGTTCCGATAACCCCGTCGGGACCGTCGACTCGGTCGAGCCGGCCATGGGCACGACCGCCTCGGTGGGAAGCACCGTCGTGGTCCACGTGGTCGCGGCGCCCGAGGAGTAGCGCAGGCGCGCGGGACGGCACCGAACATGCAACGTCCCAAGGGCAAAATTGCACGTCCACGCAGTGTCAACTGCAAGAAGGCGACTTTTTGCCGTATAGTGTGCTTGCTTGCAAACGATACACAAAGCTATAAGCAACCTCATCGGAGAGCATATGTCACTCAAGTATTGCCCCCAGTGCGGCGCCCCCCTGAAGGAGGGCCAAGTCTTCTGCGTAGAGTGCGGCGCACGCCTTGAGGCGTGGCTTGAAGATGACCCGACCGCCTCGACGAAGGCCCCTGGCGAGGTCACGCAAATCATGGACCGCATCAACCAGGCCGTCGACGCAGACGACGAGCATGCGAAGGGCGACGCGGAAGGCCCAAATGGCGACAACCACGATTCCGGCGAGTTCAAGGGCGAGAAGGACCCAACCCTCGCGAACGAAGCAGCCAAGGACGACGAGGTCGGCAGGCTCGTAGACGCCGCGACCGTGATCGACGCCGGAGAGGACCCCAGCGCCCCCACGATCATCTCTCCTCTGGCCATCGACCCCCACAAGGGCAAGCACTACCAGGTCGAGGAGGAGTGGGACGGTGACGGGCACCGCTACCTCAAGATCTTCGGCGCCGTCACCCTCGCGATCCTGGTGGTCGTGTTCATCCTGATTCACTCGTGCACTTCTCAGAACACCGACTCGCAGAAGGGCAACCTCAGCAACATCGTCAACGGCCAGACGCAGAGCAAGGACGAATCCAACGCCTCGGACCAGAATGACCAGAATGACCAGAGCGACCAAAAGAATGGCGAAGCCGAGACCAAGGAGGAAAGCGAGTCCGACAAGGAGGCCGACGAGGCCGAGGGCAAGGGCGGGGACTACAAGACGGTCAAGGGCTACTACGATACGCTGACCAACGACGCGAAGAGGGTCAACGAGGCCGTCGAGACCTACCGAGGCACCCACGAGGACGACAGGAGCTTGCGCGAGAAGAACGCGGCGGATGCCGTGGCGCTCACCCAGGAGCTGACGGCCGCGCAGGAGGCGGTCAACTCCACCGAACTACCTGTCGACTCCAAGTACCATGCGGACTGGCAGAACATCAGCAGCTGCTATACGAGCCTGCTCGAGGCCATGGACAAGGTCAACTACTACTGGCGCTATGACCTGGGCTACAACTACCCCAGCTACTATCCGCAGCTGCTGACCGACCCGTTCGAGAACGACTGTGCCGAAGGCGGCGCGATCAGCAACGCACTCGACGACTACAAGACCTCCTACGACAAGATTAGGCTCTAGGTTCCAGCGCCGCTTTCCAGTAGCGCTCGCGCTCCGCCTCGCCCAGCGAGACGTAGTCCTCCCCTGCCGCATCGGGATTCTCAACGAGCGCCAGCTTCTGCGCACGCCGGGCGCGGTGCAGGCGGTACTCGAGCTTTGACGCCAAGGACCGGCCGCTCGTGCGCCACAGGGCGACGAGCGCGACGGGCCTGTGCGCCCTAGTGTACTTGGCGCCCGGCGCCTCCTGCGAGAGATGCTCGGCCATGCGACGCTCGACGTCCACCGTTATGCCCGAGTACAGGGACCCGTCCTCGCATTCAAGCACGTAGACGTAGTAGTCAGGAAGGCCACCGGCACGCCCGGCGCCGTCAACCTCCCTAGTCGTCACAATTGCTCCTTGAACACAGAAAGGTCAAACCCCTGGGGAAGCCGGGGGTCCTCGGAGCCCGACGCCGAATCCCCCTGGTCCCCGATGCGACGCTCGACGAGCTCATCCCAGGAGCAGCTGGCGTGAGGGCCATCGCCGTCGCACCAGCAAACGGGAATCCCCAGGGTCCCAAGGGTCGCGATCAGACGCTCGAGCGACGCGGGCCAGTCGTTGTGCCCGAAGCCCGAGCACCCCATCCCCGCGCCGATGACCTGCATAGACCAGCCCCAGCCGTCGAGCGCGGGGGCGAGCCCGCCACCGTCGCGCCATGCAGGCAGGTCAAAGGAGGAGAGCGCCCCCTCCAGAGCAGCGCGCTCCACCTCGCCCCAACGGGCGATGAGGACTGGGGTCTTGGGGCCGATCGACATCATCACGTCCAGGTCGGCGTCCTCGCGCCTACCCACATACAGATGGAGGCTGCGGTCGAATTCAAAGCCATGGTTGATACGCAGGTGGAGAAGGACAAGCTCCCGTGCGACGCGGCCCATGTCCTCAAGGCCGGCATCTTCGACCGCGACGAGCGTGCTTGCGGGAACCGTGAGCGAGTAGTCATCAGCCCTGGGGTCGATAAGGCCGACCTCGCACAGGCCCTCGTCCGTCTGCTCGAAGACGCTGGCGTAGCAACCTGCCGCGCTCACATATACAAGGTCGTCCGTCTTCATGCAAAACCTCCACCATCTGCACGCCCAGGCGCCCAAGGCTTCCATACGGCCAGCTTCGGCACCACGAGCCACAAGACCAATCGCGTCGTAGAGCCAAATTCTATCGCGGGACTTCGACGTCGGACAAGCAAGTGCGAAATCGGAATCGAGAGCAAATGCCGAGCCGCATCGTCAGGGCGTCCGGCGCACACGAAACAGGATGAAACAACGTGCCGCAATAGCCCCTTCGATTGGTACCAATTTGCATTTCCGTCAACAATTTGCGTCCCTATGCCCAACTAGCTGCTAGAATCATGCAAGGCCATTCTTGACAGTTCGGCCTAGCTTGTCAGCACGAGATCTAGGGGATTGGTTCACATGAAGCGCGAACAGTACCAGAATCACAGCACCGTTCTCAACCAAGACATGTCTATGATCGCCTACGGCGAGGGCGGGATCCCCGTCATCGCATTCCAGACGGAGGGCGCATCCTGCAACGAATTCGAGAGCGTCGGCATGGTCGACGCCCTCGCTGACCTTATCGAAGGCGGCCAAATCCAGCTCTTCTGCGTCGACGGCGTCGACACCCAGTCCTGGTCGGCATACGACATCGACCCCGAGGCCCGCGCGCAGCGCCAGGAGGAGTACTTCTCCTACGTGACCAGCGAGCTGCTCGAGGAGGTGCAGAAGGTCAACGGGAGCACGAGGCGCCCCCTGGCCATCGGCTGCTCCCTGGGCGCGAACCAGGCGGCCCTCGCCGTCCTGCGTCGTCCGGACCTGTTCCAGGGCTGCATCGCCCTTTCAGGACTCTACCGCGCAAGCCGGTTCTTCGGAAGCTGGATGAGCCCCACGCTCTACGACAACGACATCACTACCTTCCTGCCGAACATGCCCGAGGACCACGAGTACGTCGACCTCTACAGCAAGCGTCAGCTGGTCTTCTGCGTCGGCCAGGGCGAGCACGAGGATGTCGTCGACGACCTTCGCCAAATCGACTCCCAATTGAGCCGACTCTGCGCGAGCCACTGGTGCGACTTCTGGGGCTTCGACGTCACCCATGACTGGTACTGGTGGAAGAAGCAGATCGCCTACTTCATGCCCCAGGTCATCGATGAGGTGACGAAGGTCACCACAGCCGAGAAGAGCGCGGCGTCCGCGTCCGCGGCAATGCCCGCAACGGCCAAGGCGACGAAGAAGGACGCCCCCAAGAAGGCCGCGGCAAAGACTGCCACCAAGAAGGTCGAGCTCAAGCCCGAAGCCAAGCCCGCGTCGAAGGCAAAGGCCACCACGGCCGCCAAGCCCGCCGCCAAGCCTGCGTCGAAGGCAAAGGCCACCGCTGCCACAAAGCCCGCCGCCGCAAAGCCTACCGCCGCTGCCGCAAAGCCTGCTGCCAAGCACGCGGCAAAGGCTGCCGCACCGGCTGCAAAGCCCGCCGCCGCAAAGCCTGCCGCCGCTGCCGCAAAGCCTGCTGCCAAGCACGCGGCAAAGGCTGCCGCACCGGCTGCAAAGCCCGCTGCGAAGCCTACAGCGGCATCCAAGCCGACGTCCGTCAAGTCCGCCAAGAAGGGCGGCTCCAAAAAGCGCAAGTAACGCGAGAACGTCAGGCAAGAAGGCGCGAAATAAGGGCTAATCTGGTCGGTGGTGCGATTGGTTCGCACCACCGACTTTTTTGAAAGGACGCAGTCATGGACATCCGACGCGCACGCAAGAGCGACATCCCGCAGATCGAAGAACTTCTCCTCCAGGTGCTAAACGTACACGCTCAGGGCCGTCCGGACCTCTTCGTCCCGAACACGCGCAAATACACCTCGGCTGAGCTCGAGGAGATAATCGGCGACGAGAGACGCCCCGTCTTCGTCGCTGTCGAGGGAGAGCTGGTGGAAGGCTATGCGTTCTGCGTCTACCAGCAGCACGTGAACAGCAACAACATGACGGACGTCAGGACCCTCTACATAGACGACCTCTGCGTCAGGGAGGGCTACCGCGGCAAGCACATAGGCTCGACGCTCTACAACTACGTGATCGACTTCGCGCGCGGGCAGGGCTTCTACAACGTCACGCTCAACGTATGGAGCTGCAACCCGAGCGCCCAAAGCTTCTACGAGAAGATGGGCCTCGTGCCCTATAAGATCGGAATGGAGAAGATTCTCTAGTTCGGCCTTCGCTTATCGCCTGCTTCGATAAACTAAAGGCTCGTGTAGGTTAATCATCCGAGGCATCGGAGCAAGCATGCAGCTACAACAGTTGAGATACGTTATCGCCATCGCCGAAAACGGGTCCATGAACTCGGTCGCCAAGACCCTCTTCGTCTCGCAGTCGAGCCTTTCGGTCTCGGTGCGCGAGCTCGAAAAGGAGCTGGGCATCAGGATCTTCAACCGCTCCAGCCGCGGCATCACGCTCACCAGCGAGGGCGTCGAGTTCCTAGGCTACGCGCGTCAGGTGGTCGAGCAGGCCGACCTGCTCGAGCGACACTACTCCAAGGCGGGACAGGTCGAGCACCAGCGCCTCTCCGTCTCGTCCCAGCACTACGCCTTTGCCGTGAGAGCCTTCATCAGCTTCGTGAGCGGAAGGCAGGATGACTCTTGCGAGTTCTCGCTCAGAGAGACGCGCACGAGGGACGTCATCGAGGACGTGAGCTCGTTCAGGAGCGACATCGGCATCATCTACCTCTGCAACTACAACGAGCACGTGCTCAAGCGCCAACTTGACGACGCTGACCTCTCGTTCTCCTCGCTCTTCCGGGCAAGGCCGCACGTCTTCGTCCGCAAGGGGCATCCCCTCGCCAAGCTCGACCTGGTGAGGCTCGACGACCTGGCGCAGTGGCCGCGCTGCACATTCGAGCAGGGCCCCAAGAGCTCGCTCTACCTGTCCGAGGAGCCCCTCAGCAACCTGCCGCACACGCGCAGGATAGTTGCAAGCGACCGCGGGACCATGACCAGCCTGCTCACCAACTACGACGGCTTCCTCATCTCGACCGGCGTGAGGTCGGACGAGATGTTCCAGGGAATCGTCTCGATACCACTAGAGACCGACGAGGTGATGAACGTGGGCTACATCACGCATGCGCTCAGGCGTCTGAGCCCCCTAGCATGCGAGTACCTCAACGAGCTAAAGAAGACGATCGTTGGGTTCAACGAGCCCAGCGTGCTGTCGCCCAGCCGCTCCGTTCTGCGAGACGCCGGAGGGGCCGAATAGTGTATCCACACGTCCACACTCCCCTCTCGCTCGGCAAGATCACACTCAGGAACCGCATCGTCATGGCGCCCATGGCCTCAGCCAAGTCGGAGCGCGACGGCAGCGTCACCCAGGCCCTGTGTGACCACTACGCCGAGCGCGCGCAGGGCGGCCTCCTCGGCCTGGTGGAGACCGAGCACCACTATGTGAGCAACGAGGGCCGCGCGGCGGCAAGACAGGCCTCAATCAGCCGCGACTCCGATGTCGACGGACTTGCACGCGAGGCGGAAGCCGTTCACGCCTGCGAGACCCCCGTGTTCGTGCAGATAAGCCATGCGGGATCGGCCGCGCCGCAAAGCGTGATACGCCAGGTGGCCGTGGCACCCTCGCCCGTGACCTGCCCTGGAGCCAAGGTGGGCCATCCCCTCCCGCGCGAGCTCACACGCGACGAAATCCGTCGAATCGTCGAGTGCTTCGCACGCGCGGCCGCACGCGCGCGGCTCGCGGGATTTGACGGCGTAGAGGTCCATGCCGCCCACGGCTATCTGCTCGACCAGTTCTTCTCGCCCATGACCAACAGGAGGGACGACGAGTACGGTGGCCCCCTGCGAAACAGGATGCGCATCATCCTGCAGGTCGTCGATGCAATCCGCTCCGAGGTCGGGCACGACCTAGCCCTGAGCGTACGTCTGGGCGGCTGCGACTACCGAGAGGGCGGCTCTACGATTGAGGACGCGACCAAGGCGGCGGTCCTTCTCCAGGGCGCGGGCGTCGACCTGATCAGCCTCTCGGGCGGAATGAACTACTACTCGCGCCTGCACACGCTGGAACCCGGATGGTTCAAGGACATGTCACGGCCCGTCAGAGACGCGCTTGTGGGCGACGCCGACGAACGCGGCGCGCAGCCGACCCCTGTGCTCCTCACCGGCGGCATCAAGCTGCCGTCCCAGGCCGACGCGCTGCTCGCAGAGGGCTCGTGCGACCTGGCGGGCGTCGGCCGAGCCATCCTCAACAACGAGCGCTGGGCCGGAAAGCTCTAACGCGGCACGGTGCAAGGTCCGACCCGCACGCGGCGCGTATCATGTATTCCCGCGCCATCGGCGCAGACACTTCGAAGTCAAAGGCAGTTCATGGTAGACAACACACAAAGCAGCAGCGCCGTCGAGCGCGAGGAAGTCGACGAGGGAGCCAACGGCGAGGCCTCGCTGGGCAGGCTCATCCCCTGGCCGGATGACGACAGCTATGCGGACATCCCCGCTGACGAGGCGCTTGACCTGTTCCTGGAATGGTGCGAGTCAAGGGGAATCGAGCTCTGGGACCACCAGGAGGAGGCGCTCCTGGACCTCGCGTCGGGAAGCCACGTGATCCTGGGCACCCCCACGGGCTCGGGCAAGTCGCTCGTCGCGCTGGGCCTGTGCTTCATTTCGGTCTGCACCAATCGCCGCGCCTACTACACGGCCCCCATCAAGGCGCTCGTGAGCGAGAAGTTCTTCGACCTGGTAAGGCTGTTTGGCCGCGATAACGTTGGTATGATCACGGGAGACGTGACCGTCAACTCGGGCGCGCCCATCATCTGCTGCACCGCAGAGATCCTCGCCAACGACGCCCTGCGCGGTGGCGAGGATGCCGACATCGGCTGCGTCGCCATGGACGAGTTCCACTACTTTGGCGACCATGGCCGCGGCTGGGCCTGGCAGGTCCCGCTGCTGACGCTTCCGCACACGCAATTCCTGCTGATGAGCGCAACCCTGGGAGACACGAGCGGCATTGCCTCGTCGCTCGAGGCACACAGCGACCGCAGCGTCGAGCTCGTGGCCGGCGCCGAGCGACCGGTGCCCCTGAGCTACCGCTACGTCGACACGCCCCTCGAGGCCACCGTCGAGCTCGCGCTCAAGTCGGGCGAGGCGCCCCTGTACATTGTGCACTTCTCGCAGGAGGCGGCCGTCAAGAGCGCGACGTCGCTCTCGAGCTATGGCGTCTCGACCAAGGAGCAGAGGGAGAAGGTCAAAGAGGCGATCGCAGGCACCCGCTTCACCACGACCTTCGGCAAGACCCTGAGGCGCCTGCTCATCACCGGCGTGGGCGTGCACCATGCGGGCATGCTGCCGCGCTACCGACTTCTTGTGGAGCGTCTGGCGCAGCAGGGCCTACTCCCCGTCATCTGCGGAACCGACACCCTGGGCGTGGGCATCAACGTGCCCATCCACACCGTCTTGCTGACCGCGCTCAGCAAGTTCGACGGCAGACGCATGCGCCACCTGAATGCGCGAGAGTTCCACCAGATCGCCGGCAGGGCAGGTCGTTCGGGCTTCGACACCGAGGGCCTCGTCATCGCAGAGGCGACCGAGTACGACATCGAGAACGCCCGAGCGCTCGCGAAGGCCGGCGGTGACCCCAAAAAGGCCCGCAAGATCAAGACAAAACAGCCTCCCAAGGGCTTCGTCGGCTGGAAGGAGGCGACCTTCGACAAGCTCATCGCATCCGAGCCGGAGGCCCTCAAGCCGCACATGCGAATCTCGCACTCGCTCGTCCTTTCCGAGGTCGAGCAGGGCGGCGACGCCTATGCGCGAACCCATAAGCTCATAGACGACTCCGCACAGGGCGCAGAGGAGAAGGACAGGCTTCACACCCGAACCGATGAGATCTTCGCCACCCTCATCGACGCCGGCGTCGTGAGAAAGGAAGAGGAGGGCGGCCAGGCGAGCTACGTCCTGACCGTGGACCTCCCCGACAACTTTGCGCTTGACCAGCCACTCTCGCCCTTCCTGCTCGCCTCCCTCGAGCTGCTTGACCCCGAGAACGACGACTATGACATGGACCTCATCTCCATGGTCGAAGCCACGCTCGAGGACCCTCCCCAGATTCTTCGCGCCCTTCAGAGGCGGGCGCGCAACAAGGCCATGGACGAGATGAAGGCCGACGGAGTCGACTACAACGAGCGCATGGCGCTCATTCAGGACGTCACCTACCCCAAGCCCCTCGAGGAGCTGCTGGACGCAGCATTCGAGCGCTACAGCGAGGAGGTCCCCTGGGCAGGCGACTACGAGCTCAGCCCGAAGTCCGTCCTGCGAGACATGATCGAAACCGCCTCGGACTTCAAGGGATACGTCCAGCGCTGTGGAATCGCCCGCTCCGAGGGCACGCTGCTGCGCTACCTCTCGGACGCGTACCACGTCCTGGACAGAACCGTCCCCCAAGACAAGATGACCGACCGCCTGTACGACATCGTGGCATGGCTTCGCCTGGTCGTCCGCTCTGTCGACTCCAGCCTCATAGACGAGTGGGAGCAAGGTGGCTCCAGCATCGACGAGGCGGGAACCGCGCCGCAGGACCCCGACGAGGTCGTACGCGATCGGCGAGCTCTCACGCTGCTGGTCAGGAACGCCCTCTTCGCGCGCGTTCGCGACGCCGCCTTCGGAAACACCGACCGTCTGGGCGACATGGACGGCGACTGGGGTTGGCGCAGTCCACGCTGGTCCAAGGCGCTCCACGACTACCACGAGGCGCACGAGGAGATCCTGCTCACGGCAGACGCCCACTCGAGCGAGCTCCTTCTCGTCGACGAGTCGCTGGAGCACGGTGACGCCGAGGGCAGGCATGTCTGGCGCGTTCGCCAGATGTTCCTGGACGAGGACGGTGAACGGGACTTCGGCATCTCGGGAGACGTCGACCTCGATGCCACCCAGGAGGAGGGCGAGGCCATCTTCAGTCGCTTCCAGGTCGGCTTCATCGAAGACCTCCTCGAGAGCGAGGGCAAGTAGAGCAAGAGGGTTCGCTCACACGGAGCGAACCCTCTTCTTTAGCCATGCAACCCGCCGGGAGCACCCTGGCTGGGCTCACCAGAAACCCTACAGCGCGCGCTGGGCACCCTTGTAGACAAGAAATCCACCAATGAGCAGCACGGTGAGGGGCCAGGCAACAAAGCCGAAGACGAGGAGCACCGGGACGCAGAGGGCGGCAAGAAGGAATCCCACCAGGCGCAGGCCGAAGCCCACGAGCTTGATGCAGAGCCAGGCGATGCCGACAAGAATGAGAGCGGTCAGAATCGTGACCATGTTCCCCACCTCAACGTAAGACGAGGGCGGCCGGACGCCGCCCCATTGCCACAGTTTTACCCAACCGTAGGTCAGCTGGGCGCAACCTCAAGAACAAGCCACCTGCGCTCCACACTTCCTTGATAATGGCGCCCCAAAGTGAGCCCCGCAGGAGGCACGCGCCCACTCCGCCGCCGCAATCCACTAGCATTGGTTGCGACAGAACGCACGAGGCACGAGGAGGTCCACCATGGATCAAAGCGACGAGCGGCTCATCAACCAGCTCAAGGACGATCTTCGCAAGCAGGGCTATGCAACGGCATTCGACGCCGAGAAGGACGCGGGCTCCCAGACGGACGCCGCTCCCGCAGCTGACGACGAGAGCGGGGAGTTGGACTTCATGAAGGCCGTGAACGCCTTCAGGGCAGCCAAGCGCTGCGGCGACCCCTCCAAGGTCGCCGCAGCCGAGCGTGCCCTCCAGGACTTCGTGCGCAACGAGATGCGCGCTAACGAGGGCTGCGAGTCATAGGCGCAAGCCACGTCGCAGGGTATATCTATCGCAGGTCGCGATAGTGGAACTGCCTTCTGCCCTCTGCAAAGTCGGCAACGATGTCTCCGTGGCCGACGATGCGGTACTTGTAGGTCACAAGACCCTCAAGTCCGACGGGGCCACGTGCGTGGAGCTTGCCCGTGCTGATGCCGACCTCGGCACCGAAGCCATAGCGGAACCCGTCGGCAAAGCGCGTCGAGCAATTGCGGTAGACGCCCGCCGAGTCGACCATCTGCATGAAGTAATCCGCCGCCGCATCGCTCGCGGTGACGATCGCATCGGTGTGGTGCGAACCGTAACGATTGATGTGGTCCACCGCCTCACACACGTCCTCGACGACCTTGCAGCTCATGACGTAGTCTCCGTACTCGGTGCTGAACTCGTCGTCGCCCATGAGCTCGACCTCGGGGGCCTCCCCCGCTTCCCAGGCGGGACGGCACAGGTCGACGGCCTCCTGGGTGCCGCGGAGGCGCGCGCCCTTCTCGGCCAGCGCACGCGAGGCTTTGGGCAGGAACTCGGCCGCTATGGCACGGTCGACCAGCAGGGTCTCGGCCGCATTGCACACGGCGGGATACTGCGTCTTGGCATCCACCAGGACGCGCAGGGCCATGTCCTGGTCAGCATCGCGGTCCACGAAAACGTGGCAGACACCGGAGGAGTGGCCCATGACGGGAATGCGCGTATGATCCATGATGTAGCGCACGAACTTGTTGGATCCGCGGGGAATGAGGAGGTCGACGTCCTCATCGCACTCGAGGAGCTCGTCAATCTCGCTGTGCAGCTCCGCCTGGAGGAGCGCGCCCTCGGGCAGACCCGCCCTCGTCGCCGCATCGTGGATGATGCCGAAGAGCACGCGGTTGGTGTTCGCGGTCTCCTTTCCACCCTTCAGGACGGCGCAGTTGCCGCTCTTGATGCACAGGGAGGAAATCTGGACCAGCGCGTCGGGCCTTGCCTCGAAGATGACGCCGATGACGCCAATTGGGCAGGTCACGCGCTTCATCAGCAGACCCTCGTCCAGCTCGCGCTCCAGAAGGACCTTCCCCACGGGATCGTCGAGACCTGCCAGCTGCCTCAGTCCCTCGATTCCGTCGCGGAGCTTGCCCTCGTCGTAGCGGAGGCGCTTCTGAACGGTCGCGGGGACGCCCGAGGCGACGGCGGTTTCCATGTCCTTGCGGTTGGCCGCAAAGATCTCGTCCTGTCCCTCCTCAAGTGCGCGGGCAATGAGGCCGAGGGCGGCGTTGCGCACCTCGATGTCACTCGCGGCCATCAGGGGTGCGTCGAGCTTCATCTGATGGATCTGCTGGCGGATGTCCATGTTCGTCCCCTCGTCGTCGTTTGCTGAAATGGAGTGTACCCCGTTTGCGGCAAATGCGGCGGCGTGGGCCTCAGGTACAATCGGGAATTGTAATGTCCCCCTCGCTGCCAGGAGGTCCCATGGCCAAGCTCAAATACGAGACCGCTCGCTTCGAATCTTCCTACGGAACCATCGAGCAGCTCCCGGAGCCCACCACGCCTGAGGTCTCGTTCGTGGGTCGCTCTAACGTGGGAAAGTCTTCGCTTCTCAACAAGCTCATCGGCCGCAAGTCCCTGGCAAAGGTATCAAGCCAGCCCGGAAAGACAGCCAACATCAACTTCTTCGACGTGGACGGCGTCCGCTTCGTCGACCTTCCCGGCTATGGCTTCGCGAAGGTCTCCCGCGCCGAGAAGCAGCGCTGGGCCGACCTCATCGGCGGCTACTTCGACAGCGAGAGGAGCTTCAACCTGGTCGTCTCGCTCGTGGACATCCGCCACGACGCGCAGCAGCTCGACCGTGACATGCTTGGCTTTCTAGTCGAGAGCGAGCTTCCCTTCGTGGTCGCGCTCACCAAGGCCGACAAGCTCAGCCGCAGCAAGCAAAACCAGCAGAGGGCATCACTCGCCAGACAGTTTGGGCTCGACCCCCAGCAGATGCTCGTCACCTCGTCCGAGACCGGACAAGGCATCGCAGAGCTGCGCAGCCTAATCGAGGATGCTTGCCTCTAGGACACGCTTCGCCACAAGGAAGACATCCCGGGACCTCGCCATGCGGGGTCCCTTCTTTGAGGACAAAGCCATCCCCTATGCAGATGGGGCTCGACCGCAGCAGGCGGCCGGGCCCCATCTAATACCACATGTGATGCATGCACGTGCTGATGGACATGCTCCGCAGACGCGACGTAGCGTGGCACGGCATCCGCCGTGCCAGCCACAGGGCCCACTCCAACACCCGCCAGCGCAATTTAGACTGCATCCCTATTCACCAGTTCCCCCGGGTCAGGCGCCGATATCTCGAAAGGAAAGGTACCGGCGCGGTTGAAGGCCGCGATGAACATACGTATGGCGTTCGAGGGTGTGGTGCCGATTTGTTCCGTTGCCTCGAAGAACCTGTCTTTCTCGCCAGGCATGACTTTGGCAACTATTGGGGTCATCTTCTCTTTCACAAGGTCCCCCACTACTACGTTTAAGGTATGACTTGGTATGTTTTTGTTATACCCTCGGGAGACAAATTAAAGCAATGAATCGCTCCGATGACGATGAAGTCCGCGCAAACTCACAAACGGCGCACATTTATCTGCGGACGGTGGGTAGCATTTCTCCCCTAGGCGCTGCGACGGCAGAGGGACGCCACGCACGAAAAAGCGGACGCTCCAAGGCGTCCGCCAACCTAACGTATATTTGTGTGATGAGAAGTGCGGGGCGCCCTACTCCGAGCTCCCCCTGCCGACCTTCTCGCGAGCAGCGGCCAGCGCCACGTCAACCAGCTCGTTAACGGTCGCTGCCTCGTCCTCGAGCGCCACGCCATAGCGCGCCGTCACGGTGCAGTCGTGTCCCTGCGCCTCATGGATCTCCGAGATGTCCTTGCACAGCGCCCGCGCCAGGACGTCGACCTCTCGGGCGCGTCCGTAGCGGACGATCACGACGAACTCCGCGTTGGACAGTCGCGCGACCGTCCCGCTCACCCCGACTCGTCCCACGATTCTTCTTGCAATGGTGGCCAGAAGCGCATCGGACACCACGCGCCCATACTCGTCCAGCTCGCGAAGGTACTCGGGCACGACCAGCGCAATCACCGCAAAGCGCGTCGCATGGAGGTAGTAGTCCTCGGTGTAGTCGATGGCCGCCTCCCACAGGCCGCGGGCGTTCGTCACGCCCGTCACGCGGTCGGTGATGGTGGCCTCGTCGTTCCCGCCGATCTCGAATCCTGATGTGTCGAGGTCCACGAAGTAGCCCAGCAGGCCGACAATCTTCCCGTTCTTGTAGATGGGTGCCTTGCTCGCACGGATGTTGTGCACAACGCCTCGGATGATGCACTTTCCCGGCGCAAAGAAGATGTGCTTCCCCTCGTTCAGAACCGCAAGCTCGTCCGAGCGGTAGGGGTCGTTGTCCACGTGCCAGCCCATGTCCTCGTCAGTCTTGCCCAGGATCTCGTCGACGGACAGGAATCCGTAGTAGTCCAAAAAGGCCCTGCTCGCCCCAAGGAAGCGACGCTTGCGGTCCTTCCAGAAGTAGTTCACGTGAGAGTTGAGCAGCAGGTTGTTCCAAAGGAGCTCGGGAGTCAGCACCGAAGGGTCGTCGGACACCAGGCTTCCTTCTCTCAGGCCGTAGCCGTTGAGCAGCACCGACAGCGCTTCCTTGTTGTTGATGGTCGCATCCTCGATGCACAGCATGAACCGACTCCCCTCCGGCCCAAGCTCGTGCAGGGCAAGAATCGTGTACGACTTCCAGGCGTAGCTTCCGTAGCGGCCACGCGTGCGGAAGTAGGCCATGACCTTTCCGTCCACGGCCTCCTGGCAGCGCTCCTGCATGGTCTCGGGGTCGGTAAACGAGAGATAGCGCGAACGGTCCTCGGGAAAGACCTTCTCGAGCGCGTAGCGCGTCCTCACGGCGTCGATCCCCGACACGGTCCTGTCTCCGGACTCTGCCGCGCTCATTCCCGAGAGCAGCGACGTCACAGTGTCGTCCTGACGATCAACCAAAAGCACGGAGTCGTACAGCAGGTAGAGGTTCCTGAGCGTCTCGTCCAGGTCACCGCGTACGCGGGCCTCCTCGCTGTCCGAAACGTCGCGCCACGAGTTGACGAAGGCGCGCAGTTCCTTGTTGTCCGCGACGAGCGAGAACGTCGCCGAGAAGTACCTGCCCCTGTCGATGAAGGTGATGAACTCAGTGCGCCCCGTACGTGCCTGCCGCTCGACGGCCTCCCTGAACCTTCGGTAGACCGGGTTGTCGGGCATGTTCAAGATGCTCTCGACCTTGTGCGCGCTCTTCGAGCGGCCACGGAGCGCCAGGGCGTAGAACCCCTCGTTGCCGAAAAGTACCCTGAACGACTCCCCATCGTACTCGAGCAGGCTCAGCGGCTGGTCGGTCATGAAGTCCACCTGGCCAATCGCGTCATAGTAGTGCCTCCAGGAGCGCGACTCGACCTCGAGCCCTAGCTCCTCGCAGCGCACCATGCACCGCTCGTAGGGCATAGGCTTGCCAAAGAGGTAGCCCTGGACCTTCTCGCAGCCGATGTCTCGGAGGAAGCAGAACTCCTCTTGGGTCTCCACGCCCTCCGCGAGCGTCTGCACGCCAAGCCTCTTGGCCATGGCCACCACCGACTCGATGATTCCCCTCGACTTGTCGTTGAAGTTCGAGAGGAACTCCATGTCGATCTTCATGGCATCGAAGTCATTGTCCTTCATAAGGTTGAGCGACGAGTAGCCGCTGCCGAAGTCGTCCATCCAGACCTGATAGCCCGCCGCGCGGAAGCGCTCCATCTGGCCCCGTACGCGCTCGGCGTCGGTCGCGAGCATGCTCTCGGTGATCTCGACGCGAATCATGTCGCGCGGGACGTCGTATCTCATGACGGCGTCTTCCACCTCTTGAAACACATCGCAGAGGATGAAATCGAGCCTCGAGAGGTTGAACGACACGGGAACGGTCGCGGCGCCCGAGTCGACGACCCTGCGATAGTTGCGGCAGATCTCGCGCACGACGAAGCAGTCGAGCTTGTGAATCTGCTTGCTCGTCTCGAGGGCCGGTATGAACGACGCGGGCGAGAGCAGCTCGTGGTCGGGGTCGTCCCAGCGAACCAGAGCCTCGAGGCCGCAAAGGTTTCCGGTGATGGACCGGATGACCGGTTGGTAGTACACCTTTATGTCGCCGGCGGCCAGGGCCTCGTCCAGGCTGTTGGCCGCAAACGCCCCCGCAAGGAACACCGCGCTCATGGAGGGGTCGTACCAACGCTGGTACACGTCGACGGCATGGGCGATGCTGTCGCAGGCGAGCTTCGCCCTGTCACAGGAGACGCTGGGGTCGACAGTCAGGTCGCGTGGATAGATGCCTGCCTTGAGCTCGATGTCGACGCTGGGATGCAGGAGCGTCACCGCATCGTGCACGTGCGTCACGCGCTTCTCGACGTCTTCGCAAAACGTGAGGACGGCAAAGTGGTCATCGGCAAAGCGCGCGACGAAGTCACTGGGGAACGTCTCGCGCAGGAGCTCGGCCAACTTGACCAGGAGCTCGTCCCCGCTCGCGACACCGAGGGCCGCATTGACGAGCTTGAAGTTGTGGATGTTGAAAAACACGTAGCATCCGCCGGACTCGCGCGCCGAGCGACTCGCCTCGTCCATCGACCTCTTCGCGCGAGACAGGAAGCTCCTCATGCCGGAAAGCCCCGTGAGGGGGTCGTCGTCTTGGGGGAGGAAGGCAACGACGTCGGTGTCGAAGGTGACGATCGCCACCAGGCCGAGCTCCGAGTCCTGGACAGTGAGGCCCGAGAGCCCGACCGCCACGCGTCTTCCCGTCTTGGTGATGATGTGCGTCGTAACGGCAAAATGGCAGTGTCCCTCGGCGACCTGCTCCCCCACCCCCGAGAACATGCGATTGACCTCGTAGGGGTCACCAAGGCCGCTGATCCTTCCCGTAGAGAACCGCATGAAGTCATCTTGGTCGTCGCAGTCGAAAAGCGCGACCAAGCTGTCGCTGGCATACAGGATGAGGTCCTCCGCCTCCTTTGAGGCAAGACAGACCATGAAGCCACCAGGCGCGTCTTCGACGGATCTGGCGACGAGCCGCTCTATAGAGTGGGCATCCAAGGACATGTCCGCTCCGATCATGGTCAGAGGAACTGCTAGGCGTTGGATAAACAACCACGACCATTGTATGTTACCAACCCAAGAGACGTGACAGCACCCCCTTCCAGCGCAGATTATGGCCCGCTACCGTCTTGCAGTGCCCATTCGTCGACAATTTGATGCATGTCTGCTGGCGTTCGGCTAAAAATCGAATGTGGAGGGTTTGTGAACGTACTTCTTTTCTCTGTAGCAAGAAAATAACTTACGCATTTCTTGCATTTAGCAAGAGCCACATCACCTTGGTCCACGAAAGTAATACCACCGAAAGAAAACGCAATTCTCCTCACATCGCTTTTATTTAGGTATGCGCAGGTAAACAGCCGTTTTCTCTCACATGCGCTTCACAATATCTCTAAACTGACAAGCAATGTAAGGAAGGGCACGGCAAGAAAAGACAAGGGGGAAGCACAATGAGTTATGACATCGTTGCCGCGACTGGGTGTCCCACGGGAATCGCCCACACCTTCATGGCCAAAGAGGCGCTGATACAGGCGGCCAAGGAGAAGGGCCTGACCATCAAGGTCGAGACGCACGGCCAGGTTGGCGTCGAGGACGAGCTCAGCGCCGCAGAGATCAGGGCGGCAAAGGCCGTCGTGATCGCGGCGGACAAGGACGTGCAGGCGGAGCGCTTCGCGGGCAAGCCCATGGTTTCCGTCGGCGTGTCGAAGTGCCTCTCGCAGGAGGCCGCGGCGGCGCTCATCGACCGTGCGCTCGCTGCCAAGCCGCAGGGCGAGCTTTCCGACGAGGTTGCGAACGCCTCTGACGCAGCGGGCACCAGCGAGAAGGAGTCCGTGGGACACGTCATCTACAAGCACCTGATGAATGGCGTCTCGCACATGCTCCCGTTCGTCGTCGCAGGCGGCGTCCTCACGGCGGTCTCGTTCCTCTGGGGCATCTTCTCGTTCGACTCCACCAACGCCCAGTACAACACCTTCGCCGCAATGCTCAAGTACATCGGCGGAATCGGCATGAACCTGATGGTCCCGATCCTCGCGGCCTACATCGCCGAGTCCATCGCCAAGCGTCCCGGCCTGGTCCCCGGCTTCATCGCCGGCATGATTGCCATCCAGGGCCTGCCCGTGCTTGCCGAGACGGGCATGATCGACCCCTCCGGAACGGGCACCGGCTTCGGATTCCTCGGCGGCATCGTTGGCGGCTTCCTCGCCGGCTACTGCGTCCTTCTCCTCGAGAAGGTCTTCGCAAAGCTTCCCGAGAACCTCAACGGCCTCAAGGCAATCTTCCTCTACCCGCTCTGCTCCACCTTCATCGTCGGCCTGGCCATGCTGGCAATCTCCGGTCCCATGGTCTCGATCAACGAGGCAATGATGGGCTTCCTGGGCGGCCTCGCACAGGGCAACAACGCCATCCTGCTGGGCATCGCCATCGGCTGCATGTGCGCCTTTGACATGGGCGGCCCCGTCAACAAGGCTGCCTACGTCACCGGCACCGCCCTCATGGGCGCAGACGTCGCCGCAGGCATCACTGACGGCTCCGGCACCGCAATCATGGCAGCCGTCTCCGCCGCCTGCATCGTCCCTCCCCTGGTGACCACCGTCGCCGGCGTGATCGGCAAGAAGTACTTCACGAACGACGACTACAACGCTTGCCTGGTCAACTTCATCCTGGGTTGCACGCACATCACCGAGGGCACCATCCCCTTCGTGGCGAAGAACATCTGGCCCGTCATGCCCATCATGATGCTCTCCTCCTCCATCGGCGCCGTCGGCTCGCTGCTCCTTGGCGTGCATGACCCCGCCCCCCACGGCGGCTTCCTGGTGCTCCCCGTAGTCACCAACCCGATCCAGTGGGTCCTCGCCATCCTTGCCGGCGCGGTCGTGGGTGGAATACTTCTGATGCTCTTCAAGAAGCACGAGTACGAGAAGAACGGCAACAAGGCCGTATAGCTTCGCCCCCATTGCTTGAAGGCTGGCCCGACGCGTCCCGTGTCGAGCCAGCTTTTTCTACCAACGACAAGCCGAAAGGAAGCACCACCATGGAGAGCTTCGTCAGGAAAGAGCACGTCTCCCTCGAGAACCCCGCAGCCACCACGGCCGAGGCGCTCGCCTTCTTGGCGCACAGGGCAGTCGAGCTGGGCGTGGCACAGGACGAGGACGCCGTCCTGAAGGCGTTCCAGGCGCGCGAGGCGCTGGGCACGACCGGTATGACCGAGGGCTTCTCGATCCCCCACGCCAAGTCGGACGCCATCCAGGACGCCGCAGTCCTGGTAACCAAGTACGCAGAGCCGATTGCCGACTGGGAGTCACTGGACGGGAAGCCCATCAAGGCGAGCATCGCCCTTCTCGTCCCCGACGGCGAGGCGGGAACCACCCACATCAAGCTGCTGTCGAAAGTCGCCGTCCTGCTCATGAAGGAGGACTTCCGCACCAAGGTGCTCACGTCTACCTCTCCCGAGGAGATTGCCTCCCTGGTCTGCGCGGGCATCGAGGACTAGGCCCGCAAGAGGCAATCGCCGACCAAACGTACGCAACGCATACCAAGCAAGCGAGGAGTCGCAATGATCTACACCCTTACCCCTAACCCAGCTGTTGACGTGGTCGTTAGCTGCGATGGATTGACACCCAACCGCGTCACCCGCACCCGCGACGCCTCGTACTCACCAAACGGGAAGGGACTCAACGTCTCGTTCGTGCTCGAGCACTATGGAGTGCCCAGCACGATTCTCGGCTTCTTCGGCGGCTTCACGGGAACGTGGATCGCGGAGGAGGCGGCCAGGACCTGTCCCGTAAAGCCGGTCTGGATCGACGGTATCACCCGCGTGAACATGTTCGTGAACGCCGGCGAGGACGAGTACACCATGCCCAATGCGGGCGCCCCCGTGGAGCGTCCCCAGCAGCAGGAGATGCTCGACCTGATCGCGGGCCTCGAAGACCTCGACACGCTCGTCGTCTCTGGCTCGCTGTCGCCCCTGATGGAGCCCCACTACTACGAGGAGCTCACCGACATCTGCCACAAGAAGGGTGCCGAGATCGTCCTGGACATGTCGCACAAGAGCCTTGCCGAGCTCGTCAAGAAGGAGCCGCTGCTCATCAAGCCGAACGACGAGGAGATCGAGGCCATCTTCGGCGTCGACACCAAGTCGGACTCCGACATCGTGAGCGCGCTTCACCACATCCACGAGCTGGGCGCCAAGAACATCCTGTGCACGCTGGGCGGACGTGGGGCGTTCTTCCTGGACGACAGGCACATCTACCGTGCCAGCGCGGCCAAGATCAAGATCCTCTCGACCGCGTGCGCCGGCGACGCCACGCTCGCGGCGTTCCTCTCGATCTGGCACGACGACCGAGATGCCGTGGTACCCGCCCTCACCCGTGCCATGGCCACGGGAGCTGACGTCGCGTCGAGCGCGGGCCTGGGAGACCTCGCGCGCGTCGATGAGCTCGCGAATCAGATAGAGGTCAAGGTCGTAGAGTAGGGTCCTTCTAAGACGCCAACGGGAGGGTGCGGAGCTTCGGTCCCGCACCCTCCTGCGTTCTTTGTGGGAGGGACTCTTTGTCACGTTAGGGACCGCACGCGGGGAAGTCTCGATACACTATCCTATAGACGCATTGTACGAATCGTTAAGTCTCATCAGACGAAAGGCATCGCATGTGCGACTACATCCTAAGCTGCTGTTCGACCGCAGACCTCACCGAGGGCATGCTGAAGGCCATAGACGTCGAGTGCGTCTACTTCAACTACGAGATCGACGGCATCGCCTGCAAGGATGACTTCGGCAGGACCCACACCTCGAGCGACCTCTTCTCGCGCATGCTCGCCGGATCAGACGTCAAGACCTCCCAGGTCTCCATGGGCGACTACATCGAGTTCTGGAGGCCCTTCCTCGAGCAGGGCAAGAGCGTCCTCCACGTCACGCTCTCGTCGGGCATCTCGGGAACCTACCAGTCGGCATGCATGGCCGCCGAGCGGTGCATGAAGGACTACCCCGGCCTGAAGGTCGTCGTGGTTGACTCGCTCGCGGCCTCCTCCGGCTACGGCCTGCTCGTCGACAAGATGGCAGAGCTTCGCAACGGCGGCATGGGCATCGACGAGCTCGCTGTCTGGGCAGAGGAGCACCGTCTCGAGGTGCAGCACTGGTTCTTCTCGACCGACCTGACGTTCTTCATCCGTGGGGGCCGCATCTCGAAGACCGCGGGCTTCTTTGGCAACATGCTCAAGATCTGCCCCCTCATGAGCGTCGAGGCCGACGGCTCGCTGGCGGTCAAGGAGAAGATCCGCACCAAGAAGAAGGCCGCCGCGCGCGTCGTCGAGCTCATGGAGCAACTTGCCGACGGAAGGCTTGACTACGACAAGAAGGTCTTCATCTCGAACTCCGCCTGCCTGAGCGACGCCGAGGTCGTCTCGGAGCTGCTCGAGAAGAAGTTCGCGAAGATAGATGGCAGCGTGCAGCACTTCGACATCGGCGCGACCATCGGCTGCCACACCGGCCCGGGAACCGTAGCCGTCTTCTTCTGGGGAGACAGGCGCACGGCGTAGGCCAGACGCGGGCAAACCAAGCCAATGAAAAGAGACCCTCGATGGGGTCTCTTTTTTGTCCGATATGGTGAGGCGGGCGAGAAGCGCCTTTTTCCCATGGCCGCTAGATCTCCTGCTGGAAGAGCCACTGATAGAAGTCGAGCTCTCCCTCCGCCTTCTTGCTCGAGCGGAAGGTTAACGTACCGGCGCGGTCGGAGTCGTTCAGAAGCCCGCCGTGCTCCAGGAGGTGGCGCAGCTGGCGAGACGTGCCCTCAGCCCCATCAAAGAAGGGAACGTCGCCCAGGACCTCGCGAATCTGGCTCTTCACGAAAGGATAGTGGGTGCAGCCGAGGACGACGGAGTCGACCTCGCCCCTGTAGCGCCCCACGAGGCTCTCGATGAGCTCGACCAGATCGGGATCGTCGAGCCTGCCCTGCTCGATGCGTGCGGCAAGGCCCGGACAGGGAGCGGGAATGACCTCGGAGCCCACGCCCCACTTCTGCGCGAGGCGGTGGAACTTCTCGAGGCGAAGCGTGACGGGCGTGGCCATCACGAGGATTCGGTCGCTCTTGGGGGCAAGGGTGGCGGGCTTGAGGGCCGGCTCGACGCCCACTATGGGAACCTGCGGGTATTCCTCGCGCAGCGTGGGTGCGGCCGCGGACGTCGCCGTATTGCAGGCGATGACGATGGCCTTGGCACCCTTCGACACGAAGTCGTCGACGATTGCGCGAGATAGCTCGATGACCTGCTCGGTGTCCTTCTCGCCATAGGGGGCGTTCGCAGAGTCGCCAAAGAAAACGAAGTCCTCGCATGGCAGTTCGCGCACCAGGCTCTTCAAGACGCTGATACCACCGACACCCGAGTCGAACACACCCGTGAATCCCCGCTTGTCCACTTCTTCCTCCCCATCGCGCGGGAAGACGTCCCGCCCGAAACACCACGAGGGCCGGTGCCAGCCAAAAGCCGGGCCGAGCCTCGAAACCGCAACTGAGCGCTCTAGTGTATACGTCCGCCGTCAAGCTTGTATGAAGCGTCCGCCAGGCGCTCGAGGCGATCGGTCCTCGAGACGAAGAGCACGCTGCGACTTCCCTTGAGCGCAACGATGGACCTGAGCAGCTCGGCCTCCTGAATGGGACCGAGGTCGCCGGTCGGGTCGTTCATGACGATGAGCTTCGCGGGACTCAGGATGGCTCGGGCGAGCCCCAGGCGCTGGCGCATAAGCCCGTCCTCGCTCAGGCGGCTCGCGGCAGGCTCGTCGACGCCCGTCCCCAGGCCGTCCTCGAGCTCCAGCACGAAGTCGAGGCCGACCTTGCGAAGGACCCCCTCGAGCTCGTCGTCGAAGGCGCTAGGCTTGCCCAGGCGAAGGTTCTGCCGGATGCTCCCGGGGAAGAGCGCCGTCTCGCGCATGACCGGAACAATCGTGGAGCGCAGCTCGTCCTCCGACACGCTCGCCAGGCGCGTGCCCGAGAGCGCGATGATGCCGCGGTCAGGCTCGGCGTGCCTCAGGAGCAGCGCGCAGAGCACGTCCCTTTCGGCCTCGTCGTCGCACTGGACGCTCACGAACTCGCCCGGGGCGATCGCGAGGTCGATGCCCTGGAGGCCGCGGCCGTCGTCGATCGAGCAGCACACGTCGTGGAGAAGGACGCCGGCAAACGCCGTCGGGTCCGCGCTCGCGGAAGCACGGTCCACCTGCTCGGAGGCATTCTCGGAAGAGCCGTCGGAATCGAGGCCTTCTCCACCGCCGTCGACACCGCCGCCATCGACGACCTCCATCGAGAGCATGGCCTCGGCGTCGAGCGCGTCGGCAACGTCGTCGGCGTCGGCCATCAGGATGGCATCGATCCGCTTGACCGCCTGGAGGGCGACGGGAAGCTCCATAATGGTACGAGGGCGGTAGTTGACTATGAGCAGCGTCGCCGCCCCGGCAGCAGCCAGGAGTGCCGAGAAGGCGGGCATCTGGCCGGCGGCGACGTCGGAGGCGAGCCTGACGTAGAGCAGGACCGCCATCGCGAGCAGCACGGCAAGGTCGACCGCAAGGGCGATGCCGACGGTGACGGTGGCGCTCAGCGCGGCACGGCTTCGTGCGGCCGCATCCGCGATCACCCGTGCGTTGCGCTGCGGGCCGGCACCATACTGCTCGACCTCACCCGCGCAGCGCAGGTTGTCGTTCACCAGGACTGTGAGCGAGCGCGTGAGAGAGTGCTCGGTGAGTTGGACGTCATTCGCGCGCAGCTTGACGACGATCGCGATACCCGCGGTCGATGCGACGACGCAGGCGAGGGTGACGAAGCCGCAGAGCGGCGAGGCGATGGCCAGGATCAGGCAGGCGACGACTGAGGCGGCCAGGGTCGAGATGGTCTCGACTACGGGCAGCATCTCGCTCACCAGGCGTTGCGCGACGCTTGCGGGGGCCTTGATCGAGCCGTCACCCGCGAGGCGTGAGCCCGGCCTGACGGCGTCGAGCAGAATGGAGGCACGAACCTGTCGGGCGACGTCGTGAAGGTAGACCCTGCGCGTCCATCGGCAGACGAAGAAGAAGACCGAGGCGGCCAGGCAGAAGCCGATCATGAGCTCGAGCCAGTAATTCGCAAGGATGCCGACGTCGGGAAGCGCGACGCGCATGACACTCGAGACGCCGACGGAAAGGACGTGCGTGGCAAGCAGCCACAACCCCAGCTCGCACAGGGTCGCCACGACGAGCTTCGAGAAGGACTTGCGCGCCAGGAGCGCGACTCGCCAGATTGACAGAAGGCTACTCATGGCCCTCGACCCCCTCTCCCCAACGAGGCTCACCGGTTCTGACCACGCCCTCGGGATGAGGCATCACAAGCACGTTGGTCGCGTCGGGATCCTGGTCGCCCGCGGCGTCGTGCTCGGCTCCGTCGACGGCCTCCGACTGGGGAGGCTCCAGGGCAAGCAGGCGCTCCTGCTGCTCGCACGCGCTTCTGTAGGGCTCGTAGCTCGCCATGAGCTCCTCGTGGGAGCCAGACGCGATGATGGCCCCCTCTGAGAGCAGGTACACGACCTTCGCAAACTGGGCCTGGACCGGATAGCGCGTCAGCACGACGACCGCCTTGAAGCGGGCTATGCCGCGCAGCGCAAGCATGGCCTTGCGCTGGTCGACGGGGTTGATCTCGTCCATCAGGCCATCGATGATGATGATCGGCGTGTTGTGCAGCACGGCGCGGGCCAGCGCCAGGCGCAGGCGCTCGCTGCGCGAGACGTTCGTGCCGCCAGCAACGAGCTCGAAGTCGAGCCCGCCGCGCCTGCGACACTCACTGTCGAGGCCAACGGCCGAAAGGACGCTCCACATCTCGCCCTCGGTGGCCGCAGGGTCGCCCATGAGCAGGTTCTCGCGGACGGTCGAGCTCAAAAGCTCGCTGTCGATGCCCACGTAGGTGATGTAGCGCAGGCGAGAAGTGCGCAGCACGTCGCGCAGCTGCTTTCCGCCCAGCAGAACGTTGCCGCGGTAGTCGCGCAGGTGCCCGGCGAGGACGCCCGCCAGGGTCGACTTGCCGCTTCCCTCGACCCCCACGACGGCGGTGAGCCCCACCGCGGGGACGTCGATCGTCACGGACTTGAGAACGAACTTCTCGCCGTCATAGCTGTAGGCGAGGCGGTTTGTCGAAAGGTGGTCGCCGGCGACGGTCGCAAGCGAGCCGTTCTCGTCGGGAACGCGCAGCGACAGCAGATCGGCCATGAGCAGCGCGGCCTCTTCGGCCTCGGCGACCTCGCCGGACTTGAAGGCCATGATCGAGACGCGCAGGAGTCCGTAGCAGGTGTAGAGGATCATCGAGGTGGCGTGCACGATGTTCGCGCTCGCAAACGACGCGTCGAACGCCGTCGTGTAGACGATTGTCACCAGGCCCACGGCCGAGGTAATCAGGGTGGCGAGCAGCGGGTAGCGACGGCGCCTCTCGCCCATCAGGGTCTCGTCCGAGTCGCGGCTGTTCCTCTCTGCGGCAAGGCCCGCGAAGTCCTCTCCCACGCGATAGTCGCGAAGCAGGTCGGCCTCCTTCACGACCAGGTCGAAGTACGCGCCGGAGTCATCCCCCGCCTCGATGAGCCCCTTTTCGCGCAGCTCGCGCTTGACCAGGAAATACGCGGCGCCGCTCAGCGCGACGACGGCGACGACGAAGGCAAGCAGGGTGGCGGGCATGCGCCAGCCCAGGTACAGGCCGCCTATCAGGATGACGATGACCAGGCCCAAGGTCCCCACCGCCACGGGGACGACGTTGCCCAGGAGGTCACCGATGCACGTGGCGCCCTTTCGCGCGCACCACACGAACTCGCGCTCGCGGCGCTCGGCCACGCGCGTCCAAGAGAGGCGGGTGAGCTTCTCGGTGATGCGTTCCGATAGCTCGAGCTCGACCATGGAGCTCACCTTGGAGCACTGGCTCAGCGAGAGCATGCGCAGGGCGCAGCGGACGGCCACGACCAGCAGGATGGGCGCAATCACCCACAGAACCGGCTGCTGCGGATAGATGATGGTGGTCAGCGCATAGGCAACGCACGTGATGAGTACGACGTCCGCCAGATAGCACGCGAAGAACAGAGCGGCGGCCGCCCACATGTGTGGTCGGCAACGGCGCACGATCTCCCTGATACTCTTGTCGATCATGTCATTCGCCTTCAATATGTGAACCCGCCGTGGCGGGATAGGGTACGCACGGTATGGCTACCATCCATTATTAGGTAAAGTGACACAGTACGCACGCGACAAACGACAGGAGCACACGTGAGCAACGAAGGAAAGAAGGTCAAGGTCCACTACGTCGGAACCCTTGACGACGGCACCAAGTTTGACTCGTCCCGTGACCGCAACGAGCCGCTGGGCTTCACCTGCATGGCAGGCCAGATGATCGCCGGCTTCGACAAGGCCGTCAGGGACATGGAGGTCGGCCAGACCGCCAACGTGCACCTCGAGCCCGAGGAGGCCTATGGCGAGCGCCGTGAGGACCTCATCCAGGAGTTCCCCATGTCCCAGGTTCCCGAGCAGATGCACGGCATCAAGGTGGGCGAGAAGGTCATGCTCCAGTCCCCACAGGGCTTGCCCGTTCCCGCGACGGTCTGCAAGGTGACGCCCGAGGCAATCTCCCTCGACCTGAACCACGAGATGGCCGGCAAGGCGCTCAACTTCGAGATCGAGCTTCTTGAGGTCGAGGACTAGCATGGGAGTCTCGTCCTACAAGGCAAAGCAGATGATCGTGATGCGTCGCGACCTGAAGATGCGCAAGGGCAAGATTGCCGCCCAGGCAGGCCACGCCTGCGTCGAGGCGACGCTTCTGGCCCTCGCCAGGGAGGGCCGCCTCGACGAGGTCCGCGCAACCGAGGACTACGGCTGGGTCTACCTCGAGGACAAAGGCGAGCCCCGCACCCCCCTGTTCGACTGGTTCGATGCCGGTGTCGCTAAGGTCTGTGTCTACGTTGACTCCGAGGAGGAGCTGCTCGAGATTGCCGCAAGGGGCCGCGAGAAGGGCTTCGTGGTATCGCTGGTCCGCGACGCCGGGCTGACGGAGTTCCACGGTGAGGCGACCTTCACCTGTCTGGCATTCGAACCCCTGTCGGCAGATGAGATAGACCCCATCACGGGAGGGCTTCCCCTCTATTAGTCCCTCGCACATAGGCCAAGCATAGAGGCCCAACCGCCCGCGCGTGACGTGCGGGCTTTTTTGTATCGAAGGCAAGCGGGCGACCGTGACGCCAAGGGGTATAGACAGGAGCGATAACCCGTTCAGCTATATTCGAAAGGCAGCCCCAAGCCACCTTTCACCTCATCAAACGCGACACGAGCGCGAACAATCGGCAAGCGACAGGTTTCGTATCGGCACGTAGCACGCAGATGCGACCATACAAGAAGTAGGATACTCATATCACCAATCGTTATGACCGAATCGCTCGGCACGGCCTGCCAGCAACCGAAGGGGCGATCCATGAGAATCGACAGCATCCTCAGAAGCAAGCAGAGCTTCTCGTTCGAGATATTCCCGCCGAGGGGCGACCTCTCGGTCGAACAGGCACGCGGCATCGCCAACGAGATGGAGAAGTGCCGGCCTGACTGGATCTCCGTCACGTTCTCTGCGGGAGGCTCGGGCAACTCGCAGAACACCGTGGAGATCGCGCGTGACATACAGGAGGCGGGCAAGACCACCGCACTCGCCCACCTGACCTGCCTGGGCTCGTCCAAGGCGGACGTCGACTCGATCGTGGACAGGCTCGAGTCGCACGGCGTCGAGAACATCCTCGCCCTGCGCGGCGACCGCGCCCCCGGTCGCGAGGCGAGCGACTTCCACCACGCCTCGGACCTCATCGCGTACCTCAGACAGCGCGGCTTGTGCGTGGGTGGCGCCTGCTACCCCGAGGGCCATGTCGAGTGCGAGAGCCTCAAGACCGACATCGAGAACCTCAAGCTCAAGCAGGACGCAGGCGTCGACTTCCTGGTCACGCAGCTGTTCTTCCGGAACGAGGACTTCTACCGCTTCCGCGAGAAGTGCACGCGTGCGCGCATCAAGGTGCCCATCATCTGCGGCATCATGCCCTTCACCAGCGTCAACCAGATCCAGCGCATGGCCTTCAACTGCGGCGCGTCCATCCCCGCGGCGGTCGTGAAGCGTCTGGTCAGAGCCGGTGACAGCCCCGAAGCCCAGCGCGTGGCGGGAGTCGAGTACGCCTGCGAGCAGCTCGAGGACCTCGCACGCAACGGAGTCGACGGCATCCACGTCTACAGCATGAACAAGCCCGAGATTGCCCGCGCGGCGCACGAGTGCCTCGTCGCGGCAGGATACTTGGAGGCCTAGTGCTCGAGAGCTACGAAATCGATTTGGTAGACCGCACCGAGGTTCTTCGCTACCTCGGCTACAGGGGACAGGATGTCACGCCCGAGCTCGACGCCCGCCTCGACGAAGAGATCGACCATTGCATTCGGACGTCAAGGCCGCAGGCATCGCTTCGCGTGTTCGACGTCGAGAGCCGCTCCCAGCGAGAGGACGGCACGCACGTCGTCCACCTCGCGGGGTCGCCGCTCGAGCTTGCGGGCGAATCCATGCGCGAGCATCTGGACTCGGCCGTCAAGGTGGGCGCGTTCGCCGTCACCATAGGCATGGGAGTCGAGCGCGAGCTAAGGCGGCTGTCCCTCACCAACCACCTCGATCAGCTCCTCTTCGACGCGGCGGCGACCGCCCTGGTCGAGCGCGCGGCGGACGCCGCGGAGGCAAGCCTGATCGCCCGGGCGCACGAGTTCGGGCTCTTCACCAACTATCGCTTCTCGCCCGGCTACGGAGACCTGCCCATGGAGACCCAGCCTCCCCTGCTCCGAGAACTTGGGGGCGAGCGCCTGGGCATCACGCTCTCGCCGACGCTGCTGATGACGCCCACCAAGAGCGTGACCGCCGTGGTGGGCATGTTTGAGCAGCGCCAGAGCTCGACGCGGGCAAGCTGTGCGCACTGTCCCTGCCACGACTTCTGCAAGATACGACCGACGGGAAGGACCTGCCGTGGATAGCAGCAAACAGACGAACGCGAGGCGCCACTTTGGCGCCTACGACGAGCGCAGGCTCCGCATAAAGGACGACCACCTCGCCCGTGTGCTGGCCGGATTGGACTTCCTGCTCTTCGACGGCGCCATGGGCACGCAGCTCCAGGAACGCGGCCTCGCCGCCGGCGAGCTGCCGGAGCTCCTCTGCCTGACCCATCCCGACGAGATCGTCCAGATCCACCAGGCCTATGTCGATGCGGGCTCCGAGGTGGTCACGGCCAACACCTTCGGTGCGAGCGCGCTCAAGCTGGGTGACGCCGCCTCGGTCGAAGACGTCTTCCAGGCCGCCATCGCCTGCGCCCGCAAGAGCGGCGCACGCTACGTCGCGGCAGACATCGGCCCCACGGGCACCCTCCTCGAGCCGATGGGAACGCTCCCCTTCGACGAGGCCTACGAGCTCTTTGCACAGCAGGTCCGCGCAGCCGACGCCGCAGGCGCGGACCTCTTCATCATCGAGACCATGGCCGACCTCGCCGAGGCAAAGGCCGCGCTTCTCGCCGCCAAGGAGAACTCAGACCTGCCCGTGTTCGTGACCATGACCTTCGCCGAAGACGGGCGCACCTTCCTGGGCACCACTCCCGAGGTCGCGGCGGCCACCCTGAGCTCGGCGGGCGCCGACGCGGTGGGAATCAACTGCTCGCTCGGTCCCAAGGAGGTCGCGCCGCTGGTCGAGCGCATGCTCCCCTGGGCCAGCTGCCCGGTGATGGCCCAGGCGAACGCCGGGCTTCCCCGCATGGAGAACGGCGCCACGCTGTTCGACGTCAAGCCCGCAGAGTTCTGCGAGGCCGTGGCCGGCATGCTCGACGCCGGCGTCACGATCGTCGGCGGCTGCTGCGGCACCTCCCCCGCCTACATCGCGGGCCTGGGGGACCGCCTGCTCGGCCGCACGCCCTCCCCACGCGAGATGCGCGACGACCTTGCCGTCGCAAGCCCGCAGAGGCTCTTCTCGCTTCCCATGGGCCACGTCGGCGTGATCGGCGAGCGCATCAACCCCACTGGCAAGAAGAAGATGAGGGAAGCCCTGGTATCGGGCAACTACGACGCCATCATGGCCGAAGCCATCGCACAGGAGAAGGCGGGTGCGCAGGTGCTCGACGTCAACGCGGGACTACCCGAGATCGACGAGCGGGCGACCCTCCTCAAGCTCATGGCGGACCTCCAGGGAATCTCGGGCCTGCCGCTCCAGGTGGACTCCGCCGTCCCCGAAACCATCGAGGCGGCCGTCCGCTCCTACCCCGGCAAGCCCATCATCAACTCGACCAACGGCAAGCGCGAGACGATGGAGGCGGTCATCCCCCTCGCGGCCCACTATGGATGCGCGATCATCGGCCTCACGATTGACGAGAAGGGAATTCCCTCCACGGCCGAGGGACGCCTCGAGATAGCGCGCAAGATCGTTGAGCAGACCGATGCCTACCACATAGCGCGCCACGACGTGATCATCGACTGCCTCGCCATGGCCGCCTCGACCGACCAGCGCGCCCCACGCGAGATCCTCGACGGCATAGCCCTGGTAAAGCGAGAGCTGCCCGGCGTGCGCTGCGTCCTGGGAGTGTCGAACATCAGCTTCGGGCTCCCCTTCAGGCCGCTCGTAAACGCGACCTTCCTCGCCGGCGCATTCGCGGCCGGGCTGGACCTCTGCATCATCAACCCGCTGCAGCAGCGCATGTCCGACGTCGTCAATACCTGGCGCGTGCTCAGCGGGGAGGACGAGAGCGCCCAGTCCTACGTGGCGGGCTACGCCGGCCGAAGCGACAAGCCCTCCAACAGGGCATCCGACGCCCCGTGTCGGGACTCAGCGGCCCCCAACGCAGCCGGAAGCCAGTCCAGTCCGGAGGGCGAGACCGACCCCGTGGCAAAGGCCAAGGGGCTCGTCATCGCGGGACGCAAGGGCCCCATGCCCCAGGTCATCGCAGACATCCTCGCGGGCCACGACGCCCTCTTCGCAATCAACGAGGTCCTGATTCCCGCCCTCGACGAGGTGGGCCTCCGCTTCGAGAGGGGCAGCTTCTTCCTGCCCCAGCTAATGGCCTCGGCAGAGGCCGCCAAAGCGGGTTTCGACACGATCAAGGCACAAGCGTCCGATGCGGGCGCGCCCTCGGCTCGAAAGGGCAGGGTCGCCATCTGCACGGTCAAGGGCGACATACACGACATCGGGAAAAACATCGTCAAGATGCTGCTCGAGAACTACGGCTACGACGTAGTCGACCTCGGTCGCGATGTAGACCCCCAGGACTTCTGCGACGCCGTCGTCGACCAGCACATCAAGGTGGCAGGCCTCTCCGCCCTCATGACCGCCACCGTGCCCGCCATGGCCGACACCATCGAGCTCCTGCACGACCAGGCTCCCTGGTGCAAGGTCATCGTCGGCGGGGCCGTCCTGAACCCCGAATACGCGAAGATGGTAGGGGCCGACTACTACGCCAAGGACGCGACCGAGACTGCCAAGATCGCCGGAGAGGTCTTCGCGGCAGACGCGCAAGACGCGTAGGGCACTAGCGAAACCACGCGCAAAAGCACGCGGGCCACCCTCCGCAAGGAGGGCGGCCCGCATTCGCTCGCGTGGCTGCACACGCCGGTTTCAGAGCCGTCGGAAGGCTATAGCCAGCCCTCCTCCTCTTCTCTCTTGGTACGGCTGAACGAGGAGGAGTGAAACATCAGGTTGAGGTCGTCGAGCTCGTGCCCATGCTCGTTGCGCTCACCGAGCTCCTCAAGCCAGGTCTGCGCCTTCTCGATGGGAACAACCTGTGCCTCGTCATCGTCTATCCACTGCAGGCGCTGCTCTCTTCTGGTCTCAACGGGTTTGGCAATGCCGGCACTGTCACTCATGGCGTCATCCTTTCCGTCGTGGTCTGCAATCGTTGTCAGCAATGAAGATACCGCGACCTCAACGGAGCCAAACCTCTGCCGCATAGGTTGATGCAAAAGGGTGATTGACTCAAAACAGAATCGTAATCTGACCTCCGCCTGCATTCGTTTTTATACCGTTTACCAGCTACTTTATGCCTTATTGCATAAGCGAGGAGGGCGTGGCGTTCAAGGCGTTGACGCCCTTCTCGCATGCGTGGAAAGCGGTAGGCCCCTACGTCTGGGGAGCCTCTCCCGTCTCGAGGATGCGATCGAGTTCGCCCTCGTCTAACACGGGCACGCCCAGCTGCTGCGCCTTGGTGAGCTTGGACCCCGCGGCCTCGCCCGCGACCACGAAGCTGGTCTTCTTGCTGACCGAACCGGACACCTTGGCGCCGAGCTCCTTCAGCCGGGCGCCGGCCTCGGTGCGACTGTACTTCTGGAGCGAGCCCGTGAGAACGAAGGTCAGGCCGGCAAGCGTCTGGGGACGCTCGGGCTCCTGGCCGAAGCCCTCCTGCTCGAGCTTCACCCCCGCCTCGCGCAGACGCTCGACGACGGCGACGTTCTTCTGGACCGAGAAGAACTCGCGCACGCTGTGGGCGATCTTGGGGCCGACGCCCTCGATCTGCGCGATGTCCTCCTCGCTCGCAAGCATGAGGGCCTGCATCGAGCCGAAGTGGTCGGCCAGAAGGTTCGCCACGTTGGTGCCGACCAGGCGGATGCCCAGGCCAAACAGGACGCGACCGAGGCCGCGACCCTTGGACTCCTCCACCTGTGCCATGATCTTACGCGCAATGGTGGCGCCGACGACGATGTCGTCGCCCTCAAGGTGGTCCTTGGTGCTGGTCTCGTACACGCGCCCCGTGCCCACGCCCGCAAGCGTGTCGACGTCGAGCCTGTCGTAGTAGTCGGCCGCGTCGGTCAGGATGCCCTGCTCGACCATGCGGGTCACTATCTCGTCGCCAAGACCGTCGATGTCCAGGGCGTTGCGGCTCCCCCAGTGGATGAGACGCTCGGTCGCCTGGGCGGGACAGTCGATGGACACGCAGCGGAAGGCGACTTCGCCCTCCTCGCGAACGACGGGGCTGCCGCAGCTGGGGCAGGTGGCCGGCATGTTCCAGAGCGGACGCAGCAGGTGCTCCTCGTCCTTGGAGTCGACGGGCCCAACGACCTCGGGAATGACGTCGCCCGCCTTGTGGACGACGATGGTGTCTCCCACGCGGACGTCCTTGCGGCGTACCTCGTCGATGTTGTGCAGAGTGGCGCGTGCGATGGTCGACCCCGCGACGACGACCGGGTCGAACTCCGCGACCGGGGTCAGCACGCCCGTGCGTCCCACCTGGACGCGAATCTCGCGAAGGACCGTGCTCTTCTCCTCCGGCGGGAACTTGAACGCGATGGACCAGCGCGGCGCACGAGCGGTGAAGCCCAACGAGTCCTGCCCCGCAAAGCTGTCGACCTTCACGACGACGCCGTCTATGTCGTAGTCGAGCTCCTCGCGATGCGCGAGCGCGTCGGCGCAGTACTGGTGTACCTCTGCCGAGCTGTCCACGCGGCGCGCGTGCGGGTTCACGCTGAAGCCGCAGTCGCGCAGCCAGTCGAGGAAGTCGTGCTGGGTGTCGACGGCAAGCGGGCCCTCGTCGGCCACCGCATAGATAAAGGTCTCGAGGTCGCGGGCGCGTGTGATGCTGGCGTCCTTCTGGCGCAGGCTGCCGGCGGCGGCGTTGCGCGGGTTGGCGAAGGGCGCGCGTCCGGCGGCGTCGTTCTGCTCGTTAAGGCGCACGAACGAGTGCTTGGGCATGTATACCTCGCCGCGGACCTCGATGCTCTGGCCAAAGCCGCCGTTCGCCACGCGCTCGAGCCCCTTGGGGAGAAGCGCGCGCGGAATGTCCTTGATGGTCAGCGCGTTGGCCGTGACGTTTTCTCCCGTGGTGCCGTCGCCGCGCGTGGCCGCGCGCAGGAGCTGCCCGTCGCGGTAGGTGAGCGCGATGCCCAGGCCGTCGATCTTCAGCTCGCAGGTGTAGGCGACGGGATGCTCGGTAGTAGAGCCCAGGGCCTCGTCCGTGCGCGCCAGCCACTCGTCCAGCTCGTCCAGGTTCATGGCGTCGTCGATGGAGTACATGCGCTGGGCGTGACGGACCGGCTCGAACTGGTCGCTCACGTAGCCGCCGACGCGCTGGGTGTAGCTCTCGGGCGTGGCCAGCTCGGGGTGCACGGACTCGATGGCAAGAAGCTCCTGCAGCGTGCGATCGAACTCCGCGTCGGTCATCTCGGGGTCGTCGAGCGCGTAGTAGGCGTACGCGGCATGCGACAGGATGCGGTTGAGCTCCGCCGCGCGGACCGCAGGCGTCATGCGCTCGGGCGCGGCGTGCGAGGAAGAGGACGCGTCCTTCTCCCCTGCAGAATCGCTCGATCCGGAATCGCCGAACAGGGACATCTGGGGCATATCGTCTGCCATGGAGAACCTCTCGCTCATGCCGCGCGGGCTCGAGGCCTGCCCCCGCCCGCGCGGCTCGTTTTGACGGCTGCCATTATCTCACGGATGGCGCAGGCCGAGCCAAGCTGCACGCAAGCAACGCCCGTCCCAGGGCGCTGGCCGCGTCTACGGCCAGAGCTCGAACAGGCGCCTGGCCGCGGCCGCATAGAGCTCGCGGGACCGGGCGAGCGCCTCGGGAAGCGGCATCCCCTCGGGCGCGCTCACCTCGATGCCCGAAAGCCCGGGCACGAGCTCCGCCTGGGGGTCGCGCGAGCCGACCAGCGCGACGCAGGGCACGTGCGCCCGCGCGCAAGCCGCAGCCACGCCGCTGACGACCTTGCCTCGCGCCGTCTGCCCGTCGTAGCGACCCTCGCCGGTAACGCAGAGCGAGGCGCCTTCGAGCAGCCGATCGAGGCCCACGAGCTCGAGCACCGCGTCAACTCCCAACACCAGCCGCGCGCTCAGAAGCGCCAGGCAGGCCGCGCCCAGACCACCGGCAGCGCCCGCGCCGGGCACGTCGACCGCGCGGTCAGAGCAGGCCTCGAGGCGTCGGGCGTAGTTGCGCATGCCCCACTCGAGCTCCTCGACGACCTGTGGAGACGCGCCCTTCTGGGGCGCGAACACCCGTGTGGCGCCACATGGCCCGCACAGGGGATTGTCGACGTCGCACATCACGCGCAGGCGAATGCGGCCCACGCGCCTGTCGAGGCCGCTCGCATCGATTTCGGTGACGCGAGCGAGGTCCGCGCCCACACCCCGAAGCTCGATCCCCTCCGCATCCAGAAAGCGGACGCCCAGGGCGCGAAGGCACCCCATGCCGCCATCATTGGTTGCCGAGCCGCCGATGGCCAGCGTGACGTCCGCACAGCCCGCGTCGAGGGCGTCCAGCAGCAGCTGCCCGGTACCGAACGTCGAAGTACGGCGCGGATCGCGCTCGCCCTTGTCCACCAGAGGCAGCCCTGAGGCAGCCGCCATCTCTATCACGGCCCGACCCTCTCCCAGGAGCCCGTAGCGCGCCGTCACGCTGCGGCCCACGGGATCGCTCACGACGAGGTCGCGATAGGTTCCGCCGCATGCCGAGACCAGCGCGTCGACAGTCCCCTCTCCCCCATCGGCCATCGGAACGAAGACGCACGAGCAGCCGGGATGGGCCCGACGCGCTGCGACCTCGAGCAGCCGGGCGGTGTCGGCCGAGCTCAAGGTCCCCTTGAACGAATCGGACGCAAATACGAAGCGCAGAGGCATGCCGTTGGCCATACGCCCTCCCTCGAATTGAGCTTTTGCCGGCTATTGTTGCACAATGGAGCCGAGAAACCCGAGCGGCCTCGGCCGCACTACGAAACGGAGCCGCCATGGAGCCTCTGCTCAAACTGACGAACACGTCCGCCGACGGCCATCTGGCCGAATGGGTCGATCTTCTTCCCCAAGAGACCCTGGACCTCATCGAGCGCATCGGCGCAAGCGACGCGCTCGCCGTTGACGAGTCATTCTATCCCGCGCGCGAGGACATCTTCAGCGCACTCAAGGCATGTGCCCCCTCCGACGTGCGCGTGATCGTGCTGGGGCAGGACCCCTACCACGAGCCGGGCCAGGCCATGGGCATGTCGTTCAGCGTGCGCGAGGGCACCAAGTACCCACCCTCGCTGCGCAACATCTTCAAGGAGCTCAAGAGCGACCTGGGTGCAGACGCCACGACCGGCGACCTGACCCCCTGGGCCAGGCAGGGCGTGCTTCTGCTCAACACCGTGCTGACGGTGCCGCGCGGGCAGGCGAACGGCCACGCGAAGCTCGGATGGCTCGACGTGACCAGCCAGATACTGCAGAGCGTCATGACGCTGGGCAACCAGCTGGTGGTGCTGTGTTGGGGCAAGCAGGCCCTCAGCTACACGGAGCACGTCCCGGCCTCGACCCTGCCCAACGTGCACGTCATCGCCTCGACGCACCCCTCGCCGCTTTCGGCCAGCCGCAGCACCAAGGACCTTCGATCGTTCCTGGGCAGCAGGCCCTTCTCACGCGCCAACGAGGTGCTCCAGAACAACGGAGCACGCCCTGTCGACTGGGACGTGCTCGCAGGATAGGTCTCTGTTCGCCGCAACGCTACGCGAGCGAGATCACCCTATAGCCCGCATCCTCGACCGCCTTCGTGAGGTCGGCATCCTTCACCAGAAGGCCTGCCTCGAACGTGGCCGTGCCGGCCTCGAGATCGATGTCCACGTTCTTGACGCCCGTGACGCCCTCGAGCGCCTCGCGCACGTGGCGAACGCAGTTCTGGCACATCATGCCCTCGACGGCCATGGTCTTGCTCTTCATTGGTTGTTCCTCCTCACCGTGTCCCTCGCCTGTGGGGACACGCTCGTCTGATTCTTTCACGCTCGCGGCGACCGAGCGCGACACTTTGGCGGACGGTTCGGCCAAGCCCGTGCCCGAGGGCCTCCAGCGGAACAGGCGCAGCGCGTTGCTCACGACGAACACCGAACTGAATCCCATGGCCGCCGCTCCCACCATGGGATTGAGCGTGACACCCAGGGGCGTGAGGACGCCCATCGCGACGGGGATGCAGATGGCGTTGTAGAACAGCGCCCAGAACAGGTTCTGCTTGATGTTGCGCATGGTTGCGCGACTCAGCTCTACGGACGTGACCACATCCATGGGGTCCGAGCGCATGAGCACGATGTCGGCCGAGCCGATGGCAACGTCCGTCCCGGCGCCGATGGCGATGCCGATGTCGGCGCGCGCGAGGGCGGGGGCGTCGTTGATGCCGTCGCCGACCATGGCGACATGGAGTCCCTCGTCCTGTAGTTGCCTGACCTTATTCTCCTTTTGGTCGGGGAGCACGCCAGCCACGACCTCGTCGACGCCGACCTCGGAAGCGATGGCGGCGGCGCTCTTGGGCTGGTCTCCCGTCAGCATGACGGTATGCAGTCCCAGGCTCCTGAGCTGGGCGACGGCAGAGGCCGAGCCGGCCTTTACCTCGTCTGCGACGCCCAGGACTCCCAGGCACGCCCCATCCGCCGCCACGAAGAGCGGGGTCGCCGCCCTTTGGGCCATGGCCGCTGCCGCACCGGCCTGTGCGCTCACGTCCACGTCAGCCTCGCCCATCAGGCGCTCGTTTCCTACGAGCACGTCGTAGCCAGCGACGCTACCGCGCAGGCCGCCCCCGACGACCTGCCTGAACTCCAAGACGTCGGCCTCGAACGCGATGTTTCTGCCCCTTGCGTACGACACGACGGCCGTTGCCAGCGGGTGCTCGCTCTTCCGCTCGAGGGCGGCGGCGAGGCCCACCATCTCGTCTTCCCCTACGCCATCGGCCAGCGCGACGTCCGTCACCGAGGGAGCCCCCTCGGTGATCGTGCCCGTCTTGTCCAGCACGACCACGTCCAGGGCGCACGCCCCCTCGAGGGCCTCCGCGCTCTTCACCATGATGCCGTTTGCCGCGGCACGCTCCGTTCCCACCATGACGGCGGTGGGCGTCGCCAGGCCGAGCGCGCAGGGGCAGCTGATGACCAGTACGCTCACCGCATGGTTGAAGGCGGCCGAGAAGTCACCCGGGGCCAGAGCGAGCCACGCCAGCAGCGTCACGGCCGCCGCGACGAGCACCGCGGGAACGAACACGCCTGCAATGCGGTCGGCAACGCGCTCGATGGGCGCCTTGGTGCTCGTGGCCTTGTCAACCAGACGGATGATGCCCGCCAGTGCGGTGTCCTCGCCCACCGCAGTGACCCTCATCGTGAACCAGCCCGTCGTGCTGACGGTGGCCCCCGTCACCAGGGAGTCCGCGCACTTCTCCACAGGAAGCGGCTCGCCTGTGAGCGCCGACTCGTCGACGGAGGCCGTCCCCTCGAGCACGACGCCGTCGGCTGGGACGGACTCGCCAGCTCGAACGACCACCACGTCGCCCACGCGCAGCCGAGCGGTGGGGACCCTGGACTCGATGCCGTCGCGCAGGACCGTGGCCTCTCGGGGCGCAAGGTCCATCAGCGCGCTGATGGCGCTCGTCGTCTTCCCCTTGGCGCGGGCCTCGAAGAACTTTCCCAGCGTGATGAGCACGAGGATGGTCCCCGCGGAGTCGAAGTACAGCCCGTGCATCATGGCCTGGTGCGCAGCGTCGAGGTCGAGCGAACCCAGCGCCAAGGCCATCCGGTACACCCCAATGAGGCTGTAGGCGTAGCTTGACGCCGAGCCGATCGCGATGAGCGAGTCCATGTTTGGCGAGAAGTGCGCGAGCGTCCTGAAGCCCGTCGTGAAGTAGCTCCTGTTCACGAACAGCACGGCCGTCGCCAGGAGCAGCTGCGTTATGGCGAAGGCCATCATGCCCTTGTGGCCAGACAGTACAGCAGGCACCGGCCAGCCGAGCATGGGACCCATGGCGAAGTAGAACAGGGGGATGCCGAACACGAGCGACCAGCGCAACTGGATGCGCTTTGCCTGGATCGCCTTGTCCGCGTTAACCCTAGGGTCGTCGGGTCGCGCGGCCAAGAAGGACCCTGCCCCCTCGGCGGGGCCCGCGGCGCCCGCTGGCCGTGCAGCCCTGGGCGTCGCAGCGTAGCCGGCCCGCTCGACGGCCGAGACGACGCGCGCGATGGTCGCCGGGTCGCCGTCGTACTCCAGCTCCATCGTGTTCTTCAGAAGATTGACGCTCGCCGACTCGACGCCCTCGACGCCGCCCGCGGCGCGCTCGACCCTCGCCGAGCAGGCGGCGCAGGTCATGCCCGTGACGTCGAACGCCTCTCGTGTGTTTTGCCGTGTCACGCTTCCTCCTACATGAACTTCTTGAAGAGTGCCATGACCTCGTCTACCGCCTCGACGTCACCCGCCTGGACGCGCTCCACCACGCAGGTCTCAAGGTGGTCCTTCATGACCTCGCGGCTGATTGCCTTCACGGCCGACTGGACCGCCGCGAGCTGCGTGAGGACGTCGCCGCAATAGCGGTCGTCCTCGATCATCTGCCTGATGCCGTTGAGCTGCCCCACCGCACGGTTGATGCGGCTGCCCAGGTCACGCTTGAGCTTCTCGTCGCGTGGCGTGTGCTTCTGGTGGCAGCGGCACGCCTCTTCCTTCGCGTCAGTCTCCACGTCAGACCCCTCTTTCCCAAACCGTCTCACGGAGGTGCCACCGAGGTGGCGTATACCCCCAAAGGCATGTCATCAATGGCAATAATATACCCCCATAGGGTATCCGTCAAACACAAAGGGGCCGGCCCCCCTATCGAGAGCCGGCCCGCTCCGCGCCAGGCGCGAGTCGCCGTCGCCAGGCGCCTATGCGGCGTTGTCCACGCTCGCCCCATCGGACTCGTAGGAGCCGCCGCGGTTGTTGTTCAGGTAGTCGTAGATCTCACGCATCACGTCGTCGTCAGAAGAGCCGTCGGAGCCCCTCTTCTGCCTCTGCTGGGAGTTCGAATCCGACTGTTCCTTCTGCAGGTTCTCATCGGAACCAAGCGTGACGGTGACGGTCTTCTCCTCGTCTCCGCGCATGAGGGTCACGGTCACGGTCTCGCCGATCTTGTGCGAGCGCACGTTCAGAATCATGCCGTCGGCAGACTGGATGTCCTCGCCGTTCACCTTGGTGATGACGTCACCAACTTGGATGCCGGCGGCCGCGGCAGGTCCGCCGTCGGTCACCTTGGCGACGTATGCGCCGGAGGTCACCGAAAGATCGTTCGCCTTGGCGTTCTGGGCGGTCACGGTCGACATCGAGAGGCCGATGTAGGCGTGGGTAACGGTCTCGCCCGCAATGATCTTGTCGGCGACGTCCTTCGCGTAGTTGCTGGGGATGGCGAAGCCGATGCCTGCAAAGGACTCGGTGTCAGACGAGAAGAGCGTGCAGATGCCGACCAGCTTGCCCTCGCTGTTGACCAGGGCGCCACCAGAGTTGCCGGGGTTGATGGCCGCATCGGTCTGGATGAGGTTGGTGTAGAGCGTGTTGCCCGAGGCGGACTTCATCATCTGGTTGCGGGCAAGCGAGCTGACGATGCCCGCCGAGACGGACTGGTCAAGGCCGAATGGGCTACCAACCGTCATGACCCAGTCGCCCACGACCAGCTTGTCGGAATCGGCGATCTCCATCGGCGTCACCTGCGTGTCGCCCCAGTCGACGTGGATGACGGCCAGGTCGCTCGAGGCGTCCGTGCCCACGACGCTCGCGTCGTAGCTCTTTCCGTCATAGGTGACCGAGACGCTCGTCGCGCCATCAATTACATGGTTGTTCGTGATGATGTTGCCGTCGGTGTCGTAGATGACGCCCGAGCCAAGCCCCGTGGCGGACGAGGACGACACGTTCACGACAACGACCGAGGGAAGCGCCTTGGCGGCAGCTGCCTGGGCGACGGTCGCGTCCTCACCGCTTGCAGTGATGTTGATGGTCTGACCGGCCGAGCTGTTGGTCGTCTCGATGACCTGCGTGCCGCCGATGATGCCGAGGCCCATGAGAGCGAACACGACGGCAAGCGCCCCCACGATGCCACCGCCCAGGCCCAAGAGAACCATGCGGAGCCTGCGGGAGCCCTTCTTTGGGGCACCCGCTGCGCCCGGAGCACTCGGCACCATTCTCGGCTGCACGGGTGGCTGGGAAGGACTCGGCTGCTGGGTCGGCTGCGCCTGCCACTGCGACGCCCCCTGCGCTGGAGGCACCGGCTGCGGGGGAACTTGACCTGACCCCTGTCCGGGTACCGGAGGACGACCGTTATCGCTAATGCTCATGAGCTATCCTTCCGACTTCGGGCGTCGCCCGATCCAACAGTTCTTTCTGCATTCACTGTACCCACACATATAAAAAACCTTGCCCTCCTGAGCGCCAAACACGCTAGTAGAACAAGGCTTTTAGTTTCCTGAAAAAGACTATTCCTTACCGACGGGAATGCCGCCGAGAAGAGCCTGCGCCTAGAGCTTGAACAGGTAGCCGACGCCGCGGACTGTCACGATATGAGAGGCGACCTGTGGGCCCACCTTCGAGCGGACTCGACGGATGTGGACGTCGACGGTACGCGTGCCGCCACAGTACTCGAAGCCCCACACGCGATGGAGCAGGGTCTCGCGCGAGTACGCGCGCGAGGGGTGCGTCGCAAGGAACGAGAGGAGCGAGTACTCCATAAGCGTAAGGTCGACGGGAACGTCATCGATGTAGACCTGATAGGTCGCAAGGTTAATCGTCATGTTGTCGACGGAAACGATGTCGGAGGGGGCGCTCTCCTCGCCCGGCCACAGCAGCAGCGCGCAGCGAACCTCGAACTCGAGCTCGCCTGCCGTCGAGAGGATGAAGTCGCTCCTCCCCTGCGCCGGAAGGTGAAGGTTGTTGAGCTTGCTCTCGTCCTGGATGACGAGGGTAGGGATGAAGCCGTTCTCGCTCACGTAGGCGTCGACGGCGTTCAGCGCCTCCTGGTCCAGGCCGCCGGAATCGATGATCACAAGGTCGAACTCGTGGCCGGAGTCAATCGCCTGAGAGAACGTCTCGGGAGTGGTCGGTAGAATCGACACGTCGAGGGCATGCTTGAGTTCGCGCATGCGCTCAATAAAGCGAGACGTCCGTGCCAGAAGCAGGATGTTCTTGTGATGCATCCGATGACCCCCTGAGTCGAATTGCCACTCTATGAGAAATCGAGAAACGCCCTAGAACGCTTCTCGGTAAGACTAGCATAACGATTTCTGTAACATGCCCGAAACGTTTTGCACGGTCGCAAATCAGGCGTTAATGTTTTGCCGTCTTTTTTGAATTTAGATTAGCGCTTTATTGCAACAATTCAGGTTCAAAGGCAAGAGTGGACATATCTGTTAACGAATGCTACCCAAGAACTCCTTTGTTCTCTCCTGCTGCGGGTGGTCGAAGACCTCGTCGGGCAGGCCCTGTTCAACAACGACGCCGCCTTCCATGAACACGACGCGGTCGGCGACGTCGCGCGCAAAGCCCATCTCGTGCGTGACGACGATCATCGTCATGTCGCCGTTGAGGGCAAGATCACGCATGACGGCAAGGACATCGCGCACGAGCTCGGGGTCGAGCGCGGAGGTCGGCTCGTCGAAGAGCAGGACCTTGGGGTGCATCGCGACGGCACGCGCGATGGCGACGCGCTGCTGCTGGCCACCGGAGAGCTGGGGCGGCTTGAAGTCCGCTCGGTCGGCCATGCCGACGGCCTCAAGCTGCTTCATGGCCTCGACGCGAGCCTCCTCCTTGGACTTCTTGAGCACCTTCACCTGGCCGACCATGACGTTCTCGAGCGCAGTCATGTGTGGGAAAAGGTTGAAGCCCTGGAACACCATGCCCAGGTTCTTGCGCAGCTCGTTGACGTTGGTCTTGCTCGCGCCGGTGATCTCCTCGTCGTCGATGAGGATGTGGCCGGCCGTGGGCGTCTCGAGCAGGTTGATGCAGCGCAGCATCGTGGACTTTCCCGAGCCCGAGGGACCCAGGACGACGACGATCTCGCCGTTCCACACGTTCAGGTTGACGTCCCTGAGGACGGGGGTGTCGGTAAAGGTCTTGTTGAGGTGCTCGATGCGCACGACGGGGTGCTCGCCCGGCACGAAGTGGTGCTTCGAGCGACTGACGTCCTGGTCGTAGGCGATCTTTGCGGCCTCGGCGGCATCCATGGCAGGCGGGACGTCAAACGCCGGGGCGTGATTCTTCTTGGAACGCATGGCTTATGCCTCCTTGCTGGAATGGGCGCGGAACGGAGCCGAGAGGGCACCTAGCACGCTTGCCGTGTCCTTCTCCTCCGCGTGATAGCCCATGGACGCGGGCTCGGGAGTCTGGGCCTTGGAGCTTGCGCCCGCAGACTTCGCACCGGCCTTGGGACGCGGGCCACCGCCGTTCTCGGCCGCAGCCATGCGACCCTCGACGACGCCGACGGCCTTGATCAGGGGGATGGTCACGATGAGGTAGTAGATGGCCGCCGCCATGTACGGGGTGATGTTGCCAGAGACCGTCGTGAGGTTCTTGGAGAACATCATGAGCTCCATGACGCCGACGGAGGACAGCAGCGAGGTGTCCTTGTACGAGGTAATGAAGTCGCTTGTGACGGTCGGGATGACGCGACGGACCATCTGGGGAAGGATGACCGTGAACATGGTCTGCGCACGGTTCATGCCCAGAGACGCCGCGGCCTCGTACTGCCCGTTCGGGATGGACTGGATGCCCGCACGGAAGATCTCGGCCTGGTAGGCGGACGAGTTGATCGCGATGACAATGACGCCCAGGACGTTGTTGTCGATGTTGATGCCCATCATCGGCAGACCGAAGAACATGATGTAGATCTGCAGGAACAGAGGCGTTCCGCGCAGGACGTTGATGTAGATGGCGGCGATGACGCGGGCGATCCTGAAGTTGGAGATCTTCATGATCGCGAACAGAAGACCGAGCGCGATGGCGAACGGGTAGGCAATGACGACCAGCAGCAGGCAGAGCAGCCAGCCGTTGAACAGCGACACGAACGAGGTCACCAGGAGCTGGGGCTTGAAGAACATGTTGAGGAACGGAACGGAGTTCCACGCCTCGACCCAGGTCTGGCCATCGAGGTAGTTGACGATTGCCTGAACGGGGGTGTTCGCGATGATCGAGATCGAGGGAGAGTCGTCGAGGGCGCCCTGTGTGCCGGCACCCGTGACGTAGCTACCCGACACGACGAAGTCGCCGCCCTCTGCGGGGAACTGCATGTCGGTGATCTCGAGGCGCAGCAGCGAGCCGGAGGGCACGGGGGTCTTGAACTTGATGGTGACGCTCGAGCCGTCAGTAGACGTCTCGCTGTCAACGTTTATACGGTTCAGGCCGTCGAGGACAGTCACGCGGGTGGTGGAGCCGTCAAAGGTGGAGCCCTCGGGCAGCGAGAGCGTGACGGAGGAGACGCCGTCGTCTACGTTGACGGTTCCCTCCCAGGTGAGCCTGGTGTTCATGCCACCAATGACGCCGTCTCCACCGGACTCGTTGGGACGCGCAGTCGCCTTGTTGACGTCGATGCTGCCGGCGTTGCCGGAGGCCGTCGTAGCCTGGGTCGCGGTCGCGGCGGCATCGGAGCCCTCAGACTCGTAGTCCTCGCCGAACCACTTGGTCTCGAGCTGGGAGAGCGTGCCGTCCTCGCGGCACTCCTGAAGGGCCTTGTTGAGCGCCTTGGTCAGTCCGGGGTTGTCCTTGCTCACGACAAGGCCGTACTGCTCGCCCGTGGGAATCTCCATGGCGACGGAGAGGCCGGTGTAAGCGCTCTTCACCTCGTACTGCATGACGGGAAGATCGGCAACCGCGGCCTTGTAAAGACCGGTCTGCACGCCCGTGAGCGCCTGAATGGGGTCGTCCAGGGAGACCACCGTGGCGCTCGGAAGGTTCTCCTTGACCCAGGACTCCCCCGTCGTGCCCGCCTGGACCGCAACCTGAGTTGAGGGGGTGTTGAGCGAGGACACGTCAGACGAGACCGCTTGCGAGATGTCGGCAGAGGTCACGAGTCCCTGGTTGGAGTCGATGTAGGCGTCCGTGAAGTCGATGGACTGTAGGCGCTCCTCGGTAATGGTGAAGTTAGAGGCACCGACGTCGGCCTTTCCACCCTGCTGGATCGTGGGGACGATGGAGTCGAACTTGAGCGGCGAGAGATACTCGACCTCGAGGCCCATCTTGCTCGCAAGGGCATTCATGAGGTCGACCTCGAAGCCAGTGGGCATGTCGCCGTCCATGTAGTCGAACGGCGGGTTGGCCAGGTCGGACACCACGGTCAACTTGCCCGGCGTGACGGTGCTGTAGCTCTCGTCAGACGAAGGCGTCCCACTGGTGTCGCCGCCCGGCTGGGCGCACCCCGCGACAACCAGGGTCATGACGAGTGCAAGGCTCACCGCAAACGCGGCCCTCGCGGCCCGTCCAATCGACTTTGCGTTCATAAACTCACTCCTCAGCGGTCGTGCGTTCGAGCAACGAAAACATCTGTGTACTTTACTATTAATAACGGCACCCCACTTTAGTAATATTTCGTGCATAAGCGATTCATCATCCTCATATTGGATTATTTTCGTAACCTATTTGATACTAATCATCCGTAAGATGTGAGTGAATCTATTCCAGTGTCATATGGGGATATATGCAATGAGCAACACGCGTGTAACAGCCTTCGAACGCGCATGCTAACACTCAAAAAAGTTATGCCGTACCTTTCTTACATGCAGAAATTCGTTTTGTGAAAAAACTGCCCGCCTTGGAACGCTCCAAGGCGGGCAGCAGACTTTGTGCATGTAATGACGCTTTCGAAGCAGTGGAACTACATGCCTACGTAGTACTTGCGGCACTCCCAATCGGTGACGACGGAGCAGTACTCGTCCCACTCCCTGCGCTTCTCGGCGATGAGGTAGTCACAGATGTGGTCACCGAGGACCTCGCGCGCGAAGTCGCTCGCCTCGAAGGCCTCGATGGACTCGCCCAGCGTGCGGGGAAGGCGCATCATGCCGAGCTTCTCGCGCTCGGCCGCGGAGAGCATGTTGGGATCCTGCTCGACCTCGGGCGGAAGGACGAGCCCCTCCTCGATGCCGCGGACGCCGGCGGCAAGGGAGAGCGCAAGCGTGAGGTAGGGGTTGGCAGTCGGGTCCGGGTTGCGGAGCTCGATGCGTGTGGACTGGTGCTTGCCCGGCTTGTGCGTGGGGATGCGGACGAGCGCAGAGCGGTTCTTGCGGCCCCAGGTGGTGTAGATGGGGACCTCGCCGTTGTCGACCAGGCGCTTGTAGGAGTTGACCGTAGGGTTGGTGACGAGCATGGTCTCAGGAGCGTACTTGAGAATGCCGGCGACGTAGTGCTGCGCGAGCTCAGAGAGGTGAGCGGGGTGCTGGGTCTTCGGGGCCCAGAAGAGGTTCGTGCCTTCGCGGTCGAACAGCGACTGGTACAGGAACATGCCAGAGCCCGAGACGTCGGTCAGCGGCTTGGGCATGAACGAAGCGAACATGCCGTTCTCGAATGCCTTCTGGCGAATGACAAGGCGCGCCGTCATGATGTTGTCGGCGCAGCTCTTCGCCTCGGTGAAGCGCAGCTCGATTGCGTTCTGAGAGGGCGCGTTGGAGTGGTAGGAGTACTCGACGGGAATGGACATCTTCTCGAGCATGAGCGTGGTCTCGCGACGAAGGTCTGTGGCCGCGTCGCTCGAGGTGAGGTCGAAGTAGCCGGCCCTGTCCAGCGGGACGGGGTTGATGTTGTCGCCAAAGTAGAAGTACTCCATCTTGGGGCCGACGTTCATGACGTAGCCCTTGCCCTCGGCCATGCGGAAGACGCGCTCGAGGCAGGAACGGGGATCACCCTCAAACGGCTCGCGCGAGGGGGTCTTTATGTCGCAGAAGATGCGGGCAACGCCCTTCTCGGCGGGACGCCACGGGAGAATCTGGAACGTGGTGGGGTCGGGGAAGGCCAGCATGTCCGACTCTTCCTGGGGAACGAATCCCTCGACCGAAGAACCGTCGAATCCAATGCCCTCCTCGAAGGCCTCCTCGAGGTCCTCGGAAGAAATAGAGAAGGACTTGAGCTCACCCAGAACGTCGGTAAACCACAGACGAATAAAGCGGATTCCGCGCTTCTCTACCGTCCTAAGAACAAAATCGATGTTCCTATCGCTCATGTGCAAACTACCTCCACCGCCTTGCAAGCGCGGACACCTCCGAACCTGCGCCAACGTATCGTTATACGACAATCTCACACGGACGTTTCGCGCCTGTTACCCAAAGCCCAAAAGCACAAAGTAAAAGGCGGACGGCAGCCGAGCGAGAAGACCAAGCAAATCCAGCAAAAACCAACATCCAAGGAGTGGTTTCGGCCGGGCTCGAACAAACGCATAGATTTTAGTACAGCAGCTTGGGGCGCGCGAACACCTCACGGAAACGTCGGCTACTTGCCGTCGTGCGAGTCCGGGCGACCCGACAGCGCCGCGTCGGCGCGTGCCACCATGTCAGCGGCAGCCTTGCAGCTGCCCCTTCCGGTCTTTCTGGCCGTGCAGGACGCGCCGGAGGCACAGTCGGAACAGCCTCCCGCCTCTCCCTTGAGCAGGCGTCGGACGCACAGCGCGACGATGGCAGCAACCGCCAGAATGATGACGACGTCCACAGGACTCATGACAACTCCTATCGAAGGGCCCCGTCCTCTTAACGGGGACGTAGTTAGCTATGGCTTACTATAACCTGCCGGAACGAGAGCGCCTCCCCGCAACGGAGACAGGCGCTTCTCCCCAACACAAGAACACATCAAAGGGCCGAGCACCCCTCGTAGGAACAGAAGAAGACCCCATCGGTGAGGAAGGGGCACCGATGGGGTCGAGGGCCCACGTGTAAGCGGGGAGAGGGTCCGCTCTGCGAGGGCAGGAGTAAACGCATTCGAACGCGCCCGCGAATCGTCAACCATGCAAAAACGCCCGCTTCGCGCTCGACGCTTATTAAAGTAATCCTTTTCTTACTTTTTGTAAACCGTGGTTAACTATTTCTTCTGAAATGGCTATATTCCCTATTGAGAGACACCATGGAAAGGAGATTCAATGGCAGACAAGACCATGAAGCTCGTACTCGTCCGACACGGCGAATCAGAGTGGAACCTGAAGAACCTCTTCACCGGCTGGACCGACGTCGACCTCACGGACACGGGCCGCGCCGAGGCCACCGCCGGCGGAAGGGCGCTCAAAGAGCAGGGATACGACTTCGACGTGTGCTACACCTCGATGCTCAAGCGCGCCATCCACACGCTCGACATCATTCTTGACCAGATGGATCGCGCATGGCTTCCGGTCCACAAGTCGTGGTGCCTGAACGAGCGACACTACGGCGCGCTCCAGGGGCTGAACAAGGCGGACGCTGCCGCAGAGCACGGCGAGGACCAGGTGCTCATCTGGAGGCGCTCCTTTGACGTGAGGCCTCCCGCGCTCGAGCCCGGCGACGAGCGCGACCCGCACGTGCAGGAGCAGTTCCGCGACGTCAACCCCGACAACCTTCCCCTGGCCGAGTGCCTGGCCGACACCATCGACCGCGCCTGGCCCTACTTCCAGCACACCATCGCCCCGCAGCTCGAGCGCGGCCGTCGCGTGCTGATCGCGGCGCACGGCAACAGCCTCCGTGCGCTGGTGATGAAGATCGAGGGCCTCTCCCCCGACGAGATCTTGAAGGTCAACATCCCCACGGGCGTGCCCCTGAGCTACACCTTCGACAAGGACTGGAACATCCTCGACAAGCACTACATCGGAGACCCCGACACCATCAAGAGAAAGATCGACGCAGTCGCCAATCAGGGCAAGGCCAAGTAGGGAGGGTCAGCCTCGACCAAGCCAGAGCCCCCGGGCGCGCCAGTGCGCCCGGGGGCTCTTTGCCGACAGTGCGTCGCGATACCAAAGCCTCGGCACGAAGGGCGCCGGCCGGCGATGACGCGACCAACGTGGGGAGAAGGGCCTACTCGGCGAGCTTGGCGCCCATTGCCCTGAGCGCCTCGAGGGCCTCGTCGTCGGGGTCGAGGTTGGCGATGATGTCGCCGACGACGTTGACGCCCGCATCCTCGGCCGCGGCCTTCCACGTCTCCATCCACTCGCCCGTGCCCCAGTCATAGGAGCCGAACAGCGCGACGGGCTTGTCACCAAAGGCACCCACGCAGGCCTCCCAGACCTCCTCGAAGTCCGAATCGAGCTCCTCAGCGCCCATGGCAGGGCAGCCGAACGCGAAGGCGTCGTAGTCATCCACCATGTCCGCCGAGAAGGACGAGACCTCTACCGCCTGGGTGCCCGCCGCCTCCGCGAGGGCGTTGGCCATCGCCTCCGTGTTGCCCGATTGAGACCAGTACACAACCGCTACCTTGCTCATAATTACCTCCTCATTCACTATTGATCCCCCGGTCCGGACCGAGGGTACCATCGGCACCTCCATGCGACGCCCGAGGCGCGACTACGCGCTCTCCAGAAGCGCGCCCAGCGTCGCACCCGCACGGTACCTGCCCCTGCACTCACGCTCGATGCGGGAGAGCGCCTCGAATCGCCTGCGCGACTTCGCGACGTCGCCGTACGAAATCCAGGCGCCCCTGCAGGTGGCCTTGCCCCCGCTGATGAACCCCCTCACGTCCTCCAGGGGATATCCGAACAGAAGCCCCATCTCATGCGGAAAGCCCTGCTCCGAGCTCGCGGGAAAGCCGTGGGCAGCCGCCTTCGAGCACGTGCACGCGTCCTTCTCCCTTGTCTGATAGAAGGCAAGCAGGCGCAGCCTCATAGAGCGCACGAGCCCCTCCGCACCATCGACGCAGTAGCCCGAACGCGCAAGAAACGCGCGGTTTCGCGGATCGGAGAGGACGTCTTCGACCAGCCGCGGGCGATACGCCATCGTCATCACGCGGGAGCGCGAGAAGTGCAGGGGCTCGATCTCGAGGCCGTGGTCCCTGAGGGCAGCGCGATAGACCTCGAACAGCTCGCCGAGCTTTGCCTCGAGGACGCTTTCCGGCCACATCTCGCGCGCGTCGCGGACGCACCACGAGTAGAGGGCGACGGGCTTTGCCCCACAGATGACCGCCGAGGCGCGGCGGACCAGGGTTTCGGCAAACTCGCGGCAGAGCTCGCTTTCGGCCTCGTCGCAACCCTCAAGCACGCCGAACGTGCGACGCACCTCCAAGGCATCGTTTCCGCTCACGCATCCTCCCTTTCGGACTCCGCTCCCACGTATGAAAAAGGCGCCGCCAGCTAGTGAGAGGGGGAGCTGGCAGCGCCTCGAGACCTGTCATTTCGCAGGGAGAGGGTCCACGAAACTCAGGTTGGGGCAAGCAATCGATGGCCTGCCTGCGTCACGAGGAGCAGACTTTGTTAGCCACGACTAACTTCAAGTAACAGAGTACACCATATCTAACTTTATGCAAGCGAGTTTTAGAACTTTCTCCCCCTGCGGGAGAGAAAGGCCCCCGACGCGAGCGTCGGGGGCCAGGTGCTACTCCTTGACCTTCATGGCCTCGACCAGCGAGACCCTCTTAATCTTGATGACGTGGATCGCCGCGACGACCAGGTAGGTCAGCATGACGATACCCACGACCTCAAGCAGAAGGCTCGGAGGGGCCCAGATGGCGAGGTTTCCAGCATACTGGGACATGGTCACCTTCATGATTCGGCCGACCGTGAGCAGAACAACGGGGATAGAGAGCATCGCCGAGGCCGCAACGGTGACCGTAATGGGGCGCACGTAGAGGCTCGCTATCTCCCCGTAGCGGTATCCGAACGCCTTCATGTAGGAGATGTAGCGTGCCGAGCGGTCGATTACCGTCTTGGTAAGCAGATAGATCAAGGTGATGGTGATGGGGATCGCCGCCCACAGCATCATCGAGAGGGAATCACCCAGCGAGTCGCTCGTCTGGCTCGCAACGGCAGACACCTGCTCCGGCGTAACCTCGCTCACGACGTAGCGCTCGTTAAGGTCGAGTGGCTTGTCCGAAACGTACCCGCAGAACCAATCCGGGTCGGTGCCGAACACCTCGGCGTAAGTCGACCTGCTCATGTAGACGTTCATGTCCGCTTCGTTCCCGACGACGTCGTCGGGCGCAAGCAGGTAGGTGTCGCCGGTGAACTTGTCAGTAAACGTGCACTGCCTTCCGGCCTCGATACCGCACTTCTGGGCCAAGCCGGCTCCAACGGCAATCTTTCCGCCAGAGACGTCGACCTTCCAGTACTTGGAGTGCGGCTCTACGCCGTAGACCGTAACCTCCTCGCTCTCGTCCGACTCAAGGCGCGGCACCGTGAGGCTCGTCGCACAGAACTTTTCGGCGTCGTCTATGGTCTCGTGCGAGTTGACCTTGGTGTTAAGGGGATGCCCCGCCACGACGCGCGGGTCGTTTGTGATGGCGCTCGCGCTGACAAGAAGGTCGCGCAGCTCCTGGGGCGCAAGCTCGCTCTGCGGGTCCTTGCAGTCCATCAGGCGGTCAGCGGACTCGGCCGATGCGGCCTCTTCGCCCGTGACGTCTATCTCGAGCGGGGCCTTGAGCGTGTACGTGTGCTCTGCAGGAGAGATCTGCTGCATCTGGTCGACGTAGTGGTCAATCATGGGCATGAAGCACAGCCCGAACATGAGCAGCAGGCTCGAGAGGGCTATGCCGACGAACAAGATGGCAAAGTGCGAGGCGTTACGCAAGATGACGCGTGTGCGGAAACGGGTCGTAAATCCCCAGCGCTCAGGAAGCACGATCGAAGACCTGAACGACTTGGACGCAATCTCCTGACGGAGGAACGCCAGGGGCGTGTGATTCAGCTTGCGCAGCGCCCCCAACAAGGTGATGAGCACCAGAAGGACAAGGGGGAGCACCGTCGTCCAAACGAAGACCCACGGCTGGAAGACCACCTGAAACGGCGGCACGCTGTAGGAGCGGCAGTACAGGAACGCCACCTTTCTCATCACGACGGTGTAACCGAGAACATTGCCCACCACGGCACCGAGGATGCCGACGACCAGCGGGGCGGCAAGGTAGTGCCGCATGATCTCGCCCTTGCGGTAACCCGAAGCAAGGAGCGTGCCTATCACGGTGCTCTCCTGCTCAATCGCAGCGTCAGTAAGGACGACGAACACGAAAGCGGAAATGAGGACGAGAAGGAAGGACATGGTCACATAGGCACCCTGATCTCCCTGGATGTCATCATCGGCGTAGGTGGCAGCCTTGTTGCTATCCCAATCGACAAGGTCCTCGACGGTCGCACCGTGCTCGGAGAGCGCCTTCGCCACGTCCTTCTCGTAGCTGGTCCTGTCAACCAGGCTCATGTCCCGGTCGTTCAGGATGACGCTGTAGCGATAGTTGACACTGGGCGCAAGCCGGTCGAACGCCCCCTGGGTCACCTGCGCGACCGTGAACGTGTGCGTATTGTAGGCGAGGTCGCTGTTCTTGACCATGAGGGCCTCGTAGTCAGAGAGCACCATGATTCCGGTGACGCTAAGCTCCTGACCAGCAACCGTGATCTTGTCTCCGACCGAGATGCCGTGCGAGTTGGCGAAGCACTTGTCGAGCGCTATCTGGTCGTCCTTCTGGGGTGCCGAGCCCTCGAAGTAGATCGCCTTGTTGACCTCGTCGCGGTTGACGAACAGTCGCGCGGAGCTGTCCGCCTCGACGCCCGAGCCCTCAATGCTCACGTCGGACCAATAGTCCTTGTAGACGCTGCAGCCGTCCCCCACCTCGCGGACGGCGTCAAGGGCGTCGTCCGGGGCCTCGAACTGCGTCGTAAACGAGAAGTTCTCGACGCTTGCATGCGAGCGGGCATCGGCGACGTTCGCCTGGATGGACCGCGCCGCGACCAGGGAGCCCGAGACCACAGAGATGGCCATGGTCAGCAGAACGAACAGGCCGAGGTACTTGCCGATGTTGTGCCTCAGTTCGCGAGGCAGGCGCTTGTAGAGTGGTGACATGGCGGCACCTACCATTCGATCTCGAACGCGGGGATGACGCTGTCGTTCATTTCGTCCTCGACCAGGACGCCATCGCGGAGCCGCAGGATGTGGTTGGACATGTGCTTGATGGCGTCGTTGTGGGTAACGATGACCATGGTGCAGCCGTAGCGCTTGTTGACCCGCTCCATGAGGGCGAGGATCTCCTTGGAGGTCTTGTAGTCGAGCGCGCCCGTAGGCTCGTCGCACAGGAGCAGGCCGGGGTTCTTGACCAGGGCACGACCGATGGAGCAACGCTGCTGCTGGCCTCCGGAGACCTGGTTGGGGAACTTCTTTCGCTGCTCCCAGAGGCCCAGAGAGTTGAGGAGGTCGTCAACGGGCAGCGGGTCCTTCGCCAAGTGTCTGCACACCTCGATGTTCTCGCGAATCGTCAGGTCGGGAACGAGGTTGTAGAACTGGAAGATGAAACCGAGCTCGCGACGGCGATACTCGACCAAATCACGACCCGAGAGCGTGGTTATGTCCTGGCCGTTGACGACGATGGAGCCGCCGTCGACGGTCTCGAGGCCGCCCACCAGGTTGAGGAAGGTCGACTTTCCCGAACCCGAGGGGCCAAACAACACGCAGACTTCCCCCTTCGAGATGCTCGCGTCGATTCCCTTGAGGACCTGAGTCCGAATGTCTCCGCTCCCGTAGCTCTTGGTCAAGCCCGAGATCTCAAGATAAGGATTTGCGGTCATGCGCCACCAACTTTCCTACATTAGTTAGATTTGGTTAACTGTTGAGATAGTACACCTTGTCTAACAGTTTTTCGCCAAACGATGCCATTGTTTTCTCGAGCGTTTTCCTCAGCCCGTTTCAAGGCGGAAAGGGCGGGCCGCCCGCAGGCAGCCCGCCCGAAAGAAGAACCGATTTGAGGCTAACGAGCACGTGGCGCGTTCCCGCCTAGATGCTCCACCCAGCAGAGAGCGTCTGCAGCTCCGTCATGTGACGGAAGAGGCCGCTGCCTTGCTGCAGCAGGTCGGACGGCCTGCCTTCCTCGGCGACGCGGCCGTCCTCGAGGACGACGACCTTGTCGGCGTTCTCGATGGTCCTCATGCGGTGCGCGATGACCAGCACGGTCTTGCCTACCAGCAGGCGAGACAGGGCCTCCTGGACCTGCGTCTCGCTCTCGACGTCCAGCGAGGCCGTGGCCTCGTCCATAAGCAGGATCGGAGCGTCCTTGAGCAGAGCGCGCGCGATGGAGATGCGCTGGCGCTCGCCGCCCGAGAGTCTGCTGCCGTTCTCGCCGATCATCGTGTCGTAGCCCTGGGGCAGGTCTCGCACGAACTCGTCGCAGTTGGCCGCCTTTGCCGCCGCGAGGACCTCCTCGTCCGTGGCGTCCCTGCGACCCAGGCGGATGTTGCCCATGACCGTGTCGTCGAACAGGATGACGTCCTGGAACACCATTGCGTAGTCGCCCAGGAGCACCTCGGGGTCGACGGTCGAGACGTCAACGCCTCCGACGCGCACGCTGCCCGAATCGGCGTCCCACAGGCGAGCCGCCAGGCGGGAGCATGTGGTCTTGCCAGAGCCAGACGGCCCCACGAGGGCCGTGACCTCGCCCTCGCGCGCAACGAAGCTCGCGCCCCTGAGGACGGGGGCGCCATCGTACGAGAACCCGACGTTGTCGAAGACGATGTCGTGGCCCTTGGGCGAGAAGGACTCGGCCCCACCGGCCGTGGGCTCGTCGTAGATCGCCTGGAGGCGCTTGGCCGAGACCTCGGAGAAGAACACCTCGGCGATGAGCGCCAGGGACTGGTCGAAGGGTGAGTAGATGCGCGAGACGCAGAGCAGGAACGCGAAGAAGACCATGAAGTCGATCTGTCCGGCGACGATGAGGTTCGCGCCAACCATGATCGTGGTCGCGATGCCCAGACGCATGATGACCGACGCCGCGTTGATGACGATGCCGTTGCCCAGCTCGACCATCGTCTGGCTAGCCTCCGCCTTGTCCATGGCGGCAAACAAACCGGAAAGGTAGCGCTCCTCCTGGTTGATGGCGCGAATCTCCCTCACGTTGTCGAGCGTCTCCTGAACGTCTTCGGAGACCCCAAGGGCTGCAGCCTTGGCCTCCGCCTGGCTCTTGACCGTCATCTTGCGCGAGCCAAAGAGCAGCGCGAACGCGACGGGCACGCTCCAGAGTGCCGCAATCGCCAGGCGCCAGTCGTACGTCAGCAGGACCACGGCGACGACGGCCGTGAAGATGTACGAGCCGTACAGGTAGCCCAAGACGTGGGACCATACGTGCTCGAGCGTCTTGACGTCGCTCATGATGGTCTCGGAGAGGTCCGCAAGGTCACGCCCCATAAAGAACGGGAGCGGCAACTTGCGCATGCGCTCGGCCAATCCCTTCCTGAGCGTGCCCACCTCCTCGTAGACCGTTCCGTACGTATTCTGGTACTGCATGCGGTGCACCAGAAACGAAAGGGCGAAGTAAGCGAGCAGCCCCAGGACGTACGGCAGCACGCCGGGCAGTTCCGCCCCGGTCGTCATGGCGTCCATCAGCTGCTTCACAAACAGGAACAGGAAGCCGATGCCAGCAAAGGACGTGAGGTTGGCGGCGACGGTCCAGTACGCGCCGAGCCTTGCGTTTCTCACGCCCTGGTCGGTAAGGGCGAACTTCCTCTTGAACTTCTCGCCAAACACTAGGCCACCTCCCTGGTGATCTTCCACGCAACGGCCGTCTGGTAGTCAGCCCACATATGAGCGTAGAGGCCATTGCCTGCCACGAGCTCGCCATGCGTGCCCGACTCGGCAACCCTGCCGTGGTCGAGCACCACGATTTTGTCGGCGTTGACAACGGTGGTCAGTCGATGGGCAATCATGATTACCGTGCGACCCTTTGTGAGGCGCTTGAGGGCCGCCTGGATGAGGGCCTCGTTCTCGGGGTCGGCAAAGGCCGTGGCCTCGTCGAGGACCACAATGGGCGCGTCCTTGAGGATCGCGCGGGCCAGGGAGACGCGCTGACGCTCTCCCCCCGAAAGATACGTTCCCTTAGTGCCGATCACGGTGTCCATGCCGTTTGGAAGCTTCGCCAGGATGTCGTCGCACTGCGCCGCAGAGAGCGCGGCGAGGACCTCCTCGCACGAGGCGTTGGGGCGCGCGGCGCGCACGTTCTCCAGAATCGAGGTCTTGAACAGGCGGTTGTCCTGGAAGACGAAGGCGACCCTGTCCATCAGCACGTGCGGGTCGACGTCGCGCACATCCACGCCGCCGACGAGGACGGAGCCCTTGTCGACGTCCCAGAAGCGCGGGATGAGGCTTGCCGCCGTGGACTTGCCGCCGCCGGAGGGACCGACCAGCGCGATGGTGGAGCCGGCCTCGGCCACGAAGGAGACGTCGTCGAGGGCGGGCTTGGCTGCGCCCTCGTAGGTGAAGCTCACGCCGCGGAACTCGACGCGGTTGCCCTCGGGGACCTTGGGGTTGGCAGACCTGACGATCTGCGGGGCCTGCACGACCTCCTCGATGCGCCTCAGCGCGTCGTCAGCCTGCATCATGCCACCCGCGGCAAACATGACGCGAGAGAGCGCGGTCGAGATGATGGCCGAGAAGATCGCGTAGAACGCAAAGTCGCTCACGAACTGGGCGAAGTTGCCCGACGCAAGGGCGGACGGGGCAAGAAGAGCGGTGACGGGCAGCAGGAACACGAACGCCGCCTCGATGAAGCTCAGGTTGATGCTTTGGGGCACCTCGCACACGTCAGACTGGTAGCGGTTCGCATACATGCTGTAGTTGTCGATCGACTTCTTGAGCGCCGCGATCGAGTAGACCGTCTGCTGGAACACCTTCACGACGGGGATGCCACGCACGTACTCGGTCGTCGCCTTGCTGATGTCGTCCAGAGCGCTCTGGTAGCTCTCGAGCAGACTCTTCTTCGAGGGCCCCATCATGGTCGTCAGGCAGGCGAACGACGCGAAGACGACCACGATGCAGGAGGCGCCCATGCGCCAGTCAAACACGAACAGCAGGACGACGGTCGAGACGAGCATCACCACGCTACCCGAAAGGTCTGCCATGTTGTGGGCAAAGAGCTGCTCGATCTCCCCGCTCGTCTTGTCGATGCGACGACGCAGCAGACCCGTTGCGTGCGTGTCGAAGAAGCCCAGCGGGGCATTCATCAGGCGCTTGACGCACTCCTTGCGCACGTTGGTCTGAATGCGGAACGCCGCGAGGTGCGTGCACATCAGGCCGACGAAGTAGACGACGATCCCCGCCACCGAGAACCAGAACGCCAGCCAGCCATACGTGACGACGCCGGTTGCCCGTTCCCACTCCGGCGCGACGGCAATAAGGTCTCGAACCACGAGCCAGATGGTGACGTAGGGCACCATCGACAGCAGCATGGCGAGACCGGTCAGAAAGCAGCCCAGGAACGTGAGCGCCCTCCTCTTGCCGGCGAAGTCGAGAATGCGCGCAAACGCATTTCTCTCTTTCTTTGTTTCAGTCATACCTCAACTCCCAGTCATAGTTGCCATTACTGTTAGGTAAGGTTAACTTTATTTGTAGAACAGTTAGATTAATCGAACTCAATCCAAACAAATGGCTAAAAGGCAATACGAAAGGCAAAGTGGTATTTGTGGACCCAGAGTTAGCAGGTGCCTTCTCGGGGCTTTCGGAAAAGTTCAGCAGTCTTGTCTACCCCCAGCTCGAGCAGTTTGGCGCCCGTCCCCTTTCGGCGAAGACCGGCGTTGCGGCCTACATTGACAACGAGCTTGGTCGCGGGTGGTTTTGGGCGACCCAGCTGGGCGAGACCGCAATGCTCTCCCAGCTTCGTATACAGTGCAATCGCCCCATGGAGCTCGTCGAGTCGCCGGGGACGCCCTATTCGGTTCTTGCGAGCATGGGACGCGGAGATGCCGAGCTCGCAGGCAAGGGCTACTCGAAGACGCAGCCCAACTCGATCTTCCCCATGCGACACCTGTTGGACGAGAACATCATGGGGCTGCACATCGAGCCCTCGACTTACGAGTACCAGCTTGAGGCGGGTTCGCTCCACTGCAGCTGCAGCCTCTACCTCCTTGATGGCTCCTTCGAGAAGATAGGTCTCGACAAGGAGCGCGTCAGGCTGCTCGACTCCTCCTTCGCGAGTGGTCTAAACCTCAACGCGGCGCTCGAGCTGCGCTCTACGATAAGGTCCATCACACCCTCGGGCACCTTGAGCGACGTCGGGAGGCTCCAGTACCGCGCAAAGGCGCTCGAGATGATCTACGACCTCGTGACCTTCCTCGAAGACAAGCACCGTGACGACCCGGAAAGTGACGAGAAGGTCTCCGACCGCGTGAGCACTATCCTGCTGGAGTCGCTTGCGGACCCGCCCAGCATCGACGACCTCGCCTCGAGGTTCTACCTGAGCCGCGCTGCGCTCTGCTCGCGCTTCAAGAGGGAAACGGGACTGGGCATCCACGAATACCTGGCCGTTCAAAGGCTCAGGCAGGCGGAGTCAATGCTCGAGCGATCGAACAGGCCCGTCGCGGAGATCGCCCGCATGGTGGGCTACCAGCACACCTCAAGCTTCACAAAGATGTTCAAGGAGAAGGTCGGGGTCTCCCCGCGCCAGTGGCGAAACGGACAGCGCTAGGCCCATCTCCCGACCAGCAGCCAATCGACCAGGCGGCAAGTCCCTAGCCCAGCCCGACGTCGAGCGCCATCATGACGGTGAAGCCGAGCGAGAACGCGATGACGCCCACGTTGCTGTGGCGTCCCTCGCTCATCTCGGGAATGAGCTCCTCGACCACCACATACATCATGGCGCCCGCGGCGAAGCTCAAGAGATAGGGCATCAACGGCACGAGCTGGCTCGCCGCAGAGATAGTGACGACGGCCCCGACGGGCTCGACGACACCCGACAGAAAGCCGCCAAGAAACGCCTTGGACCTCGACGCCCCCTCTGCCCTCAGCGGCATCGAGATGATAGCCCCCTCCGGAAAGTTCTGGATGGCAATGCCGATGGACAGAGCCATCGCACCGGCAACGGTCAGGCTCGTGTTGCCGGACATGAGGCCCGCATACACCACCCCAACGGCCATTCCCTCGGGAATGTTGTGTATGGTGACGGCCAGAACCATCAGGGTCGTCCTCTCGAGCCTGGATCGCATTCCCTCGGGCTCGGTGTCGGTCTCCCCCAGGTGCAGGTGAGGCATGAGGCTATCGAGTAGGAGCAGGAAGAGAACGCCGAGCCAAAAGCCCGCAAAGGCGGGCAGCCATGCCATGTGCCCCATGCCGACGGACTCCTCGAGCGCAGGCGCTATCAGACTCCAGATCGAGGCCGCGACCATCACGCCAGCGGCAAAACCCGTCAGGGCCTTGTTGACCGTCCTCCCCAGCTGTCTTCTCATGAAGAAGACCATGGCCGCGCCAAGCGTCGTCCCCGCAAAGGGAATGGCCAGACCCACGGCCGTCGTTGTGATGGTGTCTCCCATGTCATCCCCCCCAGTATTTCCCTGCCGTCGCAAGCGCGACGGGTCGATGCAGTGGTAGGCGGAGGATCCCAGAAAAGGTGCCTCCACCCTATCAATACCCATTAGTTAGCCGTATCTTACTTTATCTTGAGAACAGTGCGCCTTCTCCGCAAAACAAGGGGCCCCGCGCAAGCGGGGCCCACGGAGAGGATGGTTCGCGGATTGGGCAGGTGAAGCTACCTCGTCACTTTCCCGTGACGCAGGATGTCACGTAGGGCTACGCAGGAGCTCGCAACCGCCACGGCGATGCCTATGGACTCAAGCTCAGGCATGAGCGCTCCTCTCGATAGTCGATAGAACGGCAAGGCGGAAGGTGCCCGGCCGCAGAGACCGGGTACCCCCCAGAATTGCTAGGCCTGATGGGCAAGCGAGCTCAGAATCTTGCTGTCAGCCTTCTCCCACTTGGGCATGGGACGGAACACCTGGAAGAGCATGGCCGCCAGGATGACGAATGCCACGATGGTCCAGAAGCCGAAGTTGCCGAAGACGATCAGCTCGTAGAACTGGTTAATCATGAGGCCGATGACCCAGCCGAACACGCACTCGAAGGCGATGGCGAAGGCAGTCCACTTGCCGCTGTCCATCTGGCGGCGAATCGTGCCCATTGCGGCGAAGCAGGGGGCGCAGAGCATGTTGAAGGCAACGAACGCGCACATGGAACCGATGTGGACCACGCCACCGACGGTGAACATGCCGGCAAAGCCGTTCCACATGTTGACCGAATTCTCGGTCGCATCGCCAAGGCCATAGAGAACGCCGAAGGTGGAGACGAGGTTCTCCTTGGCGATAAGGGCGGAGATGGTGGAGGCAACGGCCTGCCAGTTGCCAAAGCCGAGGGGCGCGAAGATGAAGCTCAGGACGCCACCAATGCCAGCGAGCAGCGAGAAGTCCATCACGGCGTCGGGGGCACCGTCCATGGCGGGCAGGTAGCCGAAGGTGTTGGAGCCGCCCTCCCAGCCGGATACGCCGAAGTTGGAGAGGAACCAGATGCCGACCGCAGCGGCGAAGATGATGGTGCCGGCCTTCCTGATGTAGGACCAGACGCGCTCCCACACGTGCAGGGCCCAGGAGCGAATTGCCGGGAAGTGGTAGTCAGGAAGCTCCATGACGAACGGAACGGGCTCGCCCTGGAAGGGCTTGGTCTTCTTGAGCATGACGGCCGAGACGATGATGGCGGCAACGCCCATGAAGTAGAACATCGGGGCGACCCACCACATGTCAGAGCCACCAGCGAGAACGCCCATGACAAGCGCGATGATGGGAAGCTTGGCGCCGCAGGGAATCATGGTGGTGAGCATGGCGGTCATGCGACGGTCGCGCTCGTTCTCGATGGTCTTGGTCGCAAGGACGCCCGGGACGCCGCAGCCCGAGGAGACGATCATCGGGATGAAGGACTTGCCGGAGAGTCCGAAGGGACGGAACACGCGGTCCATGACGAAGGCGACACGGCTCATGTAGCCGCAGTCCTCGAGGAAGCAGAGCATCACGAACAGGACAAACATCTGGGGGATGAAGCCCAGGACGGAACCGACGCCGCCGATGATGCCGTCAACGACGAGCGAGATGACCATGGGAGAAGCACCCGCGGCGGTCAGGGCATTCGTCGCGGCATTGGGGATGGAGTCCACGAAGCCGTCGTAGTCGTGTCCGTCGGGGGCAGGGTTGTCCACAGCCGTCGCAAACGCGTCTGCGTCTACGGAGTCAATGGTCTGGAGCTCCTGGCCGTCAGCAAGGATGGGGTTGCCGTCGGCATCCTCCTCCGTGATTGCCTCGCCGTCCGCGTCGAGGAAGTTGCCGTCCTCGTCGTGGCATGCGACATCGGTCGCGACGACACCAGCTGCCCTGGCGTTGTCTTCGAAGGTAGTGACGACGTCAGAGTCGGTCTCGCCGGCCTCGATGGCCTCGGCGACGCCCTCGGTGTCCACGCCCTTCTCGTCTGCGGCCTCAAGATACGCATCGATCTGGTCACCGTAGTAGTTCTCACCCCAGGCCTCGGTGTCGGCATCAAACTGCTGCTGGGAGGCGCCGTTGATGAAGAAGCCGTCCGAGAAGAGGTTGTCGTTGACCCAATCGGTGCCTGCGGTGCCGACGGTGGAGATGGCGATGTAGTAGACGAGGATCATGACCGCAACGAAGATGGGGAGGCCCAGCCAACGGTTGGTAACGACACGGTCGATCTTCTGGGACACGGTAAGCTTCTTGGGCGCCTTGACGACGCAGGCGTCCATGACCGTGGCGATCCAGTCGTAGCGGTCGGAGGTGATGATGGACTCGGAGTCGTCGTCTCGGTCGACCTCGACCTTAGCGATTACCTTCTCGGCCTCCGCAAGTTGCTTGCTGCTGAGGCCAAGCGACTTGATGGCCTCGGCGTCGCGCTCGAACACCTTGATGGAATACCAGCGGGAGAGCTCGGCGGACGCGACGGAACCGACGATCGCCTTGATCTGGGAGAGCGCATCCTCGACCTCTGCGGAGAAGCACGGGGCGCCCTTGGTCGAGACGCCCTTCCTGGCAGCGCTCAGAGCCTCGTCCATGAGCTTGTCGAGGTTGCTGTTTCGAAGCGCGGAGACCTCGACCACGGGTGCACCGAGCATCTTCGAGAGCTTCTTGCTGTCGATGGTGTCGCCGCGCTCCTTGAGAAGGTCGCACATGTTAAGACCGACGACGACGGGGCGGCCGGCCTCGAGAACCTGAGTGGTGAGATAGAGGTTGCGCTCGAGGTTCGTGACGTCGATCAGGTCGACGACGGCGTCGGGACGGTCGTCGACGAGGAAGTCACGCGAGACGACCTCCTCGGGGGAATACGGGGAGAGGGAATAGATGCCGGGAAGATCGACGAGGGCGATGCCCTTGTCTTTCTTCCAGTCAGCCTGCTTCTTCTCGACGGTAACGCCAGGCCAGTTGCCGACGTAACCATTGGAGCCGGTAAGCTCGTTGAACAGCGTCGTCTTGCCGCAGTTGGGGTTGCCGGCAAGGGCGATGTAAGTCTTGTCTGCCATCAAAACCTTCCTTGAAACGTTGTGTTTCATTGCAGAATCGCAGCTAAACCACGATTTGTTAGGTATAGGTAACTCTCTTTTCAAAAAAAGAGAGGCGTGTCGCCTAGGCTACGGCGACGTCCCTCACCTCGATGCACTGAGCCTCATCCTTGCGAAGCGAAAGCTCGTAGCCGCGGACCGTGACCTCGATGGGGTCGCCCAGCGGCGCGACCTTGTGAACCAGGACCTCGGTGTTCTTGGTGAGCCCCATGTCCATGATGCGGCGCTTGATCGCACCCTCCCCCGTGAGCTTGGACACGACGCACTTCTCACCCACCTTGACGTCCTTAAGCGTTGACATAAATCCCCTTTCAAAACCATGCCGAAGTCCGGCAGTTACAAAACCCAAGTGTTGCGTCAAGGCAGCTAGCAGGTAACGACCTTCATGGCCGTGGAGCGGTTGAGGCCTAGCGTGGAACCTTTGACGCTAACGAGTACGTCTCCGCTGACGCGCGAGATGACCTTGACCGTGGCTCCGGGAACGAAGCCAAGCTCTGCCATGTGCTGGCGGACCTCCTGCGTCCCACGCACCTTGGCCACCTGGACGGTTTCGCCCTCGCCCACCATTGAGAGCGGAAGCTGCGCGCCGGAACGGAGAGCCTGCGCACCCGCGACGGCAGCACGGCTGCCCTCCATTACGCTTTCCATCATGAACCTCCCGATAACGACGCTTTTGCCTGATAAAGTAGCATAAGTTAGTTTACGTGAACTAACTTCGATACAGTTGTACACCAAAGCTAACTATTAATGAAGCCAATTGCTGCATTTTTCACTAATTAATTTTTCCGCACGAACGAGTGATCCAAAGGCAGGCGAGATGCCGTTCGCGCCCCAGGCACAAAAGCGGCCCGCGCCACCAAAGGGCGACGCGGGCCATAAGCAAATGCGTGAAGCCGAAAGACGCCGGGCGCAAATCACCCGGTGTTCTGGAGGCCGGCGGCAACGCCGGACACGGTGCACAGGATGAGGTAGATGAAGCGCTCGCGCTCCTCGGGAGTGAGCTTGTCACCGCGAGTGCGGACGGCCTGCAGCGCACGGGCCTGTGCAATGGACAGGACGTTCACGAACGGCAGACGCATGTGAATGACGGGACCGAGCACGCGACGGTGCTCGAGCGGCCAGTTGTTGCCCGTGATGGCAAGCACCCACTTGCGCGTCAGACGCATCTCGTCGAGAACCTTCTTGTTGAGGTCCTCGCGGTCGCCCAGCGAGAGGAACATCTCGGCGATGCGGTCGTCGGTCTTGGAGATAGACATCTCGATGTTGTCGACGAAGGTCGTAAAGAGCGGCCACTCCTTGTAGGCCTCCTGGAGGCGATCGAGGTCGCCGAACTTCTCGCAGGCGGTGCCCAGACCGTACCAGGCGGCAAGGTTGGTGCGCGCCTGGGACCAGGAGAAGATCCAGGGGATGGTGCGCAGGTCGTCAAGCGACTTGGCACCCAGGCCACGCTTGGCGGGACGCGAGCCGATGGGCATGAGGCCGATCTCGGTCAGAGGCGTGACGAAGCTGAACCACTCTGCAAAGCCGTCGGTGTTGAGCAGGTCGAGGTAACGCTCGCGAGAGTACTTGTCGAGCGCGGTCGAGATGTCAGAGAACTTGTCGATGGTCTCGGTGTTGACGTACTCGATCGACGGCGCGGACTGCAGCAGGGTCGCACCGGCGACGGACTCGATGTGACGACGCGCCAGCGTGGGGTCGCCGTAACGCGCGAAGATGACCTCGCCCTGCTCGGTCAGCTTGAAGCGGCAGTTGACGGAGCCCTTGGGCTGCGAGAGGACGGCGCGGTTTGCGGGGCCGCCACCACGGCCGACGGCGCCTCCGCGGCCATGCATCAGCACGAGGTCGATGTTGTTCTCCTCCGCCCACTTTGCGATGCGCTCCTGGGCAGCGTGCAGGACGAGGGTCGCCGAGGTGGGGCCGGCGTCCTTGGAGGAGTCGGAGTAGCCGAGCATGACCTCGAGCCTACGACCGGTCTCGGCAAGACGACGCTGGACCTGGGGGAGCTTGATGACCTCGTTGAGCGTGTCCACGGAGTTCTCGAGGTCCTCCACCTGCTCGAACAGGGGGATGACGTCGAGTACGGGGACGTCCGCCTCGTGCGCGAACGCTAGGTGCGCGAGCTCGTAGACGTCCGCGACGTTCTGGGCGCTCTTGGTGAACGAGATGATGTAGCGACGGGCGGCCTTTACGCCGTTCTTGCGCTGGATGGATCCGATGGCGCGGAAGGTGTCGAGCACCTCACGGGTCATGGGCTGCAGCTCTCCCCTCTCGCCCCAGCGGCCGTGCTCGCGAATGTCGGCGAGTGCGCGGGAGTGGACGACGGAGTGCTGACGGAACTCCATCTCGACCATGTGGAAGCCGAAGGTCTGGGCCTGCCAGATCAGGCGTTGGACCGGACCGTAGGCGGTGCGGACCGCGCCCGCGGCGGCAAGGGAACGCTGGACGACCTTGAGGTCCTCGATGTAATCCTCGGCAGAGTTGTACATGAGGTCCGCGGTGCGGTTGACGGTCGCCTTCAGACGCTCGGAAATAACGAGCATGACGGCGCGGTGGGTCTCCTGCGCGGAGATCTCCATGGCGTGAGCGCTGATAACCTCGCTCATCTCGACCTGGTGGCTCCAGAGGTTGAGGAGCTGGTCAGAGGCAGGCGTGGACTCGGTGTCGAGCGTGATGTTGCGGCCGACGGCGTGCGTGGCCTCGGCAAGGGTCTCGAGCATGTGCGTGCGGAACTTCTCGGCCACCTTGCGCGAGACCTTGGCGGTTACGTTAGGGTTGCCGTCGCGGTCGGAGCCGATCCAGCTTCCGGGGTGGAAGAACGCGGGGCAGACGGGCGGCACGGTGCCGGCCTTCTCGCCCAGCTCCCAGTCGTCAAAGCGACGGTAGACCTCGGGAACCATCTCGAACAAGGTGTTGTCGAAGATGTCGAGGATGGTGTCGGCCTCCTCGACGGGCGTCGGCTTCTTATGGGCGATTGGCGAGGTGCGGAACAGCGCATCGATCTCCTGAAGCATGCGGCGCTCGTTCTCGGCAAGAGAGACGCCAGCCAGCAGCGGTCGCTGCTCGAGCAGGGCCGAAATGCGGCGGATCTTGCCCTCGACGGCCTTGCGACGTGCCTCCGTGGGGTGCGCGGTGAAGACGGGGTGGAACTCGAGCCGGTTGAGAAGTGCGATCGCCTTGCCCCTGCCGCACTCGTCGACGAGCTGGCGATACGCGACCGTGATGTCGTTGATCGGGTCGGAGTCCGCATTGGTGGGGACGACCTCCTCGCGCTGGCGCAGCGAGGTTACGCGGTAGTTCTCCTCGCAGATGTTGGCCAGGTGGAAGTACGTGGCAAAGCCCCTCATGAGCAGTGTTGCGCGCTCGACGGGAAGGTCGTCAATGATCTTGACGGCCTCCGAGAAGGCTGCGACCTCCTCGTCGGTCTGGTCATCCTCGTCGAGGTTGGCCATGATGGCGTCAGCCAGGAGCGCATCGAAGGTGTCGCAGAGCTCCTCATCGTATTCGCCGATGACCTTGCGGGTCAGACGCAGGAAGAGCGTCATGTTCTCCTTCAGGCCGTCGGGGATGTCGAACTCAGAGAGTGTCGTCTCCGCCGCGGAGCGCTTCATCGCGTTCTCGATCTCTTCTCGCGCAAGCCCCGCCTTATCGTCGGCCTTGCCCTTAACCTCGTCCGTCAGTCGTTCGACCTCAGACACAATGCCTCCTTCGCGCCATGCCCCAGGGCATATCGTTTTCGCAGAGAATTAGCTCTTTTACCATACCCGTGCAAAAACGCCACCACCTCTTCGGCACATGGATGAAACCCAGATTTCACCGGATGCAAACAGAAGCAAGGCATTATTACGCAGCGTCGCAACCACGCGGAGCGACGCTGTCATGAACACTAAAATGCAGAGAAGTGCCTGACCGCCGGCATCCCGCTCGGCGGAAGCCCGACCACAGTCAAACAGTCTGCAGGAGCAGTATGAGAAATCCTCTTGACCAGCTGAACGGCGCGCTCGGAGCCAACGCGCGCCGTCACGCGCCCCTTCACACGCCGAGTCCCGCCGACAACCTGCGCGAGGCTCGCCTGCGCGCGCAGACGGAGGCAGGACGGCAGTCCCCCGGGCAGACCGGAGCGCTTACGCGCCTGGTCAACCACTGGTGGGACCGACTGATCGGCGCCGTCTACTCAGGGTCACTCGCAAACCAGACCGCGCAGTACAGTGCCCACAACACCAAGCGCGACTACCTGTACAACTCGCTGGGCTCCGGCGTCTGGGGCGCCCTCTTCCCCATCCTCACGATCGTCGCGACCCAACTTGTCGGAGCCGAGCGCGCGGGCATGTTCTCCATGGCCTTCGTCATCGCGAACCTCCTGCAGTTCATCGGCAACTACGGCGTCCGCACGTTCCAAGTGTCCGACATCGACGAGATGGACTCCTTCTCGTCCTACTGCATCCAGCGCTTCGCCTCGTGCGCGCTCATGCTCGGCGTGGGCTACCTGTACTGCAGGCTGCGCGGCTATGGCGGAGAAATGCTCGTCATCTGCGCTGGCACGTTCGCATTCCGCATGGTCGACGCCCTCGCCGACGTCTACGAGGGCAGGCTCCAGCAGTTCGACAAGCTCTACCTCGCAGGCGTCTCGCAGATCGTCCGCTCGGCGGCGGTCATCGTGATCTTCTCCTTTGCCCTGCTGGTCACCCACAGCGTGCCCACCGCAAGCGTCGCGATGGCAGTCGCCTCGCTGGCCTCGCTGGCGCTGGTAACCATTCCCCTTACTCTCTTCGAGACGCCCCGTTCGCGCAACTGGGACCTCACCGAGATCGTCGAGGTGTTCAGGGAGTGCTTCCCCGCGTTTCTGGCCCAATTCCTCTTCGCGCTCATCGAGGCGATGCCCAAGTTCGTGATGGAGGGCAGCCTGGGCTACGACAGCCAGCTCTTCTTCAACGCCATCTACTTCCCCGCGCAGAGCATCCTGATCGTCGTGAGCCTCGCGTACAAGCCCCAGCTCGTGCGCCTCGCGAAGATCTGGGCGGACCCCAACCACCGCAAGCGCTTCGACCTCATAGTCATCGCCGTGGTGCTGGGCACCGCAATCTACACGGCAGCCTCCCTCGTCGTTGCCGCTGTCATCGGCATCCCGCTTACGGGTCTTCTCTACGGCACCAGCTTTGAGCCGTATCGCAACGCCCAATACCTGATGATCGTCGCCGGAGGCCTCTCGGCGGTCATCGACTTCCTCTATCAGATCATCACGGTCCTGCGCCAGCAGCAGAAGGCCACGGGTGCCTACGGCATCGGCTTTGGCTACGTGACGCTCGCCTCGCTGCTGCTGATCAACACGATGGGATTCGATGGGGCCGTCTGGGCCTACGTGACGGTCATGGTCGTCCTGCTGGCGCTGCTGATCGTCCAGTACGTGCGCATCCGCCTCAATCCACCAAGCTTCTAATCGCAGGTAGAAACACGTGCACGACCGCTTGAGGCGCGTCTGGGAAGACTCCGGAGGCGTCGTCCTCCTAGCTCCTCAAGTTCGGGAAAAGCACCGAGGACAGCATGGGGACGGCGGGCCGCCACAAAAGAAGGCGGGGCGAGCCATGTGGCCCGCCCCGCCTCAGCCTTGCCTTGCGAGAGCTATGTAAGCTCGTGCTTACGACTCGCTGTTTGCGTTGACGCAGCGCAGACCAGAGTCGGAGTCGCCCTCGATCATGACGTAGAGGTTCTCGTCGGTGGTGTCATCCTCGTTGAAGAAGGCATAGAGCTTCTTGTAGCCGTCGCCGAAGTCGAGTGTGTAGGTGGTGCCACTCTCGTCGTTGGTCTCGACGGACCAGGTGCCGTGGTGCCCCTCGTCACCGATGTACATGTAAACGGTGTTGTCGGCGTCGAACTTCAGATAGGAGTCGCCGATCATGGAATCGGGGGTCTCGGTGACATCGCCGTCGTTCATGATGGCCGTGATGTTCCAGGTGGAGACGATGGGATCAGCGGTCGCAGGCGTCTTCGTGTCGGTCTTGGTGTCGGTCTTGGTGTCGGTCTTGGTGTCCGACTTCGAGTCGCTCTTGCTGTCGTCGTCGCCGATGGAGTCCTCGATCTTGGTGAGGCCGGGGTCAGACGTGCCGTTGCTCGAGTAGGTGTCCTTGGGCCTGCCGAACGCCATGTACAGCAGGATGGCCAGCACGGCGACGATTCCCACGATGATGGCGATCTTCTTGCCGTTGCCCTTCTTGGGCTCGCTGCTCAGGGGAATCTGACCGGGAGCGGGCACCTGGCCGGGGTTCACCTGACCTGCCGGGGGCACGGGAGCACCGGGGACAGGGGGAACGGGCGCGCCGGGAGCGGGCTGCGGGGTCGGCTGGACGGTCGTCGGCTGGACGGTCGTCGGCTGGACGGTCGTCGGCTGAACCTCGGTCGGTTGCTCGGGCGCAGGCGAGAAGGGCTGCGCGACCTCGGTCGCAGGCTGGGCGGCGTCGGACTCTACGGGCGAAACGGGAGCGGGAACCACAACGGGGGCCACCTCGTCGGCAGGCGCCTGCGACGTCTCCGGGGCAGTCTCGCTACCAGTAACGGGGCTGGGTGCAGCGGGAGCGTCTGCGGCGGCAACCGCGTCGACCTTGGTGCCGCAGCTGGGGCAGAACTGGGAATCGTCCGCGATCTGCGCCCCGCACTTCTTGCAATACATGCATCCTCCTATCGTCTTTTTACGGTCGCATCTCCCCCGCAAAACGACAGGAAAGATGGTGTGGGACCGAAGTCCCGGTTTTCTTAGGATACATCGCGAAGTGTTACAGATACGTGCAATCTGTTAGACAGATACGTGCAATCTGTTAGCAAGTTTCGCCAATTGAACCAGCATGGACCCCTGAACTGCAGTTTTCTAGCTCATTTTCGAACGCTCAGGCGACCGAGCAAGACGATGTCACCTACAGCTCGACGCGAAGCGCGCAGGCCTCTCGGTCGTAGCCGTCCCCTAAGACGGAGGCTACGTAGTCCCGAACCCATTCGGGCGTGCAGATCGATCCCGCGCTCGCCGCAAGGTCGTCGGTGTAGTCCGACAGCAGGTACGTCGTCATGCTCGTCCCACGGCCCCGGTGCGTGACCAGTGGCCGAAGCTCATAGGAGGCAACCCGGCAAGCCCCGTCGGCGTCCTTGTGAAGCACCACCCTGGCAAGTCCACCCACCTGGCGGTTGCCGTCCTCCTGCGTGCTCACGAAGTTTCCGAGCGAGAAGAAGCAGACCCCCCGCATGCCGTGCGCGGTCTGGAACGTCTCGACGGGCTCAAGCACGTGAGGGTGCGCGCCGATGATGACGTCCGCACCGCAGTCCGCAAAGACCTTCTCCCACCGGCGCTGCTCCTGGGTGGGCTCCGTCTGATACTCGGTGCCCCAGTGCGGAAAGACGACGACCATGTCGGCGTGCTCGCGAGCGTAGGCCATCGTGGAGCGCACGTGCCCCTCCTCCAGCATCGAGACCGATCCCTTTGGGTCGGGAATGCCGTTGAGCGAGTAGGTGTAGTTCAGCAGCGCCACGCTGAAGCCGTCCTTGCGAAAGATGCGCACGCCATCTGGCGCCTGGCCCGAATCTGGGTCAGCCGCCCCGATGACCGCGACGTCGGGATGCCTCTGGCTCCAGAAGCGCAGCTCGGAAGAGAGGGCCGGATAGCCGGAGTCCATGGCGTGGTTGGACGCCTTGAGGATGACGTTGAAGCCCACCCGCGCCTCGGCGTCGCCCACCTCCTGCGGACCGTTGAAGCAGGGGTATCCAGAAAGTGGAGCAACGTCTCCGCCCAGAGGGGTCTCCTGGTTGAGCACCTTGATGTCCTGCCCCACCAGCTGAGGGGCGACGTTGGCGAAGAGATGATCGTAGTTGTAGCTGCCGTCGCTCTGGATGCCCGTGGTGTAGACGCCCTCATGCATCAGCACGTCCCCCACCATGGTCAGGCTGATGTCGACGCCGGGCCCGTCAGCGAGCGAGGCCTCGCAGACCGTGGCGACCTGCTCGCCAGAGGGCGCCTGCACGTCCCGGCTCGGCCGCAGGCCCAGCGCGAATCCCCACGCGACCAGAGCGAGAGCCGCAAGGCAGGCAAGGGTGCCCAGGACCAGCACAACGCGCGGGACCGTTCGACCGGCGCCCTTCTGCTCGTCAAGTCCGTCGGAACCCATCGCGCTCCTCCCCCCGCCGTCGCCACATTGCCCACATGATATCCGCGACCTGGCGGAACCTCAATCGACCGTCCGCCCTGCGGCATCGATCGCGGAGGAGCGGGCGCGCAGGAAAAAGCCCCTCGGGACTCGTCGTCTCGAGGGGCTCGGTTGGGCGTCGTCCATTGCCGCAACTCAAATGCAGGCGGCGCGGGCCCGTCTACTGGAGCGTGCTCAGCGCAACCTCCTTGAGCTGCGCGGGCGACACGACGGAAGGCGCGTCGCTCATGAGGTCGGAGCCAGACGTGGTCTTGGGGAACGCCATGACCTCGCGGATGGAGTCCGCGCCGGCCAGCAGCATGCAGACGCGGTCGAGGCCCAGGGCGAAGCCGCCCATGGGAGGCGCACCGAACTCGAGCGCCTCCATGACGAAGCCGAACTGCTCCTTGGCGCTCTCCTCCGAGAAGCCCAGCATCTTGAGGATGGCCATCTGCATCTCGGCGTTGTGGATGCGCATTCCGCCACCGCCGGCCTCGAAGCCGTCCATGACGAAGTCGTAGGTGTAGGAGCCGACCTCGAGCGGATGCTCCATGATCTTCTTAGGATCGGTCTCGGTGGGAAGCGTGAAGGGCTGGTGCTCGGCCTCGTAGCGCTGGGTCTCCTCGTCCCAGTGGAGCAGCGGGAAGTTGACGACCCACAGGAAGTCGTGGCCCTCGCGCTTGACGTCCAGGACGTCTGCCATGTGGCTGCGCATGCCGCCCAGGATCTCGTCGCACTTCAGGCGGGACTCGACCGCGAACAGCACGAGGTCGCCAGGCTCCACGCCCATCTCGGCGCGCAGGCCTTCCATCTCCTCATCCGAGAAGAACTTGACGATCGGGCTGGTGACGCTGCCGTCCTCGCGGAACGCGACGTAGGCGAGGCCCTTGGCGCCGAAGGTCTTGGCGACGTCGCCGAGCTTGTCGATCTTGGAGCGGGCCCAGGTGCCGGCGCCCTTGGCGTTGATGGCCTTGATGTACATGTTGGGGTCGGCCGCCGCGCCGGCGAAGAGCTTGAACTGGGACTTCGAGAAGATCGAGGTCACGTCGTGGAGCTCCATGCCGTAGCGGGTGTCGGGCTTGTCGGAGCCATAGGTGTCCATGGCGTCCCAGTACTGCATGCGGCGCAGGGGCGTGGGCATGTCGACGCCCATCTTGCCCAGGGCCTCATGCAGGACGTCCTCGAGGGCACCCATGACGTCGTCCTGGTCGACAAAGGACATCTCGACGTCGACCTGGGTGAACTCGGGCTGGCGGTCAGCGCGAAGGTCCTCGTCGCGGAAGCACTTGGCGACCTGGTAATAGCGCTCGACACCGCCGACCATCAGGAGCTGCTTGAGGAGCTGCGGCGACTGGGGCAGCGCGTAGAAGCGGCCTGGCTGCAGACGGGACGGGACGATGAAGTCGCGGGCGCCCTCGGGGGTCGACTTGAACAGCGCCGGCGTCTCGACCTCCATGAACAGGCGGTCATGCAGGGCCTGGCGCAGCGCGAAGGTGAAGTCGGAGCGCAGCTTGAGGTTGTCCATCATCTTGGGGCGACGGATGTCGAGGTAGCGATAGCGAAGACGGATGTCCTCGGAGACCTCGACGTGGTCCTCGATCTGGAACGCAGGCGTCTTGGAGGTGTTCAGGATCTCCATCGACTTGACGTGGACCTCAATCTCGCCGGTCACCATCGACTCGTTGATCTGGTCGTCAGGGCGCGGGCACACGACGCCCCTTACGAGGATCGGCCACTCTGTGCGCATGGTCTCGGCCGCGCGGAATGCCTCCTCCTCGCACACGTCGGGATCGAACTGGAGCTGCGTGAAGCCCGCACGGTCGCGGAGGTCGACGAAGATCAGGCTGCCGTGGTCGCGGCGGCGCCAGACCCAGCCGGTAAGGGTGACCTCGGTGCCGATGTCCCCGCGGCGGAGCTCGCCACAGGTGTGCGTGTGCATGCTAAAAGGCATTTCTTTCCTCTCGTCTTCCGCCCCGTGCCGTGACGGGCGGACTAGCAGATGATTGCGCGCCGCCGTAGACCGCGGAGTCGCGCGGTCTCACATAATAGCAGCCTGAGACCCGTGCGGACGGCTCGGCGCGGTATCCACACGCCGCGGCGCAAGAAGGCGTTTGCGCGGCGCGAAAGCGATGGTGGGTATGTGGGCTTCCCCGTCGGGCCACCCGCCCCGTGCTAGGCTTTTCTCCACATACACGAGAGAGGCATGGGCATGGCTTACAGGGCAGCAATCTTCGATTTGGACGGGACGCTCCTCAACACGCTTGAGGACCTTCACGCGTCGGTCAACCACACCCTCGCCCTGCACGGCATGCCCATCCGCTCCCGGGACGAGATCCGCTCCTTCCTGGGAAACGGCATGCAGGCGCTGATTCACCTCTCGTGCCCCGAAGGGACGGCATCCGAGCTCGAAGACCGCGTCCTCGCCGAGTTCAAGGACTACTATGCCCTTCACGGCGCCGACCACACCGCGCCCTATGACGGCATCGTCGAGCTGCTCGACGTGCTTTCCGGCGAGGGAATACGCCGCGCCGTCGTCTCGAACAAGGGAGACTTCGCCGTACAGGCCCTCGTGGAGAAGTACTTCCCCGGCATCTTCGACGCCGTCGTGGGAGAGCGACAGGACGTTCGTCGCAAGCCCGCCCCCGACACCGTCAACGCGGTCATGCGCGAGCTGGAGCTTGCGCCCAAGGACGTCGTCTACATCGGCGACTCGGAGGTCGACATAGACACCGCACGCAACGCTGGCATCGACTGCCTCTCCGTCTCGTGGGGCTTCCGCAGCAGGCGAGAGCTCACCGCCAGCGGTGCCACCACCATCGTGGACGACATCAACGATCTGGCCGAGGCCCTTCTCCTCTACTAGCCCCCCGTCTATGGCCCGACCTACGGGCGCTTCGGCTCCTCTGCCGCAGCCCCCTTGGCCTCCGCATCCTCACCGGTGGTCGCGGCCAGGGACTCCGCGACCTCGCGGTCCTCGTCTTGCCTCGTGAAGCCCTCCGTGAGCATCGGCAGGAGCATGCGGTACGAGTTGTCGGTGGCATTCTCGCGCGGGGAGGCCTTCGCATAGCGCCGCACCGCGGCGGCCGACTTGTTGATGGCTGCGAGCGTGCCCGCACCGGCGACGCAGCCTCCCGGGCAGGCCATGCCCTCCAGCAGGTAACCCGGGTACTTGCCCTTGACCGCATCCTTCATCATCGCGCGGCACTCCCTGAGCCCCTCGGCGCTGGTGACTTTGACCTCCCGGTCAGGGTACTTGCGGTGGACGGCGTTGACCACGGCATTGGCGACGCCACCCGAGACGGCGAAGTTTCGCGCGTCGGCGGAGGCGACCTCGAAGTCGCCCTCGTCGTCTCCCGAGAGCGCCGCGCAGTCGATGCCTTTGGCGGCCATCATGCCCGCAAGCTCCTCGAACGTCAGGACGAAGTCGACCTCGGAGCGGACCGTCTTGCGCATGGCCTCGAGCTTCTTTGCGGAGCAGGGCCCCACAAACACGATCTTGGCGTTGGGATGCTGGGAGCGAATCAGGCGCGCGGTCAGCGTCATGGGCGTGAGTGCCATGCTGATGCACTTGGCATGCTCGGGGAACTCGAGCTTCGCCATGAGCGACCAGGCCGGGCAGCAGGACGTGCCCATGAACGGCAGCTCGTCGGGAACCTCCTCCAGAAAGTCCTCCGCCTCCTGGACGGTGCAGAGGTCCGCCCCGAGGGCGACCTCCTCGACTCCGCTGAAGCCCATGCTCTTGAAGGCCTCGCGCAGCTTGGCCGCATCGACCTTGGCGCCAAACTGTCCGACGAAGGCGGGCGCGACCTCCGCGATGACCTCCTCGCCGCGCGCGATGGCCCAGATGACCTGTGCGATCTGGCTCTTGTCGGCAATTGCGCCGAACGGGCAGTTGATGAGGCACTGGCCGCAGCTGACGCACTTGCTGTAGTCGATTTCGGCGCGGCCGTGCTCGTCGGAGTGGATGGCGCCCATTCCGCATGCCTCGGCACAGGGGCGCTCATGGTGATGGATGGCGTGATAGGGACAGGTCTTGGCGCACAGCCCGCACTTCACGCAGACATCCTGGTCGATGAAGGCCTTCTTGTCCTTGAAGCTGATCGCCTTCTTGGGACAGATCTCGCGACACGGATGCGCAAGGCAGCCTTGGCAGGCATTGGTCACCTCGTAGACGTTGTCCTTACAGGCGTTGCACGCGAACTTGATCACGTTGATGAGCGGAGGCTGGTAGTAGACCTGGTCAGACTCCTCTGCCTCGGCAAAGCCCTCGCTCACGCGGCTGGGTCGGTCGTTAGAGGAAAGAGGGAGGCCCATCGTCAGGCGTATGCGCTCCGCAATGATGGCGCGCTCCAAGAAGACGCTCTCGCGGTACGTGGCCACGTCGCCGGGAAGGATCTTGTAGGGGAGCTCGTCGAACTCCTTGTCGAAGCTCGAGTCGTCTCGGCCGGATCCCGGCCCCATCGAATAGCAGATCTTCGCGACCTCACTGAAGACGTTGCGCCGAATGTCAGTGAGATTGGTATAGACGCCTCGCATTGTGTTGGGCATGAGGTACCCCTCTCCGCGGCACGGCAAGGTGCCGCACGAATGGCCCAACACGAAGGCGCCCCCACGCCAAGACGGTCGGACCCGCTAACGTTCGATGTGAACCCCTCCATCATGAACCTTTGCACCGAACTCCGCCCGCGAGAACCGAGATTCGAAGCGCTGCGGCCACTCGCTGCGAACCAGCACCTCTGCTCCGGTCACGGGATGCACGAAGCTCTCCTCCAGCGCATGGAGCATGAGCCCATCACGCGAGCGAGGCCCCCGATAGAGCGTGTCGCCCGCAATCGGAAAGCCCATCGATGCCAGGTGCACGCGAATCTGATGGCGGCGCCCGGTCTCGAGACACGCAAGCACCAGGGAGCGTCCGTTCTCCTCGCCCAGCTTTCGCACGCGAGTGACGGCGCGCTTGCCGCCCTCGCTCACGCGCATGCGGCGGGCATCGTGTCGGTCCCTGCCAATGGGCGAGTCAATCACGCGCTCGCCCTTTGGGAAGCCGGCAGCCACGACGGCAAGGTAGCGCTTGCCCATGTCATGCCCGGCAACAAGCTCGTCGAAGGCTGGCTGGAACTCCTCGGTGAGCGAGAAGAGCGTGACGCCCGTGGTCTCGACGTCCAGCCTCTGCAATGCCTGCACCCTGGTCGTGATTCCCTCGAAGCGTGCCCAGGCGGCCACCAGGTCGCTCAGCGTCGGCACGCCCGTGCCGTCGCCGTGCACCAGGATGCCTGCGGGCTTGTCCACCGCGCACACGAAGCGGTCGCGGTAGACGATGCGGGGTATGCGCCCGCCACCCCCTCCCAAGCCGTCCACTCGCGAGGCAGACAAGGCCTCGGGCGCCGTCGCAAGCGTCAGGGCCAGCCGATCGCCAGCGTCTGCGCAGGCATTCGGCGCAAGCACCTCATCGGAGCGACGCAGCCGCCCCTGCGCGAGGACGCGCGCCGCGCCGGGCTTCGAAAGGCCCACGGAGCGCAGCGCCCGCACGGCCGGGCCCGAAGCGACCACGTCGAAGAAGACCACGCCTCCCTTCGAGCCAACGTATTCGAGCAGATGCCCCATCACTTCTCGCCTCCCCGCGCTGTCAGCCGCTCGCGCTCCTCCTGAATGGTGTGCGGGAGCGGACAGAACAGCTCGACCAGCACGTCGTTGAAATCCTTCACGACGCTCCAGACGTGGTCCGAGCGGCGCCAGGCCACGTCGATGTCAATCATGGCACGCTTGCCCAGGCCGATCATCCTCAGCCGGTCACGGCCGTGCTTTTTGATCGAATCCACCGCGAGCTCGAACGGCACGAAGCACGCACCAACCCCCTCGGCCGCCAGGTCGACAAGAGTCTCGGAGTTCTTGGAGTACACGCGGACAGTCGGCTCGACGCCCGAGCTGGCAAACATGCGCCGGGCAAGGTCGCCGGGCTCGTCGTTCTCGCCCAGCATCATGAAGGGAAGCCTGGCGAGGAGCCTCATGTCTCCCGTACGCCCCACGCGCCCGAGAACGCCCTCGACGTCCTCCCCCAAAGCCCGAGCCAACAGGTCTTGGTGGGCGAGCAGGACCACCTGCTCGCGATAGAGGCGGTGCACCTCGAGGTCATGCGCGTCGTGGGGGACGGTGGCCACGACCATGTCGAGCTTCTCCGCGCGCAGCAGCGACACCAGGGCCTCGTTCTCGTCCTCATGGAGAAGGACGTTGACCCCGGGATGCGAGGCCCCAAAGCTCGAGATGGCCTGGGGCATGAGCATGTGGCCGCGCGTGCTGGCAACCCCCACGCCCAGAAGGCCGCGCTGGTCGCCCGCAATGTCCAAGAACTCCTGGCGCATGGCACGCTCCTGGGAGCGAAAGCGCTGGGCGTAGCCCAAAAAGACCTGCCCTGCATACGTCAAGGTCAGAGGCACGCGACGGTTGACCAGGCGGACGCCCAGCTCTCGCTCGACGCCGGCGATGTGAGCCGAAAGCGTCTGCTGCGTCACGGCAAGTCTCGCGGCGGCGCGCGTGAAGCTCTTCTCCTCTGCCAGCGCCACAAAGTAGTCCATAGAGGTGAAGTTCATGGCTCCCCCGAACGGTCGGTCTTATGCACAGAGCATTTTACGCATGCATCCAGCACCTCATGCGATTTCATTCCTTATGAGAAGCGCCACTATGCATATCCACTAATTACAAACGAATCTTGTTGGCTGCATCAAATATAACAGTTGGACGCAGTACAGCAACACCCGTAGATTACTTGTGCGACAGACGTCAGATAGTCAGTTCGCGCACGCGCGGGGCATAGTCCGGAAGACGGGGTGGAAATCAAAAATGCTCGAGTCCCTTGTGCTCATAGTCTTTGCGGCATTGCTCGTAGCAGGCATAGTTTTGAACACGCCGCTGCTCGCAACGCTCATCGTGGGATTCTTCCTCTTCAGCGGATACGGCCTCTACCGCGGTCACAAGCCGGCCAAGCTCCTCAAGCTCGCGCTTTCGGGCGTCAAGACCATCGGCGGTGTGCTGGTGTTCTTCATCATCATCGGTGCCCTCACCGCATCGTGGCGCGTCGCGGGGACGATTCCAGCCATCACCTGCTGGTCCGCGCAGCTCGTCAGCCCCAAGACGCTGGTAATCATCTCGTTCCTGCTCTGCTCGTTCATGTCCATGGTCACCGGAAGCTCCTATGCCTCGTCCGCGACCATCGGCGTCATCTGCATGACCATCGCGACGGCCATGAAGGCCAACCCCGCCATGGTGGGCGGTGCCATCATCGCCGGGGCCTTCGTGGGAGACCGCTGCTCCCCGCTCTCGTCGGCAGCCGCACTCGTCGCAACGCTCACGCGCACGCAGCTCTTCGACAACGTCAAGCGCATGGTTCGCACGGGCATCGTACCGTTCGTCACCGCGTGCATCATCTACATCGCGCTGGGCCCCGTCGCGGCCGGCTCGGGGATGATCCCTTCGTTCCAGGAAAGCTTCGCGAGCTCGTTTGACCTCTCACCCATCGTCATCGTTCCGATCGTGCTGATTCTTGTGCTCTCCATCGCTCGCGTGGACGTCAAGAAGACCATGCTGGTCAGCCTGGCTTCTGCCCTCCTGATCTGCATCTTCGTCCAGCATGTTCCCCTGGAGCGCATTCCCGGCTACCTCGTGATGGGCTACGCGTCCGACAACGCCGCCATCGCTCGCATGGTCAACGGCGGAGGAATCATCTCGATGGCCGACATCATCGCCATCGTCGGGGTCGCCTCGACCTACTCGGGGCTGTTCTCCGGAACGGGCCTGCTGCTCGGCCTGCACGACTACGTCAACAAGATCGCACGCCACTCGACGCCGTTCATCAGCGTTCTTCTTACCAGCATTGCGACCTGCACCATCGCCTGCGACCAGGTGGTCGCCCTCATGCTCACCGCGCAGCTCTGTGACGAGTGCGAGCACGGTGGGAGCGCCCTTGCGCTCGACCTCGAGAACAGCGCCGCGATCATCCCCTCCGTCGTGCCCTGGTCGACGTCGTGCATCGGCATCATCGCCTTCGTGGGCATGCCCATCGAGAGCGTCCTGTTTGCCTACCTCAGCGTGCTCATCCCCCTGTGGACGCTGGTCATTTCCATCTACCAGCACCGTCATCCCAGCTTTGCGGACGGCCGGTCCGCCAGGATCTTGGGACTCGACGAGCGAGACGACGCCCGCCGCTTCACGCCGGCAGACAAGACGCCCCCCGAGCGACTGGTGGCATAGCGCCAGGGCGCCACATGACAAGACCCCTGACTGCGGCCCGAAGCACCCCCTTGCGCTTCGGGCCGCTCCCTTTTTAAAGACGCTCCGGGCGCGACGCGACCAAGAAGGCGCCCCAGCGAAGGCCCCCTCCAAAGAGAGCTCGCCCCTCACCCGCGACCAGGCGCGCCGAAGCGCGGAACCCGGGCGTCGCAGAATGAGGGGCGAGCGAGAAGTGCGTGTGCCTCTCTTTTGCGCTAGGGCAAAGCGCTAGGCCAGGCGTGCCCTGACCTCAGAGACAAGGTCGGCCATCGGGACGCTCACCTGCTCGTGCGACTCCATGTCGCGCAGGGTCGCCGTTCCGGCCGCGATCTCGTCGGAGCCCAGCACCACGCACAGGCGGGCGTTGTGCTTGTCTGCCTGCTTGAACTGGCTCTTGAGCGAGCGTCCCTGGTAGTCGGCCTCGGTTCGGATGCCAGCTCCGCGCAGCGCGAGCGTCGCCGTGAATGCCGCGTCGCGCTCGTTGGCAGAGGTGCAGGCGACATAGACGCAGTCGGGCTCGGAGCCCTCGATGTCGACGCCCAGCGACTGCAGGGCGAGGGCCATGCGCTCGAAGCCCACCGCGAATCCGATGCCCGGCGTGGGCTTGCCGCCCTCGAGCTCCATCAGGCCGTCGTAGCGGCCACCGCCACCGATGGCGCCGACGCCGGCACCGATGCAATCGACCTCGAAGACGGTGCGGGTGTAGTAGTCAAGGCCGCGAACGAGCGTGGGATCCTCGATGTAGCTCACGCCAGCCTCGTCCAGGTACTGCTTGACCTTCTTGTAGTGAGCATCGCACTCCTCGCACAGGTTGTCCTTGGCAAGCGGCGCATCTGCCATGACCTCGCGACAGTGGTCGTTCTTGCAGTCGAAGCTGCGCAGCGGGTTGATCTCGGCGCGCTCCAGGCAGTCCTCGCACATCTGGTCCTTGTGGTCCAGAATGAAGCTGCGGACGGCCTCGCGATACGCGGGGCGGCATGCGGCGTCGCCCATCGAGTTGATGCGGAGGGACAGCTTGTCGGCCGGGAAGCCCATGCGCTTGTAGAACTCCATCAGCATGATGATGCACTCGGCGTCCGCCGCAGGGTCGGGTGCGCCCAGCCACTCGACGCCGACCTGGTGGAACTGGCGCAGGCGACCCTTCTGGGGACGCTCGCCGCGGAACATGGCCTCTCCGTACCACAGCTTGACGGGAGCGCCGCCCTGCGGGACGAAGTTGTTCTCGACGGCCGCGCGCACGACACCCGCGGTCCCCTCAGGACGCATGGCCATGCGCTGCCTCGCCTTGAGGCCGCTTTCGCTGCCCGACTCGAGGAGGCGATCCATCAGCGCACCGGAGAACACGCGGAACATCTCCTTGCGGACGACGTCGGTCGACTCGCCGATGCCGTGGACGAAGGTGTCCACCTGCTCGATCGCCGGCGTCTCGATCATGTCGAAGCCGTACGCGCCGAACAGCTCGCGCGCGATGTCCTGCATATGCTGCCAGGCGCGCATGTAGCCGCCGAACAGGTCCTCGGTACCCTGGATCTTCTGTGCCATCAGAGGCCTCCTTCTCGCGCCTTCAGCGCGCATCGCGACCGCGGCCACAAACGACGCACGGCGCGCGCCGCCTTCCACGGTCCATCGGGGCAGAAGTATACGCCCACCTTCCCCGCCCTAAGTGCCGGGCGAGAAGGACGTTGGCGCTTAGTTCGATATCTCCATCCCCAGGAAGCGCTCCGCGTTGTGCCAGAGCATCTTGTCGAGGTCTTCCCGGGAGAAGCCGAGCGAGCGGAAGCGCGAGAGCTCCGAGCCCGGAGTCCACATGGGGAAGTCGGACCCGAACAGGATGCGGTCAGGGCCGTACGCCTCGCAGAGCTCGCGGGTGCGGCGCGGCCCCAGCCAATGCTGGGAGCTCGACATGTCCAGGAAGCAGTTCTCGTTCTCCAGGAACTCGAGGGCGTAGTCGAACACCGACCAACCGCCGAAGTGCGCCGCGTCAACCCTGAGCCTCGGGAAGGCATGGAGCACCGTTACCAGGCGATGCGGGTGCGAGTAGTCGTAGCGGTAGTCGCCGCAGTGGATGAGGACGGGAAGGTCCTTCTGCTCCGCTATCTCGTAGATGTGCATGAGCCTCGGGTCATCCATGTTGACGCACTGCGTGTCCGGGTGGAGCTTGATGCCCTTGAGCCCCATCGCACAGGCGCGCTCGACCTCGGCCAGCGGGTCTGGATAGTCCTGGTGGAGCGTCATGAAACCCGTGAGGGAGTCGTTCTCGCGACAGGTCGCGGCAATGAAGTCGTTGATGGACTCCACGTTCGAGGCCTTGGTCGCGACGGAGTGGATGACGCTGTGGGTAACGCCCGCATCGCGCTCCTCCTCGAGCATGCGCGCGACCGATCCATCCGGCAGCCCCATCTCAAGGCCATAGAATCGACCGATGCTGGAGACCGCTCGCTCGGCAATCTTATCGGGATAGACGTGCACGTGGACATCCACTATGGGCATGGAAGCTCCTTACGCTGGGCAACTCCAAACATGGTAGACGGCTTTTCCTCACTCGAACAGGGTGGACACACACTCGTAAGGCTTCTGGGCGCGAACGCGATGCTGCGGCGGGACGCGTGATGCTTCATACTTGCGACTGACAGCCATGCCCTAGGAGCAAACGAACGGAAGCACATGAAGACGAACCGATACCTCATAGAGACAAGCGTAGCCTGCCTACTGTGGAGCGGGTCGATCATCGCCTGCAAGATCAGCTACGGGTCCATAGGACCGTTCACGCTGGGACTCATGCGCTTCTCGCTCGCGGCAGTCATCATGCTTGCCATGCTCGCCGTCACGCGTGACCATGACCGGCCCCGCGGCCGCGACATGGCCATCTGCGCCGCAACTGGGATCGTGGGCACGACGCTCTACTTCGCGGGCGAGAACTACGGGGCGCTGCTGCTCCCGGCATCCACCAGCTCGCTCATCATCGGAGCCTTCCCGGCCATGACGCTCGCGCTCGAGAGCGCATGGGACCGGACGCGTCCCGACGGCCTCAAGGCCGCAGGCATCGCGCTGGCCTTCGTGGGCGTCGCCGTGCTCGCCTACGGCGAGAGCTCGTCGGGCGGCAGCGACGTCGTGCTGGGAGACCTTGCGCTTCTGGGCGGCGGACTCTGCTGGGCCGTGTACAACCTCATGATGAGACCGCTTCTGGGCAAGTACTCGACCACCTCCATCACGGCATGGCAGACGCTCTTCGGCGCCCTGGGCTTCGTGCCCCTCGTGCTCCTCACCGAGGGCCTGCCGACGGCCACACCCGCACCGGAGGCGCTGCTGTCGCTTGCTTACCTGGTCCTTGGCTGCACGGTGGCGGGATTCATCCTGTACAACCACAGCCTCAAGGGACTCCCCGCCTCGACCGCGGCGTCCTTCGCGAACCTCATCCCCGTGTTCGGACTCATCCTATCCGCGCTGATCCTGGGCGAGGCCATCACGGTCCCGCAGCATCTGGGAGGCTCCCTCGTCGTCGCGGGCATCTTCCTCTCGGCGCGCAGCTAGGAAGCCGTGGCGAGGACCAGCCTCCCTTGGCAATCCCTTCTCAAAAACAAGAGGCGAGCGATGCGCCCCCGCGCACCGCTCGCCCCAGCGTGCAAGTGAAACGCTGTCCCGTAACAGCCTTGTCCGTCTGACTTACTCGACGTCGATCTTGTGGACCCAGCCGAACTTGTCCTCGATCTTGCCGGACTGGATGCCCGTCAGGGTCTCGCGAAGCTTCTTCATGACAGGGCCAACGTGCTCCATGCCGTAGACGATCTTCTTGCCGTCGCTGTCAACCTCGCCGACGGGGCTGATGACGGCAGCGGTGCCGCACATGCCGCACTCGGTGAACTGGTCAATCTCGTCGAAGCGGACGGGACGCTGCGTGACCTTGAGGCCGAGGTACTTCTCGGCGACGTCGACGAGCGAGCGACGCGTGATGGAGGGCAGGATGGAGTCGGTGTGAGACTGCGGGACGACCAGGTTGCCGTCCTTGTCGACGAACAGGAAGTTGGCGCCGCCGGACTCCTCGACATAGGTGCGGGTCTCGGGGTCGAGGAACATGTTGTCGGCATAGCCCTGGGCGTGCGCCTCGACGGAAGGCAGCAGGGACATGGCGTAGTTCAGGCCGGCCTTGATGTTGCCAGTACCGTGAGGAGCCGCGCGGTCGTACTTGGAGACCCGCAGCTTGACGGGCTTGACACCGCCCTTGTAGTACGCGCCGACCGGCGTGACGAGGATGCGGAACTGGTACTCGTCAGCGGGCTTGACGCCGATGACGTTGCCAGTTGCGATCATGAGCGGGCGGATGTAGAGCGTGGCGCCGCTACCGAAGGGCGGGACCCACGCGACATTGGCCTTGACGACCTTCTCGACGGCCTCGACGAACTGCTCCTCGGGGAAGGGGGGCATGACGATGCGACGTGCGGAGTCGGCCATGCGCTTGGCGTTCTGGTCGGGACGGAAGCAGACGATGTCGCCGTCCTCGGTGGTATAGGCCTTGAGGCCCTCGAAGACCTCCTGGCAGTAGTGGAAAATGCCAGCGCACTCGGAAAGCCTAATGCTGTGGTCGGTGGTTAGAGTGCCCTCATCCCAGGCGCCATCCTTGTAATTGGATACGTAGCTGTAGTCGGTCGGCTGATAGGCGAAGGAAAGTGCACCCCAGTCGATATCCTTCTTCTCCATTTACTACTCCTTAGACGGTCTAACCAATACAAACGCACAGCGCTGACGCAGCGCACTGACTGCGTTGTACGCGAGTGTACTACTCACGGAAAAAAGCTCCACCACGCGAGACACGGTCGAAACATCAGCTACCCAAGCACGCCACACACGTCTCTCGACGAGCGCGAATCAGAGCGAGCTCCCCGGCCCTAGTTGAGGTCCGAGCTGACCTCGTAGGGAAGGCGCTCGACCAAAAAGCCGTGCTCCTTGAGGGCCGCCGCGACCTCGTCCAGAATCTCCTCCGAGGCGGCCGTCACATGGTGGAAGTGGTAGCCCGACGTGATGCGCGAGAGCGGAGTCGACTTGCTCGTCGCGATGTCGGCCAGGTAGCGGGCGACGTCGCGGCGGCTCGAAACGTTGAGCGGAACGCTGATCACACCGTAGGTGCGATGGTTGACCACGACGTCCTCGACGGTTCCGCCCAGGTCGACGATCAGGTCGAGCTCCTCCTGCACCTGGTCCTCGCGATGGCGGACCTTGAACGCGCGGCGCGGCACGTCGCGCCTGGACAGGACGTAGCCGCGATGCGTCGAGTCGATCTCGACGCCCTCGCGACGAATAAGGGCGATGTCCTGAACGATGACCTGCCTGCTCACGCCAAGCTCCTGGGCAAGGTCGCCGCCAGACAGGGCACCGTCCGCGGCGCCGAGAAGGGCCACGATCTTCTCCCTACGCTCTTCCCCCGTCATGCAGCCCTCCCCTCCTCGCTAGCGTCCGCACGCCGCGGCGCCGGGCTCGTCGACCGTAAGGTGCTTGAGGGACAGATCCAGGATCGGGGCGGAGTGCGTGAGCGCGCCGGACGAGACGATGTCCACGCCAAGGTCGACCAGGGTGGCCGCCTTGGCCTCGTCGACGTTGCCCGAGACCTCGACCTCGGCCGCACCGTCGATGACGCCCATCGCCTCGCGCATCGTAGGCAGGTCCATGTTGTCGAGCATGATGATGTCGGCGCCAGCGGACACGGCCTCGCGCACCTGGTCGAGGGTCTCGACCTCGACCTCGACTTTTCGCACGAAGGACGCGTAGGAGCGAGCCGCCTCTATGGCAGGCGCGATGCCACCGGCCGCGTCGATGTGGTTGTCCTTCAGCATCACGCCGTCGGACAGGTTGTAGCGATGGTTGCTCGCGCCGCCCACGCGGACGGCCTCCTTCTCGAACACGCGCATGTTGGGCGTGGTCTTGCGCGTGTCAACCAGGCGGGTCTTGGTGCCCTCGAACAGGCGTGACACGCGACGCGCCATCGTCGCGATGCCACTCATGCGCTGCAGGTAGTTTAGTGCGACACGCTCGCCGGAAAGCAGCGCGCGCACGCGGGCGCGAACGACCCCCAGCTCTTGGCCGGAGGTGACGTCGTCGCCCTCGGCCACCGCGAACTCGCAGCTCGCCTCGGAGTCAAGCAGCTCGAAGGTGCGGGCAAACACGTCCAGGCCGCAGATGACGCCGTCCTGCTTGGCGATCAGGTGAACGTGGCCGCGAGCCTCCTCGCCAACGACCGCGGCGGTCGAGACGTCCTCACTCGTGATGTCCTCCTGGAGCGCCGAAAGAATCAGCGGCTCGGCCTGAAGCTTGAGCGTTACCGAATTCATGCGTGTCTCCCCCTGACGATGTCGCGGGCCGCCTCGCGCGAGAAGACAAGGCTCTCGAGCAGCGAGTTGCTGGCCAGTCGATTCTTGCCGTGCACGCCGTTGCAGCTGGTCTCGCCCGCGGCGTAGAGGTGGTCCATGGTGGTCTTGGAGTGCTGGTCGACGTGGATGCCGCCCATAAGGTAGTGCTGGGCGGGCACAACGGGAATGGGCTCCCTGGTGATGTCGTAGCCCTCCTGCAGGCAATGCTGCCAGATGTTGTGGAAGTGAGTGAGAATCTCCCCGCGCGAGACGTTTTCGAACGAGAGGCGCACGTAGTCGGAGCCCTCCTCTGCCATCTTCTTGTGGATGGCGTTTGAGACGACGTCACGCGGCAGAAGCTCGTCCACGAAGCGCTTGCCCTGGGCGTCGATCAGGATGGCGCCCTCCCCGCGACACGACTCCGAGATCAGGAACGCGCGACCGGGCTTCTTGGTGTAGAGCGACGTGGGATGAATCTGCACGTAGTCCATGTGCTCGAGCTCGACCCCGTGCCCCTCGGCGATGCGGCAGCCGTCACCGGTCAGGCAGGGGAAGTTTGTCGAGCGGTCGTACAGGCCTCCCACGCCTCCGCATGCCAGAATCGTGTCATGGCAAAGGAGAAGTTCGTGCTCTCCCCCTGGCAGCTCAACCTCTATGCCCTGGCAGGACCCGTCCTTCTCCACGAGGTCAACCATGGTCGTGTGCTCGCAGATGGTAACGTTTCTGAGCTCCCGCACACGCTCGAGCAGGGTCGTGGTGATCTCCTTGCCGGTGATGTCTGCGTTGTGCAGGATGCGCGGACGGCTGTGCGCACCCTCGCGCGTGTAGTCAAAGTCGTCGCCGGAGGCATTCAAGTCGAACTGAACGCCCAGACGAACGAGGTCGTTGATGATGCCGCGCGACTCCCAGATCATCTTGTCGACGCTCTCGACGCGGCACTCGTCATGACCGGCACGCATCGTGTCGTCGAACCAGTAGTCGTAGTCGTCATGGTCGCGCATGACGCAGATACCACCCTGGGCCAGCATCGAGTCGCAGCTCTCGACGTCCTCCTTGCAGATCAGGGTGACCTTGAGTGCACGCGGCAGGTTGATTGCCGCATACAGCCCCGCCACGCCGCAGCCGACGATGACGACGTCGCTGGTCAGCTGGGATAGCTCGCGCTGCCCCTCGCGGCACTCCTCTTGCTTCCCCATCTACCTCGCCGCCAATTCGAGCATGCGCTCAAGAGGCGCGTTGGCGCGGTCGGGATCCTCGGGCAGCTCCATCTGGCCCGTGCCCCTCTCGAGACATTCCAGCAGCTTTTGGGCCGTGACCATCGCCATGTTGGGGCAAACGGGCCTCGTCGCGGGGAAGTGGATGGTCTTGCCCTGGCCCTGGGTCAGGCGCTCGATCTCGGCCGCCACCCCCACGACCGTCAGAACGATGAACTCCTTCTTGTCGCTCGCCGCGATGTGCTCGATGATCTGCTTGGTCGAGCCGATGTAGTCGGCCTCCCACAGCACGTCCTGCGGGCATTCGGGATGCGCCAGGACCTCGGCCTCGGGATGCTCGGCCTCGAGGGCCTCGACCTCTGCCGGCGCGATGCGGTTGTGCGTGGGGCAGTAGCCGCGGTTCAGGATGACGTTCTTCTGGGGCACCTGCTCGGCCACGTAGCGACCGAGGTTCATGTCGGGAATGAACAGGATGTTGTGCTGCGGAAGCTCGCTCACGACCTTGATGGCGTTGGAGGAAGTCACGCAGACGTCTGCCCAACGCTTGATCTCGGCCGTGGTGTTGACGTAGGCGACCACGGCGAGGTCGTCGTACCGCTCCCTTACGCGGTCAACGTCAGCCTTCTGCACCATGTGCGCCATAGGGCAATCCGCCGCAGGCTCGGGCATGAGGACCGTGCGACCCGGGTTGAGCAGCTTCACGCTCTCCGCCATGAACGACACGCCGCAGAGCACGATGGTGCGGCTCTCCAGCGTCTTCGCAAGACGCGCAAGATAGAACGAGTCGCCGACGTAATCCGCAAGTGCCTGGGTCTCCGCGGGCACGTAGTAGTGGGCAAGCACGACGGCATCCTTTTCGCGCTTTAGTTCGGCGATGCGTCTGGCGATCTCGGCCATTTCCATAGGTGGGTCTCTCCCCTTCCTCGGGCGCGACGGCGCCGCGCCTACGATTCCTGGGAGACAGTATGCGCTCTGTCTTAACATCTGACAAGACAGTTCTGCGTTTGGCTTCCTTGGGGTTTCAAACTACATTGTCCGACTCCGGATGCGCATGCTTCGCTGTACATTTGTGTGACCCGACAGATTGGAAGAGACCATGCGCATGTTCCGCAACGACTACTCAGAGGGCGCCGCCCCACAGATCCTCAAGGCCCTGATTGACACCAACGAGGAGCAGTGCGTGGGCTACACCGAGGGCGACCCCCACTGCGAGCACGCTCGCGAGCTCATTCGCGAGGCCTGCCAGCAGCCCGATGCGATGGTCGAGTTCTGTCTGGGAGGCACGAGCGCAAACGTGATCGGGGTGACCGGCATGCTGCGCGACTGGGAGGGCGTCATCTGCACCAAGGACGGCCACATCAACGTCCACGAGACCGGTGCCATCGCGGCGACGGGCCGCACCGTGCTCCCCACCCAGGACACCGACGGCTTCCTTTCTCCCGAAGAGGCCGAGAAGGTCTTCCGGTTCCAGACTTCAACCGGGCGCCACATGACGCTCCCCAAGGTCGTGTACATCACCGACACGACCGAAATCGGCGGCGTCTGGACGCGTGACAGGTTCGACGCCATCGTCGACTGGGCCCACGGCCACGGCCTCAAGGTGTTCCTGGACGGCGCCCGCCTAGCGTCCGCGCTCACGAGTCCCGCAAACGACCTCACGCTTCCCTACATCGCCTCGCGCGTCGAGGCATTCTACCTGGGGGGAACCAAGAACGGCATGCTCTTTGGCGAGGCCATGGTGATCATGGACGACGAGCTGCGCGAGTCCTTCCCCTTCCTCCAGAAGGAGCGTGGCGGCCTGATGGCCAAGGGACGCCTTCTGGGCGTTCAGTTCGAGGCGGCCTTCACGCCCGATGCCCAGACCGGCGAGGCGCCGTACTGGACGCTGGCGAGAGGCGCCAACGACTGCGCCCTCGCACTGCGAGACGGACTCGTCGCCCTGGGGTTCGAGCCCTACGGGTGCTCCGACTCCAACCAGCAGTTCTTCACCGTCACACCCGAGCAGCAGGAGGCGTTCGAGAGTGCGTCCGGCTGCGAGACCTTCTACGCGCTCGACGACGGGCGCAAGGTCATCCGCTTCGTGTGCAGCTGGGCGACGGGGCGGGCCGACGTGGACGAGCTGCTGGCACTCGCGAAGACACTTTCCTAGGGACGAGGCTCGCCCCGCCCCGCAAGCACGCCGTCAAGAAGTGCCGACGCGTCGGGCTCCATCACATCCAGCTCGAACGGGGATGGCGCCGCCACGGCAAGAACGCGGTCGCCCAAGTCGCGCTGCTCCAGATGCCACCCCTCAAGCACCTCGGGAGAGGCGCTTGGGTCGGTCGCGAATCCCGTGCCCGCCGCCTTGAGGATGGCCTCCCGCCGCGTCCAGGCGCGCGCCCACGCACGCAGCCCCTCGCGCGTCGACGCGCCTCCGATCAGCCGTAGCTCCTCGGCGTCGAAGTACCTGCGAGCCACCAGCCCCTCGATGCCGTCACGATAGCGTGAGGGAACCTCCTCCAGGTCGACGCCCACGGGCTCGTCCGAGACAGCCATAGCCGCCCACCCGCAGTCATTGGTCAGGTTGAACTCGGGGCCGCCCTCCAGATAGGGCTTGCCATGCGCGCCCCTGCGAAGCCGGTCCTCGTCAAGCACGCCCAGAAGGGCGCGAAGCAACAAGCCAGATGCGAGGGCCTCGAGCCTGCTGTAACGCGTGCCAAAAAGGGAGCGCGTCGCGTGGCGCGAGGGAATGACGTCACGGCACTCGTCGGCCCTTCCCTCCAGAAGGCGGCCGTCGAGCATGTAGACCACGACCTTCTCCACCACGCCCCCCTCACCAAGCGAAATCGTCCAATGCCATTGTATGGGATGGACGGCCGACGGTTCGCGAGGGCGCCTAAGCGCTCTTCATCACGACGTAGCGCACGACACCGGCAGCCCTGTCGCAGGCGTCAAGCACGCCCTCCATGCGGTCGAACACGCGCAGCCAGGTGACGGAAGTGCGGCCGTTCTCCTCGTCGCGGAACAGGCGCCTCACGGCGGTCGCGTAGACGGCATCGCCCTCGTCCTCGATTGTCGAGATGTCATGGGCCAGCTCCATCACCGTTAGGTCCTTCTTGTAGTTGGGCAGCGCGTATACCATCTGATGCACCTTCTCTACGCAGCGCGTGGTGAGCCCCGCAAGCTGGAGCGCCTCGTCGCGCATGTCCTGGATGTTGAAGAGGTCTAAGCGCAGCACGACGCCGTTCATGTCGTCCACGATGTCGTCCAGCTTGAGGGTGAGCTCCGATATGTCCTCGCGCTCGATGGGCGTGATGAACGAGGCGTAGAGCTCCTTCATGATGCGCTTCACCTTGTGGTCGCACTCGCTCTCGTACACCTTCATCTGGGGGATGCGCGCGAACGTCTCGGGATAGTCGTGGATGATGCGCTCGTACTCGTTCGAAGCCTCGACGATGTGGTCGGCAAACTCTTTGAGCAGGGTATAGAAGATGTCCTCTTTCTTGATTCGTGCCATACTTGACCTCCGATGGAAGACGGGACGTCGGGGAAACTAGAAGACGAGAAGGAAGAGCTTCGCCAGCGCGAAGCCGATGACTCCACAGCCGGGGAACGTGAACAGCCAGGTATAGACCATCTCCTTGGCAACGCCCCAGTTGACCGAGCGCACGTTCTTCGCGGCACCCGCACCCATGATGGCCGCGGTCTTGGCGTGGGTCGTCGAGACGGGAAGGCCCGTGAGCGTCGCGACAAGAAGCGATATCGTCGCGCTGACGGAGGCCGAGAACCCCTGGTACTTCTCGAGCTGCACCATCTCGGTTCCGACCTTCTTGATGATGCGCTTGCCGCCCACGCCTGTTCCGATGGCCATGGTGGCCGCGCACAGAATCTCGATCCACAGGGGGAAGCCACCCATTTCGGCGACGCTCATGTCTGCGGAGAGGGCGATTGCAAGCATGGCTGTCGACATGAACTTCTGGCCATCCTGGGCGCCGTGCATGAGCGCGACGAAGGCCGAGCCTACCACCTGGAGCTTGCCGAACGCCTCGTCCGCCGCGAGGCGGTTCGCGTTCTTGCATGCGACCTGGATGATCCGGGCAAAAAGCCAGCCGGCGCCAAAGCCCATCAGGGTCGAGAGCACCAGACCGTAGACGACCTTCATCCACTCGCCCATGTTCACGCCCTCAAGCCCACCATGGACGGCGAGCGCGGCGCCGGTCAGGCCGGCAATCAGGGCGTGGCTCTCACTGGTGGGAATGCCGAAGGCCCAGGCGCCCAGGCCCCAGACGACGATGCCTACCGTGGCAGCGGCGAGGGCGATCATCGCGGCATGCGAGTCGCCTCCAAAGTCGACCATGCCGCTCATGGTGTCGGCCACCGCGGTCGAGATCGCGGTCATGGCCACGAGACCGATGAAGTTCATGGCAACGCTCATGGCGATGGCAGCATTAACACTAATGGACCTTGTGCCCACGGACTCGGCAATGGCATTGGCGGCGTCCGTGGCTCCGTTGACGAAGATGGTCCCCAGGACGAGGACGATGACAACCGTCAGAAACGGGTTCACTGAGAGCATCTGCAGAAATCCTGCAAGGGTGATCAAGGCTCCCCCCTTCGGAATGTGCGCGAAAACGTACACATCACTCTTGTACCCGTCGCGCGGCAAGACAAAAGCACTATTTCGCTCTGCGCTCGGCTCTAGGGACAAACAAACGCCATCTCCTTGCGACGCATCCCTCGAAGAAGCGCTCTCTGTAGATAAGAAACGGGGAGAAGGACCTATGTCCTTCTCCCCGACCTTGTGCCGGCGCAACGAGTCCGCGCCAGTCAGACGAACGCGATTCGCCAAAGACGGCGGACCTCCGCCGGAAGGTGCTAGTGCCCCTTGATGGAGTTGAGGAACTCCTTGGCTCGATTGGATTGGGGGTTGTCGAAGAACTCGTCTGGGTCTCCCTGCTCGATGATGGTGCCGTCCGCCATGAAGACCACGCGGTTGGCGACGCTGCGGGCAAACCTCATCTCGTGCGTGACGACGACCATGGTCATGCCCTCCTGCGCGAGCTCGACCATGACATCCAGGACCTCGTTGATCATCTCGGGATCGAGGGCCGAGGTCGGCTCGTCGAAGAGCATCGCCTTGGGGTGCATGGCGAGCGAGCGGGCGATGGCCACACGCTGCTGCTGGCCACCGGAGAGCTGGGCGGGGACCTTGTTGGCCTGCTCGGCGACACCCACGCGACGCAGGAGCTCCATGGCCTCCGCCTCGGCCTGGGCCTTAGGGGTGTGAAGGACCTCGATGGGGCCCATGGTCACGTTCTGCAGGATGGTCTTGTGCGCAAAGAGGTTGAACGACTGGAACACCATGCCGACCTCGGAGCGCAGCTTGGCAAGCTCCTTGCCCTCCTCGGGCAGGAGCTCGCCGTCGATACGGATGGAGCCCGAGTCGATGGTCTCGAGCCTGTTGATGGTGCGGCAGAGCGTCGACTTTCCCGAGCCCGAGGGGCCGATGAGGACGACGACCTCACCCTTCTGGACGGACAGGTTGATGTCCTTAAGGACGTGAAGCTTGCCAAAGTGCTTCTCTACGTGAGAGAGCTCGATGATCGGGCGCATGCCCTGGGCCTCGTTAGACATGTCTCTCCATTCTGGGGCCCTAGACGGGCTCTTCCTCGGTACGTGCGATAACCTTGGCGCCCGAACGACGGGCGACGGCAACAGAAGCCTGGTTGATCGCGTAGTTGATTAGGATGTAGATGATGGCGACCACGAAGTAGGTGGAGACCAAAGCATCGTAGTTGGTGATGAGGACGCGCGCGTTCTGCAGCATGTCGGGGAAGCTCACGACGTAGGCGACCGTGGTGTCCTTCACGACAACCACCAGCTGCGAGATGAGCGAGGGAATGACGAAGCGGATGGCCTGCGGCAGGATGATCTTGCGCATGACCTTGCCCTCGCTCATGCCCAGCGAGAGCGCCGCCTCGCGCTGGCCCTTGGGAACCGCGTTGACGCCCGCGCGAAAGACCTCGGCAAGGACGCCGGAGGCCGTCAGCGAGATGGGCAGCGCGAGCATCCAGAACGCAGGCATCTTGATGCCATAGCTCGGGATGACGAGGAAGAAGAAGTAGATCAGAAGAAGGCTCGGGATGCCGCGGAAGAAGTTGACGACCACGCGGAAAATGGCCGACCCGACCTTGTTCCTGCTGATGCGCCCCAGCATGAACAGCACGCCCAGCACCAGCGAGATGGCTCCCGCAGTGAGCGCAACCTGGAACGTGCCCAGAAGGCCCTGTCCGAGGTAGCGCCAGGTCGATACCTTGGTGAAGAACGACCAGTACTTCGGCGAAAGCTGACCCGTGACGTAGAAGCGCCACGCGACGAATACGAAGAGCGCGGCGACGGCGATGGATGCCACGATGGTTCCCACGAGGATGCGACGCCTGGTCTTGGGACCCGGCTCCTCGTAGAGCGCGTCGCGCATGGAGATGACGTTTGCGCTCATCGCAGAATCCTCACTCTCTTGTCAATCTGGTTGCCGACGATGCCGATGGCAAACGCGGTGCCCGCGTAGCCGATGGCGGAAATGAAGAACGCCAGGATGCCACCGACGGAGCGCGTATTGATGTACGAGACCAACCCGGTGAGCTCGGGAGGATCAAGGGGAACCTGCGAGCCCAAAGCCGTGGTGAGCATGACGGCAATCAGAAGGTTGGTCATGGGAAGGACCGCAGAGCGCAGTGCCTGCGGGATGACGACCTGCCTGAGGATCTGCCCGAACGAGAGGCCGAGCGAACGAGCGGCCTCGACCTGTCCCACGCCGATGGTGTTGATGCCCGACATGAAATTCTCGGAGCCAAAGGCCGACGCAACGAGTGTCGTGGTGAGAATGACGCAGACGCCATAGTCTAGAACGACCTTGAGGTGCGGAAGCGCATACACGCAGATGATCAGAAGAGAGACGCCGGGGATGTTTCTGAAGATCTGGACGTAGAGGTCGCCCAACTTACGCAGCGGCTTGATTGGCGAGACGCGTGCGACGGTTACCAGCAGGGCGAGCAGCATGGCACCCGCGAACGCGATGGCGGTCATGCGCCACGTCACAAGCAGTGCCTGGACGTACATGTCGCCATATGTGGAGAGAAGCTCCTGGAGCCCCATTTTCACCTCCCGGGGAAAGAGGGACCCCCGTGCCGTACGTACGGGGGTCCCCAGGGTTGCACGCTATGTACGATAACTTCAAAAGCTTATGCGATGCCGCAAGAAAGTCTCAATGGAACAACAACGTAACCAAGAGGCTGGCTTGCACGCGAAAAGTCGACCTTATGCGCCAATCGCGGGAGGCTCGGGAGCCGACTCGAGGTTGGTTCGGTCGCCAATGGCAATCTTCCAGAGCTTGGCCCAGGTGCCGTCATCCTCGACCTGCTTCAGGAAGTCGTTGACGAAGTCGACGCCATCGGAGTCCTTGGGCAGGCCGACGCCATAGGGATCCTCGGGACCAAAGGGGTCACCGACGATCTTGTACTTGCCCGGGTTCTTGACGATGGCACCCATCTGCATCGTCTGGTCGATGACGTAGGCGTCGACGCGACCCTGCTCGAGTGCGGAGCGCGCCTCCTCGTCAGTGCTGAACTCCTGGGTCTTAGCCTCAGGGGCGTACTCGGCCACGATCTCGGGTCCGGTCGAGCCGGACTGGACGGCGACGCTCTTGCCGGCGAGGTCATCGAGACCCTTGATGTCGTCGTTGCCCTCTGCGACAAGAATCGCCTGCTGCGAGCTGTAGTACGGACCAGCGAAGGAGATGACCTCCTTGCGCTTGTCGTTGATGGAGTAGGTCGCGAAGACAGCGTCGACGGTGTCGTTGGTGAGGACGGACTCGCGCGTGTCCGAGGTGACCTTGGTCAGCTCGAACTTCTTCTCGTCGCCCAGGATGTAGCGGGTCAGAAGCTGGTAGAGGCCAGCGTCGAAGCCACGTAGCGTGTTGTCGTCGGCGTTGCGAAGCGAGAAGAGCGTAGAGGTCTCGACGCCACCGACGCGCAGGGTGCCGGCAGCCTTGACCTTGGCCGCCCACTCGCTTGCGTTGATCGTCGCGTCGTCCGCGACCTTGCCCTCCGCAACCAGCTTGTCAAATGCCGCGGCGTCGATGTCGCTGGAGGAGGCGTCAGACTTGGCGCCGTCGGAGTCATCGGGCGCGGGGGCGCTGGTGTCGCAGGCGGCGAGGCCCAAAGCAGCAACGCTGCCGAGGCCCAGGGTGATGGCCTGGCGCCTATTGAGGACGATCTTCTCGAGCGGGTTGTAAGACATGGCTATCCCTTTCCCTGGAACGATAGGTCTGTATGCTCGTTTGGATGAATCCTACCCAATTGCTCGCAATACGTAGTCAGAAGAACCCGACTATTTTCCTCGAGCGAAATAATGCGCAGGCCCCTACCGGCTTTCTCCCTCGAACGGGAGCCCCGTCCGCGTTCTTGCCCGTGTGAGTATGTACCCAAGGTCGCGCGGGGAGTCGTACAGGTATCCCTGCATGCGATCGATGCCCATGGCGCGCAGACGGTCGGCCTGTTCCCGCTGCTCGACCCCCTCGGAAAGGGCCTCAATTCCAAGGTCGTGGGCCATGTTGATAGAGTTCTGAAGGATGGCCAGGTTCTTCTCGCTCGAAAAGTCCTCGAGGACGAAGCTCATGTCGAGCTTTATCAAGTCAAAGTCGAACTTACGCAGAATCTCGAGGGAAGAGAAGCCCGAGCCAAAGTCATCCATCCACACGCTGAAGCCCGCGTCGTGGAAGCGCTTGATGGCCTCGCCCATAGCCTCTTCGTCTGCGGCGAGCGCGGACTCGGTAACCTCAATGACCAGCAGGCGCCGATCGATACCGTAGCGATCGCAAAGCTCGGACACGGCCTCAACCATGTCGCATTCCTCAAAGTCGTAGCGCGAGAGGTTGATCGACACCGGGATCAGGCTCGTGCCGGCGGCACGGCAGACGGCGAAGTCCTTCAGCACACGCTCCACGACATAAAGGTCAAGCAGATAGATAAGGCGTGCCTGCTCGAGGAGCGGAACGAACACGCCGGGAGACATGAAGCCGTAGCGCTCGTCATCCCAACGCGAGAGGGCCTCCTCGCAACAGACTCGCTCGGTCTTCGCGCGTATGATTGGCTGATAGTAGACCTTGATCCTCTCGTCCCGTATTGCCTCCGCAAGATGTTCGCACAGGTACACGCCCTTCTGGAACGACCGGGCACTCTGGACCAGGGAGGGTTCCGCCGAGCCCTTGAGGAAGATTGCCAGGTTGTTCTCACCCTCGTCCTTGGCGACTTCGACCGCTCGCTCGCACCGCTCGACAACCTCTTTGAAGGACGTGTCGGAAGACGAGACGCACGAGGCGCCCGCCGAGACGGTTAGGTCATTCTCGAACCCAAGGACGTCACTGGGGATGTCCGAGATTGCCTTCTGGATGTGAGCGAACACCTCATGTGCCTGCTCGGGCACATCTTCATGTAGAACGAAGAAGAACAGATCGGCATCGTAGTGCGCAAGGCAGTCGTCGTTGCGCAGGAGCTTCGAGCAGGCAGTCGAGACCTCGTTGAGAATGATGTCGTGGGACTTGCTCCCGTGATGCAGGTGCCCGTGGAAGTCATCGATATCCATCAGCATGATAAGCGCGGGCCGCTCTCCCCTACGGCAGCGCTCGAGGTCCTGGTCCAGCGCCCTCTCGAGGTAGCGGCGCGAGTTCGCGCCTGTGGCCGCGTCGATCGCCAAGAGGCGCTGCATGTTCTGTATGAGCGAGCGAGACTTCGCGCGGTCGTTGTAGAACAGCACCAGAAGGGCTGCCACGACGACGAAGTACACGGCCAGAAGGACAACGATCAAAACATCGACCCGCAGCGGCCCCATATAGGCGGCGCCCTCGTTCACCTCCCCCTCGATGTCCTCGTAGTAGGAGCCCATCGAGATGATCCAGCCGTAGTCGCGATACAGCTTCGAGTAGGTGATCTTACGCGCGGGCTGGCCGTCCTGCGGGCGCTGGAAGTAGTACGAGCTGAACAGCTCCCCGTGCTCCTTTATGCCCTCGAGCTCGGTCAGGTAGGGCGTGTCCCCCACGGCGTCGGTCATGTTTGTCGAGAGGAGCATGCCCTCCGTGTCGGAAAGGTAGGGGTGGATGAGGCGTATGGCGTAGTCGTCTCCCCCATCGAAGTTGACCACCGCATTGACCCAGATGTAGCTCTGATCGTCGAACACGTAGCGATGCAGGCGATCGTGGAGGCTGCCTGCCAGCAGGCGCTCGGCCGTCTTGCGTGAGAGGCCGAAGACTAGCATGTAGTCACCGCGGCGGAAGTCAAGGCAGACCTCAAACTCCCGATGCAGGCCGTCAACGGACGAATAGCCGTCCGAAAGAACCTTGTCCTCGTCGCAGAGGACCTGTCCCGTCTTAAGGTCGACCACGACATGCGATACGTTCACATCTGAGTCGCGTCCAAAGAAGCCGTTCACCGTGTCACAGAACGTCTGCTGGTCGGGCGAATCGGCCATGGCGGCATCGAGCCCATGGCTCATGCCCGAGAGAATCTGCAAATAGTAGGCATTGCGAGTTTCTCGCTCGTTATCGATGTCGCGAATGACGTTGTTGACCGTCTCTTTCAGAAAGCTCTTCTGAAGGGTGACGGCATTGTTCGAGATCTGCATCATGTGGGAGTTCTCGAACCAGAAGCATAGTGCGAGGAAGGCCGCGGTGAGCATGAGCACCACGGACAGAATGCGGTACTTGTGCCTGACCAGCATCCCCATGACGTCACCCACCAACGACGCAAGAGAGGGCATCAGATAGTGCAGTAAATTGAATTATATGAGCCAAAGGGCACATTGACTACCACATTTGTCCACGCGGTCGCATTATTCTGCAAGTCATTTTCGGCAGACGGCAACCGGTTGCCTACACTGTATGTCGCAGCCAAGAAGAGACGGCGAAAGGCGAGCCGAAGATGACAACGAGACCGACGGATTCATACGACCGAGGCAGGATCTCGGCGTTCGCCGCATTGGTGACGGCCACGGTCGAGCTGGGATTTCCCGAAGAGCTCGCGCAGGTGATGGCCGGCGAGCTCAGGAGCGAGGAAGCCATGCGCAAGATGTGCGCCTACCTCAGGCAGGCGCGCCCCACGAACCCGGCAGACATAGCCGACGAGATGCTCGCCATAACGCAAGTGCGCGACGCTTGGGTTCAGAAGCAGGTCAGCGAACATGCAAACGCCTCGATGACCCGTTTCTACAACCGTCCCGATCGCTTTTCTGACCAGGGGTAGCGGACGACTCGAACAGGCGCCCAATCCCCCGACACGCCAAGGCGCCGAGAAGCGCCCAAACAAAAAGACCCCGGAGCGCAAGCGCTCCGGGGTCTCTGCAGTAAGTCATTCGGGATGAAGCGCCATAGGTCAGACGCCCTTCGATGTGGCCAGGCTACGAGCGGAAGGTGATCTTGTCCTTCCCCATCGACTCGATCATTGCCAGGGACTCGACGCGGAAGCCCTCGGAGCGCAGCTCGTCACCCGCGCCGCCAAAGCACTTCTCAATCTGAATGGCAGCGCCGACCTTGGTGGCGCCCGCCTGGTCGCACAGGTCCATAAGGCCGCGCATGGCCTTGCCCCTAGCGAGGAAGTCGTCGACCAGAAGGACGCGGTCGTCCGCCGTAAGGTAGTCACGGCTGATCATCACGGAGTAGTCCGTGTTGTGGGTAAACGAATGGACGACGGTCGAGTAGACGCCGCCGTCCAGGTTGCTCGTCTTGTGCTTCTTGGCAAACACTACGGGCACGCCCATAGCCATGCCGACGGCAACGGCGATGGCAATGCCGCTCGCCTCAATAGTCATGACCTTGTTGACGCCACAGTCCTTGTAGATGTCGGCGATCTCCTGAGCCATCTCTTGGAGGAGGTCGGTATCGATCTCCTGGTTCAGAAAGCTGCCGACCTTAAGAATTTCGTCAGAGAGGACCTGTGCATCGCTCAGAATGCGCTCTTCTAGCTTCTTCAAAATGGACTCCGTCGCCGAGGTGACCTACAGGTGCGTCAAAACTATCGGGCATCAAACATACAGCCATGCCGACTAGTTAATAAGGACAACTATCGCACCGTTTCATTTCCGAAAAGATTAGGTTACTGCAGAACAAAAAAAGTCCACGTCAAATCGACGAAGAGTACCTCCGGTGCGCCAAGAGGACTGCCTCCGTGTCATGCGAATGCCGAAAGAAGGCCCTCGTAGTTGATAACGGCGCCCTTCGCCCCCGAAGGATCAAGAGCCTGGGCGACCCGGGTGGCCAGAGGCGGCTTTACGAACCCCTCCATCAGCAGGTCCGGTCTCGAGAACACCTCGGCTGGTGTTCCGCTCATCAAGATTGCCCCACGCTTCATGACGATAATCCTGCTCGCGTACTGGGCAACAATGTCCATCTCGTGGGTGATGATGAGGATGCTGTTTCCCGCCGTCTCGTTGAGCCCCTTGAGGAACTCCATGACCTCAAGCGACTGGGAGCGGTCCTGGCCAGTTGTCGGCTCGTCGACGATGATGAGCTTGGGCCTGAGCGAAAGAATGGAGGCAATCGCGACCCTCTGGCGAAGACCACGCGAGAGCAGCATGGGAGACTCCTCGAACAGGCTCTCGCTCACTCCGGAAATCCTCGCAGCCTCCCTGACGCGAGAGTCGACCTCTTCGCCCCCAAGGCCGACGTTGCGCGGGGCATACGCGATCTCGTCGTAGACGGTGCTGTTAAACAGCTGGTGGTCGGGGTTTTGGAATACATACCCAATGTTGAGAACAAGGTCCTTGATCGGGCATCCACCAGAGACGTCAAGCCCTCCGACGACGATGGACCCACTCGTTGGCCTGAGAATCCCGTTCACGAGCTTGGACAGCGTGGTCTTCCCACAGCCATTCTGCCCGATAAGGGCGGTGATCGACCCCCTCTCCAGGCTCAGATTGATGTTCTCCAAAGCTACGGTACCATCTGGGTACGCGAACGTCAGGTCCATTATCTCAACGATCTTCTCGCCCATCAGATTGCCTCCCGGACGGCATCGCGCGACGTCGGCATCCCGGCGCGGAGAAGTGCCTTTATCTCGACTATGGCCTCGTCGAACCTCACGGGCGCAACGCGATCGATGCCCAGCTTCTTGTACAGGTCGTATTCAAGCCGAATGGTCTCGGGGATTTGGAGCCCGCTCTCTTCCAAGAGGGCCGCGTTCCTAAAGAACTCGGGGGTCGAGGCGTGGCTCAAGATCTTTCCGTCACCCATCAGGACCACCTCGTCCGCAAGCTCGGCAATCTTCTCGATGTTGTGCTCTACGACGATCACGGTCATGCTCAGGTCACGCTTGATCGTCTTTAGAATGTCGAACACCTCGTCCTTGCTCTTTGGGTCCAACATGCTGGTGGGCTCGTCGAGGATGATCATCCGCGGCTTCGTGGCGAGAACGGAGGCGATTGCCACGCGCTGCTTCTGGCCACCGGACAGGTCAAAGGGAGGCTTATCAAGAAGGTCCTCCAGGTGGCAAAGGCCCGCCACCCACTCAATCCTTCTTCCGATCTCATCCACCTTTACCCCAAGGTTCTCCAGGCCAAAGGCAATTTCCTCCATGACGCTCATGGTCGTGAACTGGGAATCTGGGTCAGAGAACACGATGCCTGCCAGGTCGGCAAGGCCATTCGCGCCTTTTCGGCCTCCTTGACGACGGCGTAGTCATCGAGGAACGTTCCGGCACTGCGAAGGACGAGGCCGATGAAGTAGCTCACCACAAACGGGACGTGCAGGCAGCGAAACGACACCAAGACGTCCCTCTCCCTGTTGGTGGAGAAGTAGACGATCGTCGCAAAGAGAAGTGCGAGGACGCGAGTGTATATCAGTAGGCCCCTCAGCAGCGAGCTCCGGAACACGTGGAGCGGGCCGATTGCGAGCGGCACCTCTCCTGCCGCAACGGAGGGAAAGGCAATGTAGGAGAAGCTGATAAAGCACAGGACGAGGACCATCATCCTGACATACACCCTCAGGTTCTTGAGGGGGACGCCACTCCAGAGATACAGCCCCAGCGAGACGCCCATCAGCAGCAACTCAAGCTCGGGAGTCTGAAACACGAGCGGCAAAATGCTCATGAAGAGATAGTAGACAAGCCTGGTTGTTGGGTGAAACGCATAGACCGGGGATTGCGTGGGAACGAAGCCCAGGACCGTCTTGCACATCCTCGGGACTTCACGGCGACGTTCCGCCGAGCGTGCGCGTTCGGTACCGGTGAACGAGCTGGCGCCATGGACCGTTCCGACGACGTTTTCCGCCGCCATCGCCTATGCCCACATCTTCTTGCAGAACGTCTTCGTCTTCAGCACGAGCGGGCTCAGGAACTTGAGCATGATGACGCCAAGAATGGCCGACGCAATGGAGTTTCCAAGCCACCAGCCCACAAAGCTCACCGGAATGATGTCGACGGTAACCATCCCAAAGAGATAGAGTACGCACACGCCCTCGAACGCGCCCACGGCATTTGCGAGGAAGACGCCGAAGACGAGGAAGACAACCCAATCCTTCGCGCTTCGAAGGCGCGGGTCACAGTCAAACTTGCGGAATGCAAGGGCACCGATGACGGACTGGGCGAAGTTGCCGGGAATGTATGCGATTGAGATCGGAAGTGCCGCGGACCCCGCGATGGAGTTCGCAATGAGCGGGAAGAGCGATCCCGCAAGCGCACCCCATCCGCCATACCAAATGGTTCCCACGCTCTGGATCGCCTGTCCGGGCCAGAACGCCGAGACGGGACCAAGCGACACCGCCATGCTTCCAAACGCACCGACCACAACGCCGACGCCAGAGAAGAGGGCCATCATGACGAAATGTGCGAGCCCGGGCTTGCGAACCTCGCCCTTCTCCATCACCCAGACGCTCTTCTTGTCTTCCGTGGGAATGGTTCCGCCCATTCCAACTGCTGCGCTGCCCATATGACGACCTCCTCGCAAGCAAATCCTGACAATTTGTTCCATCACGACCAGGTGCCATACGTCATGTCGTGATGCTTGTTTTTTATGTTGGGATGCGCGCGTTTCGGCCTCATGTCCTCATGTCGCATGGGCCGTTAATAGAGGAGCACCATATCAAGTCGTTATGCGCTCGGACTCGCAAACTGACCAGGGGCGCAGCAATTGCCCGCACGGCGCATGCCTGAGACGGTCGACAGGAATCGTGCTCGCTCGCAAAGAAAAAGGCCGGGACACGATGTGTCCCGGCCTGAGGTCAACACTGGAGCCAGCAATCAGACTTGAACTGATGACCCCCGCTTTACGAGAGCGGTGCTCTACCAACTGAGCTATGCTGGCGACTCCAACTGCTTGCGCAGCGGAATAGATATTAATCGAAGTCGTTCCCTCACTCAAGCAAAAGTTGGCATCTTCTTTAATAACTTCCACATACGCCGCTCGGACTCCTGCGATTGGCTCGATCGCAAGTACGGCGCAGCCGTTCCCTACAGCATGTGGATGATACCCCGGACTAGCCGCTCGAAGTCATCCGCCTTTGCGGCGGCCTTCTGAAGGACCTCCTCGTGAGTGACCGTGTCGGCACCGCTCTCGTTGGCGGCCAGGGTCAGGCCAAGCACGTTCATGCCCAACGCGCGAGCCATGATGACCTCGTTCGCCGTCGACATGCCGACGTACGAGACACCCATCACGCGCATCATGTTGGCCTCTGCCTTGGTCTCGAACGTCGGTCCAAGCACGCCACAATAGACGCCCTCGTCGATCTCTATCCCCAGATCGTCCGCAACGCCTCGCGCGACAGCGCGCAGATAGGGCGCATAGGCATCCGTCATGTCGACGAAGGGGCTGTCGACCTCTCGGACCTCGTCCCAGTCCGCAAGGGGATTGACGCCCGTGAGGTTGATCTGGTCGGCCAGGATTCCGAGGCCCGCCTTGGCGTTCCCGGCGATATAGCCCGTTGCGCAGCTGAAGATGATGTCCCTGCAGCCGAGCGAATGCGCGTGACGCACCAGGGACGTGACCTCGGAAGCAGAGTAGCCTTGGTAAAGGTGAGGGCGCCCAGGATAAACCACTACGGGAACGTCGTCGATGGTGCCTATGGTCGCCTCGAACTTGTGCCCGGGAACCGGTCGCGCATCCCGCGGGAAGCCCTTGATGTCATGATAGTCAATGCGGCGCACGGGCTTGACCAGAGAGGCCAGCTGTCCCAATCCCGTTCCCAGCACGATGGCAATAGGGTGCTCGACGGAAGGCTTGCAGCTCTTAACGATGTCCTCGGTTACCACGCAGACCCCCTCATTCTCAAGGAGACGGGCAAAGACACCCTCCCCCTTGGTCAACTGTCCTGTATAGGTCCCATCGTAGATGACATGTACCCCGCACGAGGGACTTTTCGCCTTGAGGACGGCAAGTCGGGCGCCAGAGGCCCGAGCCTTGAGGAGCGACCTCTGGGATCCAGCCTCGAACTCCCGTGTGACGTCGGTGCCACCCTTGAGCCACACGCGCCCGTCACGCTGCTCCGCGGGCGGTCGCGGCACGGGAAGGCCGCTGGCAAGCTCGGGGCAGACGCCGACCACGTCCACCTTCTGACATAGCTCCTGCACGGCATCGACCGGCTTGGCTCCCCCATCGTAGCGACACGCCGTTCCTCGCAGGCACTCGCTGACAATCACTCGCATTGGCTACCTCCACACGTAAGAAAAGGGGCGGGACACGTGGTCCCGCCCCATGATAGGCACCGGTTATCGCTCAGGCCATTGCCTAGGCAACGAGCGAGGAGAGCGTGACGTTGCCGTTGCAGAGGAGGCCGTTGACGAAGTCGGTCCACTCGCTGGAAACGGCAGACTGCGTCGTGGAGTACTGCTGGTAGGCAACATAGTAGGCGGCCTGTGCGGCAGCGTAGGACGCGGAGTCGTTGGTGATCGTGTAACTCGAGAGCGCGGAGGCGTAGACGCCGTCCGTCGACTTCCAGGTGTTGTTCTGGGCATCCCACTCGTCGCCGGCGAGATCGATGATGTACTTGGCGTAATCGGCAGACGTGGCCTCGGTGTTGCCGTCAGCGGGCTGCGTGGGAGCGGTAGGCGCAGTGGCGCTCTGCGTGGTGACCACCTGGTCGCGAAGGGCCTTCATCGTGGCGGAGTCCCTGATGAGGCTCTTGACGGTATCGGAGTCCATGTTGTAGCTGGACGCGATGCTGTCGAAGTCGCTGGAGCCAAGGGTCTCCTCGGCGTAGGCCGCGACGTCGTCGTCAGAAACGTTGATGCCGCGGTTCTCGGCCTCCTTCATCACGATCTCGTTGCGGACGTAGGAGAGCGCGTTGTCGGCCGAGGGAATCTTGTACGTTCCATCATCGTTTTTGGAGGCCTCGAGCGTGGAGGAGGCATTGATGACGTCGCGAATGGAGACCGAGGTGGTCTGGCCGTTGTAGGTGTAGGTTGCGATGGTGGTGTCGAGCTCACCCTCGGAGACGGAGGTCCTGCCGCTCAGCGCGGAACCCGAGGCGCCGCCAAACGCAAAGTGGCCGATGAGCCCACCCGCGATGGCGCAGACCAGGGCGATGACGACCCAGATAGGCGTGGAGAGGCCGGAGCGCATCTTGACCGGCTTGGGCTTGGACTTCGAGGCCTCGGCCTGCTTGCGCTCGCGGTTCTTCTTGCTCCTCTTCTCCTTCTTCTTGGGCTGATCCTTCTTGGAGTCATCATCCTTCTTGGAAGGCGACTCCTCCTTGGTCGAATCAGCCTCGACGGAGGACTGCTCGTCCTTCTCATCGATAGAAGCGTCCTGGTCGACGGTCTCGACCTCGTTCGTCTCGAGCTCATCGTTATCGGGAGTGTTGGGCTCCGCCATGATACCTACCTCCAAATGTCCTGCCCTGCAAGACATACGCTTACTCACTAACACATGCTGAAAAAATGCTACTACAAACGATGCGGGCACGACCTGCGCGGCGGTAAGTGCCACGAGGAACGGTCATCGCTTAACAGGTTCTGAACCTACCCCGACGGTCAGACGCTACTCCGCGAGGGCCGCGATAATCTCCGCGGAGAAGCCCTTGACGTATCCGTGTCCGTTCTCCGCGTCGAATGCGACGCGGTCGCGGAGCGCCGAGGCCACGGCGGGCGAGATGGAGCCCTTGGCGAAGTCCAGGAGCGCCACGAGCATGTCGTGGTACTCGGGGTCGCCGTGGTAGCACTGAATCGCCTCGTCGAGCAGCGGCCAGACCTTGTCCGCGTTCTCGGGCGAGGAGGCACCAAGGCGCGCGAGGAACTTGAAGGCAGACAGGCGCACCGCGGCGGAGCTGTCGTCAAACAGCGATGCCTCCGCACCGTCGAAGGCCTCCGCGACCTTGTCGCTGTCTACCGCAGCCATGAGAGTGAGGGTGTCGAGCACCTGCCAACGGGTCTGGGCCTCGGGACGCTCGAGCGCCTCGAGCAGATCGTCGGTGTAGTCAAGAAGCTGGTCGGGGCTGGCCGCGGCAATCGCCGCGACAAGTCGCGCCGCCTCCTGGCGACGACGGCGGTTGGAGCCCGCAAGCTGGTCCATAAGCGCGGAGAGCGCCTGCTCTTCCCTGTTGCTGTCTTCTGCCATGTCGTTCCTTTCTCAGTGCTATTCGCAGAAACCGTCCACCATGACGGTTCCGCTCTTGGGGTCCTGGTGGATGTCGATAAAACCAAGCTTGGATGCCTCGCGCAGGAGCATCGAGAACGAGCGGTAGCCATAGCTCCTCTCGCTGAACTGCGGACGCTTGCGCTTCATGGTGTCCTTCAGGCGCGATGCCAGGATCGCGGAGTCGCTCTCGCCCTGGAGGGCGTCAATAGTCTCGAACAGGAGCTTGTAGCAAGGGTGCTTGTCCTTGGACACCTTGGGCGAGAAGTCCGGCACGCCGCCGGCGGAAACGATGTCCTCGTAGAAGATGAACTCGTCGCAGACCTCGGTCAGAAGCGAGCTCGTGGCCTGCTTCATGCCCACACCGATGACCGTCTTGCCAAACTCCTTGAGCTTGGCAACGAGCGGCGAGAAGTCCGAGTCCCCCGAGAGAATCGCGAAGGTGTCGATGTGCTCCTTTGTGAGCGCCATCTCCATCGCGTCGACCGAGAGACGGATGTCGGCCGAGTTCTTGCCGGTAAACGCCCTGTCGGGGATCTCGATTAGCTCGATTCCGAGCTCGTGCAGGGGCGTGATGGCGTCATCGAAGCGCTGCCAGTCGCAATACGCGCGCTTCGCGGCGATCCTCCCCTTGTCAACCAGACGCTCCAGGATGCGCTTCACGTCCGGCCTGGGACCAGGCTCCTGGTGGCCGTTCCTCTTCCTCTTGCCCGTTCCCAGGGCAAGGTTCTCATAGTCAATTAGGACCGCAAGGGAGCTTTGGCTGTTCTCGCTCATGCGCCCCTCCTATTCTCCTTTGTTCGCGTCATCCGCATCATCTTGGACGCTGATGATCTCAGGCTCGGGAGTGCCGTCGCGACGCGCGCGGCGAACGGCTTCGGCGTTGGCGTTGCCTGCGCGCCTGACCTGGTCCTTGTTGACCCTGAAGAAGGTGTCGTGGAACTTCCAGGGACCGACGCTCTCGCCGAAGTCCATCTTGAGCGCCGCGATGGCCCCAGCCATGCCACCAACGGGAATGCCCGCGAGCATGATCCAGCCCGTTGCGGAGACGATTGCAGATACAACGACGCCAACCCCAATGATCTTGAGGTTGGCAGTCCAATATTCCTTCTTGGTCACGCACGAGCGAGCCAGCTCGCCACCAATTCGCACGCCAAGGATGATGCCGAAGAGCAAGAGGAGAATTGCGACGATTGCCATCGAGAAAGCGACCAAGTCTACTCCTCCCCGTGATGGTGATGGTGACAGTGGTGGTGCTCGTGCGCGTCATCGGCCGCAGGCTCGATAAGGGACCAGTCAAGCCCCGCCGCGGCCGCCTCGGCCTCGTCCTCGTAGAGGACGGAGATGGCCTGGGTGCCCAGACGCTTTCCGCCGATCTGGCACAGCACGTCATACAGGTTGAACGCGGTCTCTGCGCCGGGGAGCTTCAGGTCGAGGTCCTCGGCGTGGCGCAGCGCGAGCGCGATGTCCTTGCGCATGTGCTCGGACAGGAAGCCCGGTCGGAAGTCGCCCTCCACGGACTTGGGCGCCAGGCGCTCCATCGCCACCGAGCCGCCCATGCCGTCGCACATCACGTCGACGATCTGGTCAAGGTCAAGGCCGGACTGCTTCGCCAGCGCAAGCGCGTCGGCGTAGCCGACCATACAGGAGGCCAGGGAGACCTGGTTGCAGAGCTTGGCCGCCTGGCCGTCGCCAGCCTTGCCGAAGTAGTAGATCTTGGACGAGAAGGACTCGAGCAAAGGCCTGAGGATCGCCGTCGACTGCTCGTCGGCGCCAACCATGAGGGTCAGCGTGCCGTCCTGGGCACCCGACTGGCCGCCGGTGACGGGGCAGTCGAACGAGTGCTTGTCCATGACCTCGGCCGCGTCATGGAGCTCACGTGCAAGCTCGGGCGCGCTGGTGGTCAGGTCGACGAGCCACGCGCCCTTCTTGCTGCCCTCGAGCAGGCCGTTCTTGCCGAAGTAGACCTCCTCGACGTCATCGGGAAAGCCTAGCATGGTGAAGACGACGTCGGCCTTGGCCGCAGCCGCCGCGGGAGAATCGGCCCACGCGGCACCCTTCTCGATGAGATGCTCGGCCTTCTCCTTGCTTCGGTTGTAGACGGTCAGCGAATAGCCGGCCTCCATGATGTGCTCGCAGATGGGGGCACCCATGATGCCGGTGCCGATGAACGCAACGTCATGCACGCGCACTACTGCCATAAGATCAAGTCCTTTTCTGCTAGTCGCGCTACTCGCCGCGCTTGACCTTGCGGGCGATGCGGTCGGTCAGAGAGATCTTCTCGCGACGGTCGACGCCCCAGAACACGAGGGCGACCATGCCGGGGCCCACGTGGGAGCCCAGGATGGGCGAAACGGTGCTGCGGATGATTGCAACGTCCTCGCAGCCCTTCTCCTTGCGGACCTCGCGCTCAAGCCAGTCCGCGTCCTTCTCGGCATCCGTCGAGACGATGGCAAGGGGAAGCGAGGGGTCATGAGCGTAGTTGTCGCGGAAGTCCTGCATGATGGCCTTGAGCGCCTTCTTGCGGCCGCGGCACATGCCACGCAGCGTCAGCGCGCCGTTGAGGTCGTACGAGAGCTCGGGCTTGATGTCGAGCTTGCCGCCCACGGTCGCCGCCGCGGGAGGAATGCGCCCGCCCGCCGCGAGCGCGTCGAAGCTGTCCAGGGTGAAGTAGCCGTGGATGAAGTTGCGGGCGTCCTCCGCCCACTCGAACAGCTCCCGCGCGGAAAGGCCGCTCTCGGCCTGGTGGACGACCTCAATCGCCAGAAGCTCGCCAGCGGCGGAGTCAACCTTGTTGTCCAGAACGTAGATCTCAAAGTCCGGGTACTTCTCGCGGATCATCTCCGCAGCCTGGCGCGCCGAGTTGATGGAGGAGGAAAGTCCCTCGGTAAGGCCCATGTAGATGGTCGGGACGCCCTCCTTGGCCGCACGCTCGAACACGTCGAAGTAGCGACCGGGAGTGACGGCGCAGGTGGTGTAGTGCTCGTCCGGGTTCTTGCGCATGTGCTCGTAGAACTCATGCGGATCGGACGTCTGCCACATGTCGTCCACCTTCTCGCCCTCGGGCGTGACGTAGGTGAACGGGATGACCTCGACGCCGAGCTGACGAACGACCTCGGGGGCGTAGTCAGCGGTGGAGTCGACGATGATCTTTACATTGCTCTTCTGATGATAGGCGCGGCCGGCGCCACTGGCGCCGGCCGAAACCTGAGACTCATCAGTTGTGGGATTGCCTTGACCCATTAACTGTCCTTAATGTGCTTTAAGCCTCGTCCTCAAACTCGAACTTGGGCTTGATGATTCCGTAACCCCCATTATGACGGTGATAGATTACGTTGATGAGACCAGTGGCCGCATTTTCGAAAACATAGAAATCGTGACCGAGCAGGTCGGTCTGGACCAGGGCCTCCTCCTCGCTCATGGGCCTGAGGTCGACGAACTTCTCGCGGACGAGGGCGTCGTCCTCGTCGTCAATCAGCTCGGCCAGGTCCGCGACGGGCTCAAGGGAGATTCTGACGTCTTCGCGAGCGGAGTGGTGCTTGTGGTCGATGATGCGCGTCTTGTACTTGCGGAGCTGGCGACTGACCTTGATGGCGGCGGTGTCGATTGCGCCGTACATGTCGTTGTCGGAGGCCTCGACGCGAACGACATTGTCGCGAACGTAGACGGTGACCTCGCACTTCTTGCGGTCGGGATCAGTGCGCTTTCTGTCAACACGCAGAACCACGTCGCAGGACATAGGCTTGATGTCAAATACCTTAAGGGCTTCGCCGATCTTCTCGTTCACATGCTCGCGCATGGAATCGGTAACCGAGACCTTACGCCCTGAGATCTTGATGTCTACCATAGGTTCCTCCTAAACTCGCGTTTTCCTCCGTTAGGAGCTGCGCGTTCTTCTCATACCCATTCTCTTGCCACTAAATCATTCTTCCTTTCGACGAATGGCGAACATTTTAATGGGAGAGAAGTGCTAGCGACTTAGATGATGGCCGCGTTCGAGCCAGCGGTCGAGCCGTCGCCGGGATTGTCCGCGTCAGTCGCATCCGCGGGCTGTGCCTCCTCCTGCTGCTTGGCAGGAATGTCCTTGATCTGCTGGTCAGAGGTGATGGTGGTCATTCCGCCAACCCACCTGCAGCGGATGACGTCGACCTGGCCGTTCGACTGGATGGCAGAGAGCGCCTCGGAGACCGCGCTCTGGAGCGACTCGTTGCTCGACGACACGGCGACGCCCTGCACGACAGGCTCGTCGAGGGTGCCGCAGAAACTGATGCCGTTGAAGTGGGCCGAGAGATATGCACCCGAGTAGGCGTCGCACAGCACGTAGTCGACGTTGCCGGCCGCGAGCGCGTCGAAGGCCTTGTTCAGGTTGTCGAAGGTCTTCTCCTGAACCACCAGGCCAGTGTCCTGAAGCGCCTTCTGGGAGACCGATCCGCCCTGGATGCCGACGACCTTGGAGGACAGGTCGTCGACCTTAACGACGCCGTCATTCCCCTTGCGGAAGAACGCGGTGGTCGACTCCGCATAGGAGCCGACGACCTTCACGTCCCCGTCACTGCTGTCGCTCATGTCCATGACGATGTCGCAAGTCTGCCCGAGCGACTTGCTTGCACTGGTAACCTGCACGAACTTGACCTTGAGGCCAAGCTGGTCGGCCAGGGCCGAAGCGACGTCGACGTCCATGCCCATGACGGCATCGTCGTCGCCGGTGATGCAGAACGGCGCGGTCGTGCGTGACGTGCGCAGACCTACCGTGAGGTAGCCATCCTCGACCAGCGATGACGAGTCGACCTTTGCAGAGAGGGATTCGGTCTGTTGGACCTTTGCCTGCTCGACCGAGGGGGTCTGTGTGACAAATGGAACGTCACATGCCGAAAGACCGAGCGTGAGCGCTGCCGCTGAAGCTGCGAGTAGGGTGACGCGGGCGCCGTTTATTCTCATGCTGTCTACCTTCACTCTTATGCGTATAGAGCGTCTTATCCAGCTGACCTGGTATTTGACCCCACACTCGCACACTGGGACGGTCGCTTCGGGGCTACACGGCCCCCCACTACTGGCCCTCTCGCCCGTGAGGCCGTATGCCTCAAGAGTTGCGGGCGGTGCGTCTTACTTCTAGGACGAGCCATGCTCGCTCGGGCGCGCACGCCCGAACTTACGTGGATCCTTTTGGCCTCGTCTGCCATGAACTAGGAGGAGATCACCTCCGCAACCACAGACCTGGATAAGACTTGCTGCAAGTATACCAAGTTGGAAGCACCTGCGCTCTCACCATACGCGAGCGAGGGCGCAGGCCGTGACCGACCTCGCGCCGCGTCCCAGAAGGCTTCGGGCGCACTCGCGCACGCTCGAGCCCGTCGTGACGACATCGTCAACCAACAGCAGGTCAAGACCGCACACGTCGTCGATCACCTCGACGGTGCCCGCAAGGTTTCGCGTCCTTTCCTCTCGCCCAAGTTCGCGCTGGTCGCGTGCCTTACCACGCACGAGGATATCGGCAAGTGGCAGGCCGAGCTCGCGGGCGAGGACACGAGAGACGCCCTCCATGTGGTCGAATCCCCTCCTGGCATAGGCGATCTTCGTCGCCGGCACGAAGCAGAGCGCATCGGCGCCCTCTGCCGAGAAGCGCGGCTCCCCGTCTGGGGCGGCCCATGCGGAGGCCTCGTCCAGCGCGCATGCCATAGCCGCCGCTATGATGGGGGCCAGGCGCTTCTCGCCATGGTCCTTGTAGATTGCGACCATGCGCGCGGCCGTCCCGCAAAACGAAAGCGCGCAGACGGTGGCGCGTGTCTCCCACGCGCCACCGCACTCCGTGCAGGTGAGCCAGCCGAAGGGTGCCCCGCATACGGGGCAGGCCCAGCGTTGGTCGATCCATTCCAGGGAGTCGCGGCATTCTGCGCACAGGAGCTCGCCGGGAAGGTCACAGCCCACGCAGCGCGTCGGGTACAGCAGCTCGAGCATGTCGTTGCCAAGACGTCCGGCCATCTGGCCAAAGCTGCGCATGATGTCCCTCAAGCCTGCGATGGGGGTCGCTGGTTAGTGGAGTTCTACCCAGCGCGTGGAGCGGCTAACGGCGCGGCTCGAAGAAGTCGCGGGCGTTTCTCCACAGCGCGTCATAGGTAGCCTGACGCGTGTGGCCGGCCTCCGCCCTCACATCGGCCAGACGGCCCGCGCTGAATGCGACCATGGCCGGCTCGCACTCTTCGCCGCGTAGCGGCACGGGCGCCATATAAGGAGAGTCGGTCTCGACGAACAGGAGCTCGGAGGGACACTCCGCCGCGGCAAGACGGATGTCTTCGGAGCGATTGAAGGTCATGGCGCCGCCAAAGGCGATGTGGCAGCCTAGGTCCACGAAGGGCCTCATGACCTCGGGCCCCTGCGTGAAGCAGTGTAGGTCGCAGCCCCGTCGGGGAACGCCCTCCTCCTCGAGCACGCGGGCCACCAGGGCATGTGCCTGGCAGGACTCGTCCTCGGGGTTGTCGCGCACGTGCAGCTCGACGGGCAGGTCGAGCTCGTGGGCGCGGCGCAGCTGGATGCGCAGCGCGCGCTCCTGAACGTCCGCGGGAAGCTCGTTGTAGGGACCGAAGTCGACGCCAATCTCTCCCACGCCCACGCAGAGCGGGCTGGCAAGAAGGGCGTCCATGCGGGACAGGGCCTCGTCCGTGAGCTCGGCCGCCCCATAGGGATGGGCGCCCGCTACGAGACGGACGTTTTCGACCAGGGGCGCGACCTTGCCAAACGCGCCCTCGTCGAACGTGGGGGGCACGAGGCCCCGCTCCGCGCAGCGCTCGATGCGACGGGACGCCTCGTCAACCTGGCGTGCGAGCCAGTCCAGAAACGCCGGGGCGTCCTCGAACTTGCGCGGGAACTCGTCGACGGGATCGATGGGCACCACCAGCATGCGAACGCCCGCGAGGGCGGCGCGGCAGATGGCGATAGACGCGTCATGCTTGCGAAAGCTCGTCAGGTGGCCATGCGTGTCCGCAAGGGGCGCGAGGGGCTGGGGCAACTCGATGGCGCGACCCTTGCGGTTGTGGAACAGCACGCCGTCATCGAGCGTAAGGGCATCGTGGTTGACGCACTCCTGGGCCATGCTAGCGCCCCTCGGGAAGCTCGAGCCGGGCCGCAAGCGTGATAAAGTCGGAGAGCTCGAGCGCCTCCGCGCGAGCCGTGGGAGAAACGCCCGCCCTCTCGAAGGCCGCGTCGAGCGCAGCCTTGTCGAAGCCGCTCGAGGCCATGGAATTGCGGATGGTCTTGCGCTTCTGGGCGAACGCGGCATCGATCACCGCAGCTGCGTGCGCAAGGCGCTCGGGCGAGAGGACCTCGCCGGTCTGTGGGTCGACGGCCGGCCTGCGGTCAATGCGTACCACGGCGGAGTCGACGTGGGGAGGCGGCATGAAATTGCCCGGCCCCACCTCGAAGCGGCCGGTCACCTCGCCGTAGAGAGCGAGCTTTGCGGTGTACGCGCCAAAGGCACGCGTGCCGGGACGCGCCGCAATGCGATTGGCGACCTCGGCCTGGACCATGACCACCTCACGACTGAGCGAGGGAATGGTCTGCAGGCTGCGCAGGATGATGGTGGCCGCCACCTGATACGGTAGGTTCGAGACGAGCTTGGTTGGAGCCGGATCGAGGCCCTCTATCTCGAGACCCAAGACGGCCTCGGCCAGGTGCTGGCCATCGACCTTGAGCGCGTCGCCCATGATCAGGGCGAAGCGCTCGGAGTCCTTGGCGCAGGTCTCGGCGAGCACCGGCTCGAGGGTTCGGTCCGCCTCGACGGAGCAGACCGCCCCCGCGAGCGGGAGCATGGCGACGGTCAGGGTCCCAACGCCGGGTCCGACCTCGAAGACCACGTCCTTCTCGCCCAACTGGGCAAGGTCGAGGATCTTCCCGATGACGTCGTCGTTCACCAGGAAGTTCTGTCCAAGGCGATGCTTGGTGTACAGGCCGAAGTCCTCCAAGACCGCCTTGGTCTCGCGAACGTTGGCGAGCCAGGAGTGTGCCATGCGCCCTACCGCCTTTCGTCGCCGCTATTTCTTCTGGGAAGCGAGCCGCGGGAAGAGCGCATCGCCCTTGGTTACGTCAACACCGCCCTTGAGCTGGCCCCACTCGCAGACGCCCGCAAGGTCGTCCGTTGCGGCCTCTTCCTCGAGGCTCATGCGACGCAGGACCTCGACCGAGGTCTCGGGCATGATGGGGGCAAGCAGGTGCGCGCAGATTCGAATGGACTCGAGCAGATTGACGATGATGTCGCGAAGCTCGCCGGCACGGGCGGGATCCTTCGCGACCGCCCAGGGCGCGGAATCCTCGATGTAGTGGTTCGCCGCGTGAACGAGCTCCATGACGACGTCCTTGGCGCCGACGTAGTCGAGGGAGTCCATGCACTTGGCATAGCGGCCCTCGATGCCCAGGGCGATGGCGCGCAGCGGGTTGTCACGCTGCTCCCAGCCCTCGTCGAGCTCGGGGGTCTTGCCGTCGAAGTACTTGGCGCTCATGTTGAGGGCGCGACTGACCAGGTTGCCCCAGCTGTTGGCCAGGTCGGCGTTGTAGACCTGCTCCATACGCTCGAAGCTGATGGCCGAGTCCTCGCCGTGGGTAACGTCGGTCATGAAGTAGTAGCGGTAGCCCTCGACGCCCAGAAGGTCGATGACGTCCTGAGGAGCGATGGCGTTGCCGCGCGACTTGGACATCTTCTCGGCCTTGCCGGTCTCGCTGTTGCGGACCGTCAGGAAGCCGTGCGCAAAGACGTGGGAGGGAAGGGCCTCGCCAATGGCCATGAGCATTGCCGGCCAGATAACGCAGTGGAAGCGGATGATGTCCTTGCCGACCACGTGGTACTGCGCGGGCCAGCGACGGGCGAGCTCGGCCTTGGCCTCGTCGCTGTCGTCGCCGTAGCCCACGGCGGTCATGTAGTTGAGCAGTGCGTCGAACCAGACGTAGGTGACGTGCTTGCCGTCAAACGGAACGGGGATGCCCCAGTCGAAGCTGGTGCGCGAGACGGAAAGGTCCTGCAGGCCGCCCTCGACGAAGCTGCGAACCTCGTTCATGCGGAAGGCGGGCTGGACGAAGTCGGGGTGCTCGTCGTAGAACTTGAGCAGCTTGTCCTGGAACGCGGAGAGCTTGAAGAAGTAGGACTCCTCCTGGACGCGCTCGAGGGGACGGCCGCAGTCGGGGCAGAGGTGCTGCCCCACGGTCTCGTTCGCCTCGTCGGACTTGCGGACCTGGTTCTCGGTGAAGTAGGTCTCCTCAGGCACGCAGTACCAGCCATCGTAGCTGCCCTTGTACAGGTAGCCCGACTCCTTCATGCGCTCCCACAGGTACTGAACAGCCTTGTACTGGCGCTGCTGCGTGGTGCGGATGAAGTCGTCGTTCGAGATCTCGATCTGCTTCCACAGGTCCTTGAAGAGCGGCTCCTGACTGTCGCACCACTCCTGCGGCTTCATGCCGTGGGAGGCGCCGGCCTCCTCGACCTTCTGGCCATGCTCGTCCATGCCCGTGAGGAACTTCACGTCATAGCCGGCGGCGCGACGGTAGCGCGCCTGCACGTCGCACAGCATGGTGCAGTACGCAGTTCCCAGGTGGGGCGCGGCGTTGACGTAGTAGATGGGCGTGGTGATGTAGAACGAGGGCTTGTCGGCCATGGTGCGTATCTCCTAATGACGGATTTTTGGGAAGGTGCGCAGCGCACACGAATGCAGATTATACAGCGGACAACAGGCCGATGTTCGATGCACCACCCAACAAGCCTAACGTGCAAATCGCGACCACAGCCACTCCGCAGCCTGGTCCACGACCTGCCAGTATCGATCGCCGGTAAAGCCGTGGCCTCCTCCAGGAATGACGCGAAGCTCACACTGGGGCAGAAGCGACGCCGCGCGCTCGGAATAGGACAGAGGCACCACCTCGTCGGAGTCCCCGTGGAATATAAGCACGTCCCCAGGAAAGGCGGGTGCGTGCTCGAAGAAGTCGTAGTCGTAGCAGGACCTGAGGAAGTCACCGCTCACGTTCATCTTCATGACGCGATAGGATTCGGGAATGAGCTCGCGCCTGGGACAGGCCGCGTGCACCGAATCGTAGAGGTTGAATGCCGGGTAGAGAAGGACGCACCCTCGGATCAGGTCCGCGTTCGCACGTGCGGCCATGAACGTCACCGCTGCGCCGAGGCTCGATCCGCAGAGGAACACGTTGTTGGCGTCCACAAACGGCTCGCGTGAGAGCTCCCAGGCAACAGACTCGAGGTCATGCTGCTCGGTGAAAAGCGACATGTTGTCCTGCCAGTCGCTTCTGCTGTAGTTTCCGCCCCCGCAGAAGTCGAAGACATAGGTCACCATGCCGCGCCCTGCCGCGGTCCGCGCGTAGGCTTCCATGTCTCCGTGGTTCGTGCTCAAACCGTGAGAGAAGATGGCCGTAGGACGCGGCCGACCCCCCTCCCACCCCTCGGGAAGGAACAGCTTCCCGTAGATGCTCTTATCCTCGCGCCTGCACCAGTACTCTCGCTCCTCGAAACCCATTCCATGCCCCCGTAAGGTAGTCCCGTACACCCCGTCATTGTGCTCATAGCATCATTTGACACGATACAGCTTATGTCAGCAACGTTGCCATTGGCATACGAACCCGCAAATAGCTGGGGTCATGGGATGCACTCGGTGGGCTCAGTGCCTGCCGCTTCGATTCAACCGTCCCATTCTGCGGCTGTTTTTGTACGGGGCCGTTGGCTCGCAGAAGTCGCACTCGTCCTCCAGGCGGCGAATTCCCTCGTCTCGCGTCGGCTTGCGCGCGTCGCGCCTCCTTAGCCTGAGCACGAAGTAAACCCCACGCCATCGGCTCGAACACGAAGAGCGTGAACAGAACGAGAGGCCACGAGTCGGCTGCGCTCGTGCCAATCACCCCCTGGAAACGGCAAAACGGCCTAGGTCCCCACGTCTGCTATTGTCCATCCTTATCTAGACAACAAAATGCGTCAGCCGTGAGAGAAGAGCAAAAAGGCGAGAAAGAGGGTTCTTCTCCCCTCTTCCCCGCCTCACTTGCGTCAGCGTCGGAAGCACCGTCTACGCGCGGCGCCATGTAGCCTTAGGGTCTAGCAGCGCTTGGTGATGTATTGATATACGTTTAATGCCCTTCTCTCCAGAAAGGTATCTATGAAATACCAACGACAGATAATCCTGCGCCTCGCTGATTACGCGTGACAGATTCGCCTTTCCGCCCTCTTGCGACCCATCCAGCCTGTCTAGCTTCTCCCAAAGAACCAATGTGCCAGATTTACCAAGCTCTTCACTAAATGGGATCTCTTTCACGTCGTCTCGCTCAATGACGGTCCACTTGTTTTGTTCAACAACCAAATCCAAGTCCCATGTGAAGGCAGCGGTCACACCATTACATCTAGAGGCAACGGTCAGCCTCCGGCATTGGGAAAAAGAAGCCGTCTTTAGCCCTAGGCCAAATCTTCCCAAATCATTAAGACCGCGCTGTTGCCTTGGATCAGAACTACCCAGCTTCATGGCTCGCATAAGCTCATCGCGAACCAGACCGTCCCCATCGTCAATAATGGCAACCCGGCATTCATCCGACGGAATTGCCATCACCCAAACTGAATCGGCATTCGCCGTAATAGAGTTATCGATAATATCCGCGAGCGCGCTATTAAATGAGTACCCGATATCCCTAAGGCTCTCAATGAGAATGCCTGGCTCTGGTTAAAGAGTAATTTCATCCATCGACAACACTCGCTTCGTTAATTCGGGCTTGCATCAAATCTTAGCCAAACGAACTGAGGCCATCTACGGCAATCCATTCAGCGAATTTATTGTCCTGTATGAGCCATTCAACGATCTCACCGCACCGACAGCAATCTGAGATCAGCAGAGGGCTGGCAACCGAAACGTAACGGCGCGTCAGGGGTGCGTTGGTTTGTCAGCCAACAGGACCTCTCGCCTATGATTCTTAACCGCTATGCAAGTATCGTTCCATATCGACTCTTATAGACATCACTGGGAAAATAACCAAAATCCGTCATCGTCGATACGATCGCATAATTGAAAACTGCACTATCCTACTGCTCCACCTCGATCACAAGCACATTGAGCCCGTCCTTGTAGCGGTAGCGCACATCGGTCGCCAGCTGGCGCACGATGCGCAAGCCCATACCGCCGAACTCAAGGTCCTCGAACTCGGGGTCGGGCGCCTCGGCCGTGGTGAGGCCGAAGGGGTCGCCGTCGTCGATGAGGGTCACGCTGAGTCCCGCGGGCAACTCCTCCACCGCGTACCAGGCATGTGTGGCGCCCGAGTACGACACGACGTTCGCGAAGGCCTCCTCCACCGCCAGGGTCGTGCGGCACTTGAGGGGGCCGTCCACGCCGGTGGCGAAGATGGCCTCCTTGACGATGTCCATCGAGGTGATGTCCGCAGGCACCTCGTGGGCACCGACAACGGGGAGGCTCTTCTCGGCGGCGGGGGCTGCCGTGACGGTGGGTGACGGCGCGTTGTCTTCGGTGTCGGTATGGACGTTTGTGTGGGTGAGGGCGAGGGCCGTGAGGTCGTCGAACTGCTCGTGGCCGGCGGCGTGGGCGTCGACGATCTGGGTCGTGGCGTCGACCACGGACTGGGCCGAGGCGAAGGGGGCGCGAGCGGAGAGGCGCTCGGCGAAGGCCGCGTCGCCGAGGAAGGCCTTGTTCTTGTCGACCGCCTCGGTCACGCCGTCGGTGAAGACGAGGAGGGACTCGCCGGGCGCGAGCGTCACGGTCTCGTCGACGAGGTCGATGTCGTCGAAGAGGCCGAGCAGGGTGCCGTTCTGCTGCTTGAGCGGGCGGGCGTCGTCGCCGACGACGAGCGGCGTGACGACCGTCGTCAGCGCCTCGGCGCACACGAACGACGCCACGGCGCCCACCAGGCCCAGCGCGTGCGTGAGCACCCAGATCAGCGGCAGGTACAGCACGATGTTCTCGAGCGCGATGAGCGTCAGCGCCATCGCGCGGCGCTGCACGACGTTGAAGTGGTTCAGCAGCACGTAGTTGACGGACATCGGCACGAAGGCGATCACGTACAGGCGCACGAGCCAGTCCGAACCGGCCACGCCGCCGCGAGGACTATACAGGACTATACTTCTGTATGGCAGAAGCATTACCGATGAAGGAGGGTCTCATGGCCAGCGCTCGCGACTACGCATCCACCCCCGGCGAGGTCCTGCTCGAGGAGTTCCTCGAGCCGAGGGGCATCTCGCAGTACCGGCTTGCCAAGGCGATCCACAAGCCGCAGTCGGCCATCTCCGACATCGTGCACGGCCGCCGCACCGTCAGTGTCGAGATGGCGTACCTGCTGGGCAAGGCGCTGGGAACGAGCCCGCAGTTCTGGCTGAACCTGGAGATGACATATCAAATCAAGACGTTCGACCCAAAGGGGCTGCCGCCGGTGGAGGCGCTTGCGTAGCGGACAGGGTTGGTGACGACGCCACTGCGCCCACGGCTCATTGCCCTCGAGACGAAAACGGCACCCCGCAAGAATCTGCGGGGCGCCGCCAAAGGGGGGGGCAATGTTTTTGGGTCGCTCGGCTACTCGACGTCGAACGCCTCGGAGTCGGAGTCAAACCCGGTGAAGTAGGTCACAGCTGCGGCAACCACGGCGGAGAGGATTGCGCATCCCCAGCCGGCGATGAGGTTGAACTGGGTGCCGCCGGCGAAGGCCAAGGCGCAGACCACGTTGGAAGAGGGCACCAGGCTTGCGGAGACGACGCCGAGGATGCCCGCGACGAGGCCGCCCGTGAAGCCACCGGCGATGAGGCCGATGAAGGGCCTCTTGTAGCGGGTGCAGATGCCGTAGATGGTCGGCTCGGAGGTTCCCGCGAGGATCGCGGTGATGGCGTACTCAGCCGCGAGCGCCTTCTGCTCCTTGTTCTTGATGCGCAGCATTGCGCCGATGGCGACGCCCATCACGGAGAAACTCGCGAAGACGAGCGCGGGGCCGCCGAAGCCGTCGTAGCCCTGGGTCGCGAAGACCTGGAAGAGGGTGACGATGAGCACCATGTGCATGCCGGTCATGACGAGGATGGGATAGAGGCCGGCGATGATCGCGATGCCGAGGGGGCCGATGACGTTCTGGAGCGCCAGCAGGCCGCCCACGAGGTAGCCGCCCAGGAACGCGCCGGCAGGCCCGAGCACGCACAGCGAGATCGGCAGCATCACGAGGATGGTGATCGCCGGGGCGAAGACGCCGCGGATGGAGCTGGGCATCTTGGCGTTGAGGAACCTCTCGATGTAACCCATCACCCACACGGAAAGGATGACCGGGATGATCGTGCTCGAGTAGTTCTGCACGTTGCAGGGGATGCCGAAGACGGTGAACGGAGTGCCCTCGGTGGCCATGGCCACGAAGGTCGGGTGGATGAGAATGGCGCCCATCACGATGCCCAGGACGGGCGTGACGTTGAACTTAACGGCAGCCGTGTAGCCGACGACGCAGGGGAAGAAGTAGAAGGCGGCGTCACCCACGAAGGTGAAGAGCTTCATGAGGTCGCTGTCGGCGGGCAGCAGGTTCAGGAAGTCCGGGCCGAGCAGGCTCGTGATCATCTTGAAGAAGGCGCAGGCGACAATCGCGGGGATGGCGGGGCCCATCGTGCCGGAGAGGCCGTCGAGGATGGCCATCCCGACGCCCTTGGGCGTCAGGCGCTCCTTGGGAGCGTCGAGGTTCTCGTCCACCTCACCCGCGCCCTCGAGGCCCGTGCCGGCCAGGACGGCATCGTAGACGCGATCGACGTCGGGACCGATGACCACCTGAAGCTGGGCGTTGGCGTCGACCACACCCAGGACTCCGTCAATCGCCTTGAGGGCGTCCTTGTCGGCCTTCGCCATGTCTCGTAGGTTGAAGCGAAGGCGAGTGGCGCAGTGGAGCACCTTGGTGATGTTGTCCGCACCACCCACCTGCTCCACGATCCTCTCTGCCAACGCGCAGTAATCCTTGCCTGCCATCGTGTGACTCCTTTGCGAACCAAGACAACGAACCGGTACTGAACCAAACTGCTATTGTGGGAACGTTCCCATGTCATTTATATGTTTCTTGACCAGCAGTGTCAACAACTTTTTGGGGAACGTTCCCATTATTTCGCCACGCACTCTCAGCAGGGGTTTCCTCCCCTATTCGTGGCTGTAGTCCCCCTCGGGGGCACCAAGCTCGAGCCAGCGGCGGCACGCCTCGACCCACGCGGCGTTGTCCGGCCAGACGTCGTCTTCGACCGCAGCGCTCGTGGCGTCGCACAGGCTCGTGCCGTGGGGTCCCCTCTCGTAGAGGTGCAGCTCGCACGGAACGCGCGCCGCCTGCAGCGCCGCGACGAACGCAAGCGTGTCACAGGGGTCGACCACGACGTCCTGCATGGTGTGCCACACGAAGACGCGGGGCATGTCCTCTCGCACGTGAAGCCTTAGGTCGATGTCCTCGACCTGCTCCGGCGTCGGTGCGTCCGTACCAAAGATGCCCCGGGAGATCATCCCCAGGGTGGGCAGCATCTGCTCGGGAACCTCGTCCGCGCCCCTCAGGAGCGGGCGCGCGCTGATCATGGGGTAGCCCATGACCACGCCCGCAGGACGCGCCTGACCCGCAGTGGCGCCAGCCCTGGCGAGGAGCTGCGGGTCGTCGAAGCGCTCCGCCAGGCTTCCCGCCAGATGGGCACCCGCCGAGAAGCCCATGCAAAAGACCCGGCTCTCGTCTATGTCCCATTCCCGGGCGTGCTCGTGAACGATGCGCATGGCCTTCATGAGGTCGACGAGCTGCTCGGGGACGCGAGACGCCTCGTCGACCTCCGGGTCGCCTCCCGTCTCCTCGGCCCGACGCACGACGTAGTGCTTGTAGCGGACGACGAACGACTGGTAGCCGAGGCCCATCCACCGGGCCGCGACCGGCTCTCCCTCCTTGGTCGCCAGCGTGAGGTAGGCGCCGCCGGGACAGACCAGCATGGCAGGGCGCTTCTTTTTGCGCTGGAGGCGGATCGCGGGGTCTAGGACGTACGCGCAGAGCGTGGCCGTGCCGTCATCGCGGAGCGGGAACTCGAGGTACTGCATCGTCTTCTCCTTGTCTGCGGGGACGTCTGCCCCGCCCCTTAGTGCGCCTTGATAAACCGAGCGATTCGACCCCATGCGTCGGAGGAGTCGTCCGGGCGGTACTCGTTGAGGTCCGCGTGGGTGAAGCCGTGCTCGGCCTGCGGGTAGTTCTTGTAGTCGACATGGGTCCCCCGGGAGACGAGCAGGTCCCGGAAGTCATCGGCCTCGCCCTTGAGCGAGTCGAAGCCCGCGACGTTGAGGAGCATGTCGGGCCAGCACACCTCCGGGCCGGCCTCGGTGGGAGACGCAAGGGGCTCCCCCATCTGGTTCAGGTCGGCATACTCCCAGGCAATGTACTGCAGGCTCCGTTCGTTGGCGATCGCGCGACTCGAGTCGAGGGCCTCGCGGGAGAGGCTCATGCGAAGCACGGGGTAGTTCATCGCGAAACCGACGATGGGGAAGTCGCCCTGGCGGGACGCCATCTGAACCATCGCCGCGGCGATGTTGCCGCCCGCCGAGGAGCCCACGGTCATGAAGCGGCCGCGCGCGATGTCGAGCTCCTCCGCATGGCGGTGGCACCAGACCATGGCGTCGTAGCTGGCGGTGTACGTCATCGGGTACTTATGCTCGGGCGAGCAGGGGTAGTCCACGTTGACGACGACCGCCCCGGACCGGTCGGCCATGAGCCTGCAGTACGGGACGTCGAGCTCCCAGTAGCCAAGGCAGAAGCCGCCGCCGTGGAAGTTGAAGACCACCACGTCGCTCGTGCGCTCGCGAGGGTAGTAGAAGTAGAGGTCGAGCCAGCCCGCGTCGGTCCACACCGAACGCTTCACGCTCGTGTCGTTGACCCGGAGCTCGTTGCAGTACGTCCGGTACCGCAGCTCCTTTCGCATGCGGTATGCGTAGACGTCCTCGTCCTTGACGGACGCGATGTACGACAGCTCGCGCTCGCTTGCCATGCCTCTTCCCCACTCCTCACTGCGCCGTGGCGCCTGATCGCTCTTACAAAATGGGAACGTTCCCATTAATGGCTATCATCGCCGTTGCGGGTAGGGATGTCAAGGCCTCATTGGGAACGTTCCCAGAGGCTATGGTATTATGGCCTCGGACGATCAGGAGAGCCCATGACCATCAATGACATCGCACGCCTCGCTGGCGTATCCAAAAGCACCGTCTCCCGCTACCTTACGGGAGGGAGCGTCTCGAAGAAGAGCGCCGAGAAGATCGCGCGCGTCATCGAGAGCACCGGCTACGTCCTCAACGCCTCCGCCTCGAAGCTTCGCTCACAGCGCAGCAGGCTGGTGGGCGTCCTCGTGGACGGCATCGACGCGCGCGCGGTCACCCGAATCCTGCGCGGCATCAACGACAGGCTCCACGAGCTTGACTACCTCCCCTTCATCGTCATCGACAACCACGACGAGGACCACAAGCTCGCCGGTATGCAGGCCTTGGTCCGCCAGGGCGTCGACGCCATCATCTTCGGGACCGCACAGCTCACCGACGAACACGCCCGCTTCATGCTGGGAGCAGATGTCCCCATCATCGTCTTGGGTCAGAGAAGCGATGCCTTCCCCTTTGCGAAGGTGGACGACTACGCAGGCGGGCGGCTGATGGCGGAGCATGTCATCGAGCAGAAGCCAAAGCACCTGGTTTACCTCGGCTTCCCAGGATACGATCGCGCCGGCCTCGAGAGGTGGCACGGCTTCGTGGACGCGTGCGGCAGCGCCGGAGTCGGCGTCGAGTACCTGGAGTGCGGCTACGAGCGAGAGGCGGGGTACCACCTCGCCGAGCAGGCGCTCGCAAATGGAACCGACTTCATCGTGGGAGCCTCCGACACCATCTGCCTCGGCGTCCTGCGCTACCTCGGCGAGCACGGCATGAGTGCGCCCAAGGACGTGAGGCTCGCGGGTTTCGGCAACTACGAGGAGGGAAGCCTCCCGATGGTCTCCCTCACCAGCGTTGGCTTCGACTACCTCGCCCTCGGCCGAGACGTCGCGCGCAAGGCGGTCGACCTCATCGAGGGCGAGGATGTCCCCCACGAGAGCGTCGACTACCCCATGGAGATCCACGTTCGAAACTCGAGCCTCGCCTAGGCTTCCCCATCACAGGAGACGTACGTCGCCCGCTACCCGAAGCCCTTGCGCAAGCATACGGCTCGCTGCACGGCCGCGCCCATCTCGGCGGCATCTCCCTTCCACATGGTCAGGCAGAAGCGCGAAGAACCTGACTTCAAGTGCGCGGAGCGCATGCCCTGACGACTGAGCGACTCCTGGATTCGCGCGAAACCTGCGCCCCTGTTCCCGACGATGAAGCCGCGCTCGGGGTAGCCCTCGGGGTAGGGCACACTCTCGAGGATGCGCGAGAGGAACTGGTTGCGGCTGGAGGAGGCGCCGTAGGTGCCGATGTTGTCGACCGTGACCATGCCAAAGAGCCCGCCCGGGCTGATGATCTCGATACGATCGGCGAACATGTTGACCTGCACCTGGGAACCGAGCGCCTCGGGCGAGTAGTCGCGGTGCATGAGGGCGTTCGCCACGGCCTCTCGGACGGCGACCTCGGGATACTCGGGCACGTCTATGCGCGAGCCGCCGACGTAGGAAGCAATGCGCATGTTGCGGCGGACGGACGCGAGGGTCTCGGCGACCATCACGGGGATGGGACCGATGACAGTGCGGGAGTCGAGGAAGCGACCACCCGCAAGCGGATCGGACTTCGGGCCCCAGAAAGCGATGAAGACAATGTTGGCGCTGGAGAAGTGGGCCTGAGGGTGGCGACCGAGGGCCATGAGACCAGCGAGCGTAGGTCGGACGGTGCCGGCGTCGTCGCGCTTGGCGGCGCCGAACGCGAGGAGGACATCCTCGTCCGTGAGATTTTTAAAGACGTGCGATGAGGTGGCGCGCTCGCGAGCGAGAAAGCCGGACAAGAGCTCAGGATCAAGCTCGTCGACAGTTGCGTCCGGGACAAGACGAGCGTCATGGGTCGACTGGGTGCGCTCCGCCGTCATGCGGTCGAGCTCGCCTATTCTGCCATGTGCGCTCATGAGACCTCCCCTTCTATAGAAAAGAGACGTACAAGAACTCCGGGGACCACCTTTAACAAGAAGCTGACCCCGGGTTCACGTGAGGCCAAACAATGATCTAATTACTCATCGATATATAAGCGCAGATCCCAAGGTCATCGATTCATTTGAATAACTCATCGTGAGATCCGGTTCTCTGAAAAACGGCAAGGCCGTTACCGGTCTTCCAAATTACAAGCCAGTCTCCAGCGTTTGCGACGTGGCACTCATTGCTGCCCGACCACGACCCCCTAAGGGAGTGCATGTTATGCCGCTGCTTTAAAACTCGCTTCGACTCATCGGTATCAGCAAGAACTAGATTGATCACCTCGCCAAGCGGAGCGATGTCGCGGTGTTTCCTCACAAGCGCCTTAACATCGCGATTGAATCTTGAGGTGTACCGCGCGCCGAGCATATTACAGGCCCATCGATTCAAACATCTCAGAGGCCGAACCATATCCGGCACCGCCGGCAGCAATAATCTCATCAGCCTCGCGAATCGACTCCAAGGAAGCCGCGTTGGGCTCTGGGTCAGAAAGATTGAGGGGAATTCTGTTTTCGCGAATCATCTGCTTATAGAAAGCGCGCGTAACGGAAGAAAGGTCAAAGCCAAAGTGCTCCGCAATACGTGCGGCATTCTCCTTGATGTCAGAGTCAACCCGAATGGTTACAGACGATGCGGACATGGCGCCTCCGTTTCATGTTGTAATAACAACGTTATTATAACGCCTTGCACATTGGCACACAAGGAACATCATACGAGCGGTGCAGCAACTCACTCACGAACCCGTTCAGTTTGCTGACACGCAAGTGCCGCTGCACGATGTCGGCCACCTTGTCGATGAACTCTTCGTCTACATCAGCCAACATGCTCTCCTCCGCAGTAAGAAAACACACCGTACGACAGTGTCGCGACACGCGTGCGACACTATGTCGCATCGTTATCCTAGCCCATGTCGTGCAGCACATACCGATGGGGGTCGCGCGCTCTCTTATACCTGTCACTATGTCGCGACATCAAGTATGCGGTCTGTCGCATTGGTTGGCGCGACGTTCACTCACGGCGGACATCAACAATCAAAGGCGGAACCGGGGAGAAGAGACATGCTCTTCTCCCCGGTTCCTGAGGCGATGGTGCGTCGATGCAATCCCGCGCGGATGGGGTCGCGCGGGTCGCGGCCCATGGAGGAGGGACCGCGATGGGGTGTGCACGGGGTCGTGCAGGCTGGCTGCGATGGGGGGCCACATTGTGCTTGCTGAGGGAACAACCAGTCGAAAGGTGAAGCGAAGTCTCCGGGCGCGGGGGCGGGTCGGGTGCACCACGTCCGGCGAGCGGGGCGTCCGGCGGAGGAATCTGGTGCGGTGGCGCCGAGCCTAGCAGCGCTTGGTGATGGCCTCGATAATGCCCTCTGCGCTGTCCCGGCTCATGATATCGGCCGTAGCCTCCTCGTCCATGAAGATGCCCATCATAGCCTGGAGCACGGCAACCTGGTCCTCAGCGTGGGCGAGGAGTCCGAGGTTGATGATCAGCTCCGTGTGGACGGGATGGTCCACCATGTCGGCCATGGGCGCGAAGTCGATCGTCGTCTTGGGCTTGATGACCGCGATGTAGGGCTTGACGATGTTCTCGGGATCGACGTGAGGAATGGCGATGCCGATCTTCTCGAACTGGAGCCCCGTAGGGAAGCTCTTCTCGCGCTGCGTGATGGCGTCGTACCAGCCCTCCTTGACGTAGCCCATATCCTGCAGCTTCCGCTGCATCTGCTTGAAGAAGTCCCACTCGTCAGTAGCCTCGAAGTCAAAGAAGACAAGCTCGGGCCTGAAGAGAGAAGTGTCTACCTGTGCCATGTGTAACCTCCTGATTGCGCCGGCCTAGGCAATGGGCCTGGCACCGTTTGCAAATACCTCGATTACGTGCTTGAAGTCCTCGTACATGCGCTCGTACGCGGCCATCGTCATGTCGTGCCAGTACACGACGGCCTCGCCCGGGTTCTTGGCCTCGTAGTCGGCGATGACGTCGCGCACGGCGTCGCCCGCGTACTTCACGCCGTAGGTGTAGTAGTTAATCTTGCGGATGCCGGCGTCGATGGAGTGGTGGTAGTCCTCGTCGGAGACGCCGGAGCCTCCATGCATGACCAGAGGGACGTTGGCGCGCTCGCGGATCTGCTCGAGCACGTCGTACGAGAGGTGTGGCTCGCCCTTGTAGATGCCGTGCGACGTGCCGAAGGAACAGGCCAGGATGTCGAGTCCCGTGCTCGCGATGAAGTCCTTCGCCTGGTCAGGATCGGTGTAGACCGCCTCGGAGACGTGGTCGTTCTCGTGGCCGACACCGTTCTCGCGCGTGCCCATGGAGCCGAGCTCGCACTCGAGGCCGCAGTCGAAGGCCGAAACCATATCGGCAGCGCGGGCGGAGTTGGCAACGTTCTGGTCGTACGGGAGCATCGAGCCGTCAAACATGGCTCCGGTGAAGCCCATCTCGAGCGCACGGCGCATGTACGAGAGGTTCTCGCAGTGGTCGAGGTGCACGCAGACCATGGCGCTCGAGCGCTCTGCCAGGGCAACGATGGCGGGTCCGATGTAGTCGAGAGGAGCAAAGGGCTCATGCCCCTCGGCGTGGCTCAGGATGACGGGAAAGCCCGTCTCTTCCGCGGCGTCGAGCGCCGCACGCGTCGCCTCGAGGCTCGGGACGTTGAATGACGCGATTGCCATGTTGTTCTGCTCGGCAATGGCGCAGATGTCGCGAAGGTTCACAATCATGTCGTTCCCCTAACAGGTAGATGGTCGAAAACTGTCTCTATCTCGGCACGGCGGCGCGAAGCCTAGCCGCGCTTTGTCTTCTTTTTCTTGCGGGCGGGGACCTTGCCGTTCGAGTCCCCGTGGACCGTGCGGTATTCCTCGCTCGAACGGCGCGCGCGAGCCTTGAGGCTGTTGGGATCGAGCTTGTACTCGAAGTCCTCGATCCACTGGAAGAGCTCCTTGCCATCGTTCATATAGAGCAGCTGCAGCCAATACCTGCCACGTAGGAGGCCGCCGCCGTTGACGCGGACGTACACCTTCGCGTCCCCACCGACCTCTCGAACGTTGAAGGACTTGATGTCCTCGAAGGCATAGCGGTCAGTCCTGCCGAACGCGCAGAAGGAAATCGAGTCGTCGTCGACGATGACGTCCTGCGGGTTGGCGATGGCAACGAAGGTGTTCCACGTCTGATAGCCCGCGACGATCAAGATGAGGACGCCGAGCGCCGCAGGGATCAGCGAGATGACACCAATGATGCTCAAGATGGAGATGACGCATAGTGCCAGGCAGAACGCTCCCGTAGCGGTCACGGAGACGTTGAACTTCGCCTGGTCATACCTGTATCTCTTCATTCGATCTCCCATAAAGAAAGAGGCGGGACTCCTGTACAGAGTCCCGCCTCTGCTGGAGCAAGTGAAACGGACGAGTGATCAAAACCGAACGATGTAGCGAGTCCCTTCGCTACTTGGCGTTGGCCTCGGCAGCCTCCTCGTGAATCTCGGCAGCCTCAGCGATGATGCGCTTGCGGTTCCAGAGAGCCAGGGCGAGGACTGCGACGCCGGGGACGGCAAGGCCGATGCCGTTGCCGAGCTGGCCAAGGCGAACGATGACCCATGTGAGCGGGTTTGCGCCATCGCAGATGGAGGAGATGGCGGCCGCGCCACCCATGTCAAAGTTGACGTTTGCGGCAGCCTGGGTGATGAGCGGCGAGAGGTCGGTCGCGATGTAGAGGCCAACCGCCAGGACGACGATGCCGCAGAGGATGCCGCGGAAGCCATTCTGGTGAACGATGGGGGTCACGAGAACGAGCATGTAGGGAATGCAGGCGAGGTCAGCAAGGGGCATGACCTTGTTGCCAGGAAGAACGAAGGACAGGGCGATGCAGAACGGGACGAGAATGAGCGCCATCGTCAGGGTCACGGGGTGACCGGTACCGACTGCGGAGTCGAGGCCGATGTAGATCTTGCCACGGTTCTGGAAGTGCTCGGAGATGAAGGTGGAGGCGGCGTCGGAGATGGGGAGCAGGCCCTCCATCAGGAGTGCGGCCATCTTCGGGATGAGCACCATGACGGCGCCCATGTAGACGGCGGTGCCGAGGAAGGACGGGATGGCAGCGCCCTCGGCGTCGACGCCAGGCAGGAAGCCATAGCCGGCGAGGATGCCGATGATGAGGCCGATGATGGAGCCGAGGAGAATCGGGTCGCCGAAGACGCCGAACTTCTTCTGCATGTTCTCGACGTTGATGTCGATCTTGTTCAGGCCGGGAATCTTATCGAGGAGCTTGTCCATGGCCCAGGCGATGGGCGCGTAGGCGCCGGCAAAGCCGTGAGGGATGGAGACGCCGGGAAGGCCGAGGGACTCCTCGACGAGCGGAGCGGTGACGTCGCCGATGATGAGGACGATGACCTCATTGATGATGGCGGCAGCGATGCCGAAGGCAACGTTGTTGGTGATGATGGCAACGAGAGCGCCCGTGAAGGCGAAGTGCCAGTAGTTCCAGATATCGACGTCAGCCGTCTGCGTGGTGTTGGTGACCAGCATCACGATGTTAACGAGCAGGCCGAGCGGGATGATGATGGTGCCGACGACCGAGCCCATGGCGATTGCGGAGGCCGCGGGCCATCCGACGTCGATGACGGACAGGGAGAGGCCGAAGCGCGTTACCATTGCGGTAACCGCGCCGGCGAGGTCGGTGCCCATGAGCTGGTTGATGACAAGGTTAAGGCCGATGAAGCCGATGCCGACCGTGAGGCCAGCCTTAAGGCTCTTGCCGAAACCGCATCCAAACAGGCAACCGATAATCGTGAGGACGATCGGCATGACGACCGAGACGCCCAAGCTGGACAAGCCAGTAAAGAAAGCAACGATTGCATCCATGATAGAAAGCCTTCTACTCATGGCGAGGACGCTGCACGCCCCCGCCCCCCTTAGACTTCGGCGGCGCTAGGCGTTCTGCGCCATGAAATCAAGAACCTGTTTCTCGGCAGAAGCGCGGCCCATGCCGGTCAGGAAGGGAATGCCCGAAATGAAGGGGCAGTCGATTCCGCCGGGCTTGACCGTGGTGGCAATGACCAGGTCCGCGCTGGCGGACTTGCCGACGGCGTCGGCTATGGAGCAGGTGGTGATGTTGAACTTGCCACTGTAGCCGTTGTCGTTAAGCAGGTCCTTGATCTTTGCGGCCACCGCCGTAGAAGTTGCGATACCAGAGCCGCATGCCAGAAGAATGTTGACCATTTCTTCCTCCTCTCTACAAACGTTCGTCACTTGTCCAATTAGTAGGCTCACACGCATTCCGCAGTCGCAACCGCGGGAAAGCGCGGTACTACTCTCCGAGTACGATCACGCGAAGCTTGCGGGTGCGCTCGCGCGTGCGGTCGTAGTCGACGAAGAAGATGCTCGCGAGACCATTCATCTGGAGTTCGCCGTTCTCAACCTCGAGGGTGACGCTGCCACCGATGAGGGTGCTGCGCAGGTGGCCGTCACCGTTCCAGAGATAGCGTCGGTCGCCGCCGGGAAGGTAGGAGTCGACGTTGGGCCAGGACTCGACCTCGTCGAAGTGGCGCATTCCCGGATAGTTGTAGGTGGTCCAGTCATGCTGCTCGGGGAAGACCCTCTGGAGGCCGTTGTTGAGGTCGACCTGGAGGAAGGTGTCGCCCGCGGGGTTGTAGTCGTGGTCGAACTCCTCGGTGAACACCGCGCAGGTGGTGTGCTGGGAGATGCAGTTGACCACGCCCTCCTTGATGCCGCTGGCCTTAACGATCTCGCGAACCTGATCGGTCACGTCGACGTAGGTGGGCTTTCCCTCGAGGGTCTCGACAACAACGCGATCCTTGTAGACTGCCATGGCCTAGGCCTCCTTTTGAATGTCGTTGCGGACGCGGTCGAGCGCCTCGAACATCTCTTCGAGGACGGCAAACGGGTCGTCTGCCGCGACGATGCCGGAGGTGCCGCCCGTCGCGTCGCCGCCGTAGATGATGGCGTCGTAGACGTCCTGGCCGGAAGAGATGCCGGCGGCCTGAAGGACCATGGTTTCGGGCGAGACGGACTTCACGGCCTCGGTTGACTGACGGATGTAGTCGGGACCCGCAATCTTGCCGGTGCCGATGAGCTCGTTGAGCTCGCAGGTCATGATGTCGGGATGAAGCTCGGCGATGGCGCGAGCCTCGTCGACGGAGTCGGCGCAGACGCAGGTGAGGATGCCGACCTCGCGCGCACGCTTGATCGTCTTGGCGAGCTCGCCGACGGTCATCGGATTCTCGGCGTGGTTGAGGAAGGTTGCCTTAACGCCAGCTGCAGCAAGCGCCTCGGGAAGGATGTGCCCCATGCCGCGGCCAGGCTTGAGGCTCTCCATGTTCTGCGCGCAGGGAATGAGGTGCGGGCAATTCTCTGCCACCCAGGCAAGGTCGATCAGCTGAGCGGTGAAGAGGCTCTGGAAGTTGTACCTCTCGCACAGCTCGTCGGTCTTCTTGGCGAGCTTGCGCAGCTCCTCGCCGTAAAGGTACGACTTGGGATTGACGACGAAAAACGGGCGACGCAGAACGATTGTTTCCATACCGAACTCCCATGTAACGAACTGAACATCACAAACTCATCATAAAGTTGTTCAACTCAAGTTGTACAAGTCATGGGGGCCGTCAGTCACCTTGGTGATGCGCATGCGTGTATTCGGATATCACAAATCAATTTGTAAACAGCCACATAAACAGTAATTCATATCTAATACTTCCAGATTTTTATTAGTTGAAATTTACCTGACATCTAGCCATGCCAACCGCCCCAACGGTAGCCATCTGTTCCCCAGCGGTAGATTCTGTCTACAAAAATGAGGACAAGTCCTTCTTGGCGAACTTGCCCTCATACCTGCTGTTATTCTGAATCATCGCAGCTAGACTGCCGTTGTACCCGTAACTGTCTGTCCAGGCTTGAGCCAGGTCCTTCCCCACGAGACGGGACGGTTGTCACTCAGCATGACAACTTGCTCAAGAACGAGGATGGCCGTGGTCTCGTCGCAGTCCAATATCGATGCGTACTTGGGACCAGCGCTTCGGGCGCTGTATGTCATATTCGACTTCTTGATCTTGCGTCCCGAGCAGTGCTCGATGGCATCGAACATCGTCTCGTGCTCGAAGTCGTGCGAGGCGATGCCGGGACACTCGACGGTGGAGATCCAGTTTTCCTGGCAGAGCATGGGCTCCCCGTCGACAATGCGCACGCGCTCGATGTAGAAGGCGCCGTAGCCCGGCTTGATGTCAAGGGCTATCTGCATCGCAGGAGGCGGGACCTCGACTTTCGCCCTCACCACGTGCGTCTTGAAGGACTTGCCCTGCTCGGTGAGGGATTGTGCGAGCGAAAGGGGGAAGCTCCCGACGTTGTGCGTGATGTCTGGCTCCGAGACGAAGGTGCCACGGCCGTGCGCCTGCTTGAGCAGGCCCTCCTCCGCGAGGATCTTTATGGCATGGCGGGCGGTGCCACGCGCGATGTCGAACTTGTCCATCAGCTGATGCTCCGAGGGAATCCTCTCCCCCGGCTCGAGCTCATGGTTGTAGATCATCCTGCGGAGAAAGTCGGCAACCGTAACGTAGCGCGGAACGAATGAAGAGCCGTCCGCACGCCCCGACGCAGAAGGCGAGCCTCCTGCCGACATTCCACTTGCTGTCACACGCTCAGACACGTACCACGCACCCCAATTGCAACGAGAAGGCGTCAAACACCGTTCATGTACAAGATAACTAAAAAATCGTGTACAAGTTCAAAAAATGGGCCACCGCGCCAAATGCCGTCGTTCCGGCGCGCTAGAGCCGAAGCGTCCCGAAGATGCCACGCACCAGCTGGCGCGACGCCTCGCGTCCGATGGCGCCCAGGATGGAGCCGGCCGTACGACGTATCTGGGCATCCCTGCGCTCCTGCTGTCGCTCAAGGGTCCGCTGCTGGCGCTCGAGCTCCTTGCGCTGGCGCTCCATCTCGCGCTCCTGGGCGCGCTCGGCCTTCTCGGCGGCCTTCTGGCGCTCCTTCTCTTCCCTCTCGGCTACCTTGGCGCGCTCCTTCTCGAACTCGGCCCGCTCCCTCTCGAGCTCGACGCGCTCGGCGGCGAGCCGCTGGGACTCCGCCTCCTCGGCCTTCATGCCGTTGATGTCCTCGAAGGCCGACTGCCTGTCTATGGCGGTTCCGTACTTGCCCATCAGGTCAGACTGCGCCGTCACCGCGCCGCGCAGAACCTCGGGGTCGGCCGCGTCCATCTTGCACTGGGGAAACAGCACCCGGGCGCTCTCGACAACCGAGGGCGTGCCCTTCTCGTCCAGAAAGCTCACCAAGGCCTCGCCGGTGCCGATCTCCTGCAGCGCAGCCGCGCTGTCAAACGAAGGGTTGGCCCTGAACGACGCGGCGGCCGCGCGAACGACCTTCTGCTCGGCCGGCGTGTATGCCCTGAGCCCGTGCTGGACGCGGTTCGAGAGCTGTGCGAGCACCTCGCCCGGAACGTCACTGGGGCTCTGCGTGATGAAGTACACGCCCACGCCCTTCGAGCGGATAAGCTTGACAACCTGCACGATCTTGTCGCCAAGCCGCTTGGGCATGTCGTCGAAGAGCAGGTGAGCCTCGTCGAAGAAGAACACGAAGCGCGGCTTGTCGGGGTCCCCCACCTCGGGGAGCGTCTCGAACAGCGTCGAGAGCATCCAGAGCAGGAACATCGCGTACACCTGCGGCGTCTGGACGATCCTGGCCGCGTTGAGGATGTTCACGTAGCCGCGGCCGCGCGGGTCGCACTGGAACCAATCATCCAGATCGAGGTAGGGCTCGCCGAAGAAGACGTCGCCTCCCTGGTCCTCAACCGCAATCAGGGCGCGCTGGATGGCGCCGACCGACTGGGTCGAGACATTGCCGTAGGTCACAGTGTACTCGCCGCGATGCTCGGCCACAAAGCCCAGCATCGCACGCAGGTCCTTGAGGTCTATCAGGAGGAGACCCTGGTCGTCAGCCACGCGAAAGACGATGTTGAGCACGCCCTGCTGCACGTCGGTAAGGCCGAGCAGCCTTCCAAGAAGCATGGGACCCATCTGGCTCACGGTGACGCGGACCGGGATGCCCTCGCCACCCAGCGGGTCCCACACGCGCACGGGGCATCCCTCGAACGAGACGCGCTCGGGGGCAAGCCCGAAGCTGTCCTCGCAGCGCTTGCGGATGAAGTCGCTCATCTGGCCAGCCTCGGCCATACCCGTGACATCGCCCTTCACGTCGGCCACGAAGACGGGCACGCCCGCCTGCGAGAAGCCCTCCGCCATGACCTTGAGCGTGACGGTCTTTCCCGTGCCGGACGCGCCGGCGATCAAGCCGTGCCGGTTCGCCTGGCTAAGAAGCAGGTAGCAGGGTTTTTCTCCCTGGGCCATCCAAATCCTGTCACCGTCGAGCATGGGAGCTCCTCACCCGTGGAAGCCGTGCCCACGCACATGAGCGAGTCATCCCTTATGGGCGGCGTGACGCGGGCCTTTGACCCATCATAGTTCGCGGCGCAGAAGCCCGAAGACGCCTGTCAGCCGAACGGCGCAGGGCGCTGGGTCTACTTGTAGGAGGCCTGCTCCTGGGCAAGAATGGCGTCGTAGGCCTCGGCCTTGCTCATCGAGAAGAGCTTTGCCAGGCGCTTTGCCAGCGCGCTCTTGTGCTCACCGGCCTCGAGCCCCTCGGTGATGGCCTCCTCGAGCGAGGCGGGAGCGGCGGAGACCTGCCGGGCACGTGCGTCGAGCTCGACAGCGCCAGGGGCGCCGATGACGATGACGCACTCCCCCTTGAGCGACTCGCGCGCGCCAATCTCCTTCGAGACCTCGGGCGAAGTCCCGCGAACGACCTCCTCGTGCAGCTTTGTGAGCTCGCGGACCAAAGCAACCTTGCGCTGGGGAAAGACCTGGGCGATGCGCTCGAGCGTTGCGGCCGCGCGGCGGGGTGACTCGTAGACGACCAGCGCGCCGGGCACCATCGCCAGCGCCTCGAGGCGCGCGGTCATCGCGCCAGCCTTGCGGGGCAGGAAGCCCTCGAAGAAGAAGTGGTCCATGGGCAGTCCCGAAGCGACGAGCGCGCACGTGACCGCAGACGGGCCGGGGATGACCTCAACTTTGACGCCGTGGTCCAGCGCGGCGTCAACCAGGCGCTGGCCGGGATCGGACACGCCCGGCATGCCCGCGTCGGACACGAACGCCACTCGCTGGCCTGACTCGAGGCGCCTCAGGACGGAGTCGACCTTCTGCGCCAGGACGTTCTCGTCCGCGCGCTCGAGCGAGACGTGAATGTCGAAGCGGGTCAGCAGCTTGCTGGTGACGCGCGTGTCCTCGCACAGAAGCAGGTCGGCGGACGAAAGCGTCTCGACCACGCGGGGCGAGGCGTCACCAAGGTTGCCAATGGGGGTCCCGACAATGGAAAGCACGCCACAGCTGGGCTCCGCTTGTACCGTCACGCGAGCATCCTCCGCTCAAACGACGCGAGCGAGACTCGCGCGTCCCATCCATCCAGGCGCCCGGAGGTCTTCCACGTCTGGAAGAACCATCCCGCGCAGGACGAGAACGACGAGATCTGCTCTGAGATATAGATGCGCTCGAGGGCGATGCGTCCCTCGGGCGTCGATATGGTATCAGAGAAGGGCATGGCCCCGGACCAGCTGCCAACCATCACGGGCAGGCCGCTGCGCGCCAGCGACTTGATGGACTCGCGCGAGCGACGCGAGAGCTCGCGGATGGCCGCAGGACCCGCACTCTTGATGTTGTCGCTGTAGTGGAACAGCGCGGAGTCGATCCACACGTTCCTGTAGCGCCTGGGCGCCATGAAGCCGTCCCACGCGTTCACCCGACCGCCGTCGTGGATGACGACGGCGGGGTCTTCTCCCGCCTCCTGGCGGACGGCGTCGTAGGCTTCACGGTAGTAGTTGCGCAGGCGGTGGAGGGGAACGCCCGGCTCGACGCTGAGGCCGCGTCGCAGTTGGAGCTTTGGCGCGTCGGCAACCTCGAGCCCTCTGAACGCCGCGCGGGTACCGTAGCGCTTCGCAAGGGCCGCTATGACGCTGACCATGTCATCTTTGTAGTGCGAGAAGTCGTCGTGGCCCCGGACGATGGAGTCGGTCGCGTCCTCTGCCCCGGGCTTGATGTCGAGGTCCAGAATGATCTTGAGCCCGATCTCGTCGGCCCAGTCGAAGGCCTCGTCCACGAGCTCGATGCAGCCGATGTAGGGACCGGGGTTGGGACCGGCCTCGCCAAAGACATACCAGGGCACCGGGAGGCGCACGCAGTTGAATCCCCTGGACGCGATCTGGACGAAGTCCGACTGGGTGATGAACGACGCGCGGTGACGGTCGATGCGCTCGCGGTACTCGTCCTTCCCGATGGACCGCACCAGCTCGCCCTCGTCCAAGGCGCCCGAATCGACATACAGGGAGGGGGTGACCCACATGCGCAGCGTGAGCCAACCAGACAGATTCACGCCGTGCAGCGCCCGCGAAGCCATAGCCATCCCCCCCTGCGACCACGAATTGAGTAGTTCGAGTATACGCACTCGATGAGGCAAGTAATGCGCGGTCGCCACCAGACGGAGCCTTTTTTGAACGGACGTGTCATCAAAACATCACATTGCAGGCAGCGTTTGCGCCCGTAGGGCAAAGCAGCTCGCCCACCAGAATCCCCGTGAATGAATGAAAGACCTACGGGTAGCCTGTGAGCGTTGACACAATCGTGCCATCATTGGTCGGCAATCAGCAAGGAGGCATTATCCATGGATCGTAACTACTTCGACCTCAAGGACCACGTCGCCATCGTCACCGGCTGCTCTGGAGGCCTGGGCGTCCAGATGGCAAAGGCGCTCGCTTCTCAGGGTGCGACCATCGTGGCAACCGCTCGCCGCGAGAACAAGGTTCAGGAGGTCGCAGAGGAGATCGCCGCAGAGTTTGGCGTTCCCACCTGGTACTACAAGTGCGACATCACCGACACCGACGTCGTTAACCAGATGGTAGACGCCGTCTACGAGAAGTTCGGGCGCATCGACATCCTCGTCAACAACGCCGGCACCGGCGCCGTCGCCCCCGCAGAGGACATCACCGACGACCAGTTCGGCAACGAGATGCAGATCGACCTGTTCGGCACCTTCCGCGTTGCGCGCGCGGTTGCCAAGAAGGCCATGATTCCCGCCAACTACGGCCGCATCATCAACATCGCTTCCATGTACGGCCTGGTGGGCAACAAGGTTGCGGGCTCCGCACCCTATCACGCGGCAAAAGGCGGCGTCGTCAACCTGACGCGCGCACTCGCGGCCGAGTGGGGCAAGTACAACATCACCGTCAACTCCATCTGCCCGGGCTACTTCTACACGCCACTCACGCAGGAGACGCTCGACTCCGAGTTCTTCCAGCAGAACGCCAAGACGATGATCCCCGAGGAACGCTACGGCAACGAGGGCGAGCTCGACACCGCCACCCTCTTCCTGGCGTCTCCCGCCTCGTCCTACGTCACGGGCGTTCAGCTGCCCGTCGACGGCGGCTACACCTGCATGTAGCTAGCGCCAAACGTGGGAAGGCATGCGCCTTCCGCAAGAGAAACGCAGGGGCGCCGGACAGTGTCCGGCGCCCCTTTTATGTCACCAAAACACATAAATCAATGCATTGTATGAAGAGAAAGACCACATACTTGCTCCATTTTTTAGAGCTTTGATTTGTTAACGTTTAAAAAACAATTGAATGTAGAGAGGAGCTATATGAGCATTGCCGAGAGAGTAAAGCGCTACGTCATCATGGTTTCGGGACTCTTCTTCATCGCATTGGGAGTCGCCTTCAGCACCAAAGCGGGACTTGGGACGTCACCCCTCTCGGCCATACCCTACACGCTCAGCACTCTCCTGCCGCAGGCGAGCTATGGTGCCTACGTCGGAGGATTCAACGCGCTTCTCGCCCTGGCGCAAGTCCTGATTCTGCGTTCCAAGTGCAACTGGTTCGACATCGCCCAGCAGCTGGTGCTGTGCGCGATATTTGGAAGCTTCGTCGACGCCGCGATGCTCATCATCTCGTGGCTCAGCCCCAGCGTTTATCCTCTGCAGGTCGTGATCCTGGCCCTCGCCATCGCAAGCCAGGCCTTCGGATCGTACCTGCAGCTCATCAGTCACGTGGGACTTATGGCCGCAGACGGCCTCTGCCGTGTGCTCACGCAGGTCACCCACAGTGACTTTGGCCGCATCCGCGTCATTACGGACTCCAGCATGGCGGCGACGGCGCTCGCCATGAACCTGGTAGCCTTCCACAGGCTGCTCTGCATCCGCGAGGGCACCATTGTGATGGCCGCGCTTACCGGCACCATGGTCCACCTCTTCAGCAAGTGGCTCACGCGCTTCGAGCACGTCCTGATTCCCCAGAACTTCGCAAGCGCGGACGACGAGCACCCCATCCTGGGCAACGAGGGTTAGCGGACGCTATTCTCCAAAGTAGCTGGCGCAGTTGAGCGGCGTCTCGTACACGTCGACCTGCGCGACGGGGATGCCCTCCTGCTCCAGGCGTCCGTAGAAGTAGCGCGCCAGGTTTTCCGCGGTGGTGCGGAACGGAAGCATCTTGAGGGTGAAGCCCTCACCCTCCAGCGCGTCGACGGTCGCCTGTTTGAGGGTGCCCTCCTCCACCAGGAACATGTGGTCGAACTCGCCGACGATGGAACGCAGCGCCTTTTTGAAGACGCCAAAGTCCAGCACCATGTCGCGCATCGTTCCCTCCGTCTGAAGGGACTCCTGGCGGGCATAGGCGACCACACGCCAACGATGGCCGTGGAGGTTCTCGCACTTGCCATAGTAGTCGGCCAGAAAGTGTGCGCCGTCAAAGCTTGCTTCCGTCTTGAGTCCAAACATGTCCGCTCCGCATCCGCGCGCCGCGGCCGTCCGCGGCGCGCACCCGTCTGTACGCAACCATTGTGCCATGCCTAGCCCAGGTAGCTCGGCCTGACCTTCGCCTCCACAAACCAGCGGGGATCCTCGTAGTACAGGTAGGTCTGCCTGCCGTCGACCTGGATGCTGTAGCGCAGCCCCTTCGCACCGGTTCGGCGAGAGTACGCATGGCGCACCCCCAGCACTCGGTCGACCTCGTAGCGTGTGTCGTCGTCCCACACGATGCAGAGCGGGACGACGCGTCCGTCGACGTCGGTCGACGAGACGACCCTGACGTAGTGCTTCCTTCTGTCGTCGTAACCCATGGTCCTCGCCCTCCCGAAGCGCGGCGCACGAGCATCCGCCTCGCGACGCCACCTCATATAAGAACATATGTTCGTAGTATTGCAGACGAGAAGGACATGAATTCAAGACGGCGCCACAACGGGGGTGTGGAGTCCCGCGAGCAGACACGAAGAGGGAGGCCGCCCGCAAAGGCGACCTCCCTCGCAGCCACGCAGAACGTCCCGCGAGGCCTTATGTCGTTGCGGTCAGGGCACAATCGGACGAGCCGGCCTATTCGGCAGGGGACGCGCCCTTGCCACCGCCGTTGGCGTTTCCGTCACCCTGCGAGCCCCTTCCATGGCCGCGATGGCGACGACGCCTCTTGGGCTTCTCGGCGCCCTCCGCAGGCTGCGGCTGCTGGCGCTTGCTACCCTGTCCCGAACCCTTGTGGGCGGTCTGAGTCGTCTGTTGCCCACCGTGGTCTCCAGGGCGACGTCGCCTCTTGGGAGCGCCCTGGGAACCAGACGTGCCCTGCTCGCCGCGGCCCTTACCGTCACTGCGCTGCTGCGCGCGCGACGCCTGCGAGGCCTGGTCGCCCGAGGCGGAGTGGTGACGACGCCTGCGGTGGGACCTAGCCTCCTTGGGCTGCTGGCTCTTCTCGGCCGTTCCCTGTTGATCGGCAGCGGCGGAAGCAACGGTGCTCTTCTTGCGACGACGACGCGGGCGTGCGGGAGCCTCGGAAGCGCCCTCCTCGCCCGACTTGCGCGCGCGCCTAGATGCGCCCGACTGGTCGTTGGACCCGGTCTCGTCCTGCGACTTGCGCGAGCGGCGGCGCTTGGGCTTCGATTCGACGAAGATGTCGGCGGCGTCGAAGGTCTCTGCAGGAGTGACGCCCATCTGGCGGTCGAGCTCGGCCAGCGCCATCTGCACGTCAGGCGAATCGAGCCTCTCGAGCGCCTGGCGGGTCACGGTGTCGGGACGGCAGGCGCAGCCCAAATCGCGGCTCTTCTTGTGGGCGGCCTCGGAGGCCTCCATGTCGGCTAGCGGCACGCGCACCTGCTTGCCGTTCTCAAGGCGAAGGCAGATCTGCTCCTTGGGCGTGTCATACTCGACGATCTTCGCCTTGCCAAGGGGCGTCTCGATTACGGCGTTGCGCTTGGGCGCACGCTGCTTGAAGTCGCGGTAGGCCTCGAACTCGTAGCGCAGGCAGCACATGAGGCGACCACAGGCGCCAGAGATCTTGGATGAGTTGAGGGGCAGGTCCTGCTCCTTGGCCATGCGAATCGAGACCGGCTCGAACTGCGTGCCAAAGCGCGAGCAGCAGAGCTCCTGCCCGCAGTGCGCAAAGCCGCCGACGATGGCGGCCTCCTCGCGAACGCCAATCTGACGCATGTCGATGCGCTCGTGAAGCTCACGGCTCAGGTCACGAACGAGCTGGCGGAAGTCGACGCGCTCCTCCGCCGAGAAGTAGCACACGACCTTGCCGCCGCCAAAGAGGTACTCGACGCCGATGGGCTTCATGTCGAGCTCCGACTCGTGCACGAGCGCGCGGAAGGTGGGGAATGCGTCCTCGCCCCTCTGGGCAAGCATCTCCGCGCGCGAGAGGTCGGCATCGGTCGCAATGCGATCGACGGCCTTGAGCTTGCCGCCCTCGCCGATGACCTCGCACAGGTGCTCTTCGCTCACCTCGCGCGCGTCCATCGTGGCAAGGCCGATCTCCTGGCCGCGCTCCGTCGCGCAGATCAGGTGGTCACCCTCCTGGGCGCCAGTGTCCCTGGGGTCAAACCACAGGTCATGAGCAGCATATTTGAACTTCACCGAGATGACGGTGGGCATGCAAGTGCCTCCTTGACGGAAAGAAGCATGACCTCGAGGGTCAGCTGTGGCGATACGTTTCTGGTCAGGTTGTGAGACGCGCGCGTGATGGCGTCGAGCGCCCTGACGGTTGCTTCGGTGCACGACGAGGCCGCTATGCGATCGACCACGTCGGCGGCGTCCTCGTTTACGATTGGGGTCGAGACGCCCTCGCAGCGCAGCAGGACGTCCCTCAGAAGCGAGTCCGCGGCCGCAAGCGCCTCCATCATACCCGAACGCTCGCGCGCGGTTAGCTCGCGCTTGTTCGCGTCCTCGATTCGCTTCATGGCCGACTTGGCAAGGTAGTCGGAGTTCTCGTCGAGAGCCTTCTCCTGAGCGTCCCTCAGGTCGCCAAGCGGAACGCGAACTGCCTCGACTATCTCCTTGGCCGCCTTGAGCACGTCCCAGGAGTCGTCACGCTCAAGCTCGCCCAGGACCCTGACGACGATCCTGCGGACCTGTCGGCGATCCATCGACTTCAGGAACTCCGCCGCACGCTCCGGGGTCTGCGCCACGGAGAGCGCGATCCTGGCCTCGGTGGCCGTCGCGCCACAGGCAAGCTCGACGGCCTTCTCGGCCGCGTCCGGCGAAACGATCGAGAAGGGAATGACCTGGCAGCGCGAGACGATGGTGGGCAGGACGCTCGCCACGGTACGCGCAATGAGGATGAACACGACGCCCGCCGGCGGCTCCTCAATAGTCTTGAGCAGGGCGTTTGCAGCCGTCCCCCGAAGCATGCCAACGTCGTCGAGAACGTAGACCTTCGACGATGCACGCACGGGCGCCAGCGAGACGTCCTCGATGAGATCACGCACCTGCGAGACCAGATAGCCCGAGACGCTCTGCGGGGAGAGCCATCGGACGTCGGGGTGCGTGCGGTGCGCGACACGAATGCACTCGTCGCAGCTGGCGTCTCCGCCATTGGGGCAGACCACGCACTGCGCGATGGCGCAGGCCGCCTCCTTCATGCCCGAGCCCGGCGCACCGACGAACAGGTAGGCGTGGCTCAGGCGCCCCTCGGCCACCGCAGCCGAGAAGAACCTCTGTACGCGGGGCTGCTGTGCCAGGGCCTCGAGGGCCTTGGGGGCCGCGGCCGCAGAGACGTTAGCGGACATCGCCGACACCCCTTTCGAAGGCGCCCCTTGCGTCGTCTGTCACCAAAAGAACATCCGAGAGCGCATCGCGCAGGCGCAAGAAGACCTCATCCGGGCTTCCCGAGGCGTCGATCACGCGCAGGCGCCCGCCCTCGCGCTCGGCGAGCCTCAGGTAGGCCTCGCGAACGCGACGCTGGAACGCGAGCCCCTCCTCCTCGAGTCGATCGGCACCGTCCTTGGTGGCTCGTGCGAAGGCGCGGGCGGGATCGATGTCGAACACGACGGTGGCGTCGGGCTTGACGCCGCAGCTGCCGAGCTCGTTACAGCGGTCGACCAGCGTCTCGTCAAGCTGTCGCCCGCCTGCCTGGTATGCATAGGTGGAATCGTAGAACCTGTCGCACAGCACGACGGCACCGCGCTTGAGGGCAGGCACGACGGTTTGCCTCACCAGCTGCGCGCGGGAAGCCTCATAGAGCAGAAGCTCGCACTCGTCCGTCATGGCGACGTTGTCGGGGTCGAGCAGGATGGCTCGGATCTTCTCGGAAATCGGCGTTCCCCCAGGCTCTCGCAGGCGCACCACCTCGCGACCCATGGCCTCGAGAGAGCGTGCGAGCGCGTCGGCCTGGGTGGTCTTCCCGGCACCGTCGACGCCCTCGAGCGTTACAAACGCACCCCTGGTTGTGTCAGCAGCAGAGCTCAAGTCCTTCTCCCCTCAGAACCCGACTACTTGGAGGAGCGCTTGCCGCCCTTGGAGGCACTCTTCGAGGTGCTCTTCGACGAACTCTTGGCCGTGCCCTTGGAGCCGCCCTTGGTCTTGCGGCTCGTGCCACGGCCCTTGGCCGCGGCCTTCTTCTCCTTGCCGGGGCAGTCCATGTTAACGCAGATGCGCCACGGGCCACGCTGGGTGACGACCTCGACGATGGGGGCACCACAATCCGGGCACGTCTCGCCCGTAGCGTGGAGCTCGCCGCGCTGGGGCAGCGGGTAGCTGACGCTGCAGACGTCGTAGTTCTCGCAGCGAATGAAGCGCTTGCCCGTGCGCTCGCTCTTGTGGGCGATGAGGTCGCCGTGCTTGCCGGCGGCGGCGCAGACGGGACACTCGCCCACCTTGACGTCGGGCTCACGGTTGGTCTCGCAGGCGGGGTTGACGCAGATCTCGTACGCGCGGCTGCGGAAGGGCTGGCACTTAATCCGGGGCGCGCCGCAGACGGGGCAGACACCCTGCTCCCCTTCGATGGGGATGACCTTCACGCGGCTGGGGACGGGATAGGTCACGTCGCAGTCGGGCCAGCCCATGCAGCCGATGAAGCTCGAGCGGTTCTTGGCGGAGGTCTTCATGACGAGGTCCCTGCCGCACTTGGGACAGACGCCCACCTTGGCGTCGGCGGTGACGGCGTCGGCGATGGCGTCGCCCAGGTCGTCCTTGTGCTCGATGAGGGCGTCGATCATGCCGGACAGCAGCGTGCGCGAGTGCCTGACGACGTCGTCCTGCGTGTCCTCGCCGGCGGCCACCCTGGTCATGTCAGACTCGAGGACGGCCGTCATATCGGGGCTCGTGATGTGAGGCGCGTACTTCGTGAGGGCGTCGATGATGGCCATGCCCAGCTGGCTGGGCTCGCACGGGTCGTTCTTGAGGTACTTGACATCGTAGAGTCGCTGGATGATGGAGGCACGCGTGGACTTCGTGCCCAGACCCCTCTTCTCCATCTCGGCGATGAGACGACCCTGGCTGTAGCGCGCCGGAGGCTCGGTCTGCTTGGCCTCGAGGTCCATCTTGCGAACGTCGCAGGAGTCCCCCACCTCGAGGGCAGGAAGCTGCTCGTCCTTCTTCATTCCGTAGGGGTAGATCGCTCGGAATCCCGGCTTGACGAGGACGGTGCCCGAAGCGGAGAAGGGCTCGCCTTCCACGTCGAAGGAGAACTTGGTGCTCTCGGTGACCGACGGCTCGGAGAGCGTCGCCAGGAAGCGGCGGGCAATCAGGTTGTAGAGCCTCCAGGCGGGACCCTCGAGCTTGTCGGGATCGGCTGCGCCGGTGGGGTAGATGGGCGGGTGGTCCGTCGTCTCCTGCTTACCGCGGGTTGCGGTCAGGCTCGCCTTCGACAGGAGGTCCGTGCAGACGGGACGGTACTGAGGCACGGCCGAGAGCGTCTTGACAACATCCTTGAGGTCGAGCGACTTGGGATAGACCGTGTTGTCGACGCGCGGGTACGAGATGAGACCGTCCATGTAGAGGGACTCGGCAAGACGCATGGTGCGTGCGGGGCCGATGCCCTCAGCTGCCGCGGCGGTCTGCAGCGACGTGGTGTTGAACGGCACGGGCGGCTTGTTGGTGCGGCTCTTGCGCTCGACATTGGTGACGGTGGCAACCTTTGCGTCGCGCACGTGGTCGAAGGCGGCGTTCGCCTTCTGCTCGTCGGTAAAGCGAGCCGTGGCATGCGTGACTTTGAAGCCGTCGTCGTCGGAGCCCTTGGGGGCGAGCGCGCCGGAGAGCACCCAGTAGTCCTCGGGGACGAACGCGTTGCGCTCACGCTCCTTCTCGACCACGATGGCAAGCGTCGGCGTCTGGACGCGGCCTGCCGAGCGCACGTTGCCGAGGCCACCGAAGCGGGCCATCGTGAGGTAGCGCGTCAGGACGGCGCCCCAGATGAGGTCGATGTACTGGCGGGACTCGCCGGCATCGGCGAGGTTCTGGTCGAGATCGACCAGATTGTTGAAGGCATGCTCGATCTCAGGCTTGGTGAAGGCGGAGTAGCGGGCGCGCGAGACGGGCGTGTCGGGCGCGACCTCGCGCATCTGGCGCAGGGCGTCGGATCCGATGAGCTCGCCCTCGCGGTCGAAGTCCGTCGCGATAACGATGGAGTCCGCCTTCTTGGCAAGGTTCTTGAGCGCGCGAATGATGCCCTTCTCGGCTGGCTGCTTCTCGATGGGAGCCCAGATGAGATACGGCAGGCTGGGGACCTTCCATCCCTTGATGTCAACGCCATCCTTGAGGAAGGGCTTGCGTTTGGTGTCGTAGGGAGGACGCGCCAGGGTATCGGGTAGGCTAGCGGGCAGAATCTCGCCCTCAGCGGTAACGGCGGTCCAGCCTTCCTTCTTGCTGTAGTGAAGCTCGCGGGCAAAGTCGGGGGCCAGGATGTGACCCCTCAGACCGATGTTGACCCACTCCTCGCCATCGACCGTAAAGCGATAGACGGGGGTGTCATACACCTTGTCCTGCTTGGGCTTACCTGCATTTGCAAGGAGCCTCGCAATCTGCTGGGCAGCATCGTTCTTCTCGGTGACTACAAGCTTCAACGGGACACCAAACCTTCTTGTCGAATCAATTCCTTATGGTTCCTCTTATACCCGATTGGCGCCTCTCGGCGCCAATCGAAGCTTACATGTTTGCCATTTCCTGCTCGTACTTGTGGTCCGAGTACTCTTCTCTGGTCCACTTGAGCGACTCCTTGCCATCGCGTGCTATGAGCACGTAGCGCGCAACCGCAAGCGCGACCTCGTAGAGCGAGATGAGCGCCGCGAACATGAGGACCATGGTCACGGGTGAGGCGTCCGGGGTGACGACGCCGGAGAGGATCATCAGTCCGACGTAGATGTAGCGCCACTGGGAGCGGAAGGTCTTGTACGGAACCAGGTGCAGAATGGACAGGTAGAAGATGACAAGGGGAAGCTGGAAGGCAAGGCCGAAGCCAATCTCGAGCATCATCATGATGTTTAGGTAGTCGACGGCGTCGGCGATGACGCCGGCGAACTCGGTCGACTGGTCAATCATCCAGCCGACCGCAGCGTTCTGGATGATGAAGTAGCAGAAGATCATACCCAGGAAGAACAGGGCGACCATGGCCGCAACCGTGGGCACGACCCACTTGCGCTCGTTGGGCTTAAGCGCAGGAAGGAAGAAGGCCATGACCTCCCAGATGATGATCGGCGTGCAGATGATCATGCCGAAGAAGAGCGCGACCTTGAAGCGGATCGTGAAGCCGCCCAAGACGGACAGGACCGTGAGCGAGGTGCCCTCGGGAAGCGAGGAGCGGATGGGGTCGATCATGATGTCGATCAGCGTGGGCGTAGCGGCATAGACGACTACGGCCGTGATAATCAGTGAGACCACGATGATCGTGAGGCGGCGCCTCAGCTCGCCAAGGTGATCCATAAGGGGCATACGTGCTGGTCCGATAGGCATTACTGCTCGCCTCCCTCTGCGTCCTGGCTCTCTGCGTCAGCCTCATCCTCCTTGGCCTTGGGCGCGTGCGCCTTCGGCATCATGGCGTAGAGCGCGGCCGCACTCGTGTCAGGCTTGGCGGGCTCTGCCGGCTCGGGAGCCTCTGCGGCGGGAGCGGCATCGTCGGCGTCGGCATCAGAGTCAGCGCCGTCGGAGCCCACCTGCTCGGAGCCGTCAGCATCCTTGGCCTCCGCGGCGGCCTCAGCCGCCTCGCGCTCGGCCTTCTCCTTTGCGAGGCGCGCCTTGCGCTCCGCGAAGGTCTCGGTCTTCTTGGTGGAAGTCTCCTCGGCGTCGTCGTCGAGGTCGGCATCCTCGTCGAACGCATCGGCGCGGGCCTTGGCACGTGCGCGCTGCTTGTCATCGAGCGGCTCGTTCATGGCCTGGTTGAGAGGATCCATCACCTCGGTCTGAACGACCTCGGTAAAGCCTTCCTGTGCCTCCCTGAACTGCCTGAGCATACGCCCAATCGTCCTGCCCATGCCAGGAAGCTTGTCGGGGCCGAACAGCAAGAAGCCGAAGACCACGATGATCACGAGCTCTGTCTCGCCAATACCAAACACGCGCACACCTCCCGCGGTGTAGTCACTTACTTACAAACGATGAACGAATTGCGCCGGACGCCTACTCGGCAAAGTCGCCTGCGCCCAGCTCGCCCTCGACCCCCAGCATGCCCAGAACGCGCGCGACGTTCTTCTGCTGGTTGGTGACGCTGAGGGCCACGCCCTCGTCGCGTCCGTGGTGGGCAGCGCCCACAAGGACGCCGATGCCGGTGGAGTCGATATAGGGAACCTCGGCGAGGTCGACCACAATGCGCTCCGGCGCCTTCTTGAGCGCCGCATCGATCGCGTCACGGAGCTCGGAGGCGTTGGACACGTCGACCTCTCCCTCGGCGTGGACGGTAATGGTCTTGCCGCTTTCGACGGCGTTGATCTTGATGCTCATTCTTCTCGCTTTCCTATTGGCAGAGCCGCGCTAGAGAGATCCGGCGCCATTGAGCGCGTCGGAAAGACCCTGCGAGGTCTGGCCGATGCCGAGCGTCTGCTCGGTCTCCTGATTCTGCTTCTGCTGCATGGCGACGAGCCTCTTGCCCGCGAAGGACTTGGCGCCGTACTCGTCGTTGGCGTCGACCTCCTTGGCCTTCTCGTAGGCCTCCTTCGCCTTGCCCTGGTCTCCGGTAGCCTCATACGCAAGGCCAAGGTTGGCCCAAGCGGGACCGTAGTCTGGGTTGTCGATCGTGGTCTGGGTGAGGTCGGCGATGGCCTGGTCGGACTGGGCCGAGTACAGCTCGCACAACGCGCGGTTGACCTTGACCGAGGCGGAGTCATTGAGGGCGAGGTACTGGTCGTAGTACCCGATAGCCTTCGCGAAGATGTCCAGGACGTGCCTGGCGTCGGTCTCGGTGGGGACGCCGTTCTTCACGGCGAGCTGGCTTGCGTTGTAGCCCCAGTTCATATAGGTGTTACCCAGGTTGAGAAGGGCGGCAAGATTCTGGGGATCGCTCGCGAGCTTGTCCTCGAGCGGCTTGGCGACGTCAGTGAAGGCGGCGTCGAGGCCATCCATGGTGCTGGTGTCGTACTGCTTGGAGGAGCCATCATCCGACCCGCCGTCGTCAGAGGTCTGGCTCTGCTCCTGGCTCGCGGTAGACCCGCTGTTCGCAAAGATGGCCGACAGCGACGGCAGCATCATCGAGATGGCCATCACGACGCCGAACACAACAACGAGAACGGCCATCCAGCGCTGCTTGGAAGACTGCTTCTTTCGAGACGCAGGTTCCCCGGCATCGAGGTCGAACACGCTGACGCCATTGTTGCCCTCGCCCTTGGCCTTGGCCTTGGCTTCGGACTTCTTGGGGCGCTTCTCGCCAGGGCGCAGGACCTTGGCAGAGGACGAGAACTTCGCGCGGCGACCGTTTTTGGAGCTAGCCATAAGAGACACCTTTCTTAACCCATTCACACAGCTGCACATTCTACAAAAACTCGTCGCGCGTCAAGCTCCGCTTCGGGCGAGCGCAGATGTGCACTGACCCCTCCGCGCTAGGCGCGCTTAGCCCGTGCGAGGCGGGCCGAGACGAGCCTCACCGCGATGACGAAGATGTCGAGCGCCTGCCCCAGCTCTTCGAGGGACGGATAGGTGGGGGCAATTCGGATGTTGGTGTCGTGCGGGTCGTCGCCATAGGGCCAAGTGGCGCCCGCCGGCGTGAGCTTTACCCCAAGCTCGGACATGAGGGCCACGATCTTGCGGGCAGAGCCCTCGGGGCCGTCAAACGACACGAAGTAGCCGCCGTGGGGGTGGGTCCACTTGGCGATGCCGAGGTCGGCCAGACCGTCGGTAAGCTTCTGCTCGACCAGCGCGAATCGAGGCGCGACGATTGCCGCGTGCTTTGCCATGTGGGCCTTGACGCCATCGAGGTCCTTGAGGAACAGGACATGGGCGAGCTGCGAGAACTTCTCGGGACTGACGCGCGACACGCCGAAGGCCTTGCGGACCTCGGCCATGTCAGAGGCGGAGGCGGTGACGAACGCGATGCCGGAGCTGGGGAAGGTCACCTTTGCGGTAGAGCCGAACTCATACACGAGGTCGGTCGCGCCGACGTCGGCCAGGGCGTCAAAGACATTCAGAAGCGCGTCGTCCTTCTCGCCGAAGCCATGGACGCAGTAGGCGTTGTCCCAGTAGATGCGGAAGTCGGGGGCGGCGGGCTTGAGCGACGCGAAGCGACGCACCACCTCGTCAGAGTAGGTGACGCCCGTCGGGTTGGCGTACTTGGGGACGCACCAGATGCCCTTGACCGAGGGGTCGCTCTCGACAAGGCGCTGCACCATGTCCATGTCGGGACCGTCCTCATGCATGGGGACGGGGATGTTCTTGATTCCCAGGTGGGCCGTCACGGTGAAGTGGCGGTCATAGCCGGGGGCCGGGCACAGCCACTTGACCTGGCCCTGCTGGCACCAGGGCTTGTTGCCGGCGACGCCGTTCGTGAAACCATGGGTCACGACGTCGTGCATGAGGTTGAGGCTGGACGAGCCTGAAACCACGATGTTCGCGGGTTCGACGCCCAGAATCTGGGCCGCAAGGGCACGGGCAGAGGGAAGTCCGTCGGGCGTTCCGTAGTTGTCGACGATGGCCGCGCCGTCTTCCAGCTTGGTCTCGGAGGTCAGGAGGTCGAGCATCGGACGTGCGAGCGCCGTCTGCTCTGCCGACGGCTTGCCGCGAGCCATATCGAGCGAGACGTTCTGCGCGCGAATCTCGTCAGCCTGCTTTTGAAGGTGCTCGATCTCGGCATCGAGCGCCTCAGTCGTCATGTCTTCGTACACGTTAGCCATGCTACCTCCCGATTACATAGTTGTATGAGTGAGTATATCCCCATACCCGCGCGAACAAACATACGGTAATCAGATGGAAGGCATCAAGGCGCATATGCAACACGCCGGTGCGCAGCATCAGGAAAGCTCGCATTCAGCCGACGCGCCCAGCCCGCGCGCGGCGGCTCGTGGCCCCATGCGGGCAGGCACGTAGCCGCAGACCCGCTACAATCGAATGCGTACCCAGAGAGATTGGAAAGCCATGGCCACCAGGACACCCGCACCCTCGGGCAGCACGCCCGCGCCCGAGTACGGCGACCTTCAGACGCTCGTGAACGAGCTCTACGCACGCAAGCCCTCGGGCTACGTCACCAAGCTCGAAGCCATCGAGCGCGCAGAGATCGACGACCTCAACGACGACCTGCGCGAGGTGATCGACCTCCTGCCCGGCGGCAAATACAAGCGCGCCACCCTGTGCGACCAGATGAACTCGATCATCACGGCTCACGGATGGGCCTACGTCTACGGAACCGTAGAGTGAGGGGCCGCGGGCAAGACAAGAACGCGGGATAGGAAAAGAGGGCGAGAAGGACGCATGTCCTTCTCGCCCTCTTCGCTATTCGTCGAAGAAGTCGTCGTTCGGGGAAAGGTCGACCTCCTTGCGCGCGGGCAGCTCGGTCTGCTTGGCCGCGGCCCCCTCGCCGGAAGCCTCCTTCTGGGCCCGCCCCTTCGGCGTCGCGCCAACCTTTATGAGGTCATGCACGCGTACGAACAGGATGCCCAGGAGGGCCGCCGTGAAGGAGCCCGCAAGGATGGCGCACTTGGCAGCCATGACCTCGGCCGGGTTGGGGAACGCGAGCCCCGCGATGAGGATGGACATGGTGAAGCCCATGCCTCCCATGATGCCCACCGCGATGATCTGGTCCCAGGTGACGTGTCTCGGGAGCTTGGCAAAGCCGATCTTCACCAGCAGCAGCGTCACCAGGATGATGCCGATGGGCTTGCCGACCACCGCGCCGAGGTAAGCGCCCTGGGTGACGGGGTCGTGCACGATCATGCCCAGGTCGGCGCCAACCAGACGAACCTGTGCGTTCACGAAGGCGAACACCGGGAGGATGAAGAAGTTGACCATGGTCGCGATGTAGCGCTCGACGCGCTGCAGGGGCGGCGTCACGTGATGCATCACGCGCTCGACCTGGTTGGCCGCCTCAGTGAAGTCGTGCTGGCCCAGGACGTGCGCCGTGTCGTCGTAGTCGTCCTCGAGGTCGCGCGCCTTGCTGTTGAGCCAGTCGCGCAGGTTGCTCAGGCGCACGTCGGACTTCGCAGGCAGGAAGAACGCCAGGATGACGCCGGCAAGCGTGGCGTGGATGCCCGAATTGTACATGCAGAACCACAGCACCAGACCGATGAGCACGTAGTACTTTGCCGTGTAGACGCGGGCGCGATGGATTCCGGCAAGCACCAGGATCACGAGCAGGGAGAGCGCGCACCACGCAACGTTGGGGCTCTGCCCGTAGAAGACCGCCAGGACCACGATGGCCAGGATGTCGTCGGCGATTGCCAGGGTCTGGAAGAACACCTTGGTCTCGGGGGCAACACGGTCGCCCAGAAGGGACATAACGCCCAGGGCGAAGGCGATGTCGGTGGCGATGGGGATGGCCCAGCCGTTGGCGGCTCCGGCATGGTTGAAGAACAGGAAGATGAGGGCGGGAACGGCGACGCCGCCGACCGCCGCGAGCATGGGCAGCGCGGCCTGGCGAGGCTTGCGCAGCTGGCCCACGGTCATCTCGTACTTGAGCTCGATGCCCACCAGCAGGAAGAAGATGGACATCAGAAAGTCGTTCACGAAGCCCTCGAGCGAGATTCCCATGTGGACGGAACCGATGTCGAGGCCGAGCGGCATCGACAGGAAATGGTGCACCGGCTCAAAGAGAGGCGAGTTCGCAACCACCACCGCAAGGAGAGCGGCCCCCACCATTACGGCCGCGGATATGGTGCCGTTCGACGTGACGGTCGACACGACGCTCCTGACCGCAAGCCTGCTGACGACGGCGTCCTCGCGAATGATCGCGGACTTCTTCGTCTGCTTGGAGCTGCGACGGCCATACCGCCTGCGCTTGCCCATCTTCTTTTTTCGTACCTCGCTCATGCTACGATGCTCTCCTCCCAGCTCGCGGCCAGGTCCCCAAGTGACCTGCTGGGCCGCGGCACTTTTGTCCTACTAAGAGAATACGGCATGGGCATGGTCAATGCGGTGTTCCGTCGCCCAAACAACGCCTCCTTCGCAAAGGGGACCAGACCACCCGGGGAAGCGTTACGCTCGAGCCCTGGCCAGGCGCTGTGCGACATGCTTTTTGCGACGCTGGCCCCTCGGAGGTGTGGCCCGGATGCTTTTGGGGTACCAATACCTCAGGCGTCGCCGCACGCGATCACGGATGAGACGGCTTCGGAGGGGAAGCATGAACGACCAGCGCATTGCCATCATCACCGATTCGGGTACCGACCTTGACCGCGAGTACTGCGTCGAGCACGACATCCGCGTCGTGCCGCTGCGCATCAACTACTCGGACGGCTCGTCGTTCCAAAGCGGTGTGGACATCACGGCGGACGAGGTCGTCGCTCGCTTCGAGGAGGAAATCCCCCGCACTTCTCTCCCCTCGCCCGAGCAGATCAAAAACGCGCTCGAGCAGGCACGTGAGGACGGCTACCAGAGGGCCGTCATCGTCACCATCGCATCCGCGCTATCGGCAACCAACCAGACCGCCCAGATGATCGCCGACCAGATGACGGATGTCATCCCCACCTTGGTAGTCGACACCCGCTCGATCGGCCTCGTCGCAGGCATGGTGGTCGAGCGCGCAGTCGACTACATCGAGCGGGGAGCCCCCTTCGAGGAGCTCGACGCGCGCCTCCAGGTCGTGGTCGCCCAGACCGACATCTACTTCGGCGTCAGGTCGCTGGACAACCTGTACAGGGGCGGGCGCATCAACAAGCACATCTATCGCATCGGCAACGCGCTCAACATCAAGCCCGTCCTCACCTGCAACGAGGAGGGCTACTACACCATCGCCAAGAAGGCCCGCGGATGGGACCGCTGCCTCGACACGATTGTCAAGCTCGTCGCCGACAACGCCGCCCAATACGAGTCCGTGCGCATCGGCCTGTGCTGCTCCACCGCGACCAAGGCCCTCTACAAGCCGCTCGAGCAGCGCCTGCGCGAGGCGATTCCGCACGTGGCCCAGATGTTCACCCGCGACATCAAGGCAGACCTCGTCGTCCACACCGGCCCCAACATCGTGGGCGTCGGCGTGCAGAACGCCGCCGTCTAGCCAACGGGCCCCATCGCCCGCAAGCAGAGCGCCGCTCGTCACTGTCGACGGGCGGCGCCCCCTAGCTTGCGCTTGCGTGAATGCGAGGCGACCTAGTCCTTGGTCGGATAGGTCATGTGTGCCTCGTCGATGCCGTAGAGCGTGCTGTCCAGGTAGCGACGGGCAAGCCAGTTTGCCATGCCCAGGTTCTGGTCGAGGTAGTTCCCGCACTCGTCAGGCTTGGCGCCGGGAATCTCGCCCTCAAAGTCGCGCACGAACTCGAACATGCGCGTCACCAGACCAATGACGTCCTTGGACTCGTACTGGCCGAAGAGCACGAGGTAGCAGCCAGTACGGCAGCCCATGGGACCAAAGTAAACCACACGGCTCGACCACTCCTCGTCGTTGCGGAGGAACGTCGCGCAGAGGTGCTCGATGGTATGCAGCTCGGCGGTGTTCATGACCGGCTCGCGGTTGGGAGCGGTCATGCGCAGGTCGAAGGTGGTCACGACGGCACCGGTCGCCGCATCCTTGTCGATGCGGCTCACGTAGACGCCAGGCTCGAGCTTGATGTGGTCGATAGTGAAGCTTGCGATCTTCTCCATGGATGACCCTTTCTTCTGGAAGACGAAACGCCGGGCGAGAAGAGTGTGCGTCTAGCGCCGGACGAACTTCGCGAGCATGTGCTCGACGATCTGCGCGCAGTGGCGCGCCGCGACCTTCTCGAACGTGGGGTAGTCGACGCTCGAGCTGCCATCGGCCTTGTCGGAGATGGCGCGAACGATTACGAACGGGACGCCGTTGAGGTAGCAGGCATGAGCGATGGAGGCACCCTCCATCTCGCAGCAGCGGCCGCCGAAGGCGCTGACGATGCGACGCTTTTCCTCGTCGGTGTGAACGAACTGGTCCCCCGACGCGACGCGGCCCTCGAACACGCCGATCTCGGGAGCCGCGCTGCGCACCGCCTCGACGGCGGCCGCACGGAGCTCGGGGTCGGCCGGAAACGCCAGTACGTCGATGTCAGGCACCTGGCCCGGCTCGTAGCCCACGTTGGTCAGGTCAAAGTCGTGGTGAACGGCATCGACAGACACGACCACGTCGCCGATGTTGATGGCACTGTCGAGCGAGCCCGCAACGCCCGTGTTGATGACGTGCGTGACGTCATACAGGTCGCAGAGAACCTGCGCGCAGATGCCGGCATTGATCTTGCCGATGCCGCACTTGACCACGACGACGGGGACGCCGCCGAGGACGCCCTCGTTGAACTCCATGTTGGCGCGCTTGGTGACCCTAACGTCCTCAAGCTGCTCCTTGAGGTATTCGACCTCGACCTCCATGGCGCCGATGATGCCGATCTTGGTATGCGTGAACCTCATGGTCCTCCTTACGTCTGTCCCGCGCCGGCCGAGCCAGTCGCGACGATTGTGGACGCGCTATTCCTCTTCGAGGGCAAGCGTAGCCGATGCCAGCCAGCTGCTTCCGGCAAGCGCGCGCACCAGCTTGTCCCTTTGCGCGTCAAGGCCGATACCGCCCTTGACGTGCAGGTGTACCGTACAACGAATGCCCATCGAGGTGAGCTCGGTAAAGTAGACCTCCACCGTGTGTCCAGGAACCAAGACGTCGCGCAGCGCCTTGTGGGCTTTGCTGCGGATGGTGCGCTCGACCTCGGCGAGGTCCGCGTCGGCGCGCACGACCAGCTTGACCGCGCAGTCACTTGCGTCCCACGGTACGAGCTTGGTGACGGCGTTCTTGTTGAGCACCGAGTTGGGGATTACGACGGTGGTGCCTCCGCGCGTGCGCACGACCGTGGCGCGCCAGTTGACGTCGGTCACCACGCCCGACACCCCGTTGACGCTCACGACGTCGTCAGGCACGACGGCCTTGCTGACCATCAGATTGAGTCCGCCAACCACGTTGGAGACCGTGTCCTGCAGGCCAAACGAGATCACGACGGACGAGACGCCCAGGGCGGTCACGAAGGCGGTCGGCTGGACGCCGAAGACGGGCTGGAGCACCGCCAGGAGCGCGAAGGCCCACACGACGCCCTTCGCCAGGTTGACGAAGATGGACGCCGAGGGCACCCGTGACGCGTCGAGCATGCGCCTGAGCATCCTCGAGAGCAGGCGGGCGGCCAGCGCTGCCGCAACCGCGACGACTGCCAGAAACGCGCACTTCCAGACGATCTCTGAGCCTAGGAAGTCCATGCACTTCTCCCTACTGGACCTTGACGATGGGGGCAAAGCCCTTCATGAGCTTCTTGGTCTTGCCCGTGCGCGTGAAGTAGACCTCGATGGTGTCGCCCGAGGCCGCCTTGACCACGCCGGGACCGAACGTCTTGTGCGAGACGCGGTCCCCCGCCGAGAAGGACTCGGCCTCCTTGCTGCGGTCGCGCTTGACGGGCGCACTCGCCGCGCCCGAGGCGCCGGCGGAGGAACGGGTGGCCGTGGAGCCGGTGGGCCTTCCCGGCCAGGAGGGGAACCCCGTTCCCGTCGAGGCGGGACGACCGGCACTTGGGCGAGCGCCTCCGGTGGAGCGCGTGCGGCTGCCGAAGACGTGGCCGCCGTAGACCTCCGAGCCGCGACCCGAGCCATAGGTGCCGTGGCGGTCACCGCGCTTTTCCCAGCCGACGCCCGAGAAGCCCGACGACCCGACGCCGATGGCGTTGATCTCCTGCTCGGGAATCTCGTTCACGAAGCGGCTGCGCGGGTTGGCCTGGGCCGACCCGAACATGCGGCGCGTGACCGCGTAGGTGAGGTAGAGCTTCTTTTCGGCGCGCGTGATGGCGACGTAGGCCAGGCGCCTTTCCTCCTCGATCGAGGCGGGGTCCTCCTCGTGCGCACGGTGCGGGAAGATGCCCTCCTCCATACCGGCGACGAAGACGACGGGGAACTCGAGGCCCTTGGCGGAGTGGATGGTCATCATCGTGATGGCGCTCGACTGGCCCGCAAGGGAGTCGAGGTCGGAACGCAGGGCGAGCCACTCCATGAAGGCGGGGAGCTTCTCGGCGGCGACCTCCGGGCGCGCCATCTCGGGCGTGGCGAGGCTCGCCTGGGCGCCCGGGGCCGCGGGAGGAGTCACCAGCGCGTCGGCAAAGTAGCCCTGGGGCACGGAGACCTCGGGGACCTCGTCCGCCTGGGCGTCGGCCATGCCGGCCTCGCGCAGCTGTCGCAGACTCTCGAGCGTCTCGGCCACGTCGTCGTGCGTCTCGTCGAACTCCTGCGCGACGCTGAAGAACTCTCGGATGTTCTCGACGCGGCTGTCCGCCTCGACCGAGTTTTCCGCCTGGAGCGACCTGATGAGGCCGGTGCGGTCGATGATGGCCTCGACCACGCGCGAGAGCTCGCCGTCCATGTGGCGTGCGGTCTCGATGGTGTTGGTGAACTCGACAAGCGCGTTGCGGCACTTGGTCGAGAGGATCCCCGACTCGGTCGCGCAGGCCTGGGCGGCCGAGAAGAACGAGATTCCCGCCTGGGCGGCGTAGTCTCGGATCTTGTTGACGCTGGTGGTGCCGATGCCGCGGCGCGGGGTGTTGATGACGCGCAGCGCGCTCACGTCGTCGTCAGGGTTGACGACCAGCTTGAGGTAGGCCGTCACGTCACGGATCTCCGCGCGGTCGAAGAATCGCGTGCCGCCCACGATCTTGTAGGGGACGCCCGCGCGCAGGAACATGTCTTCGAGCGTACGGGACTGCGCGTTGGTGCGGTAGAAGACCGCGATGCTGTCATAGCTGGTGCCCGCATCGTGCAGCTTCTCGATCTCGGAGCCAATCCAGCGCCCCTCGTCGCGCTCGTCCGCCGCCTGGAAGAGCTGGACCTTCTCGCCGTCTCCCCTATCGGTGAACAGGCGCTTCGCCTCGCGGCGCATGTTGTGGCGCACGACCGCGTTGGCCGCGTTGAGGATGTGGCCGGTCGAGCGGTAGTTCTGCTCGAGCTTGACCACCGTCGCGTTGGGATAGTCCTTGCGGAAGCTCAGGATGTTCTTGATGTCGGCGCCACGCCAGCTGTAGATGGACTGGTCGTCATCGCCGACGACCATGAGGTTCTGGTACTTGCGCGCGAGCAGGTTGGTGATGGCGTACTGAACGCCGTTGGTGTCCTGGTACTCGTCGACGCTGATCTGGCGGAAGCGCTCCTGGTAGTGGTCAAGCACCTCCGGGTACTTGGAGAGAAGTTCATACGTCTTGACCAGCAGGTCGTCGAAGTCCATGGCGTTGGCGCGCTCGAGGCGCTGCTGGAGGGCACGGTAGACGCGCGCGGCAGCGTGCTCGACGGGCGACTTGGCGGAGCCCTCCATCTCGTCCGGATAGACGAGGCCGTTCTTGGCCTGGCTGATCTTGGAGCGGATCGAGTTGATGGGGCACTGCTTCTGGTCGATGTTGAGGTCGCTCATGATGGACTTGACCAGGCGCTTCGAGTCATCGTCATCGTAGATGGTGAAGTTGCCCTGGTAGCCCAAAAGCTCGCCGTCCTCGCGCAGCATCCTCACGCACATGGCGTGGAAGGTGCATATCCACATGCCGCGCGTGCCGTCGGGAAGGATCTTGCCCAGACGCTCGCGCATCTCGGCCGCGGCCTTGTTGGTGAAGGTGATGGCCAGGATCTGCCAGGGACGGACGCCCTCGTCGTTGATCATGTGCGCGATGCGGTAGGTGAGCACGCGGGTCTTGCCCGAGCCGGCGCCCGCCAAGACCAGCAGCGGCCCGTGCGTGCACTCGGCCGCCTGGCGCTGGGCCGGGTTGAGCGTGGTGAGGTCCACCACGGGCGCGGCCGCAGGCGCGGCTTCGGGTTCGACGGCGGGAGCCGCGGGCACAGTCGCGACCTGAGGCTCGCGGTCCTGAGCAGGGGTGCCGAACGAGAACAGTTGCTGCTGGTCAGATTGCATGTACTTCTCCCTGGGCTTGTGTTTGACTACAAGAGTCTAGCGCGGGTTTCCGACACTTACTCGCTCGCGGGGAGAGTTCCAGAGGATGAGTGCAAGCACCCAAAAGTGGGTAGACTCAACCCCACTAGTGGTTTTCCCCTAGCGGCATTTGAACATCGCCAATGGGTCCGCCGAGGACCCGCCCGAAGGAAGTCTTCGTATGCTCGAGGCATTCATTCGCACGTTCGTCCCAAACGCGGACCAGACCGAGCTGCCCGCCGTGCGCAACTCGTACGGCACCTTCGCCAGCATCGTCTGCATCGTCTGCAACGTCTTGCTGTGCGTCGGCAAGGGGGTCGTCGGCGTGCTGTCCGGCTCGGTCTCCATCGTAGCCGACGCCGTCAACAACCTGTCGGACGCCTCCAGCAACATCATCAGCCTGATTGGGTTTCGCCTGGCCAGCAAGCCCGCAGACGAGGAGCACCCCTATGGCCACGGGCGCATAGAGTACCTTGCCGGCGTGGCAGTGAGCGTGCTGATCATGTTCATCGGCATCGAGCTGATCAAGACGTCGGCCCAGAAGATTGCCGAGCCGTCGCCAACGGACTTCTCCCCCGTCATTGTTGGGATCCTCATTGGGTCGATGCTGGTAAAGCTTTGGATGGCTCACTTCAACCACGTGCTCGCCCAACGCATTGACTCCGTCGCGCTCGAGGCGACGTCGGTCGACTCGCGCAACGACGTCATCACCACGGCGGCGGTCCTGGGGGCGGCCGTCGTCTCGGCGCTGACGGGATTCGACCTCGATGGCTGGGCCGGTCTGGTGGTCGGCGCCTTCATCGTCGCAAGCGGCGTGGGGCTGGTTCGCGACACGCTGAACCCGCTGCTGGGCGAGGCCCCGGACCCGGCGCTCGTCAGGCACATCCACGACAAGATCCTGAGCTACCCCGGCGTGCTGGGAACCCATGACCTCATGGTCCACGACTACGGACCCGGTCGCCAGTTCGCCAGCGCCCACGTCGAGATGGCTGCGGAGGTCGACCCCATGGAGAGTCACGACACCATCGACAACATCGAGCAGGAATTCCTATCGCAGGACAACCTGCATGTCGTCCTCCACTATGATCCCATCGTAACGGACGACCCCAAGGTCACGAACCTCAGGAACTGGATCGCCCAGCAGGTGACGATGATTCACCCCAAACTCACGATCCACGACCTGCGCACCGTCCCCGGTCCCACGCACACCAACGTTATCTTCGACTGCGTCCGACCCCACGAGCTCGAGATGTCCGACGACGAGCTGCGCGGCACCATCAACGGCATGGTCCGCGAGAAGCACCCCACATACAACTGCGTGATTACCATCGACCAAAGCTACGTCAGCTCGAAATAGGCCTTTGAGGCGCCGGCACTTATCGCGTATTTGTGAACGCGCTTACGAAGACGCGCACTTCTCTGCTAGGGTTTCCTTCAATTATTGGTAGTCGCAGACAGCTTGGCTGATCGAGATGAAAGATCCTCGGTCAGCCGTTTTTTGTGTCCAGGCTCCCTGCGACAAAAGAAAGGACTGCTCAAGCAATGCCGAAGAACAAATTCGAAAACGCAGTATTCACCGCGCTCATGGCACTCCTGATGGTGTACGGCATGATCTGCTACAACATCGCCCTCAACCTTGGCGCCATGACCAACGAGGTGTTCGTCATGGCCCTGGGAGAGCTCAAGATCATGTGGCCTGTCGCCTTCGTGCTGGAGCTCTTCGTCGTGGGACGCATCGCCCCCATGCTCGCCTTCTCGTTCATGCGTCCGTCCGACCGAACGCAGTTCATCACCTACGCGATCTCGTTCTGCATCTGCTCGCTCATGTGCCCCCTCATGAGCCTCATCGCGACGTTCCTGTTCAAGCAGCCCAGCCTGGCGACCTTCGCGCAGACCTGGGCCATGAACCTGCCCGCCGCATTCCTCTGGCAGTTCGTGGTGTGCGGCCCCGTAGTCAGGCTCGCGTTCCGCCTGGCCTTCCGCAGGGTAGAGGCCCCGCAGGAGGAGCCGACGGTCGACGCGCAGGCCGCCGCAAGCAAGGCGTAACGACAGCGCGACCATCAATAGAGGGCCTCCCCCGAATTAGTCCGTGTGGAGGCTCTCTGCATTTGGCATCTGTTGCGGGCACAGTCGAAGCCACCGCTCCTACTTCGTTACGCTCCTAATTCGTTATCTCCTTCAGCAATGCGGTGCAGCCCAGAAGCACGTCGTCGTAGGTAACGTCGAAGTTGCCCGTATACCACGGATCGGCAACGTCTCGGTCGACCCCCGCCCACGAGAGAAGACGCGAGACCTTCTCCTCGGGATCGGCACGAGAGATCTCGGCGCCGGACACCGGATCCCAGCTCCATCCGTAGCCCTTCTCGCCCAGGAGGAGACGGTAGATGCCATCCATGTTGTCCTGGTCCATGCCCACGATGTAGTCGAACGACTCGTAGTCTGCCGGCCCCATCTGTCGGGAGACATGGTGGCCACAGGGAACTCCCATCTGGCCGAGCTTGCCGCGCGTGCCAGGGTGCACGTCGTTCCCCAACTCCTCTTTGCTGGTCGCCGCGGAGTCGACGCGAATGGAGTCGGCAAGACCAGCCTGCTCGACAAGGTGCCTCATGACGAACTCCGCCATGGTCGAGCGGCAGATGTTGCCATGGCAGACAAACAGAATGCTGGTACAACCCATGGTGTTCCCCCTCATGTGCTACGAACGCGACCCCGTCACCCAGGCATTGTAGGCAGACCGCTCGACAGTCTGGTGGTCAAGGCTTCGATACGACTCGACGGAGGAAGCCAGCTTTGCCTCATAGGTCGCCAAACAGGATAGGAGTCCCTTCGCGTGCCCGCGGTGCCACTCCGCGCAAACATGAACCGAGCCGTTGCCTCGGTCGATGTACACGAGGTACTCGTGGCTGCCCCAGGGGTCGTGCGTGATGCCGCGCTCGAGGATGTCTCCGCTGTAGAACGTGAGCTCTCTGCTGACGTAGTCGGAGTATTCCTCCCGGGCAGCCCTAGCGCGCCTGACCGTACTGCCCATGATCAGGTACATGGCGGCAACGGCGAGACCCGCCGCAAGAATGACCACCATGGGCAGATATGCTTCCATCAACCAAATCCTCGCTCGCGTCCATCGACACCGGCAACCGCCGGCACTACGCGCGCGCAGCCTCCCTCTCGGCAGCCAGCGCATCTTGCAACCGTCGATAATGGAGGAATATTCCCTGTTGGTCAAGCTGCGCAATCTCGTCCCATGTCAAAAGTCGCGCGTCGATGGCCTCGCGCGCCTGCAGGCTAACGTCGGCTAGCGAGAAGTCAAAGCGCAGGTGATAGATATCGACAAAGTAGTTGTCGCCCCGCGGGAGATCGATGTTCTTGTAGCCGTGTATGGGCTTTTTGACGAGATCGTCCACGCTCAGGCCAACCTCCTCGCGCACCTCGCGCGCAATGGCCTGGGCCGAGGTCTCGCCGGCACTCACGCCGCCGCCGGTGACCTCCCACCAGCCGGCGGCCCACTTCTTGTCCAGCGTGCGACGTGTTATGAGCACGCGTCCGTCGAGGTCCTCAAGGATGGCAAGCACATAGAGCATGTACTGCCCCTCGCCCAGGAAGGCGCCCTTTCGCTCGACGCGCTCGCCCGTAGGCTGGCGGTTGTCGTCGTAGATGTCTATGAGCTCGGCCATCTGTGTTCTTCTCCACTCATTGGTTTGTGAGAGTATATCGCCGCACGCGGACTCGCAGGGGTCTGCGGGCCAGAGTGCGGCGAAGGCGTAACAAGGCCATGCGCTGCGGTCCCTAGGCGATGGGATTCAGGGCGAAGTAGACGATGACCGCGATGCCCAGGAGGATTCGGTACCAGCCGAAGGGCTTAAAGTCATGCTTCTTGATGAAGCCCATGAGGAAGCGGACGGCGGCAATCGAGACCAGGAAGGCCACCAGGCAGCCGACGCCCAGAATGGCAGCCTCGGCCCCCGTGAATGAATTGCCCTTGAGGAAGAACTTGACCAGGCGAAGTCCGCTGGCGCCGACCATGACGGGGACGGCGAGGTAGAAGGTGAACTCGGCCGCAACCGTGCGCGAGCAGCCCAGAATCAGGCCGCCGATGATAGTCGAGCCGGAGCGCGAGGTGCCCGGGACCATCGAGAGCACCTGGAAGAGGCCGATGCCGATGGCGGTCTTCCAGTCGAGCTCCGATATGTCCTGCACGCGCGCGTCGGTGTCGGCAAGCTCTGCCAGGGAGCGTTCCGGCGCGGCGGAGCTCACGCTCATGTGTCTGGGGGCAGCCGCGGAAGAGATCTCCTGCGCCACCCTCCGGGCCCTGCGGGAGCGCAGGTTTTCGATAACGACGAACGCCACGCCGTAGGCAATCAGCGTCGTCGCGATGACGAGGGGGCCGCCCAGGTGGTCCTCCATCCAGTCATCCAGCGGGATGCCGATGGCGGCGGCGGGAAGGCACGCGACGACGATCTTCGCCCACAGCCCCCAGGTGCCCCTGCGCTCGTCCGGCGTCTTCCCGGGCGAGAGGGGATTCAGCTGGTAGAAGAACAACACGCACACGGCGAGGATGGCGCCCAGCTGTATGACCACCAGGAACATATCCCAGAAGTCCTTGCTGACGTCCAGAGTGACGAAGGGCTTCAGCAGCAGCATGTGACCGGTGCTCGAGATGGGCAGCCACTCGGTTATGCCCTCGACCAGGCCGTACAGGGCGGCCTTGAGCAGCTCGACGAGTTCCAAAACAAAAACCTCCTAGCGAGCGGACGGCCATCGCGGTGCGACGGCCGGACGACAGCGTGCTTGCGATTCGGTGCTTGCATCATTATGCGAGCGTCCGCCATCACGGGGGCTCGGCCCACAAGAAAACCGTCGCAGGCGCGGGGCAATCGCGCGCAACGCTCGCGTGAGAAACCGTTCACAAAAAGATAAAGCGCTGCTCATCTACGTTGCCAGAGTCATGGGTAGACTCAAACCAAGCCGGTGACCCTACATCCGAAACAGGAGGTGTCCCCATGACAAGCTTTCAGGACCTGGGATACGACAAGATCTTCGTCGCCCTCGACGGAACCGACGCGCAGCATGAGGTTCTTGACCGCGCAATCATCGTTGCCGCCAACAACAACGCGGAGCTCTACGTCGGACACGTGATTGACTCCACGGCCCTCGAGACCGCCGGCACCTACCCCATGGACCTTGTCGCCTCGCTCGAGAAGGACTTCCGCGCCTCGATTGAGGACCAGATCTCCAGGGCAGAGGCAACGGGCAAGATTCCCAAGATCGAGGTGGTCGTCAAGGCGGGCCGCATTCGCGAGACCCTGAAGGACGAGATGATCGACGAGATCAAGCCCGAGCTCATCATCTGCGGAGCGCGCGGGCTATCGTCCATCAAGTACGCACTTCTGGGGTCCATCTCGACCTTCCTCACGCGCAACGCCAAGTGCGACACGCTGGTACTCAAGTAGCGACGCAGCTCGTAGCGCCTTGTCCATGCATGACGAAGGGCGGCCCGCTGGGGTCGCCCTTCTCGTTTAGCGTATGTTTGCCGGCCTCACGTGCCCGACATCTGCGGGGCGGACGGAGCGGGGGCTATGCGGTGAGGAACACCATCACGATGATCATCGCAAATCCAAGGAGGTCGGCAGGGCTGAACACCGCACCCAACCAGACGATCGAGCTCAGCGTCGCCATCATGGGCTCGGTGGTCGCCAGCATAGAGCCGCGGACGGACCCTACCATCTTGGTCCCCTGCAGAAACAGCGCATAGGCGCCGAAGGTCCCCATCAGGATGGAGCAGCACAAAAGGGCGATGCCCGCGGGATCGATCTGGGGCACGTTGGCCCATGGCTGGACAAACGCCGCAAGAATCAGGCCGGAGAACAGGAAGGCCAGGCCGTTTACGGTGAAGTTGCCCCATCGGTCGATCATGCGGATGGGCTGGATGGCCAAAACGGCAGCCGCGGCGGCGCAGCCCAAGCCCCACGCCAGTCCCTCGACCGGAAGCTGGAGTTTGCTGGGGTCTCCGCCCGTCGCAACGAGGAAGGTTCCGGCGAGCGCCAGCATCAGGCCGGCGATCTCCCTCTTTCGCGGGCTTCGGCGGTTGACGAGGCACACGTAGACCATGACCAGCACGACCTCGAGGCTCTGCAGGATGGTCGCCGTCGCCGAGTTGGTCCAGTGGATGGCCTCAAGATAGGCAACCTGCGAGAAGAGGATCGAGAATAGCGCGATGCTCAGAATCGACAGGAGCGACCGGCCGTCGGAGAGGGCGCCCCTGAGGCGATTGGGCGAGTGGACTCCCGCCGCGATCAGAAAGAGCCAGCACGCCGAGAGCTCGCGCACGCAGGCGAGCCACAGCGGGGCCACGCCGTAGCCGTCCATCAGGACCTTTGAGATCGTCCCGTTCATGCCCCACATCGCACCGCCCAGGACCGTGAAGACGATGCCACGCACCAGGCCGTCGGACACCTTCCTAGGCTTTTCGGCAGACTCTGCCGCAGGCGTGCCTTCGGCCTCGCCCAAGACATCCGAAGATGCATCAATATCTTTGTCGACTTCGGTCTTCCCGACGATGGCGGTTTCGCTCACTCTTACCCAACTCTCCTGTCCATCCGCAGTTGGATGGGTCGTTCTGTGGACTTGTACGATGTGTCATGCACAGAGCATTGAATCACACAAGACGGGTAAAGTTAGCGTCAGAAACGAATCGACACGAGGCACAGAATCTGGTGCCTGGAACATGACACCACCGCCCCAAAGGAGCGCACATGAGCGACACCCCACAGACCGTCCCCTACACCGCAGCAGACCCCGCGCTTGCCGTCGGCACGCACCATGCCGGCTTCACCGTGACCAAGGTCGAGCCTCTGCCCGAGCTCTCCGGCATGGCCTATGTCATGCGCCACGACGCGACGGGGGCCCGCGCGCTGTGGCTCGCCATCGACGACAACAACAAGTCCTTCTCGATAGCCTTCAAGACTCCCCCGGCGGATAACACCGGCGTGTTCCACATCCTCGAGCACTCGGTGCTCTGCGGAAGCGAGCGCTTCCCGGTCAAGGAGCCATTCGTGAACCTGCTGAAGACCTCGATGCAGACCTTCCTGAACGCCCTGACCTTCCCCGACAAGACAATGTATCCCGTGGCGTCGACGAACACGGCCGACCTCGAGAACCTCATGGACGTCTACCTCGACGCCGTCCTGCAGCCCGCCATCTACAAGCGCCCGCGCATCTTCGAGCAGGAGGGCTGGCACCTTGAGCTCGCCCCCGCAGAGGAGGGAGCGGACGAGAAGTACGGTCCCCTGAGCTACAACGGCGTCGTCTTCAACGAGATGAAGGGCGCCCTGAGCGATCCCGACGACGTGCTGTTCCAGGCAATCGGCTCCCAGCTGTTCCCGGACAGCGCATACGGCTTCGAGTCAGGCGGTAACCCGCGTGCCATTCCCACGCTGAGCTACGAGGGCTTCCTCGACGCGCATGCGCGCCACTACAACCTGGCGAACAGCTACACCATCCTGTACGGCAACCTGGACATCGACCGGGAGCTCGCCTTTATCGGCGAGCGCTTCGCACAGGCGCCCGTCCGTACGGCGGGCGCGCCCAACCCTCTGGTCCTGCAGCGCCCCGTCACGCCCGCGCTCAAGCGGATCGAGATGGCGACCGCGCCGGAGAACGCCAGCGTCGGGCTCGCCTATGTCATCGGCACCGCAGACCAGCGCGAGCGCGTGCTTGCCACCGACGTCCTTCTGGACACGCTCGCCGGCTCCAACGAGTCTCCCCTCAAGCGCGTCGTGCTCGACTCCGGCCTGGGCGACGACTTCAGCGCGACGCTGATCGACAGCGAGCTTCAGCCGCAGGTCCTGTTCGTCCTCAAGGGCGCCAAGCCCGGCGTCGCGCAGCGGTTCCGCGAGCTTGTCGAGTCGGCCTGCGCCCAGATGGCAGACTCGGGCATCGACCGCGAGCGCCTGAGCGCGTCGCTCGCGCAGTGCGAGTTCAACCTGCGCGAGAACGACTGGGGCTCGTACGGAGACGGCGTTGCCCTCTCGATGCAGTCGCTGGCCAGCTGGCTCTACGACGACGAACGCCCCGTCGACTACCTGCGCTACGAGGACGCGATGGACTCAATGCGCGCCGGGCTCGACGACGGGTACTTCGAGAGGCTCCTGCGCGAGCTCGTTTGCGAGAGCTCCCACAACGCCCTCGTCGACCTGGTGCCCGTCCAGGAGGGCTCCGCGACGGAAGAGGCGGCCGAGCTTGCCGAGCTCAGGTCGCACATGAGCGAGGCCGAGCTCGACCACGTCGCGAGCGAGGTCGCGGCGCTTCGCGCGGAGCAGGAGGCCCCCGACTCTCCCGAGGACCTCGCCAAGCTCCCCCAGCTCACGGTCGCCGACATCGAGGACGCACCCGAGGAGGCGCACGCGACGAAGGTCGAGGCACCTCTCCCCTGCCTCTACCACGCCCTGCCCACGCACAAGATCGACTATGTCTACCACTACTTCGGACTGGACGACCTCGCCTTCGAGGACCTTCCCTACGTCGGCGTCCTCTCGGCGCTGCTGGGCAACCTGGACACCGCAAGCCGCAGCGCCGCAGAGCTCGACACCCTGGTCGAGAAGAACCTGGGCAACCTCGACTTCTTCAGCGAGACCTACGCCGCAGACGATGACCTGGATGACGCCCGTCCCTATCTCGTGGTCGGCACCAGCGCGCTTTCGGAGCGCATCGACTCCGCGGCGACCATTCCTAGCGAGGTCTGGTCGAGCACGCAGTTCTCAGACACCGATCGCATGCTTGCCCTGCTGACCCAGAAGCGCATCGCCCTCTCGCAGTATTTCGTCGGCTCCGGGCACGCGGCCGCCATGAAGCGCCTGACCGCGCACTACGCGAAGTCGGCCGTCGTGGCCGAGGCGCTTGGTGGCATCGACTTCTACTTCTTCCTGAAGGACCTGCTCGCCAACTGGGACGCGCGCAAGGACGATCTGCGCGCAAGGCTCGACGACCTCTCGAGGCGCATCTTCACCAGCGACCACGTGCTGGTCAGCTTCACTGGGTCGCGCGAGGACCTCGAGGCGTTCTGGAAGTCCGCGGGCGCGCTGGGCCTCAAGTCCTTCCAGGGGCAGAGGCGCTCGCTCCAGGTTCCCGAGCCCGTCGCCGATGACGAGGCGTTCGTCATCCCCTCGAACGTGAGCTACGTGGCCGAGGGCGCCGGCGCACGGCCCAAGGTGGCCAGCGTGGGCACTTGGCAGGTCGCGGCGCGCGCCCTCTCGTTCGACTACCTGTGGAACGAGGTTCGCGTCAAGGGCGGCGCCTACGGCACGGGCTTCCGCCACACCGTCTCGCAGCTCGACCAGTTCTGGTCGTATCGCGACCCCAACGTCGACGCGACGCTCGACCGCTACGAGGCCGCCGAGTCCTACCTCAGGGGCTGGAATCCCTCGCCGACGGAGCTTGACGGCTACGTCGTGTCCGTCGTCGCGGCGCACGACGCACCGGCCAAGAGCCGAGCCATCGCCCGCAGGCAGGACGGCGAGCACTTCATCGGAAGGCCCGCGACCTGGCGCGCCGACGTTCGCGACCAGGAGCTTGCGGTGAGCGCCGAGGACGTTCGCGGTGCCGCGGCCTCCCTAGCGGGTCTGCACGACTCCCGCTCGCTGGTGGTCTTCGGGCCGCGCGAGGCGATCGAGGCGTCGGGCACGAAGTTCCTCGTTCGAGACATGATGGACTCCGAGTAGCCCAGATCAGACCATGGGGGCCGGCCGCAAGACCGGCCCCAACTAATGTCCCGCGACGCTCGGGATCTCCTGGAGCTCGAAGCGGTAGCGCTGCCTGGCGTCCGGGTACTTCTGGCGATCGACCTCACCCATGAACATCTGCCTGGGGCGCACCCAGAGCGAGCAGTCGCCGTAAAGCTTTCGGTAGATCACCAGCTCCTCGCCGGTCTCGCTGTGCCGCGCAACTCCCTCTACCAGGTAGTGGTCTCCCTTGAAATGCCGGTAGATCTTGCCCACCTGCAGCTCTCGCTCAGCCATCGCGCCTCCCCAACCTCGCACGGTACGTCCTTCTCCATTGTCTACCGCAACGTGGTCATTGGGTCGCGCGGGACGCATTTCTCTCCATGCGCGCGAAAGGAAGTTAGCTTGGGTATACTTATGTAAGTAAACCGTGGCTTACTTAAAGCGAGCCATGCCAAGCATCCGAAAGGGGCATCACATGAGCAAGATCGCAAGCGTCTATGCGCGAGAGGTACTGGACTCCCGCGCCAACCCCACCGTCGAGGTCGAGGTAACCCTGGAAGACGGCTCCTTCGGCCGTGCCATCGTTCCCTCCGGCGCGTCCACCGGAGAGTTCGAGGCCGTCGAGCTGCGCGACGACGACGCAAAGCGCTATCAGGGCAAGGGCGTCCAGACCGCCGTCGGCCACGTCAACAACGAGATCCGCGAGCTTCTGGTGGGTCGCGAGGCCACCGACCAGCGAGGTGCCGACTACGCAATGATCGCCGCCGACGGCACCCCCAACAAGGGCAACTTCGGCGCCAACGCCATCCTGGGCGCCTCCCTCGCCGTCGCGCGCGCCGGCGCCCAGAGTGCAGGCCAGCCCCTCTACGCGTACCTTGGCGGCGTGGGCGGCCACACCCTTCCCGTCCCCATGATGAACGTCCTCAACGGCGGCGTTCACGCCGACAACAACGTGGACTTCCAGGAGTTCATGATCATGCCCGTCGGCGCACCCGACTTCAGCACCGCGCTGCGCTGGTGCTCGCAGGTCTACCACACGCTCAAGGGCGTCCTCAAGGCGGCCGGCCTCAACACCGGCGTCGGTGACGAGGGTGGCTTCGCCCCTGACCTCAAGACCAACGCTGAGCCGTTCGAGTACCTCATGAAGGCCGTCAGGGAGGCCGGGTTCGAGCCAGGCGTCGACTTCATGTTCGCCATGGACCCCGCGACCTCCGAGGTCTACAACAAGGAGACCGGCATGTACGAGCTCAAGGGAGAAGGACGCACCCTCTCGAGCGAACAGATGGTCGACTACTGGGATAAGCTCGTCTCCACCTACCCCATCATCTCCATCGAAGACGGCCTCGCAGAGGAGGACTGGGACGGTTGGGTGAAGCTCACCCAACGCATTGGCAAGAAGGTCCAGCTCGTGGGCGACGACCTCTTCGTCACCAACACCAAGCGCCTTGCCAAGGGCATCCAGCTGGGCGCCGCAAACGCCATCCTAATCAAGGTCAACCAGATTGGCTCGCTCACCGAGACCCTTGAGGCCATCGAGATGGCAAAGCGCGCTGGCTACACCGCCATCGTCTCGCACCGCTCCGGCGAGACCGAGGACACCACCATCGCCGACCTCGCCGTCGCGACCAACGCCGGACAGATCAAGACCGGCGCCCCCGCCCGCACCGACCGCGTGGCGAAGTACAACCAGCTCCTCCGCATCGAGGATGGGCTCGGCGACTCCTCCGAGTACCTCGGGAAGAACGCCTTCTACAACCTCGCCTAGCCCCGACGCAACGCGCCAGGCGCCAAAGCGGGCCGTCGCATCACCTGGTGCGGCGGCCCCTCTTAACGTTTAGCGGCTCCGAAGCCCCTTGGGACAGCCCCCCAGACGCCGGCGGGTTGCGCCATGCGCCGGCAATCGCACGCGCGATCACGTCCGCGGCAAGAAGTGCCCCCACCTCGCTGGGATGGACCCCATCGGACGAATAGGGCGAACCGACGCCATGGTACTCGACAAACGCAGAGCCAACGTCTGCCAGCACCGCCCCGCCCTCACGCGCGGCCGCAGCGAAGGCCCTGTGCATCAGCCCGTGCATCCCCATGCAGGGCGCAAAGCCGTCCGTGACGCCAGGCCCCTCACGGCGGACGTCGCTATGGGGGCAGTGGATGCAGGCTCGCCCGCAGGCCTCCGGATGCCTTTCCACCAGCCTCGCGAGCGCCGCAGAATCCCTCTCGTAGGCCCAGGTGCCATAGATGACGGGACGCGCACCCGCAGATCGCGCCAGCTCGCACAGCCCGGACGCCGCGCGCAGATATGCCTCGGGCGTCGTCGCCGGGGCATGCGACATCTCCTGGAGCACCACGAAGTCAAGGCCAGCCTGCCGCTCGCCGCACAGCCGACCGAGCGCGCGAAGCGTACGCGCCCCGTTTTTGGTCTTCGGGTTGAGGTGCTCGGACAGCCTCGCTCCCCCGCGCGCGTGGACGACGACCTCCACCTTGGCGCCGCAGCGCTCTGACAGTCGTGCCAAGAGCAGCCGAGGCAGGTCATGGGCGGTCGTCAGGCTGTTGCCCAGCATCAGCACGCGCATGATAGCACCTCGCCCCTCACCTGCACCGAGGCCGCAAACGGAAGAAGGGTCCCTAGCCAAGGCCGTGGGTCATCTCGACCTTGCGATAGTTGACGCCGCAGGAATCGAGAACGCGCTTGCTGATCTGGTTGTCGACCGTTCCGTCGTACTTGTCATCCAGGTAGACGACCTCGCCGATTCCCACCTGAACCAAGAGCTTCGCGCACTCGTGACAGGGAAACAGCGTGACATAGACCGTCGCGTCCTGCATGTCCTTCAGGCTGCCGCGAAAGTTCAAGATGGCGTTCGCCTCGGCATGGACGACGTAGCTGTGCTTGTCGTTCAGGGGGTCGTCGGTGGTGCCCCAGGGGAACTCGGCGTCCGATATGGCGTGAGGCGTCCCGTTGTAGCCGACCGTGAGGATGCGGTGGTCCGTGTCGGCGATGCAGGCCCCCACCTGCGTGTTGGGATCCTTGCTGCGAAGCTGCGCCGCAATCGCGACACGCATGAAGAACTCGTCCCAAGAGATAACGTCTCTGCGCTCGTCTGCCATGAAAGCTCGCTCCTTATTGCTGACGCGCTATACGCGCGAGCGCACGCCGCCTGGCGGAGGCAGTCGATTCGCACGCGCCGGTTTCGCAGCTAACCATAATACAAAACGCGGACTGGGCGGCAGGCGCCCAGTCCGTAGACAGTCAAAGCATGGGGTCAACGGCTAGAAGGACTCGCCCTCCGCCTTGGTCAGGGGACGAATGTCCTCCTGGGGATACGGAGAATCGGGACCGCCGACACCGTCGATAAAGTACAGGCCGCCCTTGGTCTTGTACAGCGTCTCCTCATAGCCGGCCGGATCGCCGAACTCTCCGAAGCAGCGGTTTCCGACGGCCTCGGCCTTGGCGGTATCGTACACGTGACGCTTGCCCTCGAAAGTCTTAGTCTTGCGCATACTCAATCCACTCCTCGCTACACGGCGAGCGGATCGTGGGGCGTCCACTCGCACACTCCGATATGAAAATAGTAGCCAAATTGCAGCTCGCGGGTCACTTGAGTCTTGGGCGCGCGCCTAAATGGAAACGTTTTTTAACATATGTCAAAACTACGGCATCGGCAGAGACAACTCGCAGGAACCGTCCCGGGGCACGAGGGGGACATCCGACTAGTCCTCGCCCTCTATGACCATGTTCTCGAAGCGGTTGCTCATGAACTCGTTCGAGTAGTGCGTGTCTATCCATACCTCAAACCCGTTGGCCGGCGGGATGCCGTGATCTCGTGCCGCGCGCCTCGCAAAGCACACCGTGGTCATAAACACGTCCAGACCCAGGTAGACGGCAAGAATCAGCACGAACACCACCTGGCGCCTCGTCGTCGGCTCGCCAATCAGGTCAAGCAGCCACGGCGTCACGACGTCGGCCCAGATCAGCCCCAGGATTCCCCAGAACAACAGGAACGGCACCGCCACCCACTTGGTGATGGCGCCCGGCACGGCCGAGTAGTCCCACGAGACGGCGCCCATGAGGGTCTCCATTCCCCATCCCGTGATCTGCTCCAGAAGCCCGCCGACGATCATCGCGGCAAGAAACGTCTGCCACCACGTCGCATTCCTGCGGCGCAGCTTGAGCGAGATGATGGTCAGCAGCGCGCAGCCCACTCCGTACAAAGGCGAGAAGGGCCCCCACACAAGACCGTAGCGCCCCTCGGTGAGGCCCGTCGTGATGAACATCCAGACCTCTTCTAGGGCGAGGCCCGCGACCGATCCCACCAGAAACAGTATGACAAGCTGGTACCAGCCTATCATCATGTGGTTCACGCGGTCGTTTCGGACCAGGCGCTCGGCCCTGGCAATGACCTTCAGTTGCGCGCGCGTAAGCCTGGTGGGCTTGCCAATCTCTTCTCGGTATCCCTTGAGGCGGTAGTAGTAGTCGAGTCCGGCGGCCGCCTTGCGAACGTCTTCGGGCAAATCGCGGTTCACGGCGGCGCGCTCGATGGGCTTGCCACGCCCAAGCCACGCGAAGAAAGCCCTTATAAGGCTGTAGATGACCCTAAGGGCCGCAGCCAGGAGCAAGAGACTGACAAGTGACCAAAACATGGCCCCACCTCCCAAGAGAACAAGACGACGTTCATAGCTAACGAACAACATGATGACACAGGTGGGGAGACCGCGCCTGCCGGCACCGCGCACCTCCCGCCCCCCGCCGCACCCGACTCCTTTGTTTCATCCCGACGCGCATCCCCACGAATCTTTCGCTCGTGGCATATCATGTGTAGGTTGCTTATTGTCGATCGGAGAAGAATGCACATCAGAGTCGCCACGGTGGATGACGCGCCGGAGCTCCTAGCGATATATGCGCCCTACGTCGAGGGAACGGCCATCACGGCGGAGTACGAGGTACCCACAGAAGACGAGTTCCGCGGGCGCATCGCCCACACGCTCGAGCGCTATCCCTACCTCGTCGCCGTCTCTGACGAATCTGATCTCGCAGGCGTCGACAGTCAGGGACGCATCCTGGGATACTCCTACGTCAGCCCCCTCAATACCAGGGCGGCGTACGACCAGTCGGTAGAGACCTCGATCTACGTCAGCCGGGATGCACGCGGCAGGGGCGTGGGACGCGCGCTGCACGACAGGCTGGTCAAGATTCTGACCTCGATGAACGTCACCAACATGTGCGCGTGCATCTCTGCCACCCAGGCGCAGGACGACCCATACCTGACCGACGCGAGTATCCGCTTCCACGAGCGCATGGGATACCGCATGGTCGGTCGCTTCGACGGATGCCAGAACAAGTTCGGCCGCTGGTACGACATGGTCTGGATGGAGCGCGTCATCGCACGCCACGTCATTCCCGCGCCCAAGTTCAAGCCGTTCCCGACAATCAAGTCAATCGCATAGGTCCCCAACCATCACCACGGAGAAGTGCATGCGTTCCACGCCCGAACTCAAAAGCCCGGCGCGACTTGCCCGTTATATAGCCACCTCCTTCGCCATAACCTGGTCGTGCTGGGGCCTCAGGGCCATCATCTCGAACCTCGGCGTCGCATCCATAGCAGACCCGCTGCCGAGCACGCTCTGGCTTGTAGGCGGGTTCGGGCCCGCCATCGGCGCAATCGCGGCCCTTCCCTGGCGCGACAAGTCGACGCTTCACAGGCTGTTCTTTAGCGCGCGGCCCAAGACGGCAAACCGCCTCATCATGTTCGCCGTCATCATCGTCGCAACGCTCGCCCTTTCCGCCGGGTTTCGCATCAACCCAAACGTCTCGCCCGCGCTGCTCCCCCTCATCTGGCTCGCGGCGACGGTCTGGGCGGGCGGAAACGAGGAGGTCGGCTGGAGGGCAACCATGCAGCCCCTGCTCGAGCACATAACGGGATCGTGGCTTCTCTCGACCATGGGGACGGGCGCCACCTGGGCAATCTGGCACCTGCCGTTCTGGTTCACGCCAGGGGACCCGCACCTCTCGACGCCCTTCTGGGCGTTCGCCCTCATGGCAATAGCGCTGTCGTTCCCGCTTTGCTCCCTGTACGCGACGACGGGTTCGGCGACCTACTGCGCCATCCTCCACGGCACCATCAACACCTTCATGTCGCTCTTCGGTCTCAACCCCAACGAGATGCTGGCACTGGGCCTGATCGTGTTGGTCGTCACGTCCCTCTGGCTGCTCGGCCACGCCGAGGCGCAGGAGCTCCGGTCGGACACGGCGGCCAACGGCCCGATCGGGAGCTAGTCCCGCAAGGACGACGCGAGGTAGGACTCGCCCCACAAACGCATGCTCTCGATAACGGGCCTGATGCTCTCGCCCGTCTCGGTAAGGAGATACTCGACGCGAGGCGGAACCTCCGGGTACACGCGCCGCGCGACCAGTCCCGCGTCCTCAAGCTCGCGAAGGTTGCCAGTCAGCACCTTCTGCGAGATGCCTGTCACCGACTTGCGCAGCTCGCCGAAGCGCTTCGTACCTTCCAGAAGGTCACGCAGAATGAGGATCTTCCACTTCGTTCCCATCAACTGGGCGCAGACCTGCACAGGACACGAGGGCAGGTCCGCCCTGTTGGGACGATTGCCGTTGCGAAACTCAACGTAGCCTTGCCCGACCGCATCAGCCATGGTCCACCTCTTTCGTTTCCAAAGGGAAGCTGCCTCGCTCTACGATATGTTATCACCTCGAGGGCACTTCTCTCCCCTTAGGGCAAATGCGTCTGTGCGACGGTCAAATGACCGCCCCAAACGGCAGCCCCCCTATCGGCGACCGGATGCATGCATCTCCTCAGGGTGAAGCGTCCAATCCGAGTCCTGGCACGCGAAGGTCGGCCTGTAGAGGCCGCCAGACAGGAGCAGGATGAGCCGGCGCACCCTGTCGGGAGCCAGGTCGGGATCGGTCGAGATCACGCAGTGGAGTCCGTCCGGCTCGATGGTCCTGATGCCGGTGTCTCGCATCCCGTTTCTCCTGAAGAACGCGTTGCGCCTGCGTCGCTGCTCCGAGTTGCGCGCATCCTCGTCGGGCTCCTCGACAATGGCGACCACGGGCTTCTCGCAGGCGATCATCTTGACCTGCGTCATCATCTTCCTGCCAAAGCCCTGCGACCTGCAGGTGTCGCTCACCGCGAGGTAGGGCATGTACATGCCGTCGTCGCAGTTGACCAGGTAGACGAAGCCCACGAACGTCTCGTCCTCGTAGAACGCAAGCAGGAGGACCGAGCTTCGGATGGTGTTGAGCCGCAGCCGCCAGAAGGGCAGCATCTCGGTCGCCGGAAACGACGCCCTCAGCAGGCGGTAGACGTCCCGGAAGCTCCGGGAGACGAGTCGCAGCCTCTTTTGCCTCAGCATCGTCTCTTCCTCACTCGAGCGGGCGCGCTACTTTGCGCCCCTGGCTGCCTTGGGCGAAGCCTTGCCGCCCTTGGCGCCCGAGGTGCCGGTTGTCTTCTTGGTCGTGGCGGCCTTCTTGGCCGCGGGCTTCTTCGTGGCTGCCTTCTTGGCCGCGGGCTTCTTCGAGGCGGCCTTCTTGGCCGCGGGCCTCTTCGCGGCGGCCTTCTTGGCCGCGGGCCTCTTCGCGGCGGCGACCTCTGCGTCCGCCTCGGCCCTGACCGCGCTCAGCGCGCTGGCCGCAGCGGCACTCGCCGCCTGGGCCGCTTCGACGGCCGCCTCGCACTCGGCGATCCTCGCCTCTGCGGACAGCCTGTTCTGGGTTGCGTGCTCGACCGCGGCCTTCGCCTCGCCGGCAATCCACTCGGCGTCGGCGCGGTCGTGTGCGGCAGCATCTGCCTGGCCCTGGACGTCACGCGCCTTGCCCTCGGCCTCCGCAAGGAGGGCGGCCACCCGGTCGCGCTCCTCCCAGAGCTTCGCGGCCTTGGCCATCAGGTCGGCCTCGCGCCCGCGCTTCTGCTCGACAGAGGCGTCCTCGCGCTGGACGCGCGCCGCAGTGGCCTCGGCGTCCTTGATGGCAATCTTGAGTGCGTCGCGGGCTGCGGCCAGGCGCTCGCGCGCATCCGTCAGCGCGGCACGGGCATGCTCGTCCTCGTTTGCCGCATATGCGACGCGGGCCGAGACCCTGCGCTCCTCCAGCCCACCCGGGCTCAGGATCGCGGGAAGCAGCTGCCTAGTCTCCTCGAGCCACCAGCCCCAGCTGTGCGAGACGTCATAACCCCAGTACTCGAAGGTCGCCTTGACCCCCTTCTGGGCAAGCGCCTCCTCGAGCGTCTTCTGGGAGGCGATGCCCGACTCGCTCTGCTCCTGACCGCAGACGAACGCCAGGCGAAGCCTCTTGAGCTCCTGAGTCGCCTTGGCGCGCGGTCCAAGAGCGTCCACCAGCGAGAGGGGCGAGACCTTCTCCCAGAGGGCCGAGGGCTCACCGTTCACGAAGGCGCGAACGTCGTAGCTTCCGGAGAGCGCGAGTAGGCCACCAAAGGACGCGGGGTCACGCAGCACGGCGAGCGTCGCATTGAGGGCGCCCATGCCGGCACCAAGCGCGACAGGCGCCGCAGGCGAGGCCGCGTGCGCACGGACGAACGGCACGAGCCCGTCCTTAACGAACGAGAGGTAGCCCTCGATGTTGTCCACGCGGTACTCGTCGATGGCAAAGCGCGAGTACCAGCCAAGGTCGTCGGCGGAGTCGACGCAGAACAGCTGGACCGCGCCGTCGTCCATCAGGCTCGCAAGGCCGTCGATCATGCCTGCCTCCTGCCAGCTGGCAAACGACGAATCCCCCTCCGGGAAGACCAACACGGGCGTGCCCGATTCACCAAACACGGCGACGTCGAAGCTTTTCTGCAGGTCCTTGCTCTCGAGGGTGAACATCTGAGCCTTCATGCGACTCTCCTTTTGCTGGCAGGGGAATTGACGTTTTGACTGACATTTTAATAGTTCTGTCCATGGAGATAGCGCACGCAGGCCGTTGTCGTGAGGCAAAAGTTCATCTTCGCCCATAATGAGCCTCGTCACACCGAAGAAGCAGAGGAGAAGAACGTGATCAAGCTCATCTTGAGCGACCTAGACGAGACCCTCATCCACTTTGGCCTGGAGCACGCGACCGACCACGCGCTAGACGGCATCCACGCGGCACTTGACGCGGGCGTTCACTTCTCGGCGATCACCGGGCGCGTCTTCGCGGGCGTCCTCAGCGCGTTCGACGGAGACGAGCGCTGCTGCGCAACGGCAGCCTTCTCGAACGGCCAGGTCGTGCGCGCGGACGGCAAAATCCTGCATCGCGAGACCCTTGACCCGGCAGGCCTGCAGAAGGTCGCCGACCTCCTGAGGGACGAGCCCGACTTCGTCATGTGCCTCACCTTGGGAGTCGAGCGCGAGCACGCCCAGAGGTTCGTCATCTCCTCCGACCCCACGGACGCGCGCCACGCCGTCTCGCAGGGCGGCGACGAGATAACCGTCTGCACCACGCTGCCCGACGCACCCGTCGTAAAGGCGAACATCCGCGTCCTGGCGGACCCCGAGCGCATGGAGGCCATGCGCCGGCGCCTGAGCGAGCACGTCGGGGGGTTGAGGTTCTTCTCGCCCGGCCCGCAGGTTCCCCTGCTCGACATCGCCCCCGAAAACTGGAGCAAGGCCATGGGCGCCGAGGTCCTGCGCAGGCACCTGGGGCTCGAGCCCGAGGAGGTCGCGGTCTTCGGCGATGCCGAGAACGACCTCGAGCTGATTGACCTGTACCCCAACTCCGTGGCTGTTGCGAACGCGACGGACGAGGTGGCAAGGGCCGCCCGCTGGCACATCGGCGCGTCGGCCGACGACGCCGTGGCCGACGCCATCGCACAGATTGCCCGAGCCACCGCGGACGGCAGGATGCCGGAGTTCATGTGCGAGGAGGAGAACGAGCGCGGTCTGGCCATGCGCAGCCGTCCCACGGGAGACCGAAAGGTCGAAAGCCTTCCCATCTTCACCCCGAGGGGCTAGCGGGCAGTGACGCTCCGTGCGCAGGGAATCCCACTAGGCGTCGGGGAACTCGTTCAGCACGCGCGCGAGGGCATCTCCGTCGATGTTTCCGCCGCTCACGACCAGGGCGACGTTCCTTCCGCCAATCTGTTCGGCATGATTCATGACTGCAGCCACGGCGAGGCAGCCAGCCCCCTCACATAGGAACTTCTCGCCCCGTGCCATGAACGCGACCGCGCGGCGCACGGTCTCCTCCGGCTCAACGAGTATGCCGTCCAGAAGATCGCGGTCGAGCTCGTAGGCAAGCCTGCCGACGCCGCCAACCGTCGCGTCACAGATGGTCTCGCCAATGGTCGGGTACTCCTCGTACATCACGCCATCGCGATACGATGCCACGAAGGCTGGCGAGGCCTCCGTCTGCACGCCGAAGACGCGCACGCCGGGCCTTGCGTGCTTGGCGGCCGTCGCCACACCCGTGGCCAGGCTTCCGCCACCCATGGGACAGATGATGGTGTCGATGTCGGGGTTCTGCTCCATAATCTCGAGGCCCACCGTGCCCTGCCCGCCGTAGACCTTCGGATCCTCGTCGCACGAGTCAATCAGCGTAAGCCCATGCTCGCGGATGTAGGCGAGCCCCTGAACGTGCGCGCCGTCGTAGTTGTCTCCCATCAGAAGGACGTCGCCGCCGAAGTAGCGAATCTTGTCCAGCTTCGACTGAGGCGTGGTTGAGGGCACGATGATCTTGGGCGCCTTGATGCCCAAGATGGACGCGGCGTATGCGACCGAGCTGCCGTGGTTTCCCGACGAGACCGCAGCCACCCCGCGGCGGACCTCCCCGGGCGTGAGCGTCAGCATCTTGTTCAGGGCACCACGAATCTTGAAGCTCTTCGCGCGCTGAAGGCACTCGAGCTTGAAGAAGTAGCGGCGCCCGGTCTTCGGGAACCTGCCGCCCAGGCCCGTTCCCAGGTAATAGGATTCCTCGAGCGGGGTCTTCCGCACGTAGCCGCGAATGCGCTCGCGAGCCTCCCAAACCTCCTGGAAATCGAACGGCATGCGCCACCACCCCTTAATCCGAGGCTAAAGCCTTTGCCACTAGTATAGGTATCTAGCTGCGACTTTGACGGACGCAACCGCTGGTTGTCAAAAAGTCGGGCCCGGTTGGCGGCGGCAACCGGGCACCGGGAGCTACGTTCGTGTCCAGACGGGAGCCCCGGCGCGCCGGCCCCGCACGACACGGGGATAGTCTGATACGTTTGTAGCAGGCGCGCCGAACAAGGAGTGCATCATGATTCTGGAGCAGGATGACCAAAGCCGCGCGGGCAGGGCATCCACCGAAGCCAACGGCCGGAAGGCAGTGCTCTGAATCGCCGCGACCGCCCTCTGCCTTGGCGTCGACTTCTGCACGGGAGTCTGGGACGCAGCCTGATTATCTGGCTCGTTGCAGCTGCGGCCACGTCGCCCTCGACCAGACGTTCAAGAGCAGGCGCAGGTAGCCGACGCGCGACCGGGTCACAAGACAAGATTGGAGTCACGATGAACGTTCAGATTTTCGGCAGCAAGAAGAGCAACGACTCCAAGAAGGCCGAGCGCTGGTTCAAAGAGCGCCGCATCAAGTTCCAGTACATCGACATGCGCGAAAAGGGGCTCTCGAAGGGAGAGCTGAACTCCGTCGCGTCTGCCGTCGGCGGAATCGCCCAGCTTCTGAACCCACAGTGCAAGGACGGCTATGCACTCGCCCTGGTGCAGCACACGCCGAAGTCCATGCTTGTCGACGTCCTGCTCGAAAACCAGCAGGTCATGCGCACGCCCATCGTACGCAACGGCAAGAAGGCGACCGTGGGGTTCGAGCCCGACGTCTGGAAGACCTGGGAGTAGGCCGGCTCCTACTTGCCATCCATAAAGCTTGTGCTGGGACCAGACAGCCGCTCGGGCACTTGGATGCCCGCGGCGGCCGCAGCCTCCTTCGCCCTCAGCACGTATGCCATGTTCAATCCGATGGCGCGCATCGTGCGCAAGCCCTCTATGTCCTTCTCGACGTCATCGGGAGTGAACCCGTGCGTCTCGTTCCAGTAGCTTCCGGACACGATGAGCATGTTGCTGATTCCGAAGTACTTGTTGAACTGGTCGTACGTGGTCACGCTGCCCGCGCGACGGGAGTTCGAAATGCCGGCGGCAGGCTTCATGTGAAAGCGACGGGGGTCGTTGGACGAATAGAATACTCGATCCATGAACGAGCGCATCTGTCCGGCCATAGAGGCGTAGTAGACGGGCGATCCGAACACGAAGCCGTCGGCGTCGAGGGCGAGCTCGTTGAACTCGTTCACCTTGTCTTCCATGACGCACTTGCCGGCCGTGGAGCAATAACCACAGGCCTTGCATCCGCCGAGCTCCCTCGAGCCTATCCAGAAGTCAACGACGTCGATGCCGGCATCCTTGAGCGGAACGGCGACCTCCTGCAGCGCGCGAGCGGTGCATCCCCTCCTGTGAGGGCTTCCGTTGACCAAGATGACGTTCATGGGCTCCCCTTCCAAAGCTTTGAACCCGCGCCCGCCATTCGAGCGACGGGACAGCGTCTCCTTCGTTCCTTATACCCCACCCCACACCCGTCGCACGTGCGGCGCACGCCGCGGGCCACACCGATGGCGTCGCTTCCCACCAGAGCCATTATGCGTCTGGCACATTGTCGTAAAAGAAGGCTTTACAGCGCCGCCGAATGGGAACTATCATTCTTGGGCCGAAACGAAGCCGTATCCCGCACGTCGCTAAGGAGGCCTAAATGGGCACGCCCAACACCGACGACCACATCCCTCGCATCTCCGGCACGCTGCGCGCTCACGCGCTCAGGCTTCCCGAGACCATCTACAAGGCAAAGGGCATGGTCGTCATGGGTCGTCGCATCAAGACGATCATCTTCTCGACCGACGTCGCCATCATCCGCAACTGCAACGCCGACGCGGTCCTGGCCGTCTACCCGTTCACCCCGCAGCAGACCATCTCGCAGGCCGTCATCAACTCCGCCATGGCCCCCGTCTTCGTGGGAGTCGGAGGCGGCGTGACCAAGGGGGTTCGCTCGGCCGTCATCGCGCAGGACGCCGAGGCCCAGGGTGCCTTTGGCGTCGTGGTGAACACGCCCATGAGCAACTCGAACATCCGCCTGATCCGCAGGCTGATCGACATTCCCATCGTCGCGACCGTCGCCGACGAGGGCGAGGACATCCAGGGCCGCCTGGATGCCGGCGTCTCGATCCTCAACGTCGCGGCCGGCGCCAAGACCCCCGAGGTCGTCCGTCAGATTCGTGAGGAGTTCCCCAAGGTCCCCATCATCGCGACGGGCGGCAACTCCGACGAATCGATCCTGGCCACCATCGAAGCCGGCGCGAACTCCATCGTCTACACCCCACCCACCACGGGACAGATCATCGGGGAGTTCATGTCGCAGTACCGTGCGCTCAAGACCAAGAACCCCGAGTTCAACTTCAAGACGACCGACACCGACCAGGATACCCTGCGCGACTTCCTCGAGATTCTGACCGGCGGCGACACGCTGCAGTAGCGCTAGGCACGCCTTCCTGAAATTTTCAAGCCAAACGCGACACGCCCTTCTCCCCCCATTTTGGGGAGAAGGGCGTGCGCTCATTGCCGAGGAACCGCCTTTCGCTCTCGCCGTACGCGAGTCCCTACTGCCTGTAATAGCGCAGGAAGTCCTCAAGGTTGTCCATCGCGTCCTCGAGCGTGTGCATGCGCGGCAGGTAGACCACGCGGAAGTAGCCCGGCGTCATCCAGTTGAACCCCTTGCCGCCCACGATCAGGACGTGCTTCTCTTTGAGGAGATCGAGGGCGAACTGGTCGTCGTCGCGGATGTTGAACTTCTGGGGGTCAAGGCGCGGGAACATGTAGAACGCGGCGTCCGGCTTGTTGACCGTGACGCCCTCCATCTGCGACAGGCGATCGTAGACGTACTCGCGCTGGTCGTAGATGCGACCACCGGGAACCAGATAGTTCTTGGCGCGCTGGATGCCGCCCAGGCAGGTCTGGACGACGGACTGCGCGGGGACGTTAGAGCACAGGCGCATGTTCGACAGCATGTTGATGCCATCGATGAGGTCCCTCGCGATGCGCTTGTTGCCGGAGAGGCTCATCCAGCCGATGCGGTAGCCCGCGATCATGTGGCTCTTGGAGAGGCCGTTGAACGTGATGCAGAACAGGTCGGGCGCGAGGCTCGCGATGGAGACGTGCTCCTTGCCGTCCATCACCAGGCGATCGTAGATCTCGTCCGAGAAGATCACCAGCTGGTGCTCGCGCGCCACCTGGACGATCTCCTCGAGGACCTCCTTGGGATACAGGGCGCCCGTGGGGTTGTTAGGATTGATGATGACGATGCCCTTGGTACGCGGGGTGATCTTCGAGCGGATGTCGTCGATGTCGGGGTACCAGTTGGCCTGCTCGTCGCAGACGTAGTGGATCACGCGACCGCCGGCCAGCGTCGCGGAAGCCGTCCACAGCGGGTAGTCGGGGCTGGGAATCAGGATCTCGTCCCCGTCGTCCAGGAATGCCGACATGGCAAGGTTGATGAGCTCGGAGGCGCCGTTTCCGGTGTAGATGTCCTCCACGTCCACGTTGGGGATGCCCTTGAGCTGGTCGTACTGCATGATGGCCTTGCGCGCCGAGAAGAGGCCGCGGCTGTCGGAATAGCCCTCGCAGTCCCTCAGCTGGTCCTGCATGTCCTTTACGACCTCGTCGGGAGTGCGGAAGCCAAAGGGCGCCGGGTTGCCGATGTTCAGCTTGAGCACGTGGACGCCCTGGTCCTCCATGCGATTCGCCTCGTCGAGCACGGGGCCGCGGACGTCGTACAAGACGTTGTCGAGCTTGTGAGACTTGGTGAACATGCGCACGCCGTTCTCCATCTCGGGTTGGCGGGATGCCCTGCGAGAGCGAGAGCGCCTGGGCGCCTGAGGACGCGGCGCGGGAGAAGGACTCGACTTCGACGTGGCGCCTTCCTGCGAACCCGTGACGGAGTCGGTCTGGGAGGCGTCATCGCCCGCGGACCCCATGGACGGCGTGGCATAGGAGAGCGACGAAGAGGATGCGTAAGACGAAGAGCCGTAGCCATCCCCCGCGAGCCAGTCCTCGCTCACGGAAAGAATGTCAGCCAGCAGCTCCATGATTCCGGGACGCGGCTCGGTCTTTCCGCTTAGGTACTGACTGATCTGGCTTTTTCCGAGCTTCTGCCCACGCTCCTCGGCAAGTCGAATCAGATCGATCTGCTTGAAGCCGTTGGACTCCATCGAACTTCTGAGCCTGTCTGCAAACGTCGTCTCCATGTTCGCCCTCCAAAGGTCGGGAACCGAGATAGTTCAAAGTCAGTTCAAGTTCATTTGAGAATAGCATGCCCAGAGCGCACGGGAGCCCATTGAGTTCAATTGCGTGCAAATGTTTCTTGCGAACGGTCATTTACGATAGGCAGCCTGGCATTGCCTCAGCATCTGTCCACATGCTCGCCGCAGTGATTGTCATAATGTGCATTTCCGCAGATAACTTAGCTGATTCTAAGTCGTCGCAGGATAAGGCGCATCCAATATCACACCAACGCGCCAACATATACTTGCAGTGAACTTGATTCATACCTCTTGTCACAGTTGCTTCAAACCAAAATTGAACAAATTGAACAAGTTCACTACCATCGCTCGTCGGCGACGTTCTAAAGGCACCACGATTGTTCACATGATGCAGGATGGCAGGACCAGCGATCAAAAGAAGCAGCAGCTAGATACAAATATGGCACCCCATGCCGTCGTATGGGGTGCCATATAGATAGCAGTTCAATTTCTTGCGTCAGCAAACGCTATGCAGCGGCGGAAGCCTTCCTGACGCGCGTAGCCTCAATCATGTTCAGGCTCTCCTCGACCACGGTGCGGGCGGCAATGCCGAAGAACCCGTGGGCGACCTTGGAAAGGACCTCGATGCGAGCGTTGGGCAGCAGCCTCGCAGCCTTGTGGGAATAGGCAAACGGCGCAATCTTGTCCCTGTCGCCGTGGAAGATGATCGTGCGCCCCTCGTAGGACTCCATGCCGGCATAGGGATCGTTGCTGATGGCATCGAGACCGAAGGCACGACCGGCAACCTGCCAGAGATCGAAGCTCTCGGGAATCTTGCTAGCGGTACCGAATGCCTTGACCATGAGGTCCTGGAGGTTGAAGGTGGGGTAGCAAAGCACCATGCCGCGGATGTCAGCCGCACCAGAGGTGGCGACGCGCGTCGCGGCGACGGCGCCCTCGCCCTGGCCCATCAGATAGATGTTGTCGACGTCGACGTCGCTGCGCATGACAAGAGCGCGCACGACGCTCTCGATGTCCTGCGCCATCGTGGCGACAGAGGCGTTCATGACATCGCCATCGCTGGTGGAGTGAGAGGAGCCACCGCGGAGGTCGATGGAGACCGCGACGTAGCCGTTGCGCGCCATGCTCTCGGCGTAGTCAACGGTGTCACGATAGCTGCCGCCAAAGGCGTGCGCGCAGACGACGACGGGCGCATACCCGTTCATGGCGCGCGGTGCGAAGAGAACGCTGTGAATGCGCTCGCTGCCACGCGCGCACCAGAGGTCCTCCTTGATATATGAGCTCACAGGTCGCTTGCCTAGACCATTCATACCAAAAGCCATGGATGTTCCTCCTGCAAAAAGAAACCCTGCAATAGCGCAGGGTAAATGTCAGAATGCAACCAGCAATTTCAAACGTCGTGAGAGATTTTTACACGAAAACACGTTACTGTCTCCCTCGAACACGCGACCTACACGTCTCGTCTGCATCTTCGCCACAACTTATCGCTGCAGCTAGCGATAGGTAAACTATCGTGACGATAAATTCTGAAAACGATTTCTTTCGCTGCGTGCACCTCATCTCGCGTTATTCATTAATTCTAATACATATTTGACATGTTCTTTTACGTTTAACAACCTATGTAAATAATTGCTACCGTTCGCGGGTGAGACTGGGGCGCCTCCGTCCATTTCAGCGTTTGACCACCTCATGCCATCATTTTCCACCACTGCGGCACGTCGCCCCCCAGGACGGCAGGAGGCCGCACCCCCCCCCGCAGCCTTATGCCGCGCGACACAAAAAAGGAGACCCGAAGGCCTCCAAAGGTTCAATCTGTCTGTCTGGTCCTTAGACCAGCTTGCCGCGGCAGTGGTCGCACATGTGCTGGATCATCTGCGCGGTCCAGCCGATGAAGTCACGCTTCTTGCTCTTGAGCTCGCCGTCGACCAGCTCGTCGTAGGCGACCTTCACCTTCGCATAGCGAGTCACCTTGGAGGGCTCGTCCAGGGTCATGCAGCTCTCCTGGACCTTCTGAGCACCCAGGCCCATCATGATCCTGGGGTTGTACATGACGTGCGCCTGCTCGTTTTCGTCCAGGTAGGCGACGACGGCCTTGGCGACGCCAATCTGATTGGCGGCAAGGCAGCCACAATCCTCGAGCGACTTCATGGTGTCCACGAGATCCTGGGCAAGCTCGGCGTCCTCTGCGGTGGCCTTCTCGCACTTCTGGGAGAGGATTGCCTCGTCCTTAACCAGATCCTTGATCATGGGATAGTCCTTTCGACCGGGCCAACTTGTAGGGCCTCAACTCCGCGAGCGCCGCCTTCGCCGGCGCCGCGCTCTCTCACGACTGCCCATTATCTGACATGGGCGCCTTAGTCATGCTCGGAAAGCCAGGCTCCCACAAGTTCCAGATAGCGCGGGTTGTCGTCGGCAAAGCACATGTGGCGGCAGTTTGCCATGAGCTCCCAGCGCGCATGCGGGATGCCGTCGAACATGGTCTTGGCCACAAGCGGTGTGCAGAGGTCGCTCGTGCCGCTGACGATGAGCGTGGGGAGGTCGACCTCGCCCAGGCGGTCGCGATACTCCCAATCGCGCAGGGTGCCGGTCGGCGTCAGCTCGTCCGGCCCCCAGGCCACCAGGTACGACTCGGCCCCCTTCCTGCTCGGGCGGCGCAGGCACTCCGGGGCGTCGTCGGAAGGAACCTGGTCCGCACAGTGCAGCTGCATGTAGTGGGCGATGGTACGACGATAGCCCTCGTCGTCGTAGTCGCCGCTCTCGCTGGCGCGCACAAGCGCCTCGTACTCGTCTTCGGGAAGCTCGCGCGCCATGCGCCACCCCTCGTCGCTCCAGAGCCTGGAGGAGGGATGGCCGCTGCTGATGACGATCGAGCGGCAGCGGCACGGGCGCCTCTCGACGGCATATTGGATGGCCATCATGCCACCCCACGACTGGCCCAGCAGGTGGTACTCGCCAAGGCCGAGCGAGTCGATGAGGTTCTCGAGCTCGGAAAGCCAGGTCTGGGCACACCAGAGCTCGGGGTGGCCCTCGAGGTAGGACTCTCCGCATCCCAGCTGGTCGTACGAGATGACGGCGCGTCCGTCGTCAGCAAGCGCGTCCAGCAGCTCAAAGTACGCGCGGGTCGAGCCCGGCCCGCCGTGCAGGCACACGAGCGGGGCCCGCCCGGCCTTCAGGTCACCCACGATGCGATAGTGGGTCCGGTAGTCCATAAAGGGAATGGAGCCCTCGGTCACTTTCCTCACGTAGCCCCCTCGTCTTTTGCGCCGCGCGTCCGGCCCAGCCCGCGTCGCGGCCATTTCATGCAATACTGCATACGATACGTCAGGAGTCGCGCGCGGCGCGCATGTTCTGGAAAGCTGGATAAGTTGTTTAACATCGTCCTCTTCGAGCCCGAGATCCCCTCCAACACCGGTGCCATCGGCCGCACCTGCGTGGTGACCGGGGCCCGCCTGCACCTGATCGAGCCCCTGGGGTTCAGCGTGGACGACAAGAAGCTCAAGCGCGCCGGCCTCGCCTACTGGGAGAGCCTCGACGTGACCACCTACCACAACTGGCAGGACTTCCTCCAGCGCAACGGACTCGCGGACAGGGAAGGCGACATCTCGGCTGAGGGGGCGCGCAGGCTGCACCTACTCACCAAGAAGGCCCGCAAGACCTACGTGCAGGCCCAATACCGCGAGGGTGACTTCCTGGTGTTCGGAAAGGAGAGCGCGGGCCTGCCCGAACGGCTGCTCGCCGACCTGCCCGACAGCTGCGAGCGCATACCCATGCTTCCCGACGACCAGACCCTCACCAACCGCGAGGAGTGGAGCGAGCGAGCCGACGCGCTGGGCGGAGGCTCGAGCGTCCTTCGGCACGACGCCCTGATGCGGCGCGACATCTGCGGCAACTTCGTCGATCCCGACGACTACCGCATCAGCGCGCTCAACCTGGCGAACTCCGCCGGCATCGTGCTGTACGAGGCACTTCGCCAGATTGGCTTCCCGGGGATGGACGCCGGGTAGGAGCAAGGGGCCAGGCGCTTCTCCGCCGTGGCTATGCGCCGGACGAGAAGAACGCGGCATCCGCCGCGCGCCACGGTCTGAGTCGCGCGGGGTCGATCTGCACGTGGGCGTGTTCGGGCACGTCGCGCCACTTGACGGTGTAACCCGCCCCATGCGCGCAGAAGACGGAGTCCGGCGTGTTGGGAAGGTCGGCCTCGGGATCGTAGGAGGCCTCCTCGACCACGCGGTCGGCGTCGTGGCACTCGTCGTATCCGTCAAAGGCGAGCGAGAAGTGCCCGCGTCCGCTACTGTAGGCGCTCACCTGGATCGCGTACTCCTGGCACTCCGAGGCGGGGACGCGCCCCTCGAGGGCCGCGAAGCCCCCGCACATCGCGGGCGCCCCGAAGCTCGCGCCCATGCGCTGCAGGTCGGACATGCCCCGCCCCAGCTGGTCCTGCGGCAGCTCGAGAGAGAAGCGGTACCAAGGCTCCAGCAGCACGGACCTTGCGCCCATCAGGGCCTGGCGCACGGCGCGATAGGTCGCCTGTCTGAAGTCGCCTCCCTCGGTGTGCTTGGAGTGGGCCCTGCCTCCCAGCAGCGTGACGCGCACGTCGGTCAGGGGCGAACCCGTAAGGACGCCCAGGTGGGGCCGCTCCATCGCATTGGTCAGGATGAGGCGCTGCCAGTTTCGGTCAAGGTCGTCCTCGCTGGCGCGCGTGCCGAAGACCACGCCCGACCCGCGCGGCAGGGGCTCGATCAGCAGCTGCACCTCCGCGTAGTGGCGCAGCGGCTCGAAGTGGCCCACGCCCCGCACGGCCTCGGCGATCGTCTCGCGGTACATGATGCTGCCCGGCCCAAAGCCCACCTTCATGCCAAAGCGCTCCTCCAGCTCCTGGCGCACCACCTCGAGCTGGATGGGCCCCATGAGCTGCAGACGCACCTCCTGGAGCTGCTCGTTCCAGACGACGCCCAAAAGCGGGTCCTCCTCCGCCAGCCGAGCAAGGGCCTCGTGCACGCGATGGGCGTCGACCTGGCCGGGCTCGACGCTGTAGCTAAGGACCGGCGCGAGCGTCGGCTCGCTCCCCTGGGGCTCCGCACCCAGGGCGTCGCCCGGCAGTGCATGGGCCAGGCCGCACGCAGCGCACACCTGACCGGCCCCCACACGGTCCACGGAGTCGAACTTGGCGCCCGAGTAGATCCTGAGCTGGCTGACCTTGTCTGCCCACGATCGCCCGTCGCGACGGCCCACACCTTTTACCAGGTCGCGCGTGCGCAGGCAGCCGCCCGTCACCTTGAGCCACGAGACACGCTCGCCGCGCGCCTCGTGGGTGACCTTGTACACGCGTGCTGCGAACTCCTTGGGGTGCTCCCGCGGCGCGACCAGGCCGCAGAGGCCATCCAGAAACTCGTCAACCCCCTCCAGGCGCAGGGCCGACCCGAAGAAGACGGGGTGCGCCCTACGCTCGGCCACCAGCCTGCGCACTGTTGCGACCGAGAGCACGCCCGCATCCAGGTACTCGTCAAGCGCGGACTCGTCCAGGATGGCCATCGCCTCCTGCGCCTCGGTATCAAACAGGCAGGCGCAATCCACGCAGCCCTGGCTCAGGCGGTCGCGCAGCGAGACCATGGTCGCCTCGCGGTCCGGGCTCTCCAGATCGCACTTGTTCACGAAGATGACGGTGGGGACGCCGTAGCGCTCGAGCAGACGCCAAAGCGTGAGGGTGTGCCCCCGCACGCCGTCGTTGGCGCCGACCACCAGCACGGCGCAGTCCAACACCTGGAGCGTGCGTTCGGCCTCGGCGCCAAAGTCGACGTGGCCGGGCGTGTCGACCAGCATGAGGTGCACCCCATCGTGGTCAAGCACCGCCTGGGACGAGAAGATCGTGATCCCCCGCTCGCGCTCCATGCTGCTCGCGTCCAGGAACGAGTCGCCATGGTCGACGCGCCCGAGCTTGCGAATGGCGCCCGCCCGGTACAGCAGGGCCTCGGCGAGCGTGGTCTTGCCCGCGTCAACGTGGGCAAGCATGCCCACGACGGCCTGCCTCGAACCCGTTTGGCCCGAAGGCCCCCGTGTCGCAGACTGCCCCACGCCCTTCTCCTCCCGTCATGGCAAACTGCGGCCGCACCCTTGCGCGGACGCCCCAACTAGCACAACCTTATCAGTGATGGACGTGCGGGCGGCCGACACGCCCGCGCAGGCGCAGGCGATTGGGACGGATGATGGCGATGGCAGGCAACGACGTGAGCGACGCGTTTTCGTGCGGGAACAAGACGGTCACGATCAGGCGCTCCGACGCGCCGGGCGTGCCCATCGTCTTCCTGAACGAGTTCGAGGACGATGGTGCCACCGTCTGGAACGCGTGTCGCAGCCCGGCCAAGCCCGGGACCGGGGGCGACCCCCTGCCACGTTGCGCGCCCTTCTCGCTCGTGACCGTCAGCGGACTCGCGTGGGATCGCGAGCTCACGCCCTGGCCCGCATCCGCCACGCGTGCGGGGCAGGCCGACTACGGCGGAGAAGCCCGCGACCACCTGAGGCTGCTGACCGAGGACGTAGTCCCGCGCGCGCTCGCGGCCCTCGCCGCGGATTCCGGTGACGGGCCGATGCTGGTGCTCGCCGGCTACTCCCTGGCAGGCCTCTTCGCCACCTGGGCGGCCTTCAACACCAGCCTGTTCAGGCGCACGGCCAGCGTCTCCGGGTCGCTCTGGTACCCGGGCTTCGTCGACTACGTGCGCGACCACAAGCTCGCGCCGACGGTGGAGCGCATGTACTTCTCGGTGGGAAACCGCGAGAGGAAGGTGCCCAATCGCACGATGCGCTCGGTGCAGGACGACACGATCCGCATACGATCGCTCGTCGAGGAGCGCGGCGTGCGGACAACCTTCGACCTCAACTCGGGAAACCACTTCACGGGCTTTGCGCGGCGCATGCGCAAGGCGCTTGCCTGGACGCTGCGCCAGGAAGATGTTCCGGGCCCCCGCGGGGCGTAGGCCTAGCGCAGCCGCAGGCCAGCCAGGCTTCCCAGGGCCCCCGGCAGGATGTCCAGGTGCAGCAGCACCAGCACGAGGCAGACAAGAAAGCCCGCCAGGCACAGCAGCGCGTCGGCGACGCCGCTGGCCTTGCACGCGCCCAGCGAGACGCCGCGGCCCAGGGGCCAGAACAGGCGCTGGTCCTTCTTGTTCAGCAGATCGAGCAGCAGATGGGACGCATATCCCATCGCAAAGGGAGTCGCAAGCAGCGGATAGGCGAGCCTGAGCGCGAGGGTCGACGCCGCGAGCGCCACCACGGAGTGCGAGAAGCCGCGATGGCCCGAGGCACGCCCCAGCGCGAACACGGCCACGAGCGTCGCCAGACCAGCAAGCTGCTCGAGGCCCACGTGCGTGCGGGCGTAGTCGCAGACGCCCGTGCCAAGCACGGCGTCGGCCACGAGCGCGGAGGCCAGGGCCACGAACAGTCCCGCCCAGACGCGACGAAGCTCTCGGCTCCCCTCGCTCGTGCCGATGTCGGTGTCCGGCGCCAGGGAGCCCATGACGCCGCCGATCGCAAAGGGGAGACACGAGGCGACGGGCAGCGAGAGCGGCACGAGTGCCAGCGCCGCAGCCGTCCCGACCATAATGTGCGTCTTTCCCGTCATGCAGGCCCTTCTCCTCCGTTTTTGCCTCGCCCCGCGCACCGGCGGAGCCGGAGGCGGGCGGCCCATGCCGTCCTCAAATCCCTGCAAGTATAGCGGGCGCATGGTCGAACGGGCGAAAGCCGCCCGTTCCTGGAGAGCTCGTGGCCGCGCCCTCATTCGGGGGGAGCGGCACGCCGCCGGCGTGCTAAAGTCTTGTTGTTAGGAACGCGCTGTTACTGACGGATAATCGTGGATCACCACGGGGAAGCAGCGTGAGACCATACCGCCGACCGTCTGGGCAAGCGCATCCACAAGAGGTGCCTTGCCTCTTTTTATGCAGGCACTCCTGGAATGCGTCGTCAGGAAAGGGAGACCATGCAGGACCTGATCGAGCTCTTGAGAACCAACCCCTACCCCGGCCGCGGCATCGTCGTCGGCAAGGACCGCGTCTACTACTGGATCATGGGCCGCAGCGCAAACAGCCGCAACCGCGTCTTCACCAAGACCGAGGACGGCATCATGACCGAGGCGCACGACCCCTCAAGGCTCGAGGACCCCTCGCTCATTATCTACCACCCCGTGCGCACCATGGGCGACGCGCTGGTCGTGACCAACGGCGACCAGACCGACACCATCGTCCAGAGGGGCAGTTTCCGCGACGGCTGCATGGCCCGCGAGTACGAGCCCGACGAGCCCAACTGGACGCCGCGCATCAGCGCGATCATCAACGCCGACGGCTCGTTCGAGATCTCCATCCTCAAGAACCAGCACGACGGCTCCAACCGCTGCCAGCGCAACTTCTTCGCCTACGAGGGCGTCGAGAAGGACCGTGGCTACTTCATCAGCACCTACCAGGGAGACGGCAGCCCGCTGCCGACCTTCGCCGGCGAACCCGTCGAGGTGAGCATGCCCGAGCCCGACGAGGTCTGGGCCGCGCTCAACGAGGACAACAAGGTCTCGCTCTACGCCAAGGTCGGCGAAGACGTCCGCATCTACAACAAGAACTTGGGCGACTAGCCCCCACGCGAAAGGAGCCATCGTGAACGAGCTTCAGCTCAAGTACGGATGCAACCCCAACCAGAAGCCCTCCCGCATCTTCATGAAGGACGGCTCCGACCTGCCCGTCACCGTCCTGTCCGGCAAGCCCGGCTACATCAACTTCCTGGACGCCCTCAACTCCTGGCAGCTGGTGCGCGAGCTCAAGGAGGCCACCGGCCTTCCCGCAGCCGCGTCCTTCAAGCACGTCTCGCCCGCCGGCGCCGCAGTCGGCCTGCCCCTGACCGAGACCGACAAGAAGATCTACTTCGTCGACGACGAGGGCGAGCTCTCCCCCATCGCCTGCGCCTACATCCGCGCTCGTGGCGCGGACCGCATGAGTTCCTACGGCGACTGGGCGGCCCTGTCCGACGTCTGCGACGCACGCGTCGCCCGCTACATCAAGCACGAGGTCTCCGACGGCATCATCGCGCCGGGCTACACCGACGAGGCGCTCGAGATCCTGCGCTCCAAGAAGGGCGGCAGGTACAACGTCGTCCAGATCGACCCCGACTACGTCTGCGCCGAGATTGAGACCAAGGATGTCTTCGGCATCACCTTCGAGCAGGGGCATAACTTCTTCAAGATCGACGACGAGCTCCTCTCCAACGTCGTGACCAAGAACAAGGAGATCCCCGAGTCCGCCAAGATCGACATGATCGTGAGCCTCATCACCCTCAAGTACACGCAGTCCAACTCCGTCTGCTACGTGAAGGGCGGCCAGACCATCGGCGTCGGCGCCGGCCAGCAGAGCCGCGTCCACTGCACCCGCCTCGCCGGCAACAAGGCCGACACCTGGTGGCTGCGCCAGCACCCCAAGGTGCTGGGTCTGCAGTTCGTCGACGGCATCCGCCGCGCCAACCGCGACAACTCCATCGACGTCTACATCTCGGAGGAGCACGACGACGTGCTGGCCGAGGGCGAGTGGCAGAAGTGGTTCGCGACCAAGCCCGAGGTCCTCACCATGGACGAGAAGAAGGCCTGGATCGCCAAGCTCGACGACGTCACCCTGGGATCCGACGCGTTCTTCCCCTTCGGCGACAACGTCGAGCGCGCCCACAAGTCCGGTGTCAAGTACATCGCCGAGCCAGGTGGCTCCATCCGCGACGACAACGTGATCGAGACCGCCGACAAGTACGGCATGGCCATGGCCTTCACCGGCATGCGTCTCTTCCACCACTAATCGCGGGCCCGCAGGCCTGAACGGCAGGGGCCTCCCGAAGAGATCTTCGGGAGGCCCCTTTTTTGGCCCTTCCGCCTTAGCTCAACCGGCTGACGCCGTCTTCCAGGATTCGCATCTGGGCCAAGGTCTCCTCGGGCTTCACGAGCTGCGGGGAACCCTCGACCACGGTCCGGTACAGGGCGTCATACCAGCGCGCATAGCTGCTGCGCACCGTGGGGACGCGCTCCTCGTGGAAGGCCCCCTCGTCGTCGTAGCAGCGGAGCAGACCGTACTGCTCTGGAGCGTCCAAGCCAAAGTCGTCATGGCCAACGGGCAGATAGAAGTGCTTGAGGTCACGCTCCTGCTGGTCTTTCTGAACCTTGATGAAGCAGCCCTTAGTCCCATAGACCTCGAAGCTCGGCCGCTGGATTGCGCTCAGGTAGTTGGAGTGGGCCGTGCACTTGAGGCCCCGGTCGTCGTAGTACAGGTCGAAGTCGAAGTAGTCGTTTGCCATGCCCGCGCCCTGCAGCTGGCGCAGGTCGGCATGGCTGCGGTCTGGAATCCCGAACCAGTCGATGAGCTGGTCGACGCAGTGCGTGGCATGCTCGAAGGCGGCGCTGGTCACCACGTCAAGACGCTGCCCCTCCTTCTGCCAGGGGCGATAGTAGTCGTAGCTCGTCACCACCTCGAAGACGCGCCCCAGCCTGCCCGACGCAACGACCGCCCTCGCCGTGAGGTAGTCCGAGTCGAAGCGGCGGTTCTGATAGCACTGGACCATGAGGCCGCGCTCGCTCGCCAGCTCGAAGAGCTCGGCCGCCTGGTCGTAGCTCGCGGCGAAGGGCTTGTCGACGACGACGCTCTTCCCGGCCTCAAGGACCATCTTCGCCATCTCGTAGTGCAGGGCGGAGGGAGTGGTCACCTCGACTACGTCCACCTCGGGATCGCCCAGGACGTCCTCCACGTTGGTGGTGTAGCGAACGCCAGGCAAGGCATCCCAGGAGGAATGGTCGACGTGCCTGGCCTGAATGGTCTTAATGCGGAACTCGTCGGGCCTGTCCAGGACGAACGGGGCGTGGTAGCGATTGGTGCTCTTCCCGTTGCCGATGTAGGCGAGCGTAACGATTCTGTCTGGCATGACCCGCAACCTCCCGTGGCGAGCGTTTCTTCGCCGCAAAGGCGGCCCTAACCACTAGGGTACCCACCAACCCCGCCACGAGACCCCGTTCCCAAAAAAACGCCTCCGCCCCAGAAGCGCGCGGCGGCGCCCACCGGCATTGTGGACGAGAGGTGCATGGCGTTCGCGCCGTAGGCCGCCTCGAACAAGGGTGGTGTATAAGTCGAAGCGAGAGTGAGGCAGGAACAGAACCGAGGGATGCATGCAGAAGTACGGCACCAAGTATCAGGAAATGACCGAGCGACCCGTAAAGCCCCTTGTCATATCGCTTGCGCTTCCCGCCCTTGCATCAAACCTCGTGACGGCCATCTACAACATCTCCGACACGTTCTTCGTGGGGCACATCAACACGGCCGCCTCGGGCGCCGTCGGGGTCTCCTTCGTGGCCATGACCACGATCCAGGCCGCCGGGTTCTTCCTGGGTCAGGGCACCGGCAACGCCATCTCGCGCTACCTAGGCTCCAAGCAGAACGAGCGTGCGAACGTGATGAGCTCGACGGGCCTGGCCGCGGCACTTCTCCTTGGCCTCCTGATAGCGATTCTTGGCCATGTCTTCTTGGAGCCCCTCTGCCTGATCTCGGGCTCGACCCAGACGATCCTCCCCTACGCGAAGACCTTCATCGGCATCATCCTGATCGGCGCGCCCTGGATGTGCGCGTCGCTCATGCTCAACATGCAGATGCGCTTCGAGGGCGAGGCATCCCACTCCATGTACGCGATCATGACCGGCGCCGTGCTGAACATGCTGCTGACGCCCATCCTCGTGTTCGGTGTGGGCCTGGGCATCGCGGGCAGCGCCCTGTCGACCATCATCTGCGAGTTCATAGGCTTCTGCCTGCTCCTGCGCGCCATGATCAAGAGCGGCCTGACCAAGCTCTCGCCCCGCTACGTGCAGCTCACGCCCGCGCTGGCGCGCGAGGTCTTCAACGGCGGCTTCCCCTCGTTCGTGCGACAGGTCATGCTAGGTGTCGCAACCACCTTGCTCAACAACGCGGCCAAGCCCTTCGGCGACGCGGCCGTAGCGGCAATCGCCATCGTTCAGCGCATCACGGGCTTCGGCAACTACGTCCAGATTGCCATCGGGCAGGGCTTCCAGCCAGTCATCGGCTTCAATCTGGGTGCGAGGAAGTACGACCGCATCCGCGAGGGCTACTTCTTCTCGCTCAAGGTGGCCTTCGGCACGGTGCTGTGCATCGGCACCCTCACCTGCGTCTTTGCGCCCGAGCTCATCTGGTTCTTCCGCAACGACCCCGAGGTCGTCAGGGTGGGAACGCTCACGCTGCGTCTGGTGAGCTTCACCATGCCGCTGACGGGCGCGGCCATGATCACCAACTTCCTGCTCCAGACCTCAGGCAAGATGTGGCGAGCGACCATTCTGGGCGCCTGCAGGCTGGGCCTGGTGCTGGGGCCCGTCGTCCTGGTCCTCTCGCATGCGCTGGGACTCACCGGCGTACAGATCTCCCAGCCAATGACCGACCTCATCACCGGACTGGTGACCGTACCCATGGCCGCTTCGGTTCTGCACGAGCTAGCGGGAGACGAAAAGAGGCACCTGGCCTTCTTGGAGAAGAGCCAGGCGCCTGAGGCAGAGGCCAAGTAACGAGGCCTCGCGGCCACGTTGTCCACAGCTAGGCGTCGAGCCGGTCGTAGAACGCGCCAAGGAGGTCCGCAGACTTCCTCAGCGCGTCGAGCTCGTCCTTCTCGAGGTCGATCTCAACGATCTCCTTGGCACCCGTGTGGTCGACGATGGTCGGCACAGAAAGGTAGATGCCGTCGATGCCGTACTGGCCCTCGACGTACACCGAGACGGGCACGATGCGGTTCTCGTCGAACAGGATGGTCTTGCAGATGGCCGTCGCGGAGGCCGCGATGCCATAGCAGGTGTTGCCCTTGCGGCTGAAGATGTCCCATCCCGCCTGCACCGTGCGCTTGCGAAGGTCCTCGCGGGTCACGCCGGCGGTGCGGTCGGCGTTGTCGCGCATGACCGCGTCCACGCGCTTGCCGCCGATGGTCGCGCTGTTCCAGCTGACGATCTCGGAGTCGCCGTGCTCGCCCAGGACGTAGGCCTCGACGCTCGCGGGCGCCAGGTCGTACATCTCGGAGAGCGCACGGGAGAGGCGCGCAGTGTCCAGGTAGGTTCCGCTGCCGATGACGCGCTGGGCAGGTAGGCCCGAGACCTTCCACGTGTAATAGGTCATGATGTCGACGGGGTTCGACACCACGAGGAAGATGCCGCCGAAGCCGGATGCCATAACCTTCTGAACCACCTCGCGCACCACGCCCAGAGACGGCTTGAGCATCTCCAGACGGTCGGTCGAGTCCTTGGGCATGGGCGCCGCAGCCGTGATGATGACGATGTCGGCATCGGCGCAGTCGTCGTAGTCACCCGCGTGGACGCTCACGTTGCGGTGCATGAAGAAGATGGAATCGCTCATATCGAGGGCCTCGCCCACGGCATGCTCGCGGTTGACGTCAATCAGGCAGACGTCCTCGCAAAGCCCCTGGCTAATGATGCTAAACGCTGTGGTGGAGCCAACCTTGCCCGCCCCGACGATGACCACCTTGGAATTCCTGTAGCTCATACATACCTTCCTTCGGTTGATGTGCGACACGAAGAAGGTACCACGCAAGCGATTGCGATGCGCGTTCCGTTGCGTTTCCTATGCGATGCGCGTCGCCAGGAAGACGAGGGCGACCCCGACGGTGAGGCTTATGCCCGAAAGCCAGACGGGACGATTCTTGAGCACGCGCGGAAGCAACTCGGCAAGGGCGATGTAGAGGATCATGCCCAGGGCCAGGCAGGTGAGCATGCCCCTGACGGGCTCGGTCATGATGGGGCTCATGAGCGCCATGACGGCCCCGCCCAAGAGCGTCGACAGCATTGCGCCGCTCAGCGCGATGGCCTTCGCGCGGCGCCTTTCGTGGCGAAGCGTCGAGAAAACGAGCATGCCCATGGGCACGTTGTGCAGACCCACGCCCAGCGCATAGGACGCGCCCTGCGCGACGTCGGCGCTCGACAGCGCGTAGATGGTCATGCCCTCGACGAGGTTGTGGATGACCAGGGCGAGGACCGTCATGATGCCGATGTGGATGGCGATGTCGTCCTGCGAGGCATGGCGACTGTGGGCATCCTCGTCGTCGTGGTCGGGAATGAAGCGGTCGAGCGCCAGCAGAAACGCGGCCCCAACGATAACCACCAGAATCGCGGGAACCGCGCCATGGTACGCCGTCGCCTCGATTGCCTCGGGGCCAAGGTCGAGCACCACAAGAGCTCCCATGGCACCAAGCGCGACCGCAACCGACATGTGGCTGACGCGTTCCGGGTTGTTCGAGAACTTCACCACGACGGCGCCAACCGCCATAGAGATTCCCGCAAGGAAGGTGATGAGAAGTGCCATGGTATTAGTTCCTCTTTCGTCTTGTCCCTAGATGGCGCGCGGCGCATGGCAGCTGCCGGCAGCATGCTCGAGCCCCAGCTCGATCAGGCGATTCACGTGGTCGTCCGCGCTGAAGTAGTAGACGACGCGCCCTTCTCGCCTGCACGAGATGAGGCGTGCGTCCTTGAGGTTCGCAAGCTGGTGGCTGACGGCGCTCTTGGTCATCCCCAGCAGCGCCGCGACGTCCTGCACGCACATCTCGCGCTGCGAGACGGCAAGCAGGATGCGAATGCGCGTGCGGTCACCCAACACGTTGAAGAGCTGCTCGAGCCCGTCAAGCACCGTGTCGCGGGGCATCGCGGCACGCACGCAGTCGACGGCCTCGGGATGCACGGGCTGGCAGCATCCCTCCCGCACCAGCCCTCGAACCTCGCTCACCTTGGACATGCAGCTCCCATCCTGATAGTTGAATCGACGCTCAACTATACGAATGGTTGAGCAGGCGTTCAACAAATGCCGTTTACCTCGACACAATCTGCACATCGACAAACGCTGTTAGCGTGTAGAAGCTCCGCCGCGATGACTACGGGAGCGCGATAGGGGCTATATATGTTCGCGGCAATACCATCAAGGCAAAGGAGGGCGCATGCCCAACAGCAAGCAGCCGGTAAAGATCATCATGCTCACCGGCTATCTGGGAGCAGGCAAGACCACGCTCCTCAACAACATCCTCGCCAACGACGAGGGCATCCGCGCTGCAGTGATCGTCAACGACATCGGCGAGGTCAACGTCGACGCCAGCCTGATTGCCGAGGGCGGACTGTCCGAGACCGACTCGCTCATCCCCCTCACCAACGGATGCATCTGCTGCACCCTCTCTGCAGACCTCGCCAAGCAGCTCGACGGCATCGCGAAGAGCGGAGACTTCGACTACATCATCATCGAGGCCTCGGGCATCTGCGAGCCGATCCCCATCGCATACACCATCAGCTCGTTCTGCGACCAAAGCAAGAGCGGAGGCCAGGCTCCGCTCGCCCTGGACAACATCGTCGCCGTCGTCGACTGCGCCCGCATGTTCGACGAGTTCCACGGCGGCAAGGACCTCGTCGAGAAGGACGTGGACGAAGACGACATCGAGTCGCTCCTGATCCAGCAGATCGAGTTCTGCACAACCCTCGTCCTCAACAAGACCGACACTGTCACACCGGACCAGATCGCCGAGCTCAAGGCCATCGTCCGCAGCCTTCAGAAGGACGCCGTCATCGTCGAGGCAGAGCACGCGCAGGTTCCCATGAGCGAGCTTCTTGACACCGGGCGCTTCGACTTCAACCGTGCCTACAACTCCGCCGCCTGGATGGACGCCATGGAGCACCCGGAGGAGCACGACGACCCCGAGGTACTCGAGTACGGCATCGAGACCTTCATCTACCAGCGTCGCACCCCGTTTGACCTCGACAAGCTCTCCGACTACGTCAGCACTTGGCCGGAAAGCATCATTCGTTCCAAGGGCATGTGCTGGTTCGAGCAAGACCCGGACATGTGCTACGTCCTGGAGCAGGCGGGCCACCAGGTCCACCTGACGCAGAACGGCCTGTTCGTCGCATCCGCACCCGACGGCGAGCGCGAGAGGATCCTCAGGGAGAACCCCGAGCTCCTGAAGGACTGGGACCCCGAGTGCGGAGACCGCATGACCAAGCTCTGCTTCATCGGCCGCCACATGGACAAGGAGTCGCTCATCAAGGGCCTTGACGACTGCCTGGTCGAGTGGGTGCCCGACGAGGACTTCGAGTAGCGCACCACGTCATGCCCCGGGCTTGCGCCTGGGGCTTTTTTGGGTACAACCAGCGTAGGAAGACGCGGCCCCGCGCCGCCTTGCCCGTCCAACGCGCATCCAAGGGAGAGGAAACCATGGATCAGAACCTGTTCAAGCGCAACGAGCTTTTGGCCCAGACCGTCATCAAGGGCCTCGAGCGCCGAAACATCAGCGGCTTCTACGCCGCCAACCGCCAGGAGGCCCTCAAGAAGGCGCTCGAGCTCATACCCGAAGGAAGCACCATCACCATGGGCGGATGCATGAGCGCACGCGAGATCGGCCTCGTCGACGCGGTCCAAGGCGAGAAGTACCACTTCATCGACCGCGACAAGTACGACGACCCGCGCGAGGCCATGCTCGCAGGCTATGCGGCCGACGTCTTTCTGGCCAGCTGCAACGCCCTCACCAGCGACGGAATCCTGGTCAACATCGACGGCAACTCCAACCGCGTCTCGATGATCGCCCAAGGCCCCAGGAAGGTCGTCTTCGTCGTTGGCATGAACAAGGTCTGCGGCGACCTCGACAGCGCCGTCGCGCGCGCCCGCAACGTCGCCGCCCCCATCAACGCCCAGCGCTTCGACCTCGACACGCCCTGTCGCAAGACCGGAACCTGTGCCAACTGCAAGTCGGCGGACACCATCTGCTGCAACTTCCTCATCACGCGCCACTCGCGCCACACCGGTCGCATGAACGTCATCTTGGTCAACGACGAGCTGGGCTACTAGCCCGCCCATTGGACCGCTCCCGGGCGGACCTCATAGGCGCAGCCCACGGCCTGCCGACGCCCCCCTGGCGTCGGCAGGCCACGTTCTTTCGAGCGGCATGCCGCGTGCCCCAACCCAAACGCGAGGTCACAAGCGCGACAGACATTCTTTCCATAATGCAAGATATAGTTGACATACACCAATCGATGCAATATATTTCTTACATCACGTAAGATATCAATTGCGTTTGGAGGTGAAGACGTGGAGGGAAAGAAGAACCTGCGCATGAGGGCCGCCCGCGTGGCCAAGGACCTGTCGCAAGCCGACCTCGCCCGTGCCGTCGGCGTCACCAGACAGACCATCGGGCTCATCGAGGCCGGGGGCTACAACCCCACGCTCAAGCTGTGCACGGATATCTGCAAGGCGTTGGACGTCACGCTCAACGACCTGTTTTGGGAGGACTAGAGAAATGATTACCACACTCAAGAGCAAGTGGCGCGCGTACGTGGGACCAACCGACGAGCGCATCAAGGCACACGAGAACGAGGTCTTCGCGAGGATGGGCAAGTTCCTGATGATCGCCAACCTCTGTCTCGCCTACTACGCTCTCCACCTCGAGGGACTCGCCACGCGGACAAACCTCATGAACGACTGGCCACGCGTGTCCCTGGTCCTGATTCCCAGCATGGTCCTTCTGGTCTACACCGGACTATCGGGAGCCTGGGCTTGCTCGCGATTCACCAAGGCCGGCTACGTCGACAGAAACAGGTTCGCCGAGACCGAGACGTTCCCGCGCGCATACTTTGCCCTTCTCGCCCTCCTGTCCGCAATCGCCTTCTTCGCGCTCCTGACCCTGTCCGAAGCCGCGGCAGAGTTCCAGGTCGTTGGATGGGAGAAAATCGCCTGGGCAGACATCGCCTCGACGGCCGCCTTCCTGTCGGCATTCGTGGGCGTCATGAGCTACATCGCAATGTATCTCGAGTACCTCAAGGCCCGTCGCAGCCGAAGGGCTCGCCTTGGCGAGATGGAAGGCTAGTCGCGCGAAGCCGGCCGAATACGAGATGTCCCAACAGAGCCGACGTGGAAGGCACGCACCCCACGTCGGCTCCGCTATCATTAGAAACTGTGGCAGCCTGCATAACGCGCTGCCGCAGGGAGGGTTGATGGCGATGACGAAATCCGCTTCGACAATGCATCACTGCGCAGAGAGCACGCACTGCCCGTTCGCCGTGGACGCAACAGCGTGCATGGGCAACATCCGCCTGTTCGCCGGCCTCCCTCTCGAGGCGAAGCACGAGCTCATCTCCAACGCGCGCCGCTCCACGCACCCCAATGGCTCCATCCTGGTCCGCGAGGGTGATCCCATCGAGTCGATACTCATCCTGCGCTCCGGTCGCATCAAGACCTTCCACATCGACGCGACCGGCGAGGAACACGTGCTCGACGTGCTCCACGAGGGGCAGGCCATCTGGCACGGCATGTTCCTCAAGGACCACAGCTACCACTACTCCGTGGCCTGCCTGAGCAAGGTCGAGCTCTGCAGCATCCATCGCACCGACTTCGAGGCCATGATCGCCAGTCATCCCGACGTCGCCATGGGACTCATCCGCATGATCGAGACCGAGCTCGACGACGCCGAGGAGAAGATCACGATGCTCAGCATCCGCGATCCCAAGCAACGCCTTGCCGAGTACCTCCTCCACCGCGACGCCCGCTGCATCGGCTCGGAGATCATGCTCAAGCTCGACGACATCGCGCGCTCCATCGGGCTCAGGCCCGAGACGGTCTCGCGCAACTTCAGCTCACTGGAGCAGGAGGGCTATGTCACCCGCCTTGGACGCGGGCGCCTCAAAGTCGTCGACCGAGAGGGGCTCAAGTCCATCTCGATGCTCAGCGATTAGTCACCGAGAAGAGCCAGGAATTGCCTGCTGAGAGCGATTGCGGACGCATCGCGCAGTACTGACGATTCATACTAGAAATGCAAGTATGATTTCGGCAGACGGCAAACCCTCAGCGTCTTCCTCACAAAGGGCACCCCATCTGAGCTGCTCGTTCAAGAATCGTTAGCGTTACTTGATTCTAATCAAGGAACTACCCGTCACCTCAGGCTAGATTGACCAATGGAAATTGATCGGCCCGAAAGAGGTGACGCCCATGCTCGGTAGGATCCATTCGACAGAGTCGTTCGGCTCGGCCGATGGCCCCGGCGTTCGCTACCTCATCTTCCTGCAGGGCTGCCCCATGCGCTGCCGCTACTGCCACAACGTCGACAGCTGGGGCTTCAACAAGGGTGACATGAAGAGCGCCGACGAGCTGCTCGATGCGGCCGAGCGCTATCGCAACTACTGGGGCAGCGAGGGCGGCATCACCGTCAGCGGCGGCGAGGCCCTCATGCAGATCGACTTCGTGCTCGAGCTCTTCTCAAAGGCCCAAGAGCGCGGAATCAACACCTGCCTCGACAGCTCGCTTGCCCCCTTCACGCGCGAGGGCACGTTCTTCTCGAAGTTCGAGCGGCTCATGGAGGTCACCGACCTCATCCTGGCAGACATCAAGCACATCGACCCCGCAGAGCACAAGGCACTCACCGGCCACGACAACGCCAACATCCTTGACTGCCTGCGCTACCTCTCTTCCATCAAGAAGCCTGTCTGGATCAGGCACGTGCTCGTTCCCGGCATCACCGACGTCGACGAGTACCTGCACCGAACCAGGGACTTCATAGCAGGGCTCGAGAACGTCGAGCGCATCGAGGTCCTGCCATACCACACGCTGGGCGTCTACAAGTGGGAGGAGCTGGGCATCCCCTACACGCTGGAAGATGTCGAACCTCCCACCGCAGATAGAGTGAAAAACGCGGAGGCGATTCTGCGCGGCTGCGCAGACTAGCTCCACATGACAAGTGCCAAGGAGGCATGCATGGATCTACGTGATGAGTGGAACGGCTTTGTTGGTGGGCACTGGGTCGACGACATCAATGTCCGAGACTTCATCCAGAGGAACTACACCGCCTATGACGGCGACGACTCCTTCCTGGCCGGTCCCACTGAGGCAACTGACAAGCTCTGGGGTAAGGTGCAGGAGCTCCAGGCCCAGGAGCGCGCAAAGGGCGGCGTCCTGGACTGTGAGACCGAGGTCGTTTCTGGCCTGACCGCCTATGGCCCCGGCTACATTGACGAGTCGATGAAGGACCTCGAGAAGGTCGTCGGCCTCCAGACCGACAAGCCCCTCAAGCGCGCGTTCATGCCCTATGGCGGCATCAAGATGGCCCAACAGGCTGCCGAGAACTACGGCTATCACGTCAACGACAAGTTCAACCAGATCTTCAACGAGTACCACAAGACGCACAACCAGGCCGTCTTCGATGCGTACACGCCCGAGATGCGCGCCGCCCGTCACTCCCACATCATCACCGGCCTCCCCGACACCTACGGCCGTGGCCGCATCGTCGGCGACTATCGTCGCGTTGCCCTCTACGGCATCGATCGCCTGATTGCCCAGAAGCAGCAGGACAAGCTCAACTGCGGCGACGGCACCATGACCGACGACGTCATTCGCCTGCGCGAGGAGATCGCCGAGCAGATCCGCGCCCTTCAGGGCATGAAGGCCATGGCCGAGGTCTACGGCTACGACATCTCCAAGCCTGCGACCAACGCGCACGAGGCCTTCCAGTGGCTGTACTTCGGCTACCTTGCCGCAATCAAGACGCAGAACGGCGCCGCAATGTCCGTCGGCCGCATCTCCACCTTCCTCGACATCTACATCGAGCGTGACCTCAAGGCCGGCAAGATTACCGAGACCGAGGCCCAGGAGCTCGTCGACCACATGGTCCTGAAGTTCCGCATGGTCAAGTTCGCGCGCATTCCCTCCTACAACGAGCTCTTCTCCGGCGACCCCGTCTGGGCAACGCTCGAGGTCGCTGGCCTTGGCCAGGACGGCCGTCACATGGTCACCAAGAACGACTACCGCTTCCTGCACACGCTCGAGAACATGGGTCCCTCTCCCGAGCCCAACCTCACGGTTCTCTACAGCAAGCGCCTGCCCAAGAACTTCCGCGACTACGCCGCCAAGATCTCCATCGACACGTCTTCCATCCAGTACGAGAACGACGACGTCATGCGTCCCGTCTGGGGTGACGACTACAGCATCTGCTGCTGCGTCTCCGCAACGCAGACCGGCAAGGAGATGCAGTTCTTCGGCGCTCGCGCCAACCTGGCCAAGTGCCTCCTCTACGCCATCAACGGCGGCCGTGACGCGAAGTTCAAGGACAAGAAGACCGGCCTCCCCATGCAGGTTGGTCCCGAGTTTGCCCCCATCACCTCCGAGTACCTCGACTACGACGAGGTCATGCATAAGTTCGACCTCATGATGGACTGGCTGGCTGACCTCTACGTCAACATCCTCAACCTCATCCAGTACATGCACGACAAGTACTACTACGAGGCTGCCGAGATGGCCCTCATCGACACCGACGTCCGTCGCACCTTCGCCACGGGCATCGCGGGCTTCAGCCACGTCGTCGACTCCCTGAGCGCCATCAAGTACGCCAAGGTCAAGTGCATCCGCGACGAGTACGGCATCGCTGGCGAGTTCGAGACCGAGGGTGACTTCCCCCGCTATGGAAACGACGACGACCGTGCCGACGAGATTGCGGTCTGGCTGCTGAAGACCTTCATGAGCAAGATCAAGAAGCACCACACCTATCGCAACTCCGAGCCGACCACCTCGATCCTGACCATCACCTCCAACGTGGTCTACGGCAAGGCAACCGCCGGCATGCCCGACGGCCGCAAGCCCTTCACCCCGTTCGCCCCTGGTGCCAACCCCGCCTACGGAGCCGAGAAGAACGGCCTGCTCGCCAGCCTCAACTCCGTGGCCAAGCTCCCCTATGAGTACGCGCTCGACGGCATCTCCAACACGCAGACCATCAACCCCAGCGCCCTGGGCAACGACGAGGACCAGCGCGTCACCAACCTGGTCAACGTCATGGACGGCTACTTCGCCAATGGTGCCCACCACCTCAACGTCAACGTCTTCGGCATCGAGAAGCTCAAGGACGCGATGGAGCACCCCGAGAAGCCCGAGTACGCCAACTTCACAATCCGCGTCTCCGGCTACGCCGTGAAGTTCATCGACCTCACGCACGAGCAGCAGCTTGACGTCATCGCCCGTACCTGCCACGACCGCATGTAAGGAACCAGGCGCCATCGCCTGACCTCACAGACGGCAACGGCTCAGCCCCCCTCCCCTTTGAACCGCCTCCCTTTTCTTGGACATGAGAAAAGGGAGGCTTCTTTCATGACCCGAAGAACTTTGTACGACGCCGCCACGAGGTCGAAAGCCAC
>NZ_FUWQ01000010.1:0-8741 GCF_900167315.1 Olsenella sp. KH1P3 | reverse complement strand
GTCGGCGTCTACTACCAGTCCAACAGGTCCGCGGGCTTCATTAAGACCGACCCCGGAGTCGAGCCCGACAGCACGACCACCGCCCCCGCGATTCCGTCCGGCTTCTCTGGTGACTGGCGCTACGTGCTCGGCGCCTCGCAGACGGACACCGTCGGCGTGGTCTACGACTCCGACACGAAGCCCCTGGCGGGCACGCTCTCGCTCGCCCCCGGCGCGACCGCGTCGATCATGGACCTGCTCGGCACCAAGAACTCCCACACGCACAAGGACTGGACCTTCATCATCATGAACGCGACCAACAGCGCCACGGCTGATCTTACCGTTACGTTCCACGCAAACGGCGGCTCGGGTACCATGGCGGCTCAGACCGTACCCTATAACACCGCAGCTGCTCTCAACTCGAATGCTTTCACCAATCCTGGTTACGCATTCACTGGATGGTCTACCACCGCTGGAGGTAGCGTCGCTTATGGCAACGGTGCGACCGTTACGCTTACTAGCAATCTTGACCTTTACGCTGTTTGGACCGCAAGGAACGATTACAAGGTGACGTATGACGCCGGCAGCGGCGGCACCTTCGGCGGTTCTAACACCTCCGATCTGAACGGGCTCTCTTTCACGTCCGTCGTTCCTGCGACGGCCCCGGCTGGCGCACCCACCCGTTCTGGGTTCAATTTCACCGGGTACAATACGAAGGCCGATGGCACGGGCCTTGCGATCTCTGGTTCGCAGACCTATGATCAGCTTGTGGCGGCCAATGGTGCTGCCGACGCGGATTCGGTCACCGTGTATGCGCAGTGGTCTGCCAAGGCCTCCTATACCATCTCCTATAACACGAGCGGTGCGGATTCAGGGGCAAATCCTGCTTCCACTACCGTCGTTGATGGCTCTAACGTTACCCTCGACGCCGGCACGGGATTCGCTCGTACTGGATATGACTTTGGCGGCTGGTCGGATGGCAGTACCACCTATTCGGGCGGCGCGTCCTTCGGCCCCGTTACCTCTAATGTTCAGTTCATCGCGGTCTGGAACGGCAAGGCTGCGACCATCGTCTTTAACAAGGTCGCATCTGACGCTACCGGTACCATGGGTAATCTCACTGGGTATAAGACGGGTGAGACTGTTCCCGCTCTGACTGCAAACGCTTTCTCTCGTAACGGATACAATTTCGCGGGCTGGACCACTGCGTCCAACGGCACGGGGACCGTTATCCCCGACGGGGCGTCCTTCGTCGTTCCCGCCACTTCCGACGGCGTCGTTAACCTCTACGCAAAGTGGACCGCGCGCAACGATTACATGGTCTACTTCGATAAGAACGGTGGATCTGGCGACTCTTCGAAGTCTGGTCTCAGCTGGGGCTCCACCGCATTCACCCCCGGCGCGGCCAACAATACTGCCAACTCCAACCCCACGCGCGGCAACTACTCGTTCCAGTCTTGGAACACGAGTAAGGATGGCTCTGGCATGACGGTCAATGCCTCGACCGTCTACAGCGCCATCGACAGCTTCTTCAACAACGATTCGTCTCACACCGGTTACGTCACCGTGTACGCCATCTGGCAAGAGAACATGGTCACCATCAACTATGCTGCCGGCAGCGCGGTTACGGGCCTCGAGGTCAAGGTCAACGGTGCTTCTGGTACTTCCAAGTCCGAATCTGTCGGCTCTGTCAGCGGCAAGCATACCGATGACACGTCAATCTATGGCGCCGAAGTCGTCATCCCGACGGGATATGTGTTTGACAAGTGGACGACGGATGGCGCTGGCATGAATGCAGTGTCCAACTCCTTCGTCAATGGCACCTCCCACAAGATCACGCCGCTGCCCAACGCCGGGGTGTACGACGCGGCAACTTACTACCTCTGGGTGACTCCTCGTTCTGACCTCACGTATACCATTGAGTTCTACCTCGAGAATTCCGGCTCGACCGACAGTACGATTGCTTCTAACTACAGCAAGGACACGGCTCGCACCGTCACCGTGAACAACGCGACCATGGGTGATGTCGTTACTCCGACTAATGCGAATGGAAACAACTACACTATTACGGTGATTCCCGGTTACTCTTACGTTGCTCCTTCCGTTCTTGGAGATGCCTCCATCACGGTCAATGCGACTGGACCCAATGTCCTCAAGCTCTACTTCAAGTTCAATTCTCTGAATATCGTTTATAACTGGACCGGAAATGTTCCTGGTACCATCACGTTCCCGACGAGTCCTGTCACGGCTCACGCCGGCGATACGGTTACCACTCCTGACCCCGGCACGTACTACGGTTATAAGTTCAACGGCTGGACCGCAACGTACAACGACGGCAGCGTGAGGACGCTCACGCTTACCGGTTCGGACATCAAGAACAAGACGTTCACCATGCCGGGTTATGACGTGAGGCTCATCGGCGATTGGTCGTACGACACCTTCGATGTCACCTATGACACCACCGATGCTGCAAAGGGAACCATTAAGGACAATGGCACCGATACGAGCAACGCAACCATTACCAAGACCGGCATTGCGTACAACAGCACGCCCACCGACGTCGTTACCGTTGCCGAGAAGGATACAGCGAACTGGTACTTCATCGGTTGGACTTGCGATATGGATACGGATGGCGACGGCGTGTACGATGTCACCGGTGTGGCCACGGCTAACCCCATGTCCGTGACCATCCTCGGCAAGACATTGTTCACCGCTCAGTGGGGTACGACGATGACAATCGCCTACGACCCGGGTGTCGGCGGAGACTGGAGTCTCTCCGACGCGTCCACTACCGGCCTCACCCTTTCCGATCCTATCCCTGCATTCCCGACCAGCCTTCTTGACGGGGGCTTCCCCAAGGCCAGGCCCGGCTACGAGTTCGTGGGCTGGAAGTGGACCGAGGGCGGTGCTTCGTATGCCGACTACGCTGGTGAGACGGGTACTACTCAGAAGACTAGGCCCGTCAGCCCCGATCCTGTCTCGGCCCTGGGCGGATCCACGACCTTCGTTGCCCAGTGGAAGCTTATAAGGTTCACTCTCACCTATGTCCATACGCAGGAGGATGGCACGGATTTCTCTCCGGCTGCCACTTGGGGCGCTGGTGTTCCTGATCCTAACGAGTCTCACGCGGCGGGGGAGAGCTTCACCCTCAAGTCCTCCGGCATCACCCGTGACGGCTACACCCTCAGGGGCTGGAAGTTCGCGGGCGATCCCACCGTTTACAACGCGGGATCGAACATCAACATGCCTGCGGCCGCTTCGGTTCTCTACCCCGTTTGGGACGAGGCGTACGTGACCATCAACTACGCTGCGTCTCCGACTGCGGGTGGCACCGTCACCGTTTCGACCGAGAGCGTCAAGTCTGCCTCCGGAACGCACAACGATGGCACCGGAATTAGCGGTTCTCAGGCTATCCCCTCAACGGGCTACACCCTGGTTGGCTGGAAGGTTGGCTCGGCTTCCGGGGCCAGCGTTCCTGCCGCGTGGGTTGCTACCGACGGAACCCTTACCCCGCAGGTTGGGAGTAGCGGCATCTACGATGCCGAGACGTACTACGCAGTCTTTGAGCCCATTCAGTACACCGTCACCTACACCTCGGATGCCAACGGAAGTATCACCGGCATAACGACGGAGAACGTTGCATACGGTTCGAACCCTGCTGGTACTTCCGCCTCTGGTAACCCCGGATATGTGCTCGACGGCTGGGAGTACAACTACAAGGATGCGACCGGCAATACCCTGACGGGGACGAGCTATAACGTTGCATTCCCGACTACCATCACGATTTACGACAACGCGACGTTTAAGGCGATTTACAAGGCGGCGTCTGGGTACACCGTCCTTTATGACGAGCTTGGTGGTTCTGCGGTTAGCGACCGCACTGGCCTCACCTACGATGCGGCCAACATTCTTCCCACCGGCGTTTCCACCAAGGCTGGCTACACGCTGGCCGGTTGGTACTGGACCTCTGATTTCACGTCTGGCACCGATGTGACTTCCACGATGAAGTTCAATGAGGTCTACGAGAGGCCCAACGTCTCCACCAAGACGGCCAACTCGCTCACCCTGTATGCGAAGTGGGTCGAGAAGACTGGGTACACCGTTCGCTACAACACCGAGGGAGGCGTTTCTCCTACCGGCAACGCGAATGCCTTCGATGACAAGAATCCTGTCACCTGGACCCAGACCGGTCTTCTTCCCAGCGAGAATCCGGTCAAGGACGGCTACACCTTCGACGGCTGGTACAAGAGCGAGACGGACTTCTCTGCGCCCAACAAAGTGAGCAGCGGAGATGCCTACAGCTCTCTTGCTGCGAGCGACTCGGTTATGACCGTTACGCTCTACGCCCACTACATCGAGAACACCTATGTCGTCAAGTACGACACCGACGGAGGTAACCCCATTGCTGATAAGACCGGCGTCAAGTGGGGGGATACTAACCTGACCGTCACTCCCACGAAGACCGGGTACACCTTTGTCAAGTGGGTTTACTATGGTCCCGACCACGTTACGCTGACCTCCAATGAGGCAACCTCCGCAACGCCCTTCTCCACCATCGCGGGCAACGACTCCAGCGTCTCCTATGCCACAATCAAGGCAATTTGGGCCCAGGATGGTAAGTACAACGTTCAGTACTTCATCGTGAGCGCTGACGGTACGGTTACTTCCATGCATCACCAGTCGACCCCCGTTTCGGCAGCCGCTGGTACCGTCGTGGATGCTACTAATGCCACTCCGAACCCCGAGAACATCGACTATCGCACCGAGAGCATCCCCGGCTACCACTTCGATGCCTCTGACACCAACAACGTCCTCTCCGTTACGATCGTCAGTGGGTCTACGGTTCCCCTGAAGCTGTACTTCCGCGAGAACACGTTCTACTCCGTGGGGTATGACCTCAACGGTGGCACCGCAGGCAGTGGGGGGAATTATTCCGACAAGACGGGTGTTGCGTGGACTCAGAAGGGGCTTATCCCCTCTGTTGACCCTGTCCGCAACGGCTACACGTTTGGTGGCTGGGAGTACACGCCCGATGGTGGCGCCACGGCCACTGCGATCTACGGCACTAACGACCCCTCCTACGGCCAGATTGCCGGTGACCCCGCTGCCTCTTCGACTGCCAAGAGGATCCTCAAGGCAATCTGGAATGTGGCCTCTGTCACCATCAACTACATTGCGGATCCCTTTGGGTACGGCTCCGTGTACGCGACCACCGAGACCGTTAACGCCCTCACGGGCCTACACAGTGATGGCTCGACCATTACTGGCTCCACCCCCACGGCCAATAGCGGCTACAAGTTCATCGGGTGGGTCTACAATGACGATTCTGGCGAGCACGCGGTCAACGCAGCTTGGGTTGACGCGAGCAACAAGCTTACGCCCCAGGCTGAGAGCGGCGCATGGGTCGCGAGGACCTACATTGCAAAGTTCGCGGACCTTTCCGCAACGACATACACGGTCGAGCACTATAAGCAGGCCCTTGACGGAAGCTACGGCACGACCCCCGATGACGTGGACACGATTTCCGCCACTGAGGGCACTGCCATCTCCAGCATCATTCCTAAGTCCTACACTGGCTTTACCTACAACCCGAGTGTTACGGGTACGGTCTACACAGGCGTCGTCGGCGTTGACAGCGGCGGCAACCCCACCCTCGTGCTCAAGGCCTTCTATACGCGCAACGCCCACAAGGTGACCTACCAGTACAACAACAGCGTATCTGGAGCTCCTGCGCTTCCGAGCCCGGCTGTAATCAATGGCGTCCTGTACGGCGACACCTTTACCGTCTCCGATCCCGCTCCTACACTTTCTCACTACACGTTCAACGGGTGGAACGTGACGGATGCGTCTGGTAGTACTATTACGGTTGCCGCTGACCATACGTTTGCGATGCCGGATTCCGACGTGACTATCTCCGGAAACTGGGTCAAGGAAAGCTATGTGGTCAACTTTATCTCCGGTGATACCAGCAAGGGGCTTGTCACTGGCACCGGTACGACTCAGAATGTCGATTACAACGGCAATCCGTCTATGGCCAACGTCTCCGCGACCCCGTCCACTGGTTATTACCTGGTCGGCTGGGACTATGACATGGATACCGACGGCGATGGTGTAATCGACGCTAACGGTTCTACCAAGAGGCCTCAGGACATTGCAATTCTCGGCAACACAACCTTCACTGCGATTTGGGCTCACAGCTTTACCGTCTCCTACCTGCCTGGTAGCGTCGGAACATTCACTGCCCACGTCGCTGGACGTACCGAGTTCGCAAACCTTGCGTTCAATGCGGTCTGGCCTGGCTATAACGGTGAGGTTGACTCTCTGACAAGCGATCCCGCCGGCCAGACGGGCTACGTCTTCCTTGGCTGGATGTGGGAGGATGGGTCTGGCAACAAGCACTACACCTATAACGACTCCGCCAACGGCATTACGCAGGAGACTCTGCCCACCGCCGTCGACACTAACTATACCCTCACCGCAATGTGGGAGGGCAAGCCCTACGACCTTACCTTCATGCACGTCGGCACTGACGGCAACGAGTTCTCGCCTGTCGCGGTGTGGGGGAGTGGCGTGACCGTCACCTCCGGCAACGTGATCGAGAATCACAAGGCCGGCACTACCGTTACCCTTTTGGGCACCGGTGCCATCACTCGCGCGGGCTACACACTGAAGGGCTGGACCACTGACGGTTCCGACTTCTGGCCCGAGAGTGACACTGGTTTCGTGATGCCTGCGGCGAACACCAAGCTCTACCCGGTCTGGGACTATGCGGGCCTCGTGATAAATTACGTTGCCAATCCCAGCTCCTACGGCGGCGTCTCGAGGACCTCCGATAGCCTCAGCACCGAATCCGCGGCACCCGCTGGCTCGACGGCAACCGCCAACACCGGCTATAAGTTCGATCACTGGGAGGATGCGTCTGGCAACACTATTACCGACCCGGCCTGGATCTCTGGCGCGAATGGCGAGACCCTTACACCCCAGAAGAACGGTAGCGGCTTCTATGACGCGGTTACCTACACTGCGGTGTTCGTCGCCGATGCCAATACCAATTACACCGTCGAGTACTGGCTTGCCGATGACGCGACCAACTCTACGTTCTCTCACAACACGACCTACAAGGCGGATGAGATCCTCACGGGGACGACTGGTACGACTGTAAACGCTCCCTCGCCAGCGCCTTCCATTACAGGCTTCACGTTCGATTCTCCGAACGCAGGCAATGTGCTGAGTACCACCATCCTTGCGGATGGATCGGCTGTCCTGCGTCTCTTCTACACGCGCAACATCTTCACTCTCACGTATGCATTCGCAGCTGATGTTCCCTCCGGTGCCACTTCCGTCCTTCCCGCAACGACTACCGTTGCTTACGGAATCGTTCAAACGGTGCCCACCGGATTTGAGAACTCCTACCCTGGCTACACCTTCGTCGGGTGGACCACGAGCGATGGCACGACTCCCACCACCGTTGCGGCCGACGGCACGTTCTCTATGCCCGCAATGAACCTCACGGTTACGGGCACGTGGGCCGTCAAGGATGGCTTCGAGGTCGTCTACGAGGAGAATAACGACGACGATGCTGCTGGCATCGATGTCATCGACCTCACCAACGTGAAGTGGCACGATTCCGGCTTCACGAACACCACGAGGGCCGATTCCACCTCCGGCAACCCGACTCGTGCGGGCTACAACTTCGGCGGCTGGTTCCTTGACAACGGCGTCTGGGCCCAGCCTGTCACGCCCGGCAGCACGTATGGCGCCCTTGCGGGTAGCGATACGGTCACCAAGGTTACGCTGTACGCCAAGTGGGACGAGGCCGGCGATTACGCTATCGAGTACTACGATGATCCCGCCACCCTCAATAAGATCGCTTCGGACCGTACTGGCGTCGCCTGGAGTACGACTGGCCTCGGCACCTCGATCTTCTCTGCGCCTGCCAGCAGGACCGGCTACAAAGTCGACGGTTGGGCGTACCAGAAGGCCGACGGCACGATGATTGCCATTACTCCTGCCACGGTCTACTCGACCGCTTACACCGACGGCCAGGGGGCTGCCAAGATTCTGAAGCTCTACGCCAACTGGGTGGGCATTACTTACACGATAAAGTTTGATGCCAACGACGCGACCTACCCGACCGCTGATCCCGCGACCGGTTCTATGACTGACCAGAGCGTCACCTATGGTGCCGCGGGCGACAGCCTTACTCCCAACGCGTACTCTCGAGAGGGCTATAACTTCATCGCCTGGAACGTCATTCCTTCCGGCCTTGGCACCGCCTATGCTGACATGCAGGCCATTAATCCCGACTTCACCTCGACCGACGGAGACGTTATCACCCTTTACGCAATCTGGGGCGCAAAGTCCCAGGACAGCTCTGGTACGCCCTACAGCGTCATCTATGATGAGGACGGCGGAAATGCCGTCGTTGACCTGCCCGAGTCCTCTACGGTGCCGGTTGTTAAGTGGGATACCGCAAACCTTGACACCGTCTACGACGCTGCATATAAGAACCCGACCACCCCGCGCAAGGCTGGCTTCAACTTCATTGGTTGGTTCACGGACAATGTAACCTGGTCTCACCAGGTGACCGCGGGGGAGACCTATGGCCAGCTTGTCAAGCTCCTCGGTGGCAACGATGAGACTAATACGCTTACTCTCTACGCTAAGTGGGACGAGATCGGCGGCTTCCAGGTCATCTACGAGGAGAACAACGACGACGACCCGACCGGCGTCGACGTGGACGACCTGCCCAACTCCGTCGT
>NZ_FUWQ01000005.1:0-130633 GCF_900167315.1 Olsenella sp. KH1P3 | reverse complement strand
CGTGGACGTGCTGACCGACCAGACCGTGACCCTGCCCAACGGCGCCTCCACGGTCGCCTCCTCGATCTCCCGCGCGGGCTACACGCTCGTCGGCTGGACGACGCAGCGGACCGTCTCCGGCACCGACGTCGGCACCTCCACCGGCCTCGCCAGCCGCTCCGCCGCCCAGGCCGCGGCGGCCCTGGCCGGCCGCACGAGCTCCGCCGGCAAGGCCTTCACCGCCGCCGGCGGCTCCTACGTGGCGCCCACCGCCTCCGAGGTCACCCTCTACGCGGTCTGGAGCGCCGACACCGACACGGCCTACTACGTCGAGCGCTACGTCGTCACCGGCGACGGCGACCTCATCGCCCTCAGGGCCGACGGCACCGTCGAGCGCGACGCGGACGGCAACGTCGTCGCCCAGGCCGACCCGGCCGCCTACGCGGCCGGCCAGCGCGTCTCCCACCAGGGCGTCACCGACGAGTATGCGGTCGCCGACGCAGCGACGGCCGACCCTGAAAAGAGCTGGATCAATCACGACAACACAGCGCGCCCTGGCTATAGTTATGCAGATCACAGCCACCCGTACACTGCCAGGAGCAAGGTGACGGGCGTCGAGACCACCTACGCTACCATTGCGACCGACGGCATCTCGGGCGATGGCCTCATGCGCCTCTCGCTCTACTACACGCCCGATGCCACGCACATCATCTTTGACAAAGGCGGGGCTGAGCTCGCGAGCGGAGAGATTGACAGCTCCTGGGTCGCCGGCGATCCCAGCGCCGATCATCTTACCGGCTCGACCTTCACGCTTCCCGGCACGGCGGACGTAACGCGCCCCGGCTACACGCTCGTCGGCTGGTCGACGGATCCCATCGCCGCAACGGCCAAGGGCAACGACTCTCGCTCGAAGGCCGATACGGTTGCGTCCAGCACGGCCGACGACCCAGCGGCCGGTAAGCACTTCTCTGTCCAAGGTACGACCTACTTCGTGCCCACGGACGCGACTGTGACGCTCCATGCCGTGTGGAAGGCTAACGACGATACCACGTACTACGTCGAGCGCTACGTCATCACGGCCGACGGCCGGGTTATCGCCCTCGAGCAGGACGGCACGATTCCTCGTAGCGGCGACAACACGCCGATCGAGCACGGAAATCATGATGGCAGCGCCTTCATCGTCGCCAATCGCATCGAGCGCACGGGTGTGACCGACGAGGAGGCGATCGCCGACGCGGACACCAGCATCGGAACGCCCAAGTGGCGCACGCACGACAACATCGTCATGGCTGGATACCACTACATCAAGGACGGCGTAACCTACAGCGACCTCCTCGGCAACAGCTACATGACGGTGGCCTCCGGCAACATCGACGGCACGGGTGACATGATCCTTGTCCTGTACTACTTCGCGGACGAGAACTCCACCTACACGGTCAACCACCACCGCGTCACCGGCGACGGCGTCGAGAAGGACCTCATCGTTGAGATCATCTCCAAGGGCACCGATACTCCCGCCATCTCCCGCAAGCGCTCCGGTGTCGAGGGCGACGAAGCTTACGATCCGGACTTCGTGGGCTACGAGTATAAGCAGACGTTCACGGACGTGAACGGCGTGACCTACGTCTCGCACGACGTCGACGTCGTCCTGGGCGACGGCTCAATGGTCCTCAACCTGTACTACGCCGCGCGCATCGACGTCAGGCTCGAGATCGTTGCCGGAGACTCCGACGGCAACGGCTCCTGGAGCCTTGGCAACTTCGTGAGCAACGAGACCTCTGAGTCTACGCTGAAGATTTCCGAGGTCCTCGCCACGCTCGGCTACGTTCTCCCGACCCGCGCCGGCTACGACCTGGTCGGTTGGTCGCTGGTCGCTGACGGCGCCATGGGTCCGAGCGCCCGCGGAGAGCGTTCCGTCGAGACCGCCCGTAGGCTCGAGAGCGTCGAGAACGGCGAGTTCGTCGACCCGGATGCCGGGGAGGGCGACCAGCTTGGCGGCGCATCATTGCTTGCCATGCTCCTACGCGCCTTCGCTGACGAGAACCCGACGTTTGAGATGCCCAACGCGATGTTCATCGAGCCCGACGGCACCTTCCTGATGCCCACCTCGCAGGTCACGCTCTACGCTATCTGGCGTGCGCGCAGCGACACGACGTACACTGTCACGCACTACCTCGTCGACGCCGACGGCGTGGCCCACGAGGTCGAGGGTGACACACGTGAGTTCACGGGCATCACCGACGGCTCTTACGTGGTCGATGCCGACGGCAACGTTACGCACACCTATGATCCTGCGGCAACCGACGATGACATCAACAACGCCCAGGTCACGGCAGGGGAGAAGCCCGCGGGCTACTACCCCGGATACACCTACGTGAGCGACTATGACAACGGCGAGGGTGATACGGGCCTCTCCGCCGCAAACCTTGACGGCGAAGGAACGCTTGCGCTCAAGTTCTTCTATACCGCAAATATTGATACGCCCTACATCGTCCGCCACATCCGCGTCACGGGTGACAAGGTCACTCTCGAGGAGGTCATCGAGAACCTCACCGGCACCACCGACACCACCGTGACCGCTATCCCGTTCGACACCGAGACCCACGGGGGCTTCACCGGCTACACTGTGATCGTCGATCCCGACACGCCCATCACGCTTGCGGACGGCACTTTGGTCTACAGCCATCCCAAGGACAACCTCAACGGCGACGAGTCGACGGTCCTGTGGCTATACTACATCGCCAACGACCACACGCTCACGCTCGACCCCAACAGGGGCACGTGGACCGACGACGCCTCTGGCCTCGACGATGACGGTCGCGGCGAGGGCAGCTGGAGCACCTACGACGGCAGCTTCGGTGTTCGTGAGGACGAGGCTGAGACCTCCACCGACACGCTGCCGCGCACGTTCACCTACGGAACCGACTCCATCATCACGCTCCCGACCGAGGACGACGTCAAGCGCAACGGCTACACACTTGGCGGCTGGGAGGACGAGGACGGCAACGTGTACGAGCCCGGCGGCGCCTACACCATGCCCGACCACGACTCCATTCTCAAGCCGGTTTGGATTCAGAATGTCTACAACCTGCACTTCGACAAGAACGATCCCGTTGCTACCGGTCGGATGGAAGACGTCGAGTACACCTACGACGATCCCGACTTCCAGCTGGGCAAGACCGGCTTCTCGCGCCGCAACGCAAAGTTCCTCGGCTGGAGCTTCTCGCCCGATGCGACCGAGCCTGACATCAGCGACGAGCAGCTTATGCGTGCCCTCACGCTTCTTGCGGCTGGCGAGCTTGACGACGGTCTCTTCGGCGACCTTGACGACCCGCGCACGGCCATGTACCTGCTCGCGGCCCTCGCCGACGGCTCCGATATCACGCTCTACGCGGTCTGGGACATCGAGAAGCACACGCCTAGCGTCGTCGGAGGCGTCCAGCCCGGCGGCAGCGTCACCATCGACCCCGAGGCCATCGAGTACGGCTTCACGATTCCGCACGAAGCCGTCGGGATTGATGTGACGCCTGGCTATTACCTCAAGGGCTGGTTGATTACCATCAACGGCGTTACCACCTACGTTGAGGACCCCGATGCCATCTTCAACACGCCTATGACCGCAGATATCATCTTCGAGCCCGTCTGGGGCAACTACGCGGAGGACGCTGCCAGGCTCGCGCGCGGCAGACGCTTCAAGTACGCTGGTGAGCGCATCCCGCAGACGGGCGACCTTGCTTCCGACCTTGCCGGATTCGCAGCACTCCTTGGTGTTGCATTCGTCGCCGCGGGCGCGTACCGTCGGCTTTGCCAGGAGCCTTAGCGGCTCCAACGTCTCCTGCGGTCCGCCCCAACTCTCGGCTGGCGGACCGTTCAAATCGCACCCGCCTCCCCAAACGAGGAGGCGGGTGCGTGAGGTTTCCACTCCTCGCATCCGCTCGGTAGGGCCGGGTGCGCGTCCTCGTACTGTTCGTCGTACAAAAGGGCGCCGCCCCTAGGGACGGCGCCTCGACTGAGAGCGTGAATGCTTTTCGACTGTTTACATCGACTTCTGGATGTTGCTGATCTTGCGCGCCAGAACGAACGCCAGGAGCGAGAGGACGAGCCCGATGCCTCCGATGACCACCTGAAGGATGATCTTCTCGTGGTTGAGCATGAGGAAGGCCGCGCACACGAACGAGACCAGCACGATCACCGAGCACATGTTCATGATTGCGGGGGCGTTCGACGGGACGTTGATCCTGCGGGCGCCCTGGAAGCCCATGTAGGCGAGGGCCAGGCCGTCTGCCGCGACCACGTACGACTGCGTCGTCGTCGGAGCGACGACAATGTAGAAGACGCCTGCCGCGAAGCTGACGATTCCAAAAATGAGCGCCGCAATGCACGCCATCTTGAGGTTTCTGCACTCTGCTGCCACTTTGCTTCTCCAAACCAAAGCGCCGTACCCGGGGAATCGCAGTCCCGGGCGGGCTCTTTCTCTCTTCCGTCGGGCGGGGCCGGCGGTCTTCTTATTGCCAACGGCTACAGTGTACCTGCTTTTGAGCTGGAGTATTCACAGCTCGTTCACAGGCTTTCTAATAATTGAAAATTATCGCTTGACCCCACTCGGGTGTTTTCTTATAGTAGCTATCGCACCAACGGACGGGGATATAGCTCAGCTGGGAGAGCGCATGACTGGCAGTCATGAGGTCAGGGGTTCGAACCCCCTTATCTCCACCATGTAAACTAGGGGCGGCGGTAAATCCGTCGCCTTTTTTCATCTTGGGCCTATAGTGCAGCGGTTAACACAGGGGACTCATAATCCCTTCATCCCAGGTTCGAATCCTGGTGGGCCCACCAACAGCTCCCAGGCCGGCGGTTTCTTTCCGTCGGCCTGCTTTTGTATCAGCCGCTCGTCCGTTTCTCTCTCGTTTACGACCCGCGCGGCCCTATTCACGGTCCATACTTGGGTAAACGCGCGACGGGAGGCCGCAATGGATGATCCCCAAAACAGCACGCGCCCGCAGACGTCGGGCGAGAAGCGCCCGTCTCCCGGGCTGATAGGCGCCATCTCCTTTGATGGCATCGACTGCCCCGTCTGCCGCACGGATGTTCCCGAGACCTACTTTGCCTTCGAGCCGCCCAGCGCCACTCCGACGCTCTTTACGGATTGCCGGGCAACTAACAAGCAGCTCATCGCCTTCGTCAACCAATGGCTGCCCGCTGCTCGCGACGTCATGGCTGACATGCGCCGGCGCTACCGCAAGAGTCCGTCAACGCACTGCCGCTACCAGACCGGCGACGTCGCCTACGTCTACGGGCGACCCTTTATGCTGCGCGTCTATCCCCAAGCTATGGGACAGATGCACTATGCCTCTCGTGGCCGCGCCAACGTCGGCGTGCGCGTCGTCACCCAGGTATCGCTCGTCGAGCTGTTCGTTATCCAGACCGGCAGCTTCGAGCAGCGCCGCGGTTCGTTCATTAGTTGGGCTGACGACATCCTTGTTCGCAACGCACTTGGACTCTGCGCACAGGTGAGCGAGCGGGCTGGGGTTTCGCTCGAGGGGAGGTATACCTTTAGGGCACGCGAGTCCCACGACCGTCTCATATATATTGATCAGAGGGGCTCCAACGTCTGGCTGTCGCGCGACCTCATTCCGTTCCCGCCGCATTGCATGGCCTACGCCTTCGCGCGGGCACTTGCCGACCACGTGTGTGCCGACGAGGACGATCCTGTCGAACGGGCCCAAAAGACCCACCAGATAGTGGAGTGCGGCTGTCCCGACTGGCGGCTCGCGCACGACATCCTCACCGACAAGGATTCGGTCTTCCGGCGCCAGTGAGCAACGATCCTTGAGCCGTCCTCCTCACATGACATCGCGCCCTTGGTCGCGCCCGTGATTCTTATGGGTAGCCTTTCTCGGCTGCCTGCGCGTCCGTCCGCGCTTCCGTATAATTCAAGGGATGAATTCTCGTCAGGAAGGCGAGACGGACGCAGCGTCCCGTCGACGGCGGGGCCAAGGGGAGGAGCCAGATGTCAGACCTGAACGATTGCCAGCCGAACGAGGACCCGGTAGAGCTTTTCGACATGTACGTCGCCCATGTCGGAATCAATGCCACGGACCCCGCTGACGCCGAAAGCATCGTCGATGACTTCGGCCGACTCATGTCCCTTCCCAAGCAGGAGCAGCCGCCCTCGTTCTTCGCCGGTTCCCTCGTCGAGGTCATGAAGCAGAACGGTCGTGGCGACAAGGGCCACATTGGATTCCACGTCAACGACATCGAGGCCGCCTGCGCCTGGTTCGAGGACCATGGCTACGAGGTCAACTGGGACTCCCGCGCCAACTACCCCGATGGCTCCTGCCGTCTGGTGTACTTCAAGGAGCAGATTGGCGGCTTCGCCATCCACCTGACGGCCGACAAGTAATGCGTCCCGCATCACCCATGCACCAGCCTCACGCCCAGTAAGAAAAGGGTTTCACTTGATTGCACTAGCAAGCAACATCACGAAGTCATTTGGCGGCCGTGTTCTGTACGCGGCCGCAACGCTGCAACTCAACGCCGGTGAGCGTTGGGGCCTCGTTGGTCCTAACGGCGCCGGCAAGACCACGTTGCTCAAGATCCTCATGGGCCAGGAGTCGGCCGACGAGGGCACCGTGTCGTTCCAGAAGGACGCCTCGATTGGCTATCTCGAACAGGAGTCCAAGCTCGCCGGCGACAAGTCGGCGCTTGCCGAGGTCGTCGACTCCCAGACCGAGATCAAGCGCCTCGAGGCGCAGATTCGTGACATGGAGGCCGAGATCGCGCGCAGGGGAGAAGAGCTTGCATCCGGCGGTTCGGACGACGACTACGAGGCTCTTCTCGAGCGCTACGGTCACGCCCAGGACCGCTTCGAGCGCCTTGGCGGTTACGAGCTCGAGGCCCGTGCCCGCCAGATCCTCGGCGGCCTCGGCTTTCCCGTCGAGGACTTTGACAAGCCCGCCAAGGAGTTCTCCGGCGGATGGCAGATGCGCATCGCGCTCTCCAAGCTCCTACTGAGGCATCCCGACCTTCTCCTCCTCGACGAGCCCACCAACCACCTCGACCTCGAGAGCGTCAAGTGGCTCGAGCAGTTCCTCTCGTCCTACGACGGTGCCGTGCTCCTGGTCAGCCACGACCGCTCGTTCATGGACGCTTGCGTGAGTCACGTGGCCTCGCTCGAGAACAAGCGCCTGATGACCTATACCGGCAACTACTCGAGCTACCTCAGGCAGCGCGAGGACAACCTCGAGCAGCTGCGTGCCAAGCGTGCTGCGCAGGAGCGCGACATCCAGCACATGGAGGTCTTCATAGAGCGCTTCCGCTACAAGCCGACCAAGGCCAAGCAGGTGCAGGAGCGCATCAAGAAGCTCGAAAGGGTAAAAGAGGAGCTCGTCGTCCTGCCCGAGAGCTCCAAGAAGGTCCACTTCCGCTTCCCGGATCCGCCGCGCACCGGTGACGAGGTCGTGGCCCTCGAGGGCATATCCAAGCACTATGAGGACAACGTCGTCTACGATGGCGTGAACCTCAAACTCTATCGCGGCGACCACGTCGCTCTTGTCGGCCCCAACGGTGCCGGCAAGTCGACGCTCATGAAGCTCATAAACGGTCACGAGCGGCCCACGGCTGGCTCCGTGCACCTCGGACAGAACGTCACGCAGGCCTATTACGCCCAGCATCAGCTGGAGACCCTCAACGAGGCCCATACGGTCATGCAGGAGATGGACGAGGCCGCGCCCGGCTGGACCTCTTCGGACGAGCGCAGGCTCCTGGGCGCCTTCCTCTTCCATGGCGACGACGTCGAGAAGCCCGTTGGCGTCCTGTCCGGCGGCGAGCGTGCCCGCCTTGCCCTCGCCCGCATGCTCGTGGCGCCCGACCCACTGCTGTGTCTGGACGAGCCGACCAACCATCTCGATATCGATTCTGTCGACGTGCTCGAGGACGCCCTGAAGGCCTTTCCGGGCACCATCGTCCTCATTAGTCATGACGAGCACCTCGTTCGCGCGGTTGCCAACAAGGTCGTCGACGTTCGCGACCACAAGGTGACGCTCTACGACGGCGACTATGACTACTACCTCTATAAGCGTGCCGAGCTCGAGGCCCGCGCCTCGGGAGACGACTTCCCTCGGGCCTCGTCCTCGCAGGCCGTTGGCAGACCTGCGGATCGTGCCGGCTCCGACGCGCCCGCGGCCAAGTTCTCCGTCCCAAAGACGCGCAACGTGAAGACGAAGGAGCAGCGCCGCGCCGAGGCCGAGGCCCGAAACGCCGCGAACAAGGCCGTGCGGGAAGAGAAGAAGCGCCTTAAGCAGGTCGAGGCCGCCCTCAAGCCTGCCCAGGCCCGCTATAAGGAGCTGATGGCGCTCATGGCGGACGAGGAGCTCTATAACGACGCCGCCAAGTTCGACCAGTGCATGAAGGAGTACAATGCGCTGTCCAAGAAGATTCCGGCCCTCGAGGAGGAGTGGCTGGAGCTGACCGAGAAGATCGAGGGGGGCTCGAATGCCTAAGCACTCCACTTCTGGTTGGGAACAGACCGATGCCGCGTCGGCGTCTGAGCCGACGCGCAGGGTTGCCCCAAAGCCCCTGGAAAACATCCAGCCTCAGGGCGATGACCTGGGCAAGACTGTTCTTCGCTCCGGCAACGCCGTGCCGCCCACGCAGTACCGTGATGTCCCTAACGACCCCTACCAGCAGGCATATGTGCCCCAGGGCTACGGACAGCCGGGCTATCCGCAGCAGTATCCTCAGGGCTGCGAGCGGCAGTTGGGCTACTCGCAGGGCTATGGCCAGGCTGACCCCGCGGTACGCGGGCCCGTTCTGAGGAGGCCACAGCCTCAGGTTGACCCGCGCTACGCCCGGGTCGCACCCGCCTTGCAGGAGAGTCCCGAGCAGCAGGCGTACGTTCCGGGTTCGCGGGCGGGCGGGTCTCACCCCATGGCCCGTCGTGCGGGAAGCGCCGCCGGAGCCCTTTGCTGCCGACTGCTTGCGATCGCATGCAGGCTCTGTGCCCTTCTCCTGTCCGGTCTCGTCATCGCCAACGCGTTCGTGACGGGCTCTTCTCGCATCTTCGTTATTGATGTCACAAACCGCGCCACCTCCTGGATGCCCTCCGTGCTCTCGGGCGTCTTCGTCTACGAGACGCCGTTTGGGGGCAACCTCCGCGGCGACTTCGTGGTCGCGGCAATCATCCTGTTCATTCTTGACTGGGTCCTCGTGCGCAAGGCGCGGGACCTGAGGGGGTAGCGTGCTCAACAGCGCCTCTATTATACGGGCAGTCGTTTCGCTCGCCATCGTCGTTGTCTCCGTCGTACTACACGAGGTGGCCCATGCCTGGGCCGCGTACAGGCTCGGCGACGATACGGCCAAGCGCGCGGGCAGGATCTCCCTCAATCCCGCTCGCCATCTGGATCCCTTCGGTTCCGTCGTCCTCCCGCTGCTCATGTCTCTCGTGGGCGGCCCCGTCTTCGCGTTCGCCATTCCGGTCCCGTACAACCCGAACAACCTTCGTAAGCCCAAGCGCGACGAGGTCTTTGTTGCGCTTGCCGGTCCCGCCTGCAACTTCATCCAGGCCGTCGTGGGTTCGCTGGCCTTCAGGGCGCTTGACGCCGCGTGGACGGGCGACCTCCTTGGCTACCAGCTGCTCTCGGTCGTGGCCTCCTACGTCTACATCAACCTGACGCTCATGTTCTTCAACCTCATCCCGCTTCCGCCTCTCGACGGCTCCTCGATCATCTCTCCGCTGCTCGACGGCGAGGCTCGGCGCACCTACTACCGCGTTCAGCGCTACTCCATGCCGATCCTCCTCGTCGCGCTGTATGTGCTGCCGTCCGTACTGGGCTTCGACCCTGTTGGCCAGCTGCTCTACTGCACCGCCGGCAGCGCGTATTCCTTCCTGATGGGGGCATAGGTGTCATACAAGGTAAAGACGAAGGCGTTTACCGGGCCGTTCGACCTTCTGCTCCAGCTCGTCAGCCGCCAGAAGGTCGCCATCGGCTCCATATCGATCGCAGAGGTGGCCGACCAGTACCTCGCCGAGGTCCAGAACATGGGCGAGCTCGACCTCGAGGTCGCCAGCGACTTCGTGCTGGTGGCGTCAACGCTGCTCGAGATGAAGGCGTCCTCGCTCGTCCCCACGCACGACGTCGGGTCCTCGCGCGTCGTCGACGAGGACGATGAGGACGACGACCTTTCCGACCTCTCGTCCGATGAGGCTCGCGAGGTGCTCATCGCCCGCCTCATCGCCTACAAGCAGTTCCGCAACGCGGCGGCCGCGCTCGGCAGTCGCATGGAGGCCGAGGGGCGCATGGAGCCTCGCACCGCGGGCCCCGACCCGGACTTCCTGGGCCTCATGCCCGACTACCTCGAGGGAATCACGCTGCGCTCGCTTGCCGTCATCTGCGCCGACCTCGACAGCCGTCGCGAGAGCTTCCTCCTCGAGGCCGAGCACGTTGCGCCCAGGCGCCTTCCCATTGCGCTCACTGTCGCCTCGGTCGACCGCGTCACGCGCAACCACCCGCTCGTGAGCTTCACCGAGCTTCTGGACGGCGACCTCAAGCCCGAGACCGTAGTCGCGACGTTTCTGGCCATCCTCGAGCTCAGCAAGCGCGGTTCGGTCACGCTGAGCCAGGCCGAGACCTTCGGCGAGATTGACATTGCCCGCGTCGAGGGGGCGCCTCCCTTCGAGCTTGATAAATCCGACCTAACCAGCATAGAGGAGGATCTCTAGTGCTTGACCTCGATCACATTGACGGCGAGTCGCTCAAGAGCGTGCTCGAATCCCTTCTCCTCGTCTCTTCCGACGCCGTTCCGGCAACCGACTTCGCGAAGGTCCTGGGCGTGGCACCCGGAGAGGTGGCGGCTGCGCTCGCCGACCTCTCCGCTGAGTACGAGAGCGCAAACCGTGGCTTCCAGCTGCGCGAGGTCGCCGGCGGCTGGAGGCTCTTCACGCACCCCGCCAACCACGAGGCGGTCGAGAAGTACGTTCTCTCCTGGGACACCCGCCACCTCTCGCAGGCGGCCCTCGAGGCGCTCGCGGTCATCGCGTACCACCAGCCGGTGACGCGCGAAGGCGTGAGGGCCGTCCGGGGCGTCAACTCCGACGGTGTCATTGCGTCGCTGCGCGACAAGGGACTGGTTCGCGAGGTGGGACACGAGGGCGATCGCAGCCGCGCCATCCTGTATGGCACCACCCAGCGCTTCCTCGAGACCTTTGGCCTTAAGAGCCTGCGCGAGCTTCCGCCGCTCGAGGACTTTGCCCCCGACGAGGAGTCAAAGCGGTTCATCCGCGAGCGCCTCTCGGGCAGTGCCATCTCCTCGACGCTTGAGGAGGCCTCAGCTGACATCGATGATGAGCGCGAGCTCTTGGGTGAGGGCTACGATGACGATTCCTCGGACTCCGACGACGCCGACGCGAGCGAAGGCATCGCGTCGCCCGAGGCGCAGGCGGCGTCCGAAGGGGGCGGGGAGTAGCGTGTATAAGCAGGAAATCTCGTACACCATGCGCCTCCAGAAGTTCCTGGCGCGTGCTGGCGTCGCGAGCCGCAGGGGTTCCGAGAACCTCATGACGGCCGGGCGCGTCGCCGTCAACGGAGTCGTGGTGACCGAGCTTGGCACCAAGGTCGATCCCGCCGTCGACGTTGTGACCGTCGACGGCGTCGTTCACACGCTCGCCGAGGACCACGCCTACCTCGTGCTGTACAAGCCCGGCGGATACATCACCACGATGAGCGATCCCCAGGGCAGGCCCTGTGTTGCGAGCCTGGTCCCGACGGACCGCTATCCGGGGCTGTTCCCGGTTGGCAGGCTCGACGGCGACACGACGGGGCTGCTCTTCTTCACTACCAACGGTGAGCTCGGCAACCAGATGCTCCACCCGTCGCATCACGTCTGGAAGCGCTATGTCGCGCTGGTAAAGGGAATGCCAACCCCCAACCAGCTCCGTCGCCTTCGTGAGGGCGTGCCGCTCGACGACGGCGTCTCGGCTCCCGCCGAGGCAGAATCTCTCGCCGCGGACGACCCAAGGGCCACCCCCGTCATCCCCGAGGGGCTTCCCTATGGCCACTCGGTCGTCTCGCTGCGCATCCACGAGGGCAGGAAGCACCAGGTGAAGCGCATGCTCAAACAGGTGGGTCACGAGGTCGTGAGGCTTCATCGCGACCAGTTTGGACCCCTTGAACTCGCGGGACTGCTTCCGGGGGAGTGGCGCCCGCTCAGCGAGCGCGAACGGCAGGAAATACTTGAGATCGCTCGCTCGGGCAAGGCGCCTGGTGCCCGAGCGCGGGCAAAGGAGGACCATCTTGGCTAGAACAGAGCATCGCATTCTTCTCACCAGGCATCCGCAGACGCGGGCTAACAAGGCTCTGCAGCTGTCGGGACGCGATGACGTCGACCTGACGCCTGAGGGAGAGGAGCAGATGTACCGGGCCATCGAGGCCATCGTCGCCTGGGAACCCGACCGCATCTGGTGCTCGCCGCTTTCTCGCTGCAAGTCCATCGCCGAGGAGGCCGCCAGTCGCCTCGGCATCAAGTGCGTCGTGAAGCCGGACCTCGCCGAGATCGAGTTCGGCTCGCTCCAGGGCAAGACGGTCCTCGAGGCGCGTCAGATGGGCTATGACTTCCCCTGGAGGCTTGACGAGGACGGCCACTCCGTCGCGGCGCCGGGCGCGGAGTCGTTCGAGCACATGTACGAGCGCTGCAAGCGTCTGCTCGACGAGCTCAGGCCTCTTTCTGGTCGCACCTCGCTCGTGGCGCACGGCGCATTCACCCGCGCCTTCCTGGGGGCGGCCTTCGACACGCCGCTTCAGACGTTCTGGAACCTTGTGATCCCCAACGTCAGCTCGCAGGTCCTTACCTGCAACGGCGACACGTTCTCCCTCGCTGGCCTTGGCCTTGCCCCCGAGGAAGTTATTCGCCGCACGCAGAATCCGCAGCTCTTGGGTGCCGATAGCACCTCAACCACCAATATCTCCGGGAGTGATAGATAAGTGATAGTCGCAATTGACGGACCCGCCGGCTCCGGCAAGTCCACCGTGGCCCACGCAATCGCCGGGCGCTGCGGCCTCACCTTCCTCGACACGGGCGCGATGTATCGCTCCGTCACGCTCCTGTGCCTGCGTGCGGGCGTGGACGTGTCGGACGCCAAGGCCGTCGCGTCGGTCGAGAAGGACTGCTCCATCTTGTTTGGCAGCTCTGCCTCCGGCCAGACGGTCATCGTGAACGGCGAGGACGTTACCGACCAGATTCGCACCCCCGAGGTCGACCGCAACGTTTCCGCCGTGTCCGCCGTCCCTGCGGTTCGAGCCGCCCTCGTCGATCGCCAGCGCCAGATTGCCGGTTCGGGCGACGTGGTGGCCGAGGGTCGCGACATCGGCACCGTCGTCTTTCCCGATGCCGAGGTCAAGGTGTTTCTCACCGCTGACGCAAAGGCCCGCGCGCATCGCAGGGCCGTGCAGCGCGAGGGCGGCGATGCCGCCAGGGACGCTTCCGCCGCAGCCGACGCTGCCCAGGAGGCGCGCATACTCGAGGACCTCAGGCGTCGCGACCAACTTGACTCGACTCGCAAGGAGTCCCCGCTGCGCCCTGCCGACGACGCGGTGGTCATCGACTCGTCCGACCTCACGCTCGAGCAGGTGATCCAGCGCGTGGTAGATCTGATGGAGGCCGCTCGCGCCAAGGCATCGTCCGCTCCCAAGGCGAATCTCGCCCCCGATGGTGCCTCCAAGTCCGCTCCCAAGCCCAATCGATCCGGCTCCGGCGGTTCGAGGCACGTGTCCAAGCGCGGCGGCGCCCCCTCGGGCCGCCTGCATGCCTTCCGTGGCAACGCCTACGTGGACTACTACGACCACGCCATGCGCGAGTACCCGCTGCCCGCTCGCGCGCTGCTGGGCTTCGTCGTCTGCCTGCTCGGCCTGCTCACCAAGATTCTCTGGCCCTGGCATATTGAGGGGTCCGACGGCCTCTGGGACGGCGAGCACGGCCGCGTCATCGTCATGAACCACGTTTCGATGCTCGAGCCGATCATCGTCGTTGTCTCCGCATGGTTCCACGGTAGGCGCATACGTCCGATTTACAAGAGCGAGTTTGACAAGATCGCCCCGGCCACCTGGCTCTTCTCGCGCGTCGGCGGAATCCCCGTAGCTCGCGGCACCGCCGACCTCAAGGCAGTCCGCCGCGCACAGTGGGCCCTCGAGAGGGGAGAGGATGTCCTCATCTACCCCGAGGGCACTCGCGTCAAGTCCGACGACGAGCCAGTCACCATCCATGGTGGCTTCGCGCTCATCGCACAGATGGCCAAGGCCCCCGTCCAGCCCGTCGCCATCGTCGGCGCCCGCGACATCACCCCGCGCGGCGAGCACCTCAAGCGCCTCGGTCGCGTCTTCGTCAGGGCTGGCGAGCCCATCGAGTTCTCGTCCCTCGGCGTGAGGGGTCGCAAGCTGCAGTGCGCCCAGATGGAGCGCGTTGCCATGGAGCGCGTCTACGCCATTCGTGACGACCTGCGCCGCGAGCATCCCGGAAAGATGTAGGTGAGAAATGCCCAGAATCGTCATTGCCAGCGAGGCGGGAGCCTGCTACGGCGTCAACCGCGCACTTGAACTCGTTCGCAAGGCCGCCGCAAACGCGCGGGGTCCCATCCACACGCTGGGTCCCCTCATCCATAATCCCAAGGTCGTCGGCGAGCTCGAGGCTTCCGGCGTGAGCGTCGCCTCCGCTCCCGACCAGTACGATGGCGGCACGCTCGTGCTCCGCACGCACGGGGTGACGCCCGCCGAGGAGGAACTCGCACGCTCGAGTGCGGAAGCCGTCCTCGACGCCACCTGCCCCTTCGTCGTGCGCGCCCATCGCGCGGCCGAGACGCTTACCAACGAGGGTTACGACGTGCTTGTCTTCGGCGAGCCAGGTCACCCGGAGGTGCTCGGCACTCTCGGGCACGCGCCGGGCGCCACCGTTGTCCAGGCACCTGAGGACCTCGAAGGGCTCAGGCTCAAGAGGCGCGTGGGCCTCGTCGTCCAGACGACCCAGTCGCGCGCGCGTCTGCGCGAGCTGGTCAGCGCGCTCATAGGTCGGGTCGACGAGGTTCGCGTTATGGACACGATCTGCGAGGCGACCTCCAGACGCCAGGCCGCCGCCGCTCGACTTGCCGCAGAGGCCGACGTCATGGTCGTGGTGGGCGGGCGCGTCTCGGCAAACACGTGCCGGCTGGCCCAGATCTGCCTCGGGTCCTGCTCTCGCGTGCATCACATCGAGGACGCCGACGAACTCCAGGGATCCTGGTTCGCGGGCGCGCAGACCATCGGCGTCACCGCTGGCGCGAGCACCCCGCAGGATCAGATCGACCACGTCGTCAGGACCATAGGGGCTCTTACCGGCGGCTCCGTCGCAGAGTCGGTACCCGCGGCGGAGTCCGAGGACTAGCAGGCTACACTTAGGAAGCGAGAGGGGAGGCACATGTCGAGCGACCTCGCATACGACGGCAAGCAGAGAAGCGACTACGCCTCGACCAGGGAGCGCGCCGACGGCGCCTGGATCAAGTTTGTCGAGGACGGCAGCCCCGCCTGGGAGGCCGGGCTCGAGCCCGGCATGCGCATCGACTCGGTCAACGGTGCGAGGCTGACCGACATCATCTCCTGGCGCTGGGAGGCCTCTGACCAGATCGCCGAGCTTGAGGTGTTCGTTCCCGAGGCGCTCGGCCTCGATGAGTCGGGAGCCTTCGCCTGCACGCTCGAGCGCGATCTGGGGCAAGACTGGGGCGTCGAGTTTACCGACGTCCTCTTCGATGGCATCCGCACGTGCAGGAACGCCTGCAAGTTCTGCTTCATGCGCATGCTTCCCGAAGATGCCCGCGCGTCGCTCACGCTTCGCGACGACGACTTCCGCCTCTCCTTCCTCCAGGGCAACTTTGTCACGCTCACCAATGTCGACGACGAGGACCTGCGTCGCATCATCGAGTGTCGCATGGAGCCCATGAACGTTTCGATCCACGCAATATCCCCCGACGTCCGGCGCTCACTCATCGGCCGCAACGCGGACCGCGGGATCGAGGTGCTTGAGCGTCTCTGCGAGGCGGGCATCGAGGTCCATGGACAGATCGTGCTCTGCGCCGGCATCAACGACGGAGAAGAGCTTCGCAAAACGTTGTCCTGGGTCGAGGCCCACGACAACGTCACCTCGCTCGCCCTCGTCCCCATGGGCTACACGAAGTATTCGAAGATGTTCTCAGAGTCCTTCTCAGAGGACGTCGAGGCGTCGCGCGCCGTCGTTAGGCTCATAGAGCCGTATCAGCAACGTGCCCGCGAGCGTCTTGGCATCACGCGCTTTCAGCTTTCGGACGAGTTCTATGTCGACGCGAGGCTGCCCGTTCCGCCTGCCGAGAGCTATGACGGATACCCGCAGTTCTACGATGGCATCGGCATGCTTCGCAGCTTCCTCGACGAGGGGGCCGACATCGCGGAATCTCGTCCGGAGCTTTTGGCTGAAGCCGCGCTCCGCGTCTGCTCGGCCGAAGAAGGCGGCCGCTCCGGCGCCCTGCTCGTGTGTGGCGAGGCCGCGCTCGAAGTGACCCAGGTGTTCCTTGAGCTCTGGGAGTCTGTGGCCCGCGAGGCGGGCGTCCCCTTTGCCATCGAGGCCCAGGCCATCCGCAACGACTACTACGGCGGCGACGTCAACGTCACCGGACTCATTGTCTCCTGCGACCTTCTCGCCCAGCTTCCGCAGGACCTCTCGGGAAAGACCGTGCTGCTTCCCGAGGTCATGTTCAACTTCGACAAGATGACCCTTGACGGCGACACGCAGGCGCATGTCATGTCCGAGATCGAACGCCGCGGCGGCAGGGGAGTCGTCTCCGTGCCGTCTCCCGCCCACATCGTCGAGTCCCTCCGCCAGTCCTGAGCGCCTATCCGCACTCTTGGTGTGCACGTCGAGCGGGTGCATAGCCTAGCTGCACTGATGGTAGACTGACCAAGATGAGAATTTCTACGAAGGAGTCTTATGTCTAAGCCTGTCGTTGCCGTCGTGGGAAGGCCCAACGTGGGCAAGTCCACCTTGGTCAACCGCCTTTCGGTCAACCGCGACGCCATCGTCCACGAGTCGCGCGGTGTCACGCGCGACCGTTCCTACCATGACTGCGACTGGAACGGAAGGGAGTTCGTCCTTATTGACACCGGCGGCATCGAGTCTCTCAAGTCGAAGGACGTCTTTGCCCCTCGCATCCGCGAGCAGGCCCTCGCGGCATGCGACGAGGCCGATGTCATCGTATTCGTAGTCGATGGAACCGTCGGCGTCACCGACGAGGACGAGGAGGTCGCTCGCGTCGTCCGCAAGTCGAAGAAGCCGGTCTTCCTCGTCGTCAACAAGATCGACAACCCCGAGACCATGCTCGACGACTGGAACTACTACTCCCTGGGAGTCGGCGAGCCGCGCGCTCTCTCCGCGGGCCACGGCCACGGCACCGGCGACCTTCTGGACGACGTCGTCGCGGCGTTCCCAGACGTCGTCGAGGAGGAGCCCCTCGACGACGACGCCCTGAACATCGCCATCATTGGCCGCCCGAACGTCGGAAAGTCCTCCCTCACCAACAGGCTTGCCAAGAAGAACCGCTCCATCGTCAGTGACGTCGCCGGCACGACGCGAGACGCCGTCGACATCATGATTTCGTGGAAGGGCCAAAAGTTCCGCCTGGTCGATACTGCCGGCATGCGCAAGAAGACCCAGGTGCACGAGGATGTCGAGTACTACAGCCTCGTCCGCGGCCTTGGCGCCATGGACCGCGCGGACGTCTGCCTGCTCGTCGTGGACGCCTCCATCGGCGTCACGGAGCAGGACCAGAAGCTCGCCGGCATGGCCATCGACCGCGGCTGCGGCATCGTGATCGTCCTCAACAAATGGGACCTCATCGACACTGACGAGAAGCGCGACGCCGTCGTGAACTCGCTGGACGCCCGCATGACCTTCGCTACCTGGGCCCCCTCTGTCAATGTCTCTGCCCTCACCGGTCGCGCCACCGACAAGGTTCTGGCCGCTGCCGTGCACGCGGCACAGAACCACGCGAACCACATCAAGACCTCCCAGCTCAATCAGCTGGTCACCCAGATTCGCGAGAGCGGCCACACCATCACCCAGAAGAACCGTCGCCTCAAGGTGCACTATGCGACGCAGACCGGCGACAAGCCGCCCGTGTTCACCTTCTGGTGCAACGCCCCCGACCTCATCGATGACAACTACGAGCGCTTCCTCGAGAACCGCCTGCGCGCGACGTTTTCGCTGGAGGGCACGCCCATCAGGCTCAAGTTCCGAAGGAAGGACGACTAGGTGATCACCCCCAACGCTCTTCTCACCTTCGCGCTCTGCGCGATCGGCTGCTTCCTCGTTTGTGGCATTCCCTGTGGACTGATCATCGCCAGGGTCTCTGCGCACATTGACGTGCGTGACGTCGGCTCCGGAAACATCGGCATGACCAACGTCGCTCGCTCTGCGGGTGCCGGTGCGGCAGTGGCGACCCTGCTCTGCGATGCCGGCAAGGGCTTCCTTGCGATCATGCTGTCGCGCCTCGCCCTGGCACACTTCGCCTTTGGGGGAGATTGGGCGAGCACCCTTCCCACTGCCGAGCTCGGCTGGATGACCACGTCGCTCTACGCTCTCTGCGTGCTCGGGCACGTGTTCTCGCCCTACCTTGGCTTCCATGGCGGAAAGGGCATTTCCGTCGGTCTGGGCGCGGGCCTTGGCTTCTGCTGGAATGCCACATTGTCCATGCTCGGCGTTTTCATCGTTCTGGCCGTGCCCTCGGGATACGTTTCCCTTGGCTCGATCTTTGCGGCCCTGTCGCTTTCGTTCTTCTCCGCGGCGTTCGGTGTGAGGGGCATGGCGCTTGTCCCGCTCTGCTTGGTCTCCGCCACGGTCGTTTGGGCCCATCGCTCCAACATCAAGAAGCTCCTTGCGGGAAGCGAGCGCAAGTTCTCGGTTCGTCACAAGGATTCCTCTGAGGACGGGAGGTAGCCCATGGCCTCGGAGTTCAGGCGCGTCGCCGTTATCGGCTCGGGCAGCTGGGGAACCGCCGCCGCCGGACTTGTGGCCCGCAACAGCGACGAGGTGTGCGTGTGGGCCCGCACGGTCGCCGTCGCGGACTCGATCTGCGAGCGCCATGTGAATCCAAAGCACCTTTCGGACTACGTGCTGCCCGAAAACGTCGTCGCAACGGACTCTCTTGAGGGGGCGGCCGCCGGTGCCGACTGCATCGTCGTCGCGGTTCCCTCGGCCTTCGTTCGCGGCGTCATGCACGATCTTGCGCCCCATGCCGACCAGAGCTGCCCCGTCGTGGTTCTCACGAAGGGCGTCGAGGGCGGATCGCACAAGCTCATGACCGACGTCGTGGCCGACGAGCTGGGAAACCCCTCGCGCGTCGCGGCGCTATCTGGCCCGAACCACGCCGAGGAGATCTGGCAGGGCATGGTGTCTGCCGCCGTCGTGGCGGCAGGCGATGCTGAGCTTGCCCTGAGGCTGCAGAGCCTCTTCCACTCGAAGACCTTCCGCACGTACTGCTCGTCTGACCTCACGGGCGTCGAGGTCTGTGCTGCCGCCAAGAACGTCGTGGCCATTGCCTGTGGCGCCTGTGCCGGAAACGGCATGGGCGACAATGCCCTGGCGGTCGTGATGACGCGCGGCCTCGCTGAGATCAGCCGTATCGTCGCCGCCGTCGGCGGCGACCCGATGACCTGCATGGGGCTTGCCGGCATGGGTGACCTCGTGGCGACCTGCACGAGTCCGCACTCGCGAAACCGCAGCTTCGGCGAGTTGCTCTCGCGCGGCGTGACCCTCGCCGAGTATGAGGAGCGCAGCGGGATGGTCGTCGAGGGTGCTCGCGCGGCACAGAGCATCTGGGAGCTCGCTTCCGAGCTTTCCATAGAGACGCCGCTCACAAACGCGGTTCACGCCGTCCTGTATGAGAACATTGGAGCTACCGAGGCCTTTGACCTTCTCCTCGAGCGCAGCCCGCGCCAGGAGTTCTACGGCCTTCGCTAGTCTTTGCAACGAGCCGGCCCCAGGCCGGAACAAACGAATAGAGAGAGGGATTGCACTTATGCTCAACGAAGACGTGCTCATCGCACCTTCGGTTCTTTCCGCCGACTTCACGAAGCTCGGCGCGGAGCTTGACGCCGTACGCGACGCCGACCTGGTCCACTACGACGTGATGGACGGCCACTTCGTGCCTAACCTGAGCTACGGTACGGCCATCCTGAAGCAGGTCAAGGCCGCGACCAAGCTCCCTCTCGACGTTCACCTCATGGTCTCGAACCCCGAGGTCCAGGTTCCCTGGTTCCTCGAGGCCGGTGCCGACATCATCTCGTTCCACCTTGAGGCCGCCACGCATGCGAACCGCCTGTGCGCGCAGATTCGCGAGGCCGGCGCCCAGGCAGCCGTCGCCCTCAATCCCGCCACGCCCGTGTGCCTGCTCGACTCCGTGATCGAGGACGTCGATCTGGTTCTCGTCATGACGGTGAATCCCGGCTTTGGCGGCCAGAGCTTCATCCCCAACTCCGTCCAGAAGGTCAGGAAGCTCTCCGAGCTCTGCCGCGAGCATGGCGTGAGCCCCGCCATCGAGGTCGACGGTGGCATCGGCGTCGGCAATGCTCGGGATATTGTCGAGGCGGGAGCCAACGTGCTCGTCGCTGGCAGCTCCGTCTTCAAGCCCCAGGATCGCGCTCAGGCCATTGCCGGGCTGCGTGCCCAGGGCAGGCTCGGTCTCGAGGCGAGGCGCTAATGGATCAGAACGGCTTCGTGTACCTCGACTACGCCGCCTCCGCGCCGATGAGTGAGCCTGCGCTCGCCGCCGAGCTCGCCTACGAGGGGTCTGACATCGCCGGGGCAAACCCCAACAGCCTCCACACGCTTGGTCGCAAGGCCCAGCAGGCTCTCGAGAAGACCCGCCGCGACCTGGCTCGCTGCCTAGGCGGCGGCTTCCGTCCCTCTGACGTCGTCTACACCTCGGGCGGCACCGAGTCCAACAACATCGCGCTCTATGGCATCTCCGAGGGCGCCCGCGCCCGCGATCGCAAACGCACCAGGGTGATAATCTCGGCGATTGAGCACGACTCCGAGATCGACGTCGCCCCCAGCCTTCGCGGCCGTGGCTTCGACGTCGAGTTTGTGCGTCCCGACCGCTCGGGCCGAGTGACCGCCGAGGCCCTCGAGCCCCTGCTCGACGACCGCGTGGCACTCGTTTCGGTCATGAGCGCCAACAACGAGACCGGCGTCGTCCAGCCCGTGGCTGAGCTCTGTCGTGCCGCTCACGCTCACGGGGCGCTCTTCCACACCGACGCCGTGCAGGCGTTCGGCCGCATTCCCCTGGAGCTCGACGAAGTCGACGCGGTGAGCGCGGCGGCCCACAAGATTGGTGGCCCTGTGGGGATAGCCGTACTGGCGATGCGCGGTCGCACCCCGTTCAGGCCGCAGGGCTTCGGTGGGGGACAGGAGCAGGGGAGAAGGGCCGGCACCCAGAACGTGCGCTCTGCGCTCGCGTTCGCCGCTGCCGCCCTTGACGTGTGCGAGAACCTCTCCGAGAGGCGCGCCCTCGTCTCCGCTCGCGCCAACCGCCTCTACCAGACGCTTTGCGCCGAAGGGACGGGCATCCTTCCCACCACCTCGGCTACGATTGACGAGGGGAGACTCCCGGGCATGGTCTCGATCATGTGCCCGGGCGTCGACTCCGAGACGCTCATCCTCAAGCTCGACCGGGCGGGGTTCGAGGTCTCGGCTGGCTCGGCTTGCTCTTCTGGCTCGCTCGACCCGAGCCATGTTCTGTCGGCCATGGGCATCCCTCGAGACCAGGCGCTCGGAGCTCTCAGGATCTCGTTCGACGAACGCATTGCCGAGGACGACCTCGATCGATTCGCGCAAGCCCTTCTCGACATCGTCAGACAGCAGAACGGCCGCCTGTAGGCGTCAAGGAACACGGGTCGCCATTCGACCGCAAGGAGGAACACATGAACGAATATGAGGCGCTTCTCAGGCTCCAGAGCATAGACATCGAGCTCATGAGGTATAGCCGCCAGCTCAAGGCGATGCCCCAGCAGAAGAGGCTTGCCGCGCTGGACGCCGCGAAGAAGAAGCTCGCCGTCCAGCTCACCAAGATCGTCGGCCAGCGCAAGGACTGCGAGATCGACGTGAGCGACTCCGAGGCTGCCTACCAGCATCTTGTCGACGTGCGCGACGAGGTGAAGTCCAAGCTCAATGCCGGCGAGACGGGCTATCGCGAGATCGGCAGCATCGAGCAGCAGCTCACCTCGCTCGCCAAGAAGATGGAGAAGCTCGAGTTCACGCACGGCCAGAAGATGGAGGCGCTCGAGAAGGCCAGCAAGGCCGAGAAGAACGCACGCGACCTCGACGCCAGGCTCGATGCCGAGAGGAAGTCCCTCGAGGAGTCCTTCAAGCGTGACTCCGCAAACATCATGGCCGAGGTGCGCAAGCTCGCCACCGAGCGCAAGCAGGTTCTCGCCGACATCCAGCCTGAGACGCTTGCCACCTATGAGCGGCTCGGCAAGCGATTTGACGGCCTCTGCGTCGAGCGACTGCACGGTAACGTCCCCTCCGTCTGCCGCGTCAAGCTCCAGCCCAGCCTCTACAACGACATCAAGAAGGGCACCCCCATCGCGGAGTGCCCGTACTGCCACCGCATGCTGGTGACCGAGGAGGTCGCTCAGTAATGAGGACCTCCCTCTTCGTTTGCGGCGGCATAGCCGCCTACAAGGCCTGTGAGGTGCTTCGCGGGCTCCAAAAGTCCGGCTGCGACGTTGTCGTTGCCATGACCGACGACGCCACGCGCTTTGTCGGCCCGACCACTTTTGCCGCCCTGACGCATCATGAGGTCTATACCTCGCTCTACGACTGCGAGACGCCGATTCCTCACATCTCGCTGGCCGATGACTCCGACCTTGCGGTCGTGGTCCCCGCCACCGCGAACGTCATGGCGAAGATGGCTTCGGGAATCGCCGATGACCTGGTGAGCTCGTCGCTTCTGGCAATGCACTGCCCCGTTCTGGTGGCCCCCGCCATGAACGGGCATATGTGGGCGAACCCGGCGACGCAGGCCAATGTTGCCACGCTTCGCGCCCGCGGCATCCGCTTCGTGCAGCCAGACGAGGGTCACCTTGCCTGTGGCTATGACGGCGCGGGCAAGCTCGCCTCCGTGGATGACATCGTCTCCGCAGCGCTTGCGTTGCTGGATGTGGCTCGTCAGACGGATTCCAAGGGCGGCGTGCTTTGCGGGAGGAAGGTCGTTGTGACCGCGGGGCCCACGCACGAGGCCATCGACCCGGTTCGCTACATAGCCAACGCGAGCACTGGCAAGATGGGATACGCCATTGCCCGCGTCGCCGCCTCGCTGGGTGCCCAGGTGACGCTGGTGAGCGGCCCCACCTCCCTCGCAGCACCTGCCGGCGTCGAGCGTGTTGACGTCGTGAGTGCGGCGCAGATGCTCGAGGCGACCACTGCCGCGTTCGCAGATGCCGATGCCGCCATCTGCGCGGCGGCCGTCGCGGATTACACTCCCGCGCACCCCGCTGACTACAAGCTCAAGAAATCCCACGTGCACCTCGATAGCATCGAACTCGTCGAGACCGCAGACATCCTCGCCTCGCTTTCCGCCTTGAAGGGGTCGCGTGTTGTGGTCGGGTTTGCCGCCGAGACGAACGACCTTCTCGCTAACGCCAAGCGCAAGCTCGAGTGCAAGGGCTGTGACATGATCGTCGCAAACGACGTCTCGCGTGCCGACTCTACCTTCGGGTCGGACACCGACCGGGTGGCGTTCGTGACGCATGAGGGCGTCGAGCAAATGGAGACGCTTCCGCTTGACGATGTCGCCTCGGAGCTTCTGGGTCGTGTTTCTGCACTTATCGAGGGGGCTTCCGCTCATGCAGCACGCTAGCTTTTCGGGCGAGGACCTTGCCCTGGGCTGCCACCTTTCCACATCGAAGGGACTTGAGGCGATGGGGAGAACCGCGCTCGAGATAGGCGCGACGACCTTCGCCTTCTTCACCCGCAACCCCCGCGGGGGCAACGCCAAACCCATAGATCCCGACGACGCGGCCGCGCTTCGCGCGCTGCTGGGGCGAGAGGGCTTCGGAACGCTGGTCGCTCACGCCCCCTACACTATGAACCTCTGCTCCAGCAAGGAGGAGACCCGCGACTTCGCCCGCCGCGTCCTAAGGGAGGACCTCGAGCGCATGGAGGCACTGCCCGGCAACTACCTGAACTTCCACCCTGGCAGCCACGTGAAGCAGGGCGTCGACCGCGGGGTCGAGCTCATCGTCGATGGCATCAACCAGGCGCTTCGCCCCGGCCAGTCAACCCTCCTCCTGCTGGAGACCATGGCGGGCAAGGGCACCGAGGTCGGACGCAGCTTCGAGGAAATCAGGCGCATCATCGATGGCGTGGACCACGACGAGCTCGTGGGCGTGTGCCTCGACACCTGCCACGTGAGCGATGCCGGCTACGACATCGCCTCCGACCTTGACGGTGTGCTCGGGGAGTTCGACCGCTGCATCGGCCTTGACCGGCTCAAGGCCCTGCATCTGAACGATTCGAAGAATGCCGTGGGCGCACGCAAGGACCGTCACGAGCGCATCGGCGAGGGTTGCCTGGGAGAGCGGGCCTTCGCCCGCATCGTGAACCACCCCCTCCTGAGGGGGCTTCCCATGGTTCTAGAGACGCCCAACGATCTTGATGGCTACAAGCACGAAATCGCCCTGCTGCGCTCCCTCGCGACAGGCGAAAAGGAGTAGAGAGAGTGGGCATACTCATAGGCTGCGAGCACGTCTCGCACGAATGGCCCGGCAAGACGGTCCTCGTCGACCAGACCATCGGCATCAACGAGGGCCAGCGCATCGGCATAGTCGGCAAGAACGGTGACGGAAAGTCGACCCTTCTCGAGCTTGTCGCCAAGCGCATCCAGCCAGATTCCGGCGACGTCACCTACCGCAATGGCATCGAGGTCGGCGTCCTGGCGCAGGAGGACTCCCTTTCCGACGACGAGAGCGTCGAACACGCGGTCGTGGGAGACGTCCCAGAGTACGTGTGGGCGTCCGACCCGCGTGTGCGCTCGATCATCGACGAGCTCCTGAGCGACGTCGACTGGAGGGGGGCCGTGGGCGAGCTCTCTGGAGGCCAGCGCCGCCGCGTCGACCTTGCGCGCGTCCTCACGGGTACCTGGGACGTCCTGCTAATGGACGAGCCCACCAACCACCTGGACGTTCACGCCATCACATGGCTCGCAAACCATCTCAAGCGCCGCTGGCCCTCGGGTCATGGCGCACTTCTCGTCGTCACGCACGACCGCTGGTTCCTCGACGAGGTTTGCGAGCACATGTGGGAGGTTCACGACGGGCAGATCGACCCCTTCGAGGGCGGCTACTCGGCCTACATCCAACAGCGCGTCGAGCGTGAGCGCCAGGCGGCCGTCGCGGAGGAGAAGCGCCAGAACACCCTGCGCAAGGAGCTCAACTGGCTGGCGCATGGGGCCAAGGCTCGCAGCTCGAAGCCCAAGTTTCGCATAGACGCAGCCATGGAGCTCCTTGCGGGTGACCCGCCACTGAGGGACACCATCGAGCTCAAGCGCCTTGCGGTAAGCCGCCTGGGCAAGCAGGTGATGGAGTTCAAGAACGTCAGCGTCGGCTACCCGGGCAAGAACGTCGTTCACGACGTGAACTGGCTCATCGGCCCCGGCGACCGCTACGGCATACTCGGCGCCAACGGCGTGGGCAAGTCGACCCTGCTCAAGGCGATGACCGGCAAGCTCCTTCCGACCAAGGGCTACGTGAAGATCGGCAAATCGGTAAAGTTCGGCATCCTCTCGCAGCACCTTGACAAACTTCACGAGAAGGACGACTGGCGTGTGTCGGAGCTCATCGCGAGCTACAAAAAGTATTACATGATCGACGGGAAGATGCAGTCGGCGGAGCAGCTGCTGGAGCGACTGGGCTTCTCTCGTCGGGAGTTCCCGACCTTCATCAGGGACCTTTCGGGCGGGCAGCGCCGTCGCCTCTCGATACTGTGCGTCCTTCTCGACGAGCCCAACGTGCTTATTCTCGACGAGCCCGGCAACGACCTGGACACCGACATGCTCGCCGTCCTTGAAGACCTCCTGGACGAATGGCCCGGCACGCTCATCCTGGTGAGCCACGACCGCTATCTCATGGAGCGCGTCACGGACGACCAGTTCGCCATCATCGACGGCGAGATCCGTCACGTTCCGGGAGGTACCGACGAGTATCTCAGACTCTTGAATGAGTCCATACAAAAGAGGAATTCGACTCCGGAAACCCGCGGGTCTATGGTTGCCTCTGACGACGCGCCCGACTCAGGCGACTCCGGGGCAAAGCCGACGCTCTCGAACTCCGAGCGCCGCGAGCTCAAGAAGCGCTACGACTCGGTCACCCGTCGCATCGACAAGCTGTCGGGCAAGCCCGACCAACTGCGGGCCGAGATGTCTGCCATGGACCCCTCAGACTACGCTGGCCTCTTGGACCAGCAGAAGAAGATCGACGACGTGCTGTCCGAGATCGACGAGCTCGAGAACGAGTGGCTCGAGCTCGCGGAGAGGCTTGGTCTGGACTAGGGACGGCCCCGTTAGGAAGTGCGCGTGAGAGAGTTGCTTTCAAGGTTCGTCGCTCCGTATCGGGTGCGACTGGCACTGGGGGTCAGTGCCAAGGTCGTCGAGGTCTTCTTCGACCTCGCGACGCCCGTCATCGTTGCCCGCATGATCGACCAGGGCGTCGCGGCGCATGACTCCTCGGTCGTGCTGCGCTACGCCCTTCTCCTCATGGGCCTGGCCATCGTCGGCTACTGCTTCACGCTGGTCTGCCAGAAGATGGCGGCCCTCGTGGCGCAGGGGGTCGGCACCGACCTTCGCGATGCGCTGTACCAGAAGGCCATGTCGCTTTCGGCCGCTGACGTCGACCGCATCTCGACGCCGTCGCTCGTGACGCGGCTCACCAACGACGTGAACCAGATCCAGGTCGCCATCGCCCTGGGTATTCGCCAGCTCGTCCGCTGGCCGGTTCTGGCCGTCGGCTCGATGGTCGCCGCGCTTTGCATCGACGTGGGACTGGGTCTGGTCTTCTTCGTGTGCATCCCCGTAGTGGGGCTCGTGTTTTGGCTGGTCATGTCACGCTCCGTCCCGTACTTCCGCGTCATGCAGCAGAGGCTCGACCGGGTGTCGCTCGTGTGCCGCGAGGCGCTCTCGGGTGCGCGCGTCATCCGCGCGTTCAGGCGAGACGACGCCGAGCGCAAGCGCTTCCGCGAGGCCGCGTTTGCGCAGGCCGACACCGCCATCTCGGTCGGCAGGCTCTCTGCCGTGCTCAACCCCTCGACGCTTCTGATCATGAACCTCGGCGTCGTAGCGATTCTTTGGGCGAGCGGCCATCGCGTCTTCGAGGGCGAGCTCACGCAGGGCCAGGTCATCGCATTCGTGAACTACATGGGCCAGGCCCTTCTCTCCGTCGTATTCGTCGCGAACCTCGTCGTTGTGTTCACGCGTGGGGCCGCCTCGGCGCAGCGCGTGGGTGAGGTGCTGTCGTGCCCCGTCTCGCTCGTGTCCGGATCCGAGGAGCTCGACGCAGACGCAACCGACGCCGCCGTCCCCGCCCTGGAGCTCGCGGACGTGTCGTTCTGGTACGAGGGCGCGCGCGAGCCGGCCATCAGCGGCGTGAGCCTCTCGCTTGGCCAGGGAGAAACGCTCGGCATCATCGGCGGAACGGGCTCGGGCAAGTCAACGCTCGCTAATCTCGTGGTACGTCTGTACGACGCGGGCGCCGGGACGGTTCGCGTCTTCGGTCACGACGTCCGAACGCTCAGCTTCGGTTCGCTGCGCCGCGCGGTCGCCATCGTGCCCCAGCAGGCGAGCCTCCTTTCCGGCACCATACGCTCGAACCTCAGCTGGAGGTGCCCCGATGCCGACGAATCCGCGCTTATGGAGGCCCTCGAGCATGCCCAGGCTGCGGACTTCGTCCTCGCCAAGGAAGGTGCGCTCGACGCCCCTGTCGAGGCCGGTGGAAAGAACTTCTCGGGCGGCCAGAGGCAGAGGCTCACCATCGCCCGCGCGCTCGTCGGAAGCCCGCGCCTGCTGATACTCGACGACTCCGCCTCGGCCCTCGACCTGGCGACCGACGCGCGTCTGCGCGAGGCCCTCGGATCGCTTTCCGGCCTCAGCCGCATCGTTATCTCGCAGCGCGTCTCGTCCGTCATGGGTGCCGACGAGATACTCGTTCTGGACCATGGCCACGTCGCCGGGCTCGGCACGCATAGGGAGCTCTATAGCAGCTGCGATCTCTACCGTGAGATCTGCCTGTCGCAGCTCTCCGAAGGGGAGGTGGCCTAGATGCCCAATCCCTACACCGGCGGCGGCAGCGCCTCCGCTGCCATGGCTACCGTACGTGGCGGCTCGGGCAAGGGACCTCGCGGCAGCGCCTCGCCTGAGCTCGAGGCGAGCTCCTACTCCGTCGGACAGGTCCTTCTCCGCATGCTCTCGTTCGTCCGTCCGCACATCGTCTCGCTCTCCATATCGTTCGCGGCGGCGACCGTCTCGGTCGTGCTGCAGCTTTACGTCCCCATCCTTACCGGCCGTGCCATCGACTGCCTGGTGGCGCCCGGCAGCGTCGGTTTTGCCGCCCTCGCGTTGACCCTCCAGCGGCTCGCGCTCACCGTCGCTCTCGCGGCCGCCCTTCAGTGGGCGGCGGGCTACTGCACCAACCGCCTGAGCTACGAGACGGTGCGCGACCTCAGGACCTGCGCCTTCTCTAAGTTCGAGCGTCTTCCGCTGTCGTTCGTCGACTCTCATGCGCACGGCGATCTGCTCTCGCGTGTCGTGAACGATGTCGACCAGCTGGGAGACGGCCTCCTGCAGGGCTTCAACCAGCTCTTCAACGGCATCGTCGCCATCGTCGTGACGCTCGCGTTCATGCTGTCCATCTCGTTGCCCGTCGCGGCCCTCGTGATCGTGCTCACGCCGCTTTCGGTCGGTGCGGCCGCCCTGATCGCGCGCCTCTCGGCCAAGTCCTTCGCGCGGCAGCAGGCCATCCAGGGCGAGCTCGGCGGCTTCGCGGAGGAGACCATCACCAACCAGAAGCTCGTGAGCGCCTTCGCCCGCTCCACTTCGGAGTGCGAGCGCTTCTCCCAGATAAACCAGCGCCTATACGCAAGAGGTGAGCGCGCTCAGTTCGTGAGCTCACTCACCAACCCCTCGACGCGCCTAGTGAACAACGTCATCTACGCTGCCGTCGCGCTCTTGGGCTTCACCTGCGTCATCAGCTCCTGGCCGTCCGCGCTCACGGTGGGCCAGGTCCAAAGCTTCCTGAGCTACGCCAACCAGTACATGAAGCCCTTCAACGAGATCTCGTCGGTCGTGACGCAGGTCCAGACGGCCTTCGCCTCCGCCCGAAGGGTCCTCGCGCTGCTGGACGCAGAGGACGAGAAGGACGTCCTCCGCGCGCCCGAGACGCCCCCTGCGGATGCGGCCTCCGCCTGCCCCGAGCGCTTCGAGGGACGCATCGACTTCGAGAGCGTGTCCTTCTCGTACGCACCCGACCATCCGCTCATCACAGGCCTCAGCCTGCACATCCCGGCTGGCAAGCGCTTCGCGCTTGTCGGTCCCACGGGCTGCGGCAAGACCACGCTCATAAATCTCCTGCTGCGCTTCTACGAGCTCGATGCGGGCCGGATCCTGCTTGACGGGCGAGACACCGCCACCATGACCAAGGAAACGCTGCGCTCGGCCTTTGGCATGGTGCTTCAGGAGAGCTGGCTCTTCGAGGGCACCGTCGCCCAGAACATCTCGTACGGCCGCCCCGGCGCCACGCGCCAGCAGATCGAGCAGGCGGCCCGCCGCGCCCACGCGCACAAGTTCATCATGCAGCTCCCCCAGGGCTACGACACTGTCGTGGGGGAGGATGGTGGAAGCCTATCGCAGGGTCAGAGGCAGCTTCTCTGCATCGCCCGCGTCATGCTGACCGATCCGGCGGTGCTGCTGCTCGACGAGGCCACGAGCTCCATCGACACGCGCACCGAGCTGCAGGTTCAGGATGCGTTCGACCGCATGATGGAGGGTCGCACCTCCCTGGTCGTCGCCCACAGGCTCTCGACCATCAAGGGTGCTGACTGCATCCTGGCCATGCGCGACGGACGGCTGATCGAAAGCGGCACGCACGAGGAGCTCCTAGCGAGGGGCGGCTTCTACGCGAAGCTGTACCGAAGCCAGTTCGCCAGCTAGTGACCTTGGCGCCTCGCGCCAGGCGCGCACCTACGCCCGCATCCGGGCCATCCGCCGCCCCTGGGACCGCCGCCTCGGTGCGGCTCGCTATGATGGTCTTACGTGCGACAGTCACGCTATCGCTGGGCGGCCCGCCACGGAGGTGCCATGGAGGACATCATTTGGGACTGCGTCATTGTTGGCGCCGGGGCAAGCGGCTGCGCCGCCGCGCGCGAGCTCTCCCGAACGGACGGGCGCTATCTGGTGCTAGAGGCGGCCGACGACGTCGGCTGCGGCACCTCCAAGGCCAACAGCGCCATCGTCCACGCTGGGTTCGACGCCCATCCCGGGACCCTCATGGCCCGTCTCAACGTCGAGGGAAACGCCCTCTTCCCAGGGCTCGCCCAAGAGCTCGACTTCGCCTTCATGCCCGTAGGCTCTCTCGTCGTGTGCACGTGCGAGGACCAGCGTCCCGCCCTCGAGGCGCTTTTGGAGCGCGGCCGCTCAAACGGCGTGCCCGGCCTTCGCGTGGTCGAGAAGGACGAGCTCCGTCGCATGGAACCCAACGTGTCCGATGCCGCCACGTGCGCCCTGTGGGCGCCCACGGCCGGCATCTGCGACCCCTTTGGGCTCGTCATCGCGCTCTTCGAAAACGCCCGCCAAAACGGCGTCGGCTTCTCCTTCGGGTCGCGCGTTGAGTCCGTCGAGCGGGAGGGAGGGCTCTGGCTGGTCCACGCCGGCGGAGGCGTCGTGCGCTCCCGCTGCGTCGTGAACGCCGCCGGCATCTACGCCGACCAGATCCACAACATGGTGAGCCCCCACCGAATGGCAATCGTGCCTCGGCGCGGGGAGTACGAACTTCTCGACACCTCTGCCGGTAGTCACGTGCGCCACACGGTCTTCACGCTTCCCACCAAGATGGGCAAGGGCGTGCTCGTCACGCCCACCGTCCACGGCAACCTGCTGGTCGGACCAACCGCGGACGACGTCGACGACCGCGAAGGCACCCAGACCACCGCCGCGGGCCTTGGAGCCGTAAGGTGCAGGAGCGCTCTCGGGGTGCGGGACATCCCGTTTCGCGAAGTCATCGCGTCCTTCTCGGGCCTGCGCGCCCACCGTCCGGAGCATGACTTCGCAATCGGCGAGCTGCCCGAGGCCCCGGGCTTCGTGGACTGCGCGGGCATCGAGAGCCCGGGCCTCACGGCGTGTCCCGCAATCGGCCGCATGGTCGCGTCCGAGGTGCTCCGGGCCCTCGCGCGCATGGGGCGGGCCCGCGGGCCCCGCCCGGACTTTCAGCCTCGCAGGCGAGGCTACGTCAACCTAAACTGCATCTCGCCGGAGGAATGGAACGAGCTCATCGCGCGCGACCCAAGCTACGGCAACATCGTTTGTCGCTGCTGCCTCGTGAGCGAGGGGCAGATTCGCGAAGCGTGCCGACGCGGCGCCCGCTCGGTCGATGCGGTCAAGCGCCGCACCGGGGCAACCATGGGACGCTGCCAGGGCGGCTTCTGCTGCCCGCGCATCATGCAGATCATCTCGCAGGAGCACCCCGACATCCCCTTTGCGATGGTCACCAAAAAGGGCGGGGCCTCCCGCTACCTAGCCGGCAACACCAAGGAGGTTGCACCCCATGGCTAGCTCGAGCGAACCGATGGTGAGTCGCTCCGTCGACGTGCTCGTCGTTGGTGGAGGCTCTGCGGGCCTCGCTGCCGCCATCTCGGCGCGGAAGCGGGGCGCGCGCTCCGTCCTTATCCTCGAGCGAGACGGGCGCCTGGGCGGGATACTCAACCAATGCGTCCACAACGGATTCGGCCTACACACCTTCAACGAGGAGCTCACCGGACCTGAGTACGCCGCGCGCTACGTCGAGCGCGCCCGGGAGCTCAAGGTGGAGTACCTCCTCAACACGACGGTGCTCTCCCTGTCCGCGGACAGGGAGGTGGTGGCCGTAAACGCCCGAGACGGCGTCTTCCGCGTCGCGGCGGGATCCATCGTGCTGGCAATGGGCTGCCGCGAGCGCCCGCGTGGTGCGCTCGACATCCCCGGCACGCGGCCTGCCGGCGTCTATACCGCGGGCACCGCGCAGCGCCTGGTCAACGTGGACGGATTCCTCCCCGGGCGCGAGGTGGTCATCCTCGGTTCGGGCGACATCGGCCTAATAATGGCGCGCCGATTGACCCTCGAGGGTGCTCATGTCAGCTGTGTGTGCGAGATCATGCCCTACTCGGGCGGACTCAAGCGAAACATCGTCCAGTGCCTCGAGGACTTCGGCATTCCACTCCTCCTCTCGCATACGGTCGTCAACATCGAGGGCGCGGAGCGCGTCCAGGCGGTCACCATAGCGCAGGTAGATGAGGACTTGCGTCCCATTGCGGGTACGGAGCGCCGCGTGCCGTGCGACACGCTGCTGCTCTCGGTGGGCCTCCTTCCCGAAAACGAACTTGCCCAGCAGGCGGGAATCGACATCAATCCGACCACCCACGGCGCCCGCGTCAACGAGAGCCTCGAGACCTCCGCGCCCGGCATCTTCGCCTGCGGAAACGTCTTGCACGTGCATGATTTGGTCGACTACGTGAGTGAGGAGTCGGCACACGCCGGCTCCTGCGCCGCTCGCTTTGCCCTACGTGCGGCCATCGAGAAGGACGCTCCCTCCGCGCCGACGGCCCCCATGTCGGGCGAAGGGTCGTTTCCGGTTGAGTGCGCGCGGGGCGTCCGTTGCGCCGTTCCGTCGTTCGTGAGGCCATCTGCGGTCGAAGACGCTCTCACGCTGCGCTTTCGTGTCGACGCGGTCTACCGGGACGTTTGCGTCAGCGTCTACGTCGGCGGCCGCCGTGTCTCCCATCGCCGCCACGTGGCGCTCGTGCCGGCCGAGATGCTGACCGTACGGCTTCGCGCCAGTTGCCTCGAGGGACTCTCGGGTGACGACGTCATCACGATTGCGCTGGAAGAGGGCTGACATGACTGACCGGGCGACATCGACAGGCATCATGCGAGAACTGACGTGCATCCGGTGTCCCAGGGGTTGTCACCTCGTCGCGCGGCTCTCGGGGACAGAGGTCGCGTCGGTCGGGGGCAACGCCTGTCCGCGCGGGGACGCCTATGCCCGCAAGGAGCTTACCAACCCCACACGCGTCGTGACAAGCACCGTCCGTGTGGCGGGAAGGACTCCCGCGCCCATGCTGCCCGTCAAGACTGCGCAAGACGTCCCCAAGGACCTCGTTCGCGACGTCATGGAGGCCCTTGCTTCCGTCCGCGTGAGCCCGCCGGTTCGAATGGGCCAGGTCGTCCTCGCGGACGTTTGTGGGACGGGCGTGGACGTCGTCGCCACCGCCTCGTACCCGTAACCACGTACTTCTCCTTGCGTATACTTTTAGTAGTTCGCAAGGCCCCACGATCCCGCCAGGCCTACCAGGCGCGAACGACTCGCCCTTCTCGACCGTGCCGACAGGAGGTCGCGAGCAGACCGGCGGAGAGGGGAGAGTTGCAAGTGACATCATCTGACGGCAGAGCTCCCAGGCCGCTCGTCCTCCCGCCAAGGACCATCCCCGTAAGCGAACCCGAGCTGGCGCGCCTTCCCCTCTTCGAGGGCATCTCGCTCGAAGAGCTCATGCTAATGTCCGGCTGCCTGTCACTGTCACGGCGCGACTTCGACGAGTCCCAGACCATCATCCTCGCCGAGCAGAGGGTGAGCCTAGTCGGCGCAATCGTCGAGGGCTCTGTGCAGATGGTCACCCAGGACATCGACGGAAACGAGTCGATATTCGCCTGTCTCTATCCTGGGGAACTCGTCGGCGAGTCGTTCGCCTGCGGACCGACGCGGACCTCGCGCGTCACGTTTCGGGCCGCCAGCCAGAGCAGCCTCCTGTTTCTGGACTTCAGCCGCATCAACCGCACCTGTTCCCGTTCCTGCAGATTCCACCAGCGCCTCGCCTCGAACATGGTCTCCATGCTCTGCCAGAAGAACGTGCTCCTGATGCAGAGGCTTGAGGTCGTCTCGCAGCGCACGCTCAGGCAGAAGGTCCTGACCTACCTCTCCATCGAGGCCGCACGCCAAGGCAAGAGCAAAGGAGAAGTGATTTCTGTACCGCTCACAAGGGCGCAGTTCGCCGCGTACCTTGGCGCCAACAGGTCGGCGCTCTCGCGTGAGCTGTCGCTCATGCAGCGCGAGGGCAGCATTGCGATTGAGGGCTGTGGCTTCAGGCTTCGCTAGCGCTAGGCTTGGCCCAGGCCCGACCACACGGCAACAAATCACTAGATACCGCCGCCGCCCTAAGGACCTCTGTTAGACCCCGGCCTCCCAACGATGCTTCTCAAGGTCGACCTTTCCGTCCTTCGTGAAAGTGACCCCCTCGGTGACCAGGAGCCTTCGCTGCTCGCCGGGACCGCCAAAGGCAAACCCCGGAGTCAACGAGCCATCCGCGTAAACGACGCGATGGCAGGGCACACCTCCAGATAATCCGGGCGACTGGTGCATGGCGAAGCCAACTAAGCGCGCCTTGCGCGGCTCGCCCATGAGCGTGGCCACCTGACCGTAGGTTGCCACGCGCCCTTGCGGGATCTGCCTTACCACGTCAAAGGCCCTTTCGAAGAAGTTGGGGCCTTCGCCCGTCGCGCTTTGGTCCTTCATGAGTGTGTACATCGCCTCGTTACAATTGCCGCATCTGAAAGTACGTCAATACCCACAGGTAGATCGCTCGTCTTGCTACCAAAAATGGGACTGCAAAATTCTTTTTCAAATTTTGCTTGCACATCAAGATGATGTTCGTTATTGTATTCAACCGCAGGCGGGAAGCGAAGCGAATTCGCAAACGTCAAAGCAACGGGTGGTGGCGCAGCTTGGTAGCGCACTTGACTGGGGGTCAAGGGGTCGCTGGTTCGAATCCAGTCCACCCGACCATGAAATCGCAGGTCAGAGGCTTAAGCCTCTGACCTTTTTTCTTATACGTACTATCTGACGTACTATTTACGTACTACAAACCGCGTCCCGTCGCGCGGGCCGTCAGGGAGCGGGAAGAGGTGCTTGCTCCCTGTGCCAGCGTCTTTGGCGGGGAAGGGCGTGGAGGTGTCGGCGCAGAAGCACACTGTGCTCCTGCGCCGGTTGGACGCTTTCGACGGGCGCGTGGATAGGGGATGGAGCAGCTATCACCGTCGCAGCGGATGTCGGAAGGGCACCATCGCACAAGGTCACGCCGCCCCCGCGGGGGCGGCGTGACCGGCGGGCAAGACGGCCTTTCGGAGAAAAGCGGCGAGCAGAGCTTAACGCGCAGACTCGTCGTCCCCTGCATTGCCATGCGACACGGTCGCCTCGGCGAGCTCCCTTACCAAGCGCCCCAGGAGGCACATCGCTGCGTCCGCAGCGTCCCTCGGGGCGTAGAGGAGAGGTCGACGTACTCCAGTATCGCCGAGACGCCCCTCTCCGCGAATGCGACCTCTTCGAGGTCCGCGTTGCCGCAAGCGTCGTAAATCCACTTCATGGCATATCCTCCAGTCCTCGTGACCGCTTGATGTGGCAGCTATGCTACGACGGACGGGAGCGATTGGTGGCAATGCGTTGCGGGGATTCTACGGGCAAATGTCGGGAATTTGGTACCGGTGCCGACGACCCGCGAATCGTGACGTTCGGCGCCCGGGCGCCTCGTTCGGACCCGCTTTGGATGGTGGTCGGATCGGTCACCGTGGCAGGGGCATCGCGCGCATGCCCCAAGGTCGACACGCTACGATCCCGGAAGGCGGCGGGCGCGCCGGATCTGAAAGGCAAAAAATTAGGCGGAGGCGCTCACGCGTCCCCGCCACATAAAACCCTCTCGGGTTTTGACATCCATATACACTATACCCGATCAGAACCAGCGGTCAACCAGCTCGGCGAGGAATTCCATGGACGCCTCCGCGGAGGCGTCGGGACGGGTTACAGAGAGCACGGACCTAATGTCATCGGCAAGGTAGCGGAGCTCTGCAGACGCCTCGCCTGCGAGCGCGGTCCCCTCGGCCATGCGCCTGTGGAGGAGCAGGAGCGAGGCTATCTGCTGGAGGCGTGGGTTCCTCATCCTGGACGCCCTAGACCTCTTCGAGAAGCCCGCGTCGCGCAGGGCGACGGTGAGGGCGTCCGGCGCCGGACGTGCATCGTGGCTCGCGGAGCCGAACCCGTTGATTATCGCGGAGGAGTGGGCGCAGGCGTTGCGCACCCCCTTCGCAGACCTGAGGAAGTAGTGCTCTCGCAGCATGGGGCGGTCGCCCCATCGGTTCGCGCAGAAGCGGTAGATGTCCGCGACGGTGCCGAAGGAGGAGAGCTCGAGTAGCACCCATATGGGCATCTCGGCGGGATAGTGCCTCTGGAGGTCTCCGGAGTACTCGTCGCGCCGGAGCCTCGAAATCTCCGCCGCCCTCCGGGAGCGCTCGGAGGGGGAGAGCGACGCTATGTAGTCGCGCACGATGGAATGGCCATCTTCGGAAGGCCGCCTTGCCACCTCGTCGAGCACCCGCGCCTTCGCGAGGTGCTCCGCATCGAGCGCGAGCGGCAGGAGCGCCGTCCTGAGATCCCGGTCGAGCCGCTCCAGGTCCACCAGGTCGCGGAAGTCGAGGTTCGCGTACTCGCCGTCGTGCGCCCCTCCGACGCGCTTCGGGAAGAGCGTCCGGTACGCGTACGCTGAAAAGAGGTACGACTCCTGCGAGAGGTAGTGCATGGCGTCTGCCTCGCCCATGCGCTCGAACGTGACCCCCTTGCCCCTGAGGAAGGCCACCTGCCCCTCGGGGTCGAGCTTCGGCTTTCTGCCCTTGTCCTGTTGCTCCATTCCAAAACCCGCCCATCTGGTCGTCCTGCGGCTGGCGATGCCTGATTCTACGGCCTACGAGAGCCCCGCGGACATGATCCTGCCCATGAGGTCCATGCTCACCTTCTTGCTGTCGGCGAGCGCGTCCGCGTAGACGTTGAGGGTCATCGCGGCGTTGGAGTGGCCGAGGATGGCGCTCACGGTCTTCACGTCCACGCCCGACCCAATCGCCATGGTCGCAAAGGTGTGTCTAAGGTCGTGGAACCTCGGCGGCTCGCCCTGAGAGCCCACGAGCTTCGCCACCCTCACGAACGCCCTCCACTCCTGCCCGAGCGCCATCAGGCTCTTCCAGGCGCCCGTCACGGCGTTCCCCACGACGAAGAGGCCCTCGTCCCAGTCGAGCCCCATCGCCTCGCGCTCGCCGTGCATCGCGCGTGCCCTCGCCTCCAGCACGCGGGCGAGCTCGTCGCCGTAGGGGATGGTCCTAGCGGAGCTCCTGGCTTCGGGGTGGAGAGCGCGAACGTGCCGTTCGCCCTCGTGAGGGCGTGCGAGACGCGGATCTTACGTGACACGCGGTCGACGTCCTGCCACCTGAGGGCGCATATCTCCCCCTGCCTCATCCCCGTCATGAGCGCGAGGAGCACGGCGGTCGAGAACGGGTCGGCGACGCTCCCCAAGGTCTGGTTGAGCTGCCGGACGCTCTGTGCGTCGAGCGAGTTTATCGGCTTCGTAGGCCTCTTGGGCGCGTCGACGAGGTCGAAGGGGTTGGAGGGTATGTCGCCCAGCTTGCGCGCCCTGATGAAGGCGGTCTTGAGGAGCACGTGGGTGTGCGAGACCGTGTTTCCGCCGTAGCCGTCCTGCACCATGTCGCGCTCGAACTCCTGGATCTGCCGTGCGGTGACGTGCCCCACGGGGGTCTTGCCGAGCTCGGTGCCCAGGAGGTGCTTCGCGTACCAGCGGTAGCCGTCGGCCGTGGAGGCGAAGATGTTGCCGGTGGACTCCTTCAGGTCTATGTAGTCGAGGACGTAGCGGTAGACAGGCGTCTCGCAGGAGACGGTGCCGGAGAGCTCCTCGTCCTTTCGGACCTCCTCGTCGCGCCACTTCCGCAGGAGCTGCTCGGCTGCGTCCCTGCCGCGGTTGTCCCTTCTCACCTTCCCGTTCCTGCCGACCTTGTCCTCGTAGCACGACACCTGGGTGGAGCGGGTCATCTTGTGCTGCCTGCCGTCGTCGTCCTGCCAGCTTATCGCGAGGCGCCACTTCCCGAGCCTCTGGTTCTTGTACACTAGCCGCTGCTGAGCTTCCTCGCCATCGTTCCTCCCAAAACTTGGAACCATCCGCCCGCGGGGAGGGGCCCTCGCAGGACACAAAGGACACACACATAGGACACGGTGTCCCATGTGTGTCCTGCGGACGACTTTACATGACGGGGGTTGTGGTCGCCTGATGTTGATGAAAGTACGCAAATGCCCAGTTAAACAGCACAATTTATGGAAGTGATGTCCTGCGTTGTCTATTGACATTCTTCAAGGATTGCGCCTTGGGGGGTCAAGGGGTCGCTGGTTCGAATCCAGTCCACCCGACCAGATTATTATGAGACCGCACTTTGTGCGGTCTTTTTCTTTGCGCAAAACTTCGGAGATGACAAGCTGTCATTTCGACAATGGGTGTCCGACGCCGTCGTATATCTAATATTGGCCAAGATACGAAGAACGGGCGAGCGCCAGCCCCCTAGGCCGTGGCCTCCTCCATGATCTGCGTGTAGGCCTCGGCCACGGAATCGAACAGATCGTCCTCAATCTCGGCGATGCTGAACGTCTCGTCGTCGCCCTCGTGATAGCGATACAGGTAGACGTCATCCTCGTCCTCGACGGGGCCAAGCGCTATGTAATCGCTTCCGTCGTGGCCGAACACACCAATGACCTCACACTCCTCACTCGTTCCATCGTCGTAGTTGAGGGTGATGATCGTAGTCTCCTCGTCCTCGATGCCGTCAAGACCGTCTGCCATGAAAACCTCCGACCGCTAAAAACCCGCTCGTCAAACGAGCTCACAATTTTCTCGAATGTTCTCACGACGGCTCGCCCCCGTGCGCAAAATCTCGTCTCAAGCCGCTGTACGGCGGCAAATCGGCAGCGAAGGACGCGCTGGGCGGTGGAGAAGCTCCGCACATTGGCTCCGCATTGGCCTAAACGGGTAATATACAGAACGTTGGACGATACCCAAGGAGCAATACGTGTCCCAGACAAGCACGCGAATCAAGCAAAACGTGAAGAACCAGGTCGACCCGGACGCCTTCAGGGCGCAGCAGCAGGGCACCAGCGCGCCGGTAGGGTCATCCGAGAACCCGTCGCATAAGATCTTCACTCTTGCGAACCTCATCACCTTTTGCCGTCTCGTGCTTACGCTCGTCTTCTTCTTCCTCTACATCAACGGCGAGAACCGCTACCTCGCGCTCGCGTGCTATGCCGTCGCCGCGGTCACCGACTTCCTCGACGGCCAGGTGGCGCGACGCACACAGACGGTCAGCTGGCTCGGGAAGATGATGGACCCAGTGATGGACCGTCTCCTGCTGTTCCTTGGAGTCTTCGGCCTCATCATCGCACGAGACCTTCCCCTGTGGATCGCCATCTTCATCGTCTGCCGCGACAGCTACCTGTTCCTCGGTGGGATCTACCTGCAGAAGTACCGAGGCCGTCCCGTTGACGTGGTCTACGTCGGCAAGGCGGCTACCGCCTGCCTCATGACGGGCTTCACCCTCATGCTCCTGGGCATCCCGCACGTCGATGGCCTCGGGCTCGTTTCCGCCTCCTGGCTTCCGGGACTCAACGGGTCCTCCTCGTGCCTCGGCATCTTCTTCGTCTACGCCGGCGTGCTCTTTTCGGCACTTGCCGCCCTCGAGTACACGTGCAAGGGCGCCTTCTACGTTCACAAGGCGCGTTCGGTGGGCCATCGCATCGACGAGGTGTTCTAATGTCCTTCTCAACCTGTTTGGCCGTACGGGGGATCCATGGGTCCTCCGATTCTCGCGTCTGCAGACGCGTTGCGCTCCTGACGGCCTTCGTCGTGCTGGTCGCCTTTCTCTTCATCGTAGCGATGCCGGTCCGCGCGCTCGCCGCGGACGCGAACGACGGCGAGAACGGTCCGCATCCCGCCGAGGCCCAAGCCTGGGAGATCATCGACCAGGACGGCAACGTCCTGTCGAGCCACAACGCCCAGGCCCAGATGCCCATGGCATCCATCACCAAGATCATGACCGCAATGGTCGCCCTCGACTCGGGCATCTCGCTTGACACGCCCGTCACGATTCCCGACGGGCTCAGCTTCCAAGCCGACGCGCAGCTCTGCGGCTTCAAGCCGGGAGAGACCCCGACCCTGCGCGACCTGATCATGGGAATGCTCGTCTACTCGGGAAACGACGCAGCCTCCTACATCGCCATCGCGGTCGCGGGCAGCGAGGATGCCTTCGCCGAGCTCATGAACGCGAAGGCCGCGCAACTGGGCATGACGAACACACACTTCGTGAACCCGCACGGGCTGGAGGCCGACGGGCACTACTCCTGCGCCCACGACCTTGCGATAATGGGTCGCTACGCGCTCGAGAACTACCCACTCATCGCGCAGGCCGTCACCACGCACAGCGTGACGCTTACGGTCGGCGGGCAGCCCAAGACATTCCAATCGACCGACGACCTCATGGGCAGCTATGCGGGGCTCTGCGGAATCAAGACGGGTGCCGTCGAGTCCGGCACGACGTTCCTCGGTTCGAGCAGGAGACACGGCATCCAAACCTTCTCGTGCGTGCTCGGGTGCAAGACGCACGAGGGTCGCTTCAGCGACACCGCCATCCTGATGGACTGGGTGTACGACAGCTACATGAAGGGCGTGACCTTCACGCGCAAGTCCTGGCCCATTCGCCTCTCGACCTACTCGCTGGGTTTCTGGGGCAAGGTGGTCACCACTTCCCAGTCAGACGCACGGGGTCGCTACCTTCCTGGAAGCAGGATCACCTACTCCTGCACGCTTGCAAAGTCTACCCTCGCCGACGCCAACGGACCGACGGGCTACGCAAGCTGGTACCAGAACGGGCGCCCGCTTGCCTACGCGACTTATTCCACGGGGCGAGTCATCACGAACGTCTCGTCCTTCAACGTGTTCGCACTACCACTCTTCTATGACATGACGGAGCTGACCGCAGCATGAGCGAAAACAATGACGGCATCGTAACCAGTGTCCTACTCGAGGAGCATGAGCTCCTTGGAGCTCAGATGGGGGAGTGGAGGGGAGCCCAGCGCCCGCTCTCGTACCCCACAACCGAGAGCCTGAGCGAAAGGCTTCATGACGGCTGCCTGCTGGCCGACCTCACGGGAACGACGATGCTCTTTGCAGGCGGCGAGCCCGCAGCCAGCTTCGGGAATGCCGCATTCGGCGGCAAGACGCTTTCGGTTGGCGCCGCGGCCTTCGAGGCGGTCCTCGTCGGCGACGGCAGCGTGGCGTCCATCCCGCTGACCGTAAGGACTGGAGACCACGAGTACCTGGCCATCGACGCGTCACCCAGGGCAGAGATGCTCGGCGCCTGGCTCTCGTTCCTCTCGACCGTGGAGCAAAAGGGTTACCGCCCCTACGACGGACTCAAGACCGACGACGTCTCGCACAAGCTCGTGCCACTCCTGCTGTGGGGTCGCTCGGCCACGCCGGTGCTCGCCGACTACGTTGACGGCGTGAACGAGCTTCCGCAATCCGAAGAAGTGCGCAGCCTCCTGCTTGACAAGCGCATCGCCGCGCTCACCATCTGCGTAGAGGTGGCGCAGGAGCCAGCGTACCTCATGCTCGTCTCGCCCGCCCTTGCTCGTACGCTTTGGAGGAGCATGCTCTCCTTCGAGTCCGTGGCACCCCTGGGCGTGGGCGATTTCGGGTCCCTATGCCATGACGGGCTGCCGTGGTCGCGTCACCTTGCGACCGAGGGGCGCCTCGAGCTAGAGGGCAAGAAGCTGCTTGCGCACGACCTCCTGCGCGACGGACGCGACTACGTGGGCGCGCGTGCGCTCTTCTCGTAGGTGGAAGACGATCCGCTTCGACCGCGCGCGGAGGGAGCCCGGCACTCGTCGAGTTGGCAGGCAGTCTCTCCAAGACGTGGGATAAGCTGAGGCCAGGCGCGCCGCTAGCGCGCACGTGGCATCAGCTAAGGAGGGACCCAATGCGCTATGACTTCACCACGCGTCCCCAGAGGTCGGAGTCAGGCTCCAGCAAGTGGAACTCGATGCTCAAGATCAACCCGTCCGCCTTTCACGGCATAGTTCCCCTATCCGTCGCGGACATGGAGTTTCCGCTTGCGCCTCCCATCGCGCAGGCGCTCTCGCGCTTCTCCCAGACCAGCTGCCTGGGGTACACCGATCCTACCGACGAGTACTACGAGGCCTGCGTGCTTTGGCAGCGTCGCAGGCACGGATGGCCAGCCGAGAAGGACTGGATCGCCACGACCCCGGGCGTCGTGCCCGCCCTCTTCAACGCCGTTCGCAGCTTCGCCTCCGAAGGCGACGGCGTGATCATCCAGCCACCCGTTTATCGCCCCTTCAGAGACGCCATCGAGCGCGGCGGGAGGCGTGTCGTAGAAAACCCGCTCCTGCCGCCCGACGGGGACGCGCTCGGCACCGCCGGCAGACCGCGCTACCGCATCGACTTCGAAGACCTCGCCATAAAAGCCGCGGACCCGCGAGCGCGTCTGCTTCTGCTCTGCAGCCCACACAACCCCGTCGGGCGCGTGTGGGAGCCCGCTGAGCTCCGCAGACTGCTTGACATCTGCGTCCAGAACGACGTCATCGTCGTGTCCGACGAGATCCACGGCGACGTCACGATGCCGGGGCACGACTTCACCTCGATCATGGGCGTCGCCGACCCGAGCGATTACGACCACATCGTCGTGTGCACCTCTCCCAGCAAGAGCTTCAACATCGCAGGCTGCCAGTCTTCGGCCATCTTCGTGCCCGACGAACATCTTCGCGAGCGCTTCGAGGAGGGCATGGCCGACGCCGCCTTCTTCCAGCTGAACGCCTTCGCCTATCCGGCCACGATAGCGGCCTACACGCTCTGCGACGAATGGCTCGAGCAGCTGCTTGGCGTGGTAGAGAATAACTACGGCATCCTCCGCGGCGCCATCGAGGCCTACCTGCCGGGCGTCAAGGTAATGCCCCTCGAGGGCACCTACCTAGCCTGGATGGACTTCAGGGCATGGGGCCTTGCCGACGCAGAGCGCAGTCGTATCCTTGAGCAGGAGGCCATGCTCTTTCTTGACCACGGTCCCAAGTTCGGCACGCAGGGCTCGGGTTTCGAGCGGCTCAACCTCGCCTGCCCCAGCGACGTCATCGAGGGCGCGCTCGAGAGGCTCGTCTCGGTCGCTCACGAACGCAAGCTGGATACCATCGGAAGGTAGACATGAAATACTCGATCAACGCACCGTACGCCCCCGACGCGCAGGGTCCGTATTCGCAGGGCACCACCGCAGGAAGGCTCGTTTTCGCATCGGGACAGGTCGCCATCGACCCAAACGATTGCAAGAGGGTCATTCAAGCTGGGGTGGCCGAGCAGACCGAGCGCATCATCGATATCGTGGAGGCAATTCTCGCCGAATGCGACTGCACGCTCTCCGACGTCGCCCAAACAACCCTCTACCTCGTGAATCTGGACGACCTCGACAAGGTGAACGAGGTCTATTCCAAGCGCTTCGTGACGCCCGCGCCGGCACGCTCGGTCGTGGGTGTCTCGCGCCTTCCCATGGGGGCACTCATCGAGATGGACTGCGTTGCCTGCAGATAAGGGTGTATGATAGTGAGCGTTACGCAGATATAGATGGGAGATACGACACATGCAGCCCACACACAACAACGAGCCCGATTCCGGCGCAACCCGCATCTTCAGGATGCCGTCGTCGGATGCCACGTCTCCTGACCTCATGGGCGACGCGACGCCCGCCAACCCCTCGCTCGTAATCGTCAAGGGTCCCCAGATGGGGTCCAACTTCGAGCTGACCGATTCCATCGTTACCATCGGCCGTGACCCGAGCAACTCCGTGTTCCTGAACGACATGACCGTCTCGCGCCACCACGCGCGCGTCGACCTTTCCGGCATCTCGTCGGGCTTCGCTACGGTTGAGGACCTCGGCTCGCTCAACGGCACCTGGGTTGACGGTGCCATCGTCAACAAGGCAATGCTCAAGGACGGCTCCACCATCCAGATCGGCACGTTTCGCATGGTGTTCCATACCAACCAGAGGCCCACGCGAATCGAGACCGGTAACTAAGCCATGCCTGAAGCCGGATATCTCACAATTGGCAAGGTGGTCAAGCGACTCCAGTCGCAGTACCCAGGCCTCTCCATCAGCAAGGTCCGCTACCTTGAGGACGAGGGGCTGCTCAACCCCTCGCGCACGCCGGCAGGCTACCGTCTGTACTCCCAGAAGGACCTCCACAGGCTCGAGACCATCCTTTACCTGCAGAAGAACCGCTTCCTCCCGCTTTCGGTCATCAAGAAGCAGCTCGATGGGGGAGAAGGGCTTTCCCCCGAGCTCGAGTCGTCGCCCGCCATCGGGTACCGTTCGGTCGAGTCCGAGGACGAGGATGCCGACAAGCTGCATCCCATCGACCGCATGCCCGAGGTCGCGAACTGCTCGGTCAGCTTCGTCCGCCAGCTCGCGGAGGTCGGGCTGATCTCGCTAAAGAGGTCGCCGCACGGTCGCGACCTCGTCGACGGTCGCGACCTCAGCCTCATTCGCATCTGCGACCAGCTGCAGCACTTCGGTATCGGACCGAAGAACCTGCGCCAATACGTTACCTCCGTGAACCGCGAGAGTCTGATGTTCGAGCAGGCCCTCATGGTGTATGCTCGCAAGGCTGGTGGCGTCGAGGTGGATCCCACCGAGGAGGACCGTCAGCAGTTCGAGCACGCCTTCAGTCAGATGCTTCTCCTCACCGGCCAGGTAAGGGAAGGCCTTATCAGGCGTCAGATCGGCAGCACCTTTAGCCAGATGAAGTAGAGGAGAACAATGGACTACGACAAGTTCATCGTCGACATTCCCGACTACCCAGAGCCCGGCGTCATCTTCAAGGACGTCACGCCCCTGATTGCAGACGCAGAGGGCTTCTGCGGCATGGTCGACGAGATTGCCGAGCACTTCAAGGATGCCGGCGTTACCAAGATCGTCGGCGCCGAGGCGCGCGGCTTCCTCATCGGAGCTCCCGTCGCATACCGCATGGGCGTCGGCTTCGTCCCCGCCCGCAAACCCGGCAAGCTTCCCCGCGAGGTCTACAGTCAGGAGTACGACCTGGAGTACGGCACCGACCAGCTCCAGATTCACAAGGACGCCATCAGGTCCGGCGACAAGTGCCTCATCGTCGATGATCTCATCGCCACGGGCGGCACCGCGGTCGCATGCGCCAAGCTCATTGAGCAGGCCGGCGGAGAGGTCGAGGGCTTCGCGTTCGGCCTCGAGCTGTGCTACCTCAACCCGCGCGATGTCGTGAAGAAGGACTTCCAGCAGGAGATCTTCACCATCATCCAGGTGCACTAGCGCCCGCACCACGGCGCGACATAGCGTGTCACGTCTGCAGCGAGGCTTGTCCTCGCTGCTTTTTTAGGTTAGCAGCTATGGTGGCCGTCCCACCAGAGAGGTCTTTGCATGAGAGGTTCGGACTCGGGTGGCACCCTGCTGGAGCGCCGCATGTCAAGGTGGTTCCAGGTCTACATGATTGGCGAGGGCGTGCTTGTCGGCATCGTAGGAGGGGCAATCGTCACCCTCTATCGCTACGTGCTCAGCGGCTCGGAGTCGCTCCTGAGGGTCTTCGTCGGCGTCGCGCGCGAACAGCCTGTGCTCATCGCGGCCTGGGTCGTCTGTGCACTTCTCCTCTGCGTCCTTACCTGCAAGCTGCTCGTATGGGAGCCATACACGCAAGGATCGGGCATTCCGCAGGTCGATGCTGAGGTCATGGGCCAGCTCGACATGCCGTGGTGGCGCGTCACGCTCGCAAAGTTCATCGAGGGAACGCTCTGCTGCCTCGGCGGCCTCTCGCTCGGCCGAGAGGGACCGAGCGTTCAGCTGGGCGCCATGGGCGGCAAGGCAGTCTCGAAGATCATCGGAAGGGGCAGGGGAGAAGAGCGCCTGCTTGTCACCTGCGGAGCGGCCGCGGGCATGTCAGCCGCTTTCAGCGCGCCCCTGACCGGAGTCCTCTTTGCGATCGAGGAGATCCACAAGGAGTTCACCGCGCCGTTGATCATCTCGGTGATGGCCTCGGCGGTCTCGTCCGACTTCATCGCGTCGCAGGTGCTCGGTCTGCAGCCCGTGCTCAAGTTCCCCCTCGCGCAGAGCCTCCCGCACGCGTGCTACCTCTACGTCATCGCGCTCGGCGTGCTCTCTGGCCTGCTTGGCGCCGCGCACAACAGGGGGATGTTCCTCGCAAGCGAGCGCCTGTACGCGCGCGTCGACCGCTTCCTGCCCTATGCGCGCCTGGTGGTGCCCTTTGCGGCATCCGCCGTCCTGGTCTTCTTCGCGCCCCAGTTTACCTGTGGTGGAGAGGAGATTCTGAAGCTCCTTGAGTCTCCGCAGGCACTGGCGGTCGCAGCTGTGGCATTCCTCCTTGTTGGAAAGTACCTTGCGACGACGCTTGCCTTTGCGTCTGGGGCGCCCGGCGGTACGCTCTTTCCGCTCTGCGTCATGGGCGCGCTCTGCGGATACCTCTTCGCAACCGTGTCTTCTCACGCGCTCGGCTTGCCGCAGGAGTTTCTGCCCAACTTCGTAGTACTGGGCATCGCGGGGCTGTTCGCATCAGTCGTGCGTGCGCCGGTTACTGCGGTCGTTCTGGCGTTCGAGCTCACCGGCTCGCTCGAGGCCCTGCTCTCGGTTTCGGTCGTGTCTGTTCTCTCGTACGTCACCGCGAACCTCACGGGCGTCGACCCGTTCTACGAGCACCTGCTCGGCAATCTCCTGGGTGCCACGCAAAACCGCAAGGAACCGGGGTCCAATGGTTCTGGCGCCACCCCGGCGGGGGAGAAGGTCCTGCACACCATAACCGTGGGAGCAGGATCCAAGGTCGAGGGCAAGCGGCTCCGCGACATCGAATGGCCAAGCAACACGAGAATCGTCTTGATCAGCAGGGCCAACCGCGACATCACGCCAACGGGCGACACCGTACTCGAGTCGCTGGACGAGTGCCTGGTTCTAATGGATGGGTCAAGCGAGGACGAATCGTACGACAAAGTGTGGAAGATGCTCTCGAGTTCGCTCACGAGCAATTGGACTCCCAAGTCCTCCAGACTTCGAGTGCGCGTTCGAGACATCTTCGCAAACAGAAATGTCTCAGCCAACAAGTAAGGCCCTTCAAGCACGCAAAACACCGCAAAGGGAATGAGAGCCGCCCGGCCTGAAACAGATATTCGTTTCAGGCCGGGCTTTCTCCTTGGTTGAGGAAGGAATATCTTGACCTCGACGACAATTAAAGGCAAGTATCATTTATACTTTACATAAGATATATTATCACGGTTTCATAAATACTTGAGGATTATCAGTACCCAAACGACATAGAGCCTCTGAAGGCCACTACCTTAAGACAACAACCCGAGCTTGTAACCATGCCCAAACGACAAGGCACGTTAACATGAAATAGTGCTGACAAAATGGTCGCCGAACACGGAGCCTGACAATGCACAAGTTGGAATCAGCCACGATAACATCTCGACCGGCATTGCCGTACCACGACATCAAACGGCTCCAGACGCAACGATTCTTGAGCAAGTCACACACAGCACCTAACAACTATGAGAGACGATCTTAGGCAACAGTGAACTTGTAGACGAGCATTCGCATCAACCATTTCAGGCGATTCAGCGACGATCTCGAATATGAAACCCATCTCAAAGCCGATATTGCCATCGGAACGCAATGGCTATCAACAAGTTAGACTTGTTACCAATAATTGTCTTTCTACCTGCACAAATACAAACGAGCCATTCTAAGGCGCTTTGAGGCCCTAGATATTTCTAATCGACTAGTTATGCCTCATGAATCAACGGGCCCAGCGGCGTCAACTGCTCCAGACTAAGAACAGGTTAGAGCAAACTGCTTCTCCCCGATTGGTGGCGTTCGGAAACTACTACTTTACATAATACGATAACTATCATCCAAAGCGGGAGAACTCCGTCGAGCGTCTCCCCGGCCGTTTATTAAGAAAGTTAGATTTACGAGCGACGCGAGCCTAACCTTCGATGGGCTGCCCCAAATATGCCGCCACGCTGGTCGCGGCAATCGCTCCATCAGACGCTGCGGTCACAATCTGACGTAGAGGCTTTTGTCGAATGTCTCCTGCCGCGAACAGTCCAGTCGTCGAGGTTGCCATGCGCTCGTCCGTAACGATGTAGCCCGCATCGTCTACTTGTACGAGACCTCGAAGCAGCTCGGAAGCCGGCACGCGGCCGACGAACACGAAGACGCCGAACGAGCCTTCACCGTAGCTCTCAGTAACGACCTCGTCGGTGACGTTGTCCCTGAATGAGATAGACTTCGGCAGGTTGTCGCCGTCGACCGCAACCACGCTAGTGTTGAAGCGGATCTCGATCTTTTCATTCTGCTCAACCTGCATTGCGACCGCAGCCTGCGCACGCAGGTGATCCTTGCGAACGACCATCGTCACCTTGTCGGCAAACTTGGTGAGGAATAACGCCTCCTCAGCAGCGGAGTTGCCGCCGCCGATGACAAAGACATGCTTGCCGCGATAGAACATGCCGTCGCAGGTTGCGCAGTACGAGACCCCGTGCCCCTTAAACTTAGCCTCGCCCTCGAAGCCGGCCGCACGCGGCGAGGCGCCACCGGCGACGATGACAGCCTTGGAATGATAGGTGTCCTGAGGCGTCACAACCTCAAAGATGCCGTCATCAAGCCGAGAGACACTCTCGACGTTCTCCAGGCGAATCGTGGATCCAAGGTCAATTGCCTGCTTTTGCATGGCTTCCACCAGCGAATACCCATCGGCGTTCGGGACCCCGGGATAATTGTCAACCTCGCTCGTAAGCACGACCTGACCGCCAACCGATTCCTGTTCGAGCACCACACCGGACAGCATGGCCCTTTGCGCGTAGATGGCCGCAGAAAGGCCGGCAGGACCGGCGCCTATGACGACAAGGTCCAGCAACTCAGTAGAGCTCATAGTGACCTCCATTCGATCTAATTCTCATCCTAAAATCACTCTACCCTCTCGCAATTTTAAATCGCGTACAAACAAATCGGCCCCACGCAAAATGCATGAGACCGATAATGCAAACTAAAGTCTTTGCCCTGAAAATAGAGGCTCGACGCGCGACACGTTGATACTACTCGGTCTCCGCAACGGAAGACTCAGGTTCGACTGCATCATCCTTCGCCTTGGGAAGGATGAGGTTCATGATGATGCCGACGAGAGCGGAGGTCGCCATACCAGGAAGGGTGTAGTCCCCCACCGGAATCGCGATACTCGACGTCTCCATGCCGACACCCAAAATGATGACGACGGATGCGATCATCAGGTTGCGGTTCTGGTCGAAGTCGACGTTGTTGGTGACCAGCATGCGAAGGCCATTGGATGCGATGAGGCCGAACAGCAGGAGACTAACGCCGCCCATGACGGGAACAGGAATCGAGTTGATAAAGGCCGCGAGCTTCGGACAGAAGCCACCGACGAGCAGCGCGAAGCCAGCCGCATACCAGAACACCTGCGTGGAGTAAACGCGCGTGACGCTCATGACGCCAATGTTCTCGGCATACGTCGTGGTAGGCGTGCCACCAAGAAGGCCGGAGATGACGGTGGAGATGCCGTCGCCAGCAAGAGAGCGAGGAAGCATGTCGCGGTAGTCCCTGCCGACGATCTCGCCCACCGCAAGGAGATGGCCGATGTGTTCGATAACGACCACAAGGGCAACGGGGGCGATCAGAGCAATCGCACCCGGGTCAAAGTGCGGTGTCTGGATGGGCGGAAGACCAATCCAAGGAGCGTCGATGACGCCCTGGAAGTCGACGAGCCCAAGCGGCATCGAGATGAGGTAGCCGACGATGATTGCCAGAAGAATGGGCAGCGTGCCGACAAGTCCCCCCATGCCCGAGAAGATAACGGCCGCGCAAAGTGTGATTGCCGCAACGATAGCACCCTCGGCGACGAAAGAGTCAGTCGAGGAGTAGAGCGCCATCTTGGCAGCGGTCGCCGAGAGTCCGACGCCGATGACGATCATTACGGCAGCGACGAGAACGGGCGGAAGCAGGCGGTCAAGCCAGCCGGTGCCGACGAGCTTGATAATGCCTGCGACCGCAAGGAAGACGAGACCCGCGACGACGACGCCGGACAGGGCGGTGTGCAGGCTGCCCGTAGCGGCAACTGCGGCGAGGATGGGGCTGATGAAGGCAAAGGAGCTCCCCAGGTAGCTAGGAATCTTGTTCCTGGTCACGAGGAGGTAGCAGATGGTGCCGATGCCGGAGCACATGATGGCGACGTTGGGATTTAGTCCGACGAGGACGGGAACGAGAACCGTCGAGCCAAACATACTCATCATGTGCTGGATGCCAAGGGGAATGGCCCTTCCAACAGAGACGCGGTCACTGACGCCAATGACCTCGCGTTCTTTTTCAGCCATTAAGAATCCTTTCGAATCAGGGACGGACAGGACAGTCGTTGCGACATGTCCAATGGGATAACTGACCGCTAGGCAACCAGGAAGTAGACCGCGAACGCAATCGCAGCGACCCACATGAGAGGCTTGATCTGCCTGACCTTTCCGGTGGCAATGGCAACGACTATATAGGCGATGAAGCCGAGACCGATACCGGAGGACATGGAGTACGTGAGGGGGATGCCAGCGATAGAAAGGAATGCGGGGATGCCCTCAAGCAAGTCACTCCAGTCAATAGCAGTAACCTCAGACATCATCAGATAGCCGACATAAACGAGGGCACCGCAAGTGGCCGCACCGGGGACAACAGCAATGACCGGCGCAAAGAACGCGCAGACAATGAAGAAGAGGCCACAGAAGATCGAGGAGAGGCCAGTGCGGCCGCCATCGGCGGCGCCGGAGGCGGACTCGACGAACGTGGTGACGGAAGAGGCGCCAAGGAGGCCACCGACCCAAGCCGCACACGAGTCGACGATGAGGATGGAGCGGATGTCCTCGACGTTGCCGTTCTCATCGAGGAACTCGCCGTCCTTGGCGACTGCCATGGCAGTACCCATCGTGTCGAAGAAGTCGGACATCATGAGCGAGAATGCAGTCACGAGAAGGGCTGGGGTGGCAATGACCTTGGCGATACCCATGACACCCTCGGAGTCAGCCTGAAATGGAGCACCAAAGGCCGTGAAGTCGGGAAGCGAGAAGACACCTTGCGGCGTGCCGGTAATGCCCAGGGGAATGCCGCTCACGACGGCGACGATGATGCCGAGGAGCAGAGCGCCCTTGACGTCAAACGCGACGAAGATGATGGTCGCGACGATGGAAATGACACCGACGATAAAGGACGGCTGGGTAACCTGGCCCAACGCAAGGAGCGTGTCGCCATTGCCCGTGATGATACCGGCATTCGAAAGGCCGATCATAGCGACGAAAATGCCGATGCCGACCGAAATTGCATGACGAAGCGAGACGGGAATCGCGTCCATGATCGCCTGGCGAAGGCCGCAGAGGACGAGCAAGAGAATGACGATGCCCTCAACGAGGACGATGCCCATGCCCGCGTGCCAATCGCCACCGCAGAGCGTCGTGGTGGCGACCGCCACCATGGAGTTGAGCCCGAGGCCCGAGGCGAGGGCAATGGGACGGTTTGAGAACAGGCCCATGATAATCGTCATGATGCCGGCGCCGAAGCAGGTGCTGGTAATGGTGGCGGAGATGGGGACCCCAGCGCCAGAAAGGATGAGGGGGTTCAGCGCAATGATATAGGACATCGCGAGGAACGTGGTCAGACCCGCACGCAGCTCCTGGGTCGCAGACGACCCACGCTCGGCCGCCTTAAAGAACTTCTCCATCGAATGCCTTTCCTTCCTTGTAGCTCGAAACACAGAAATAATCGCCCGATCGGACAATCCGAACGAGCGACTTATTCAACGGCTAGACACCGCTTGAACCAAATCCCCCGGTCCCCCTGTCAGTCGAATCAAGCTCTTCGACCTCGACGAGATTAACGACCGGAACCTTTTGAATAACAAGTTGGGCGATTCGTTCGCCCCTAGAGATGCTAATGGGATTCTCCCCATCAAGGTTAACGGCACAAAGCTTGAGCTCACCACGATAGTGCGCATCGATGAGGCCCGGCGCATTGGCCATCGAAAGGCCCTCTCGATAGGCAAGCCCGCTTCGGGGCAGGACAAAACCGGCATATCCCTCGGGAATCGCGATTGCGAGACCAGTGGAGATGAGGCGACGCTCAAGGGGCTGGAGGACGACATCCTCGTTGGAGCGAAGGTCGAGCCCAGCATCGCCCTCGTAGGCGTACGTGGGAAGCTCAACCTCGTGGTCGAGTCTCATAATGGGAAGATTGATGCGCTCGCTACTCATTAGCCAGGCTCCTCAGCTCCTCGTTGAACTCATCCACGTCCTTGAAGTCGCGATAGACAGACGCAAAGCGAACGTAAGCGACCTTATCCACATCGATAAGACGTTGAAGCACGAGTTTGCCGATCTCCTGGGAGGGCACCTCGGTAATACCGTTGTCCCTGAGGTAGGACTCGATGTCGTCAATGAGATTGTTCAGGTCCTCGAGCGCCACGTTACGCTTGACAGTAGCAGTAACGAGACCGCGCATAAGCTTCTGGCGCTCGAAGGTCTCCTTGGAACCATCCTTCTTGACCACGAGGATGGGCATTTCCTCGCGACGCTCATATGTCGTAAAACGGGTGCCGCACTTGATGCACTCACGACGACGACGAATCGCATCGTTGCTCTCGGAAGGGCGAGAGTCAACGACCTTCGACTCATCGCATCCGCATTTGGGACAGCGCATATTCCTCCTCATACATTAAACAGTACGAAAGGTATCACACTATCCAGCACGTGAAGCATCAATGCAGAAAACTGACCAGATAACCCACTAAAGAGAGCACGCGAAAGCTAAGCAGGCACGACGAGCGACTGACCGACGGAAAGGTTAGACTGCTCGAGGCCGTTGGCCTCGATGATCCAGTCAGCAACGGAACGGGTCGAAGCACCCTCGACCGGATGTTGCTCGGCAATCGTCCACACACTGTCGCCAGAGGAAACCTCCACGGTCTGGCGGGAGACGTTGGAGAAGGGGGCAGAAAGACGCTGGGCCCTGAGAGTCGAGCCCAGAGCCATGGCCCCCAGGAGCATAAGAGACGCGGTAACGAACACGAGAAGCGACCCCACGCACTTCGGCGAAGCGGCGGCGGGAGCCTCAGGCACGAAGTCGGCACGACGACCGCCGCAAGACGAATCCTCAACAAGAATGAGGCGCCGGCGTTCCACGGGCTTGAGGGCAAGATTACCGTCGACCGCATATGCGCAGGATGCGTTGTTCATTTCTATCCCCTTTCGAATTCGTTGACCTCATTGTGACGAGCGGATCGGACAACAATTCGAACGCACGAATTGGAACACATGTACTACTATATATAGAACAAGCGTACGGTCAAGCAATAATCGAACATTTGTTTGTCTAATTCCATCCGTTCGCGTAAAATAGGGGAAACGAAGGAGGGAATCATGTCCAGAGACAAACTGAGCAAGCGTCAGCAGGCAATCTACGACTTCATCTGCGACTACACGACTGAACACGGCTATCCGCCATCGGTGCGCGAGATTGGCGTTGCCGTCGGCCTGGCTTCGCCGTCAACCGTCCACATGCACCTCAAGGTTCTGCAGGAGCGCGGCCTCATCAAGCGTGACTCCAAGAAGCCGCGCACCATCGAGGTCGTTGAGGAAGACACCGAGTCGACAGACAAGGCCGCCAGAGTCACGCAGGATCTCGAGGACGGCTCGGTCTCTCTCCCCCTCGTCGGCCGCGTGGCCGCGGGAACGCCCATCCTCGCCGAGCAAAACGTGGAGGACAGCTTCAGACTTCCGACCAGCATCGTCGGCGACGCGAGTTCCTTCGTGCTTCGCGTCCGTGGGCAGTCTATGATTAACGCCGGCATTCTCGACGGTGACTACATTGTCGTGAAGCAGCAGGACGACGCCCGTGACGGCGAAATCGTCGTTGCGCTCATCGACGACTCTTCGACCGTGAAGACCTTCTATCGCGAGAAGGACAGGATCAGGCTCCAGCCCGAGAACGACACCATGGACCCGATCTACGTCGACAACCCGAAGATCCTGGGGCGTGTAACCGGACTCTTCAGGTCAATCTAGTCGAGCCGAGGTCAAGTTGGTCGATATCAAGGATACGAACCGAGTCGAACGAGCGAGGCTCTACGACACTATCAGAGGGCTGTCGGTCATATCGATGGTCCTTTTTCACTTCTGCTACGACCTCAAGTACATCATGGGAATCGACCTTCCGTTCTTCCGGCCGCCGACGCAGGACGTCTGGCGATGCACCATATCGTGGACGTTTATCCTGCTAGCCGGAATGATGTGCAACTACTCGCGCAACAACCTCAAGAGGTCAGCAAAGTACCTCGCCGTCGCCCTGCTGATATTCGTCGTGACGAGCGTGGCTGCCGTCGACACACCAATCAGCTTTGGAATCATCTACTGCATGGGCGCCTGCACCTTGACAACCGCCGTACTGGAGCGCACTGGCGTAAGGCCTCCGGGGTGGATGGGCGTCGTGCTTCTTGCCGCGGCGTTTATCGTCTGCCTGAACCTGCAGGAGGGAATCATAGGCCTGGGCGCAAATGCCCTCCGCCTGCCTAGGGCGCCATACGAAGCGGGCTGGCTGTCGTGGCTGGGATTTCCTGGCCCCCGCTTCGCGTCGGGGGACTACTACCCCCTTCTCCCCTACCTCTTCCTCTATCTTTCCGGCTGGGGAGCCGGCGCGAAGGTGAAGGAGAGCAAGACGACTTCAGCCGTGCTCTCATGCGGCATCGGACCGCTCGAGGTTGTGGGCAGGCGACCGCTGCCCATCTACGTGGCGCACCAGCCAATCTTGCTCATCTTGGCGGATGCAATAGCACGCTTCGCATAACGCATGCGGCGACCCCGGCGCCAAGGCGCGGGCGCGTAAGCCTACACGGTGTCGCCTTCGATCTCGTAGGGCCTGAGCGTTTCTCGCATGCGCTTCGAGGCCTTGGCCGTAACCAGAAGGCCACCCTGCTCGTATGACTCGCGAAGGACTTGGCAGCGCTCGTGGACAAGCTTCATGAGCAGTCCCTTCTCGTAGGGAATCAGCGCGGTCACGGTCTCGTCTCCGGCAGATGCCTCCTGCACGATCCTGTAAGTGAGGGAGCGGATCCCCTCCCCCGTCATCGCCGATATGAAGACGGCGTCATGATTGCTAAGTGCCAGAGCCTCGCGTTCGGAGACGGACAGTAGGTCGCACTTGTTGTAGACCAGCACCGACGGAACGCTCGCGGAGTCGATCTCCTCCAGGATGGCGCGAACGGCAGCTATTTCCTTCGAGGCGTTGGGGTCGCTCGCGTCAACAATCAGCAGGATGAGGTCCGCGGCAGAGACCTCGGCCAGGGTGGACTTGAACGAACGGACGAGCATCGTCGGGAGCTTCTGGATGAATCCGACGGTGTCGGTAATAGTGATCTTTCGTCCCTCTTCGAGCTCGAGCGAGCGTGTGGTCGGGTCGAGCGTCGCGAAGAGCTCGTCCTTAACGTAGACGCCAGCCCCTGTCAGGTGGTTGAGGAGCGTGGATTTTCCTGCGTTCGTATATCCGACCAGTGAGACGCGATACACGCCAGAGTCCCAACGCGCCTTGCCCTGGGTACGGCGTCTGACGTCGACTTGCTCGAGCTCCTTGCGAAGCCACGAAATGCGCTTCCTGACGAGTCGGCGGTCGACCTCGAGCTGGCTTTCGCCCTGCCCAAACCTGCTGCCGATGCCGCCTCGGGTCTGCTCGCCCACAAGGTGGCTCCACATGCCGCGGAGACGAGGGAGCACATACTGAAGCTGGGCAAGCTGAACCTGAAGGCGTCCCTCGCGCGTGCGGGCATGCTCTCCGAAGATGTCGAGGATGAGGGCGGTCCTGTCGATCACCTTCACGGGCTCTCCGACAAGTCTCTCAAGGTTCGACTGCTGAGAAGGACTCAGTTCGTCGTCGAATATGACGACGTCGATGTCAAGCGCCCTCACGAGCCGGGCGAGCTCATCCGCCTTACCACTGCCAATGAACGTCCTGGGAACCGGCGCGTCAAGACGCTGCACGATAGTCCTGACCACAACGGCGCCGTCAGTCTGCGCAAGGCGCTCGAGCTCAGCGAGCGACTCCTCGATGCTCCATTCGCCCTTGCCGAAGTCGACGCCGACGAGGATGGCACGCTCGGGACGAAAAGCAGTCTCGTAATGCTTGAACCTTCCCATGCTAGTCGCGCTCCCCCAAGCTCTCCAGAACGGCGTCTGCCGCCGCAAACGTGTCCATCGCATCCATGTCTAGCCAGCTGACGCGCCCGTCTCGCCTGAACCAGGAAAGCTGTCTCTTGGCATACCTGCGCGAGCGAGTCTTGATTGTTTCGACGGCCTCGTCCAGGGAGCAAACCCCGTCCAAGTAGTCAAGAATCTCCTTGTAGCCGATTGCCTGGCGGGCAGTTGCGGATGAGCCGAGCCCGCGGTCGAGAAGCGCCTCAACCTCAGCGAGCAGTCCCTGCTCCATCATGAGGTCGACGCGCTCGTTGATGCGCCTGTAGAGTCTCTCGCGGGACATCGCGAGTCCGAAAATGCGGGCGTCGTAGAAGGGTTTGCACTCGTGAAGGCCCTTGTGATGCTCGGCATACGAGACCCCGCCCTCGAGCATCTCGAGGGCGCGAACGACGCGACGCGTGTTGTTGGGGTGAATCAGCGCGGCGCTTGCCGGGTCGCGCGCGCTCAGGAGCGCGTACAGTGCCTCAGAGCCCTCCTGCTCCAGATAACGCTCATAGCGCTCGCGGGCGGGACTCTCGGTCGCGCCGGCGGGAAACTCCATGCGATCGACGACAGCATTGAGGTACAGGCCCGTACCGCCGCATAAGATGGGCAGCCTGTGCGCGCAAAGGAGATCGTCAATGCAGACGCGCGCGCCGCGCTGGAAGAGACGGACCGAATAGTCGTCGCCGACGTCGGCGACGTCAATCATCAGGAGCGGCGCGCGTCTCTCCTCCACGGGAGTCTTGGCCGTACCGACGTCCATCCCGCGATATACCTGCATGGCGTCGACCGATATGACGCTGGTCGCCAGCCTGACGGCAAGCTCGTCCGCGAGGGCGCTCTTGCCGGAGGCGGTCGGCCCCACAATGGCAACGACCAGAGGGCGGCTCATCGAGGATCGCCGACGAGCGCGCCGCGCAGGTACCAGGTTCTGGCCTCGGAAACGTGGACGTCGCACATCTTGCCGACATACTCGCCGGCGGTGTGACCCTCGGGAAGCGAAAAGAGCACGGTCTGGTTCTTCTCGCTGTGTCCCACCAAGACGGAGTCATCCTTCTTGGATGTGCCCTCCACGAGGGAGGTAACGACCTTGTCATAGTCGACCTGGTTTGCCTCGTGGGCCAGCTCGTCAACGAGCGACGCAAGGCGATCGAAGCGATTCTGAATGACGGAGCGAGGCGTGTCATCTGCGATTTTGGCGGCCGGGGTGCCAGGCCGCCTGGAGTAGATGAAGGTGTACGCGGACGAGAAGCCAACCTCGCGAACGAGGCTCATCGTGTCGAGGAAGTCCTCCTCCGTCTCGCCAGGGAAGCCGACGATGATGTCGGTAGAGAGGAAGAGGCCCGGGATGGCCGCCTTGAGGTCCTTCGCAAGGCGCAGGTACTCGTCGCGGTCATAACTGCGGTTCATGGCCTTAAGGATGCGCGAAGAGCCGGACTGGACCGCTAGGTGGAGGTGAGGCATCACGTTGGGCGTCTCAGCCATGGCTGCGATGGTCTCGGCCGAAAGGTCCTTGGGGTTCGACGAGGTAAAGCGGATTCGCTCGACGCCCGTGGCACCGACAGCCCTTAGGAGCTCCGCGAAGCGAGGCTCGCCATAGAGGTCACGGCCATAGGAGTTTACGTTCTGGCCCAAGAGCGTGATCTCGCGCACGCCGTCCGCGACAAGGCTCTCGCACTCGGCGACGATCCGCTCGAACACTCGGCTCTTCTCGCGCCCTCGAACGTACGGGACGATGCAGTAAGAGCAGAAGTTGTTGCAGCCGGTCATGATGGGCACCCAGGCGTGAAAGCGCTGCGCCCTGTGGCTGGGGAGGTCGGCGGAGAAGCCGCGGCCCTCCTCGACGACGTCGACGAAAACGCCATCGCCCTTCTCCTCGAAGGCACTGACAAGAAGTGCCGGAAGTTCTGCCAGGGCGCTCGTACCGAACACGACATCGACATTGGGCACGTGCTCCTTGAGCGCCTCGCCGTCGCGCTGAGCAATGCATCCGCCGATGGCGACCACGCGACGTCCAGAGGGGGCGGCAGGCAGACGGACCAGATTCGAAGCCTCGCCATACAGGTGGGTGTCAGCCTTCTCCCTGACCGAGCACGTCATGAAAACGACGACGTCAGCCTCGGCGGGACCCTCCACCTGGACGCAGCCGCAGTCATCAAGGAGACCTGCGACCCTCTCGGAATCATGGAGGTTCATCTGACATCCGAAAGTGCGGACGAAGTAGGTCTTCCCTACAAGCTGCTTGACTCTAGACACTAAGAAACCAACTCCGAGCTGCTGCTGTCGTCCGCAGAGCCGGTCTGCGGAACAATGCGATGTACGTACACGGCAATCCTGATGGCCGTACGGCTGTCGCCGTTAATGATTATGTCTGCAAACGTGGGAGCACAAGAGATGTCGACTCCCGTGGGAATCAGGAAGCCCCTGGCGATGGCAACAGCCTTTATCGCCTGATTGACGGCCCCAGCGCCAATTGCCTGAAGATTGACGGGGACCCCGTCCTTTACCATACCAGCGATAGCGCCTGCCACAGAAGCGGGCGACGACTTGCTGGAGACCTTAAGGAACTCCATGTGATACTCCCGGGTGCGTTTCTAGTCTTGCGGTGCGATGGTTTTGGTACTCAGTTACAAACAATTATCTTACAGTTTAGCTTCAGATATGAGGGGCTGACAAGCTAGTCGCCCTCGTCAATCTCAAAAGTAACAGTAATCTTGTTGCGCGTCACCCTAATCTTTGGGTCAGCGGCAAGACACAGGTAGTACTTGTCGGCGATAGACGAGAAATCCCTCTCCATCACGCGCGAGAAGTTCTCGAGGTCCTCGACGGAGACCTTGAGCCCCCTGCGGTCCTTCTGGAGGTCGACCTCCTTGGGATCGGGCGACCCCTTATGCGTGAGACGTGAGAAGACGCTGCGAAGGGGCTTGACCTGACCGCTCACGATGCGGTGCGCGGTGCGCTCGGACATGTCGAGCCCAAGGCCCCGAGAGACCTCGAAGAGCTCGGAGGCGTCCGCGGCAACAGCGAAGCGCTCAAGCACGGGGAGCTCGGAGAGCGTATCGACGAAGAGAAGGTCGGAACCCCCCAGGGAGGGCTTCACCCTCCTGCGTGCAGTCGCCGCGATCTCAGCAGGCGAACCGACATACACCTCGCACCTACCGCGCTCCTCGAGGGCGAACTCGCAGCAGGTGCGAATGATGTTGTGGGGACCGCGCACGACGGACTGGTTGCCGTCGTCGTCGCTGCCCAGAGATGGCCACGTGGACTGGTCCGCCCTCTCGCGAACCTTCTCGACATCCGTCACGACCTTGATGGACGACCCCTTGCCGGGAGCCGAGTCCACGACGCGAGCGGACTCGGCGTTCTCCTTCACCGAGAAGAGCGCCATTCCGCGACCATGCACGCCCCAGCGGTCCATATGGACGCTCTCGAGCTTTGAGGTGACGCGCGCATCGAAGATCCTGTCCCGCATGGACTCGGGAACCCCAGAGCCATCGTCGAGGATGGTCAGCTTTCGCGTGGAGCCGTCCCTGAACGTCGCGACGAAGATGCGGCGGGCACCTGCGTCGCGAGAGTTCCTCAGCATCTCGACGACAACGTCTTCGATGCAGCGGATATCGTGCTTTGCCTGACGGCGCTCCGCTTCGGAAACGCGAAGCTTGACGAAGCCGTCGCCAAAGTTCTCCTCGACACGCAGAGAGCGCTCGCCTCCCATGGAGGCAACGAAGTCAACGAGGTCGCTTGTCATACGAACGCGCCCAAGCTACTTCGCGACGTCGACGGCACGGGACTCGCGGATGACCACGACGCGAACCTGGCCGGGATACTCCATCTCGTCCTCGATCTGTTTGGCAATGTCGTGGGCAAGGACCGTCGCCTCGGAGTCGGAGATCTTCTCGGGCTGGACCATGACATGAAGCTCGCGACCGGCCTGCATAGCGTAGGTGCGCTCAACGCCCTCATGGGCATTGGAAATCTCCTCAAGCTTCTCAAGCCTCTTGATGTAGTTCTCGGCAGACTCGCGACGTGCACCGGGGCGTGCAGCGGAAATGGCGTCGGCAGCCTGGACCAGGACGTCAAGGACGGTATCGGGCTCGACGTCGGCGTGGTGTGCCTCGACAGCGTGAACGATCTCGCGACGCTCGCCGTAGCGGCGGCAGAGGTCGGCGCCGATGACGGCATGGGGACCCTCGACCTCGTGGTCAATGGCCTTGCCAAGGTCGTGGAGAAGGCCGGCTCGCTTGGCGATGGCCTCATCAAGACCGAGCTCGGATGCCATGATGCCGCAAAGAGCGGAGACCTGAATGGAGTGCTGAAGGACGTTCTGGCCAAAGGAGGTGCGGTACCTCAGTGCGCCAAGCGTCTTGATGAGCTCGGGGTGCAGGTCGTGGATGCCGGCGTCGAAGGCAGCCTGCTCGCCAGCCTCCTGGACGCGCTCGTTGACGAGCTTCTCGGCCTTCTTGTACATCTCTTCGATGCGCGCGGGGTGGATGCGCCCGTCAGCGATGAGATTCTCGAGGGCAACGCGGGCGGTCTCCCTGCGGACAGGATTGAAACTCGAGAGGACAACCGTCTCGGGAGTATCGTCGATGACCAGCGAGACACCGGAGACCTGCTCGAAGGTGCGGATGTTTCGCCCCTCGCGGCCGATGATGCGCCCCTTGAGGTCATCGGAGGGAATGTGGACGGACGTGACGGTAATCTCACCGGCCTGGTCGGCAGCGCAGCGCTGGATGGCAGTGCTCACGATCTCGCGCGCGGTCTTGTCGGCCTGAGCGCGGATCCTCTGCTCGGAGTCCCTGATGATCTGGGCCTCGTCCCGGACGACCTCGTTACGCACGCGATCGAGAAGCTCGCGGTGGGCGTCGTCGCGAGAGAGGTCTGCGATACGCTCGAGCTCGGAGGTCTGACGGGCGAAGAGCTCGTTGACCTCGTTCTGGCGGCGGTCGATCTGGCCCTGCTGGCTGGAGAGCTGGTGTTCCTTGCGATCGAGCGCGTCGTTGCGACGGTCGAGGGACTCCTCGCGCTGCATGATGCGATTCTCCATCGACTGGAGCTCCTGGCGCCTCTTGCGCTCGTCAGCCTCGCTCTGATTCTTGAGCTGGAGGATCTCCTCGCGCGCCTCGACGAGTGCGGACTTCTTCGCCGTAGCCGCATCCTTCTCGGCGGCATCAACGATCTTGGCAGCCTCGCTCTTGGCGTCCTCGAGGGTGCGGTTCGCCTCCTGGATCTTCGAGTTGCTGCCGCTCGTGGCGATGAAGTACGCGGCAACTGCACCGATGACCAGGCACACAAGCCCGATGACAATTTCCATAGTTCACTCCTCAGATGATTAGATTGCATAAAGTCTGTTCAGGAAACCGCCAGCATACGCAGCGGAACCCGCCATCTGAGGCGAATCTCGTCCCAAGGAGGTGCATTGTCTGGAATAAAAAAGATAAACAACGCCTGTCGACGAGCCCGACAAACGAGAAATACTCAAATGACGATTAAATCCTAGGTTGAATACCGAAAACTGTCAAACATGCACGGCGAGTAGCGTCGCCAAACGTACCAAATACACGAAAGAATCGTGCTAGACGAACCAAGAAACGCATTATCCGAGAAGCGTGCCCTCGTCCTTCAGGCGGGAGGCGACATCAGATGCAACGGAATACGAGAAACCGCGACCAATCAAATAGCGAACGGCCTTAGCGTAAGGGTCCCTTCCAGAGAAGCGCCTGCGAGACGCAAGCTCGTAAGCACGCTCCGCCTCGTTGGTCGCGTCGAAGTAAGAGTCAGGCCAGCCTTCGAGCGTCTCAACATCAACGCCCCTTCGGGAAAGCTCACGCTCAATCCGGAGCTCGCCCCAACCGGAGGAGATCTTTGACCTGATAAAGACGTCCGCATATCGCAAGTCGTTCAGGACGCCGACCTCAACCATCCTCTCCACAACAGACTTGACCACGTCGGATGGGTACCCGTCGCGCTGGAGGCGTAGAGTAAGCTCGGAGGTCGAGTAGTCCCTGCGGTTGATGAGGCCCTCTACGCGCTTGCGGCATTCGGTCTCCTCAAGCAAGGACAACTGAAAGATAAGCTCGGCACGTGAGTCAGGAAGCGACTCTCCGTCCTTCCTATGACGTGCAAGGACCTTCGCGACCGAAACGGGCACGAAGAGCTCCTCATGCCCACGAGACTCCGAATCGATGCAGATGGAGGCCTTGGGCTTATAGAAAGTGGAGCGTGAGCCCTTGGAGCCAGGAAGGGAAACGCTCCACTCGAACGAACCAGAGGAACCCATCGCGACTACTTCGCCTCAGCGGTGTCCGAGAGGGCAACTGGAACGCCGACAGGCTCGTCACCAAAGTCAAGGCCGCACGCCACCCGTACCTTGTGGTCGATCTCCTCGCGAAGGTCGGGGTTGCTGGCCAAAAAGGCCTTGGCAGCCTCCCTGCCCTGGCCAAGCCTCTCCGTCTCGTAGGTGAACCATGCGCCGCTCTTGTTGACGACGTCCAGGTCGACAGCCATGTCCAGGATGGAGCCCTCCTTGGAGATACCCGTGCCGTACATGATGTCGAACTCGGCCTGCTTGAAGGGAGGAGCGACCTTGTTCTTGACGACCTTGACCCTCACCCTATTGCCGATGACGTCGCCGTCTTTCTTGATCGAATCGATCCTGCGGATGTCCATGCGAACCGAAGAGAAGAACTTGAGGGCACGTCCACCGGGCGTCGTCTCGGGGTTGCCGAACATGATGCCGATTTTCTCGCGGAGCTGGTTGATGAAGATGCAGGTCGTCTTGGACTTAGAGAGCGAGCCTGCAAGCTTGCGGAGCGCCTGGCTCATAAGGCGAGCCTGGAGGCCGACGGTGGTGTCGCCTATCTCACCCTCGATCTCGGCGCGCGGGACGAGCGCGGCGACCGAGTCAACGACCACGACGTCGATGGCACCGGAGCGAACAAGCATGTCACAGATCTCGAGTGCCTGCTCGCCGGTATCGGGCTGAGAGATGAGGACCTCGTCGATGTCGACGCCGATGCGGGCGGCGTAGCCGGGGTCAAGCGCGTGCTCGGCATCGATAAAAGCCACGACACCGCCCATAGCCTGGGCCTCGGCGAGGATCTCGAGTGAAAGCGTCGTCTTGCCCGAGGACTCGGGGCCGTAGATCTCGATGATGCGCCCACGCGGAACGCCACCGATACCCAGGGCGGCATCCAAGGCCAAAGAACCGGTAGGGATGGCTTCGATGTCGAGGTCTACGCCGCCGTCACCGTACTTCATGATTGCGCCCTTGCCAAACTTCTTGACGATCTCGGACGTGGTGGCGTCGATCATCTTGTCGCGCTCTTCGCCGTAGGTCTTCTCGTGCACAGCGCGTGCGGATCCCTTGCTCTTGGCCATAATCACTCCCAATTCGAAAGACTACCGAAATAGTAGTCGAACACCCGTTCGGTGTCAAACCATGCTTCCAGTTAAGCAAATTGGACTTGCGGGAAACTGACCCAGCGAGAGGGGTTAGAAGCTGCGCGCACAAAGTCGCAGCTTCTACTAGGCAAGCGCGTCTTTCAGCATTGTGAGGGCGACAAAGGTCGCCTTGCGCCTCACCTGGTCGCGATTTCCGGAGAAAAGATGCAGCTCGCTCTTCGTCGACCCAACAGATGCGATTCCGAACCAAACGGACCCCACCGGCTTATTCGGCTCGGCGCCTGTCGGTCCCGCAATCCCCGTGACCGAAACGGCAACGTCGCAGGAGAGAACAAGACGCGCACCAGCGGCCATGGCCTCGGCACACTCAGAGGAGACCGCACCGATGCCGGGCGTATCAAGAATGTCGCTCGAGACACCGAGGACGTCGTGCTTCACCCCTATCGCATAGCTCACGACGCCACCCCTAACAGTGGCCGAGGAGCCTGAGACCGAGGTGAGGGCCGCAGCGACAAGCCCTCCGGTGCAGGACTCCGCGGTGCCGACAAGGCTGCCGGAGGAAACTCCAAGCAAAACGACCTCCCCCGCAAGGCGAGAGAGGTCGTCGTCGGAAGGAAGCTCTATGTCCGAGTCGGAAAGCGACAAGCTACTCACCCTCCGTAATGAAAGCCCAGCTCTTTACGAAGTAATCAATGCCGCTCCAGGCAGTCAGGACGACGGCGGCGAGCAGCAGGACGTACGAGATGACGGAAAGACCCGACGCGAGGACACCGGCGGGAAGAGAGCGTAGCAGCATGAGACCGGAAAGCGAGACCATGGTAGTCGCAGTCTTCCACTTGCCGAGGTTGGACGCGGCGATGACGGTGCCCGCGGAAGCCACGACCATGCGCAGGCCAGAAACAAGGAACTCGCGCGAGACGATGACGAGCAGCACCCACGGAGACGTCATGCCCTTCTCCAAAAAGAAACAAAGCGCGACGATGACAACGAGCTTGTCGGCGATGGGGTCCAAGAACTTACCGAAGGTGGTCACCTCTCCCCTGCTGCGCGCAAGGTAACCGTCGAGCTTGTCCGTAAGGGAGAGCAGGATAAAGAAAACGGCCGAGAAGAGCGCGGCAAACGAGACCGAAGAGCCATCCGAGGCGGGGCACAGCTCGGCCACGGCAAGCCAGACGGGAACGAATATGACGCGGACGCTGGTGACAACGTTTGCAGGCGTCCAGATAGATTTGTTGGAACTCATGAACTAACTACTCCCCAATGATCTCGCCAACAAGCTCATAGCAGAAGGAATCGACCAGCTTGACGCGGACGACGTCACCCACGGAGGCCTCGCCCTCGGCGATGTGGACCGCGCCGTCGCAGTCGGGAGCCTGGAACCAGGTGTGACCGATGAGCTCGACGCCGTCGTCGGTCTCCTCGACGCCGTCGATGATGACGTCGGCCTCCTCTCCCACGTGCTTTGCGGTGGCAGCAAAGCCCATCTCCTCCGCGACATCCAGAAGCTGCTGGGCGCGGTCGAGCTTGACGTCCTCGCTCACCTGATTGGCCATCTTGGCCGCGGCCGTGCCGTCCTCCTGCGAGTAGGAAAACACCGAGGTATAGTCGAACTCCTGCTCGGTGACGAAGGAAAGAAGCTCGTCGAACTGGTCGTCGGTCTCGCCGGGGAAGCCGACGAGACCCGTCGTCCTGAGCACCATGCCGGGAATCTCGCTGCGAAGCTTATCGAAGACGGCACGCAGCTGTTCGAGAGACCCGGAGCGGTTCATCGACTTGAGGATCTTCTCGTCGCAGTGCTGAACGGGTATGTCGATGTAGTTCAGGACCTCAGGCGTGTCGCGAATCGCTGCGATAAGGTCGTCCGTCATGCCCTCGGGCTGGAGGTATAGCACGCGAACCCAGCCGTTGTAGGGACGCACCACCTCGCCGACCCTGCGAAGGAGCCATGCAAGGGAGTAACCGTCACCCATGTCGCTGCCCCAGATACCAGTGTCCTGGCCGATGAGAACAACCTCGCGCACGCCACCCCTCATAAGCTCGGCAACCTCGTCGAGAATCTCGGCGGCAGGACGCGAGTGGTAGCGCCCGCGAATGTAGGGAATCGCACAGAAGGCACAGTAGCGATCGCAGCCGTCGGAAATCTTCACGAAGGCGCTCGCGCCTTCGACGGTCCTCAAAACGCGATTGCCAAGGGCCTCACTGTCCTGCCCCTCGATGTCCAAGACGCCACGAACAACCTCAACGATGCCATCCTCCTCGTCAGCGCGGACGAAGGCCGCGACCTCGGGAAGCTGTCCGGCAAGCTGGTCGCCGTAGCGAGAGGGCACGCAGCCGCACATGACGATGGGACGCCTGCGCACGCCCTGGGCGACGTCATCGGCAAGGTCGAGCGTGGCGTCAATGGACTCGGAGGTCGCCGAGGCGAGGAACGAGCAGGTGTTGATGAGAACGACGTCGGCCTCGTCCACGTCGTGGGCCTCGCCGAAGCCCGCCTCGTTAAGAAGCGCGCGCATGCGGTCGGTGTCGACCTCATTTTTGGCGCAGCCAAGCGTGACGTAGAGGCAGTTGAGAATGGGGTTATCGGTAGTTGTTGAACTGGAGAGGCTGGCCATAGTCCCTTTCCTTTAGCGAGCTAATGACTTTCTGAAGCGTGTCGCGCGAAGCGGACGAGACGCGGAGCTTGTCGCCCTCGACGGTCACCCTGCACTTTAGCTTGAGATCGCGAATGTCCTTTGAGATCTTCTTTGCGGTCTCCTTGTCAATCCCCTGGACAATGCGGGCGCAGCGGTAGACCAAGGTGCCCGAGGAAGAGCAGGTGTCGTCCCACCTGAGCGCGGTGAGATCAATCAGGCGCTTAGATAGCTTGGAGTTGAGCACGTCCACAACCTGCCCCACAACGAACTCCGAGGGGGCGACGACCTTGAAGGTCGCGTCTCTCTTCGAAAACTCGATGCTCGAGTCGGTCTGCTTCAGGTCATAGCGCTGCGTCAGCTCACGCGAAGCCTGATGGTAGGCATTGTCTACTTCCTGGATATCAACCACAGAGACAATGTCGAAGCTGGATTCCTTTGCCATGGTTCCCCTCGCACTAGTTCTTCTGGGAGCTCGAGCCGGTCTTCTTCGAGCCCTTGGCCGAGCTTGCAGTCGCGCTCTTCGAGCCGCTCGAAGAGGTTGAGGATGAATCGCCACTGGAGGTCACGGAAGCATCCGAGCCATCAGATGCGTCGTCGGACTTGGTAGCGACCTTGGTGCCCGCAATGGTAACGGTACCGATGCCGGAGGTCTTGTTGTCGAACTTCTGGGTCTCGCCGTTCTTCTTAACCGTCACTGCGGAGGTGTTGCTCACCTGCACGGTGATGGAGTCGGTAACGACGAAGCTCTTCTTCCAGGGACCGGTTATCTGCTCAGCCACCTCGCTCTTCCCGTCGCACTCGATCTCTACCCAGGACACCTCGCCGTCTTCGACGCTCACGACCACGTCGGTCTCGGTGTTCGCGTCTTGCTCATCCTTCTCGTTCTTGGCAGCGACGGCTTCGGCAGCGGCCTCCTCCTCTTCCTTGGAATTGCTATCCGAGGAGCCTGGACTGGAGTCACTTGGCTTCGACTGGGACTGCGTCTGGGTCGAAGAGGAGCTGACCTCAACAGTCTTCGAGCCGCTGGCCCCCTTGCTCACGCAGGAGTTGATGGACGAGATTACGACCACAGTCAAGATCACCGCACAGGCAACCAGTCCGAAGCCGATGGCACGGCGGCTATCCGAGAAGAACGCCTCAATCACGCCCATGACACCGCCGCGTGGCGGCTTGGGGTTCCTGCGTGCACGGTTGTAGCGACGCGGGTCCTCGCTCGGCCGACGGCGTGCGACGTTGGGTCGGTCAGTGCGCGCGATGTTGCGAGAGGACTGCCTGCCCGAGAGCGTCGAGGCAGCCTCATAGGGACGAGCATTGTCATATCTGAGGTCGTCGCGGTACTCGCTCGGGTTGACGCGGCGGACGCTCACGCGGTCGCGAGACGAGCGATCCGCATAGCCCTCGGATCCGCGGTAGCGCGAAGCATAGCCGGAGCGATCGGCCTGCTGACGGTAGCGCGATGACCTGCCGCCGTCGCGACCGGAAGAATAGTTGGACATGTCCCTTCCGCTATAGCGACGCGGAATAATGTCGCCACGTGCCGCCGAGCGGCTGCTGACCAGAGGCGTCGAGCCCTGTCCGCGCGCACTCGCACGCGTGGTCGTGTAGCCATACACGTCTCCAGCATAGCCGCCCGAGGTGGGAAGAAGCCCGCGACTGCCTTCGTAGTGGCCGCCCCCGGAGCCCTCGCCCGGAAGTTCGTAGGAAGGCCCTTCTCCCCCACTCCCTCGACGCGAGCCGCCGCGGCCGGCAATCTGGCGCCCCGACCCACCGTGCTCCCAATCGGCCAAGTCAGCCGAGAACTGTGCCGTCACCATGCGCGGATTAAGGCCGAGGTAGCGAGCGTAGGAGGAGAGCATACCCTGGGCGTAGCCTGACTTGGGCATCATCTGGAAGTCGCCGTCCTCAAATGCCATGAGGACGTCCTCCCTCAGGCGTAGCACATTGGCCGCCTGCTTGATGGAAAGGCCGAGCTCGCGTCTTCTGTCGACGAGCATCTCGCTGAAGCGAGGACGCGCCATGCTACACCTCCCTATACTTTGCTTCCTGCGTCTTAAGGTCCTCAAGGGCCTCTTTATCCAGAAGGACCTCTCGGGGCTTGGAGCCGTCGGGTGGACCGACGACGCCCTTAGCCTCGAGCATGTCCATGATTCGTCCTGCCCTAGCGTAGCCCACCTTGAGCCTGCGCTGGAGGCCAGAGGTAGAACCCAACTGCGAGTCCACAACAATCTGCGCGGCCTCCCAGACGAGCGGGTCGTCGTCCTCCCCGACCTCTTCGCGTCCGCCGCCAGGCATGCCGGGGACCACCTGGGAGAGAATCTCCTCGTGGTAGTCAGGCTCCGCCTGGTCGCGAATGAAGCTCACGACCTCCTCGATCTCGTTGTCAGAGGTGTAGCAGCCGAGCACGCGCCTCGGGGCGAGGCCGCGGTCCTTGAAGAGCATGTCACCATTGCCCAAAAGGCGCTCGGCGCCAGTCTCATCGAGAATGACGCGCGAGTCGATGCCGGAGGCGACCTTAAGGCCGACGCGACTGTCGATGTTGGACTTGATGAGGCCCGTGACGACGTTGGCGGAGGGACGCTGGGTTGCAATTACGAGGTGAATGCCGGCCGCACGCGCGAGCTGGGCGATGCGGACGATGGAGGCCTCGACATCCTTTCCAGCAGTCATCATGAGATCCGAAAGCTCGTCCACCACGACAACGATGTAGGGCAGGGGCTCGGGGGGATTGTCCATCTCGGAGAGCTTGCCGGTTTTGCACATCTCGTTATAGACGAGAATGTTGCGAGCTCCGGCACGCTCGAAGACCTTGAGCCTGCGCTCCATCTCGGAGACCGCCCACTGCAGGGCGCTCGCAGCCTGGCGTGGGTCGGTGACGACCGGGACGTAGAGGTGCGGCAACCCGTTGTAGCTCGAGAACTCGACGCGCTTTGGGTCGACCATAATCATGCGCACCTGTTTGGGGGTCGCACGCATGAGAATCGACATGATCATCGAGTTGATCATGACGGATTTGCCCGAGCCGGTGGTGCCGGCAACGAGCATGTGGGGCATCTTCGAGATGTCTGCTATGACGGGCTTGCCGGCGGAGTCGCGGCCTATGGCGACCTCGAGGGGGCCGCCCGTGGCATAGGGCAGGACATCGCCCAGGTGGACGTTGGACCTCTTGCTGTTAGGAATCTCGACGCCCACGTAGCTCGTGCCCTTGATGGGCGCGAAGATGCGAACCTTCTCGGCGGCAAGCGTAAGAGCAATATCGTCCTCGAGGTTCTTGATCCTGCTGACGCGTTCGCCCTCGCCCATCTCGATACGGAAGGTCGTGACGATGGGGCCCGAGATATAATCCACGACGCGGCTCGACAGGCCAAACTCCCTCAAGGTTCCCTGAAGGCGCTCGCGCGTCTCGTCCAGCTCCTCTTTGGAGGCCGCGGCGTTGGCACTGTGGGGGTTGCTGCTCAGCATGTTGAACGGAGGAAGCTCATATCCGTCGACATCGTCTCCAGGACGCGAACCCGAGGCCTTCGCGCGCGTCGTCTTCTGCTTTGCGACGGCCTGCTTGGCGGGCTTGCCCCTCTTGGCGGAGTCCTCATGGGGTTTGTCGACGGTCGCGCGAGAGCTGCGTGCGTTGCGAATGAAGTCAGGCACGGCGGCAGGAACGCTCTCCTCGTCGTCCGGCTCGGGCTGGACGCGCACGTCACACAAGGGCTCGCCTTCTCCGGCGAGCTCGCCGCCGAAGTCGATGGCGGGCTGAGTGACGTCCGTGTCGATGTCGGGATGCTTCTTGCGCCTGAGCAGGCGGGTCTTTGGCTGGGTAGCCTCGAGGTTCCCATCGGCTTGGACGTCGTCGAGTCTGACGGTCGGAGCGTCCTCGACACGGCCCCTGGAGTGGCGTCCGCGCAGAAGGACGCTGGTGCGCCTGGAGCCGATGAAGCTGGTGGGAGCCTCGACGTCGTCGTCTGCCAGATTGTCGTCAGACTGCAGGCCGCGGGCGGACTCGGCAAGGGAGGCCTCGCGCTTGCGCTCTCGGGCGAGCCTGATGGAGTCACCGACCTGCTCGGCTTTGCCGCGGATACGGGCAACGGCACCAGAGATGGAGAAGCCACAGATGACCGCGCCGACGACGATGACGCCAGCGAGAATGACGTAGCCCACGTCACGGCCGACGGTGCTCAGCAGGGCATACGCCACGCAACCGCCGACGTATCCGCCATAGCTGCCGACAATCTCCTCGGCGACGACCATGTAGGGCCTCTCGAGAGTTCCGGGAACGGTCAGCGAGATCATGCCCAGAATCGAGACGATGATGAGGAAAAGGCCAAGAGCGACCTTGTGGCCTATGGGCTCGTCCTCCCCCAAAAAGAGCGTGGCCGCGAATATGATGAGCGAAATCGGGCAGAGCAGGGCACCCACGCCAAAACAGAGCACCAGGAACTCGCCGACCGCCTTCGTCACGGGAGCGTTGCTGGGAGATACAAGCGCTAAGACCATCGCGATGGCAACCACGATGATACAAACTCCCACGATGTCGAAGACCGCGGAGCCCCTCTCGGGCAGAAGATGCTCGAGGGCCGATCCGTTCGCGGCGCCGCGGGACGAACTACGCCTCTTTTTTGCGTTTGATCTGCTTTTAGAGGGCATTTAAACCTCCATCACGACCGGAATGACCATGGGTCGCGTGCGCGTCTTGTTCCAAAGGTAGTTGGAAAGGCTGTTGCGGGAGCTCTTGCGCAGGGACTCGACGTTCGAGCCCTCCTTGCTCGCCATGCGCTGGAGCGTCTGCCTGACGGTCTCCTGGGCCTCGTTCGCGATGTCGTCGACCGAGAAGGAGACGCCTCGGCAGGAGATCTCGACGTTGCCGACGGCGCGGCTGCGCTTGGAGACGGTAGAGACGACGGTGACGATGCCATCGCTCGCGAGCTTCTGGCGATCGCGGAAGACGACGGGGTTCGCGTCGGTGATGGAGAGGCCGTCGACGTACACGACACCGGACTCGACGGGTCGGCCCCAGCCGACCTTGCCGTTGACCATCTCGAGCGTATCGCCGTTGTCGGCGACGAAGATGTGGTCGGCGCGCATGCCCATCTCCTGGGCGAGCTTCGCGTGGGCCCTCAGGTGCACGGCCTCGCCGTGAACAGGCATGAAGAAACGTGGCTTTGCCATGGCCAGCATGAGCTTGAGCTCCTCCTGGGAGCCGTGGCCCGAGACATGGACAAGCGTTGTGCTCTTGTCATAGACGGCGCACCCGATCTTGGACAGCGAGTTTATTATGCCCTGGACGCTCTTCTCGTTGCCCGGGATGGGGTTGGCCGAGATGATGACCGTGTCATCGGCCGTGATGGTGAAAGATTTGTGGTCGCCATTGGCCATGCGCGAGAGGGCGCTCATGGGCTCGCCTTGGCTTCCGGTGCACATGACGACGATCTTGTCGTCGGGGATGTCCTCGACCTCGAAGCCGTCGATGATGTCGTCGGGATCGATCTTCAGGTAACCCAGCTCACGGGCGATCTTGGTGTTCTGCACCATCGAGCGGCCGGTGACAACGACCTTGCGACCGACGGCCGTGCTGGCATCGCAAATCTGCTGCAGACGATGGATGTGGCTCGAGAAGGACGCGACAATGACGCGGCCCTTGGCGTTCTTGATGATGTGTCGGATGGCGGGGCCCACGGCCGACTCGCTCTTCGTGAAGCCGGGACGCGTGGCGTTGGTCGAGTCCGACATGAGCAGGTCAACGCCGAGGGTAGCGAACCTGTTGATGGCCTGGTAGTTGGGTGTGACGCCGTCAATCGGGGTCTGGTCGAGCTTGAAGTCGCCCGTGTGCATGACAGAGCCCGCCGGCGTGCGCATATAGACGCCCAGCGCGCCCGGGATGGAGTGTGTCATCGAGAAGAAGTCGATGCTGAAAGCACCCAGGTTGATGTGCGTGCCGTTGGAGACGTCGCGGAACTTGGGCGAGTTGATCTTGTGCTCGGCGAGCTTGCCCTCTATGATGCCCAGGGTCAGCTTCGAGGAGTAGATGGGGACCTTCTTGGCGAGGTCCATCAGGACGTACGGCAGCGCGCCCGTGTGGTCCTCGTGGCCGTGCGTAATAATGATGCCGCGAAGCTTTTCCTCGTTCTCGAGGACGTAGGAGTAGTCGGGCAGGATGAGGTCTATGCCAGGCTGCTCGTCATCGGGGAACATGAGACCGGCATCGACCAGAATCATGTCGCTGCCGTACTCGAAGGCGGTCATGTTCTTGCCGATGCCGTCGAGTCCACCCAGCGGAATGATCCTCAGGGGAGTCTGCTTTTTTGCCATTGGTTGAAAAATCCTTTCGACGTTTTAACTGCGATATCAAAGGCGGAAGCCCGCCTAACCTTTGAAAGAAGGACCAAACCATGCTGGTCATATCTTTCTTATTTTACTCACATATCGCCGTCAGGAGAGATTCGTAGGCCAAACCCCATAGGAAATCGCCAGTTTGCGCAGCCGAGAAGCAAAAAAGCGGGCGCCCGAAGGCGCCCGCCAAGCGTGTGCTCAATTCTGCGCCAGAGGACTAGCCCTCATGGTGACGACGCGGCTGACGACCGTTGCCGCCGTTGCCATGCTTGTCACCGGGACGACGGTGCCTGCGCTCGCCGCCCTTGCGCTCGCCCTCGGAGTCAGGGCCGCCAGAGACCTCCGGCTTGTCGATGCGATCGAGGCTAATCTTGCCCTTCTCGTCCACCTCGAGGACCTTGACCTTGACCTCGTCGCCAATGTTGAGGACATCCTCGACCTTGCCGACGCGACCCTGAGCGACGCGGGAGATGTGGAGCAGGCCGTCCTTGCCAGGAAGCAGCTCGACGAAGGCGCCAAACGGCTGGATATTGACAACACGGCCGGTGTACTCCTCGCCCACCTCGGGAACCTTGACGATAGCCTTGATGCGCTCGGCAGCCTCGTCGCCCGCGCCGTTGGTACCGGCGATAAAGACAGTGCCATCCTCCTGGATGTCAATCGTGGCGCCCGTGTCGTCCTGGATGCCGCGGATGACCTTGCCGCCGGAGCCGATGACGTCGCGAATCTTGTCAGTCGGGATGGTGAGACTGATGATCTGCGGCGCGCTGTCCTTGGTGTTCTCGCGCGGAGCGGGGATCTGTTCGAGCATGGCGTCGAGGATGAACATACGCCCCTCGTGCGCCTGCTGCAGGGCCTGCTTGAGGATCTCGGGCGTGAGGCCGGTGGCCTTATTGTCCATCTGCATGGCGGTGATGCCCTTGGTGGTGCCCGTCACCTTGAAGTCCATGTCACCGAGGAAGTCCTCGAGGCCCTGGATGTCGGTCAGGACGACGGTCTTGCCCTCCTCCTGGATGAGGCCCATGGCGACGCCGGAGACAGGACGCTTCAGAGGAACGCCGGCGTCCATGAGGGCGAGCGTGGATCCGCAGGTCGACGCCATCGACGAGGAGCCGTTGGACTCCATGACCTCGGAGACGACACGGATGGTGTAGGGGAACTCGTCCTCAGAGGGGATGACGGGGAGAAGCGCGCGCTCGGCCAGGTTGCCATGGCCGATCTCGCGGCGCTTGGGGCTGCCCATGCGGCCGGTCTCGCCGGTGCAGAACGGCGGGAAGTTGTAGTGGTGGATGTAGCGCTTTCCGTCGACGGGCTCGATGGTGTCAAGACGCTGCCACTCGTTGAGCATGCCAAGCGTGGCGACGGAGAGCACCTGGGTCTGGCCACGCTGGAAGAGGCCAGAGCCGTGAACCAGCGGCAGGTAGTCGGGCTTGACCATCAGGGGACGGACCTCCGTGGCCGTACGGCCGTCAACGCGCTCGCCGGTCTCGACGACCATCTTGCGCATCGCGTGCTTCTCGAGGCTCTTGAGCTCGACGGGAATCGCACGATCCCACTCAAGCTGCTCCTCCTCGGTGAACTCGGCCTTGATGGCCTCCTTCAGCTCCTCGACCTTGCCCATGCGGGACTGCTTGTCAGCGTCCTTGAGGGCGGCGGACATCTCGTCGAAGTGGGCGAAGATCCTCTCGTGAACCTCGGGAATGGGCTCGTCGAGGATGTACTCGCGCACCGGGAACGGGCCGTTGGCCTCGATGACCTTGTCAAAGAACCTCTTCTGCTCCTCGCAGAAGGCTGCGATGGCCTCCTGGCCGAAAGCCATGGCAGCAAGCATGTCCTCCTCGGAGATCTCGTCGGCGCCAGCCTCGAGCATTGAGATGAACGTGGCGGAGCCTCCGAGCTCGAGGTCGAGGTCAGAGGCGTCACGCTCCTCGTAGGTCGGATTGACGATGAACTCGCCGGTCTCGGCGTCACGGCCGATGCGGACGCAGGCGAGCGGACCCTCGAAGGGCACGCCACCGACGGTCAGGGCAGCTGAGGCGCCCATGATCGAGATGGTGTCGACGGGGTTGACCTGGTCAGCCACGAGCGGCATGGCCACGATCTGAACCTCGTTGCGGAAGCCGTCGGGGAACGACGGGCGAATGGGGCGATCTATCATGCGAGCGGTGAGGGTGGCCTTCTCGGAAGGACGCGCCTCGCGCTTGAGATAGCCACCGGGGATGCGACCGACGGAGTACATCTTCTCGATGAAGTCCACGGTCAGGGGGAAGAAGTCGTAGTTCTTGCGCTCCTTCGAGACGACGACCGTCACGTTGACGGTGGAGTCTCCGCAGGACACGAGGCACTCGCCCGTTGCCTGCTTCGCGAGCTCGCCGGTCTCAAACTTGTAGTGCTTGCCGTACAGGTCGAACTCGTGCGTAACCTTTGCCATTATCTTTTCCTCTTATCTCCGCCTGCCACATCGCAGACGGGCCGTCAATAGCAAGGGAGCGCCCTTCTGGCGCCCCCTCTAAACACCTTGTTACTGGATGTTGTCGCGAATGCCGAGGCTCTTGATGAGCGAACGGTAGTTCTCGATGTCCTGCTTCTTGATGTAGGACAGGAGGCGACGACGCTTGCCGACGAGCATCAGCAGGCCACGACGGGTGTGGTGGTCGTGGATGTGCACCTTGACGTGCTCGGTGAGCTCACGGATGCGCTCGGTCAGCAGGGCGACCTGAACCTCAGCGGAACCGGAGTCGTGCTCGTTCTTGCCGTACTGCTTGATGAGCTCAGCCTTACGCTCCTTGGAAATTGCCATGAAAACCCCTTTCACATAGATACGCCCCGGACTGGGTTGGCCGTCTGGCAATGGACGAGCCACCAAGAGCGGGGTAACGACCAGACGAGGATACCACTAACGCCGCGCACTGCAAAAGGCGAGGCGGGTGCGACGCTCTCGCCCGTCGAAAAACCCGCATCATGAACACAAACGCTACAGGCTCAGCATGAACTCCATGGACCTGAGGCGCGCGTCAAGGTGCGTGGCGGCCCAGGTGTGGGCGACACCCAGGAGCTTTGTCGACATACCCATGTCAATGCTCGCCAGAACGAGCTCGTCGAAGGTGGAACGGATGAACGCGTCAATCCACTTGAGCTCCGAAGGACCCATCTCGATTGCGTCTGGCACGTCCTTGGCGCAGCTCGAACACAGGGCCCCGCCAGACCTCGCCGAGAAGTACGACCGAGACTGGTCGCCGCACAAGACGCACGAGCCGAGCTGCGCGAACCAGCCTCCGTGAGCGAGGACCTTGAAGACGTAGGCCACCACGGCGACGTCAAGCCCCTGCTGGTCCCGGGCCTCCTCGCACGCGCGCAGGACGCGCGAGCACAGGGGGTACAGGAACGGGTCGGGTGCGTCGTCGAAGCTCGTGAGCGAGGCGACCTCGCACACGGCGGAGGCCGCGCTGACACGCGCAAGGTCCCCCCTGATGCCCGAATGGCTCTCGACCAGGGAAGCCTCGGCAACGACCTCGAGGCCGCGCCCGCGGGCAAGCAGAAAGTCCGTCTCGCTGAAGAGCTCACAGCGGGCCGCAAGGCGCCCGCCGGGCTTACGCGCTCCACGTGCAACGACACTGACGCGCTCTCCCGACTGGATGAGGAGCGTCAGTATGAGGTCCTGCTCGCCCAGCTTGGTCCTATCGAGTACGATCCCACGTGCCCGTCTCGTCCGCCTTGAAGCCATGGACGCTACTCGGCCTCGTAGCCAAGACGCCTGATCTCGTTCTGGTCGCGACGCCAGTCGGGACGCACGCGGACTTCGAGGTCGAGGAAGCACTTGCAGTCGAAGAGACGCTCGATGTCCTTGCGTGCCTCGGTGCCGATCTTCTTGATCATCTTGCCGCCACGGCCGATGACGATGCCCTTCTGTCCCTCACGCTCGACGATGACTGTCGCCGAGATGGAGGCATGGCCATCCTTGGCCCACTCGATGTCCTCGCAGATGACGCCAACGGAGTGCGGGACTTCCTGGCGCAGGTTATTGAGAACCTTCTCGCGCACGTACTCGGCGACAAGCTCCTCGTCGGTGGCGTCGCAGTCCATGTCGTCGGGGAACCACTTGGGACCCGCAGGCAGGTGTGACGAGACGAGGCCGACGAAGGAGTCGACGTTGAATCCCTCGCGAGCGCTGACGACGAGTGTCTCGTCAAAATGCGCCAGGGAGCTTGCCGCCTCGATCTGAGAGGAGACCTGGTCGGGCTTGGCGATGTCGGCCTTCGTGATAACGAGCAGCTTGAACGTGGCGCCAGAGCTCTCCACGTGCTTCGCCACCCACTCGTCTCCCCTGCCGACGGGCTTGGTCGCATCGATAAGGAACGCGACGACGTCGACGTCAGCGAGCTCGGCCAAGGCGACCTTGTTGAGCTCCTTGCCCAGGGCGTCCTTGGGCTTGTGCAGGCCCGGGGTGTCGACGATGACGAGCTGCGAGGAGTCGGTGTTAACGACCGCCCTCATGCGCCTGCGCGTGGTCTGGGCAACGGGACTCGTAATGGCAAGCTTGGCACCCATCACCGCGTTGAGCAGCGTCGACTTGCCGACACTGGGGCGCCCCACGAGCGCGACGAAGCCACTCCTGAACGTTCGGTCGACGTTTGCCTGCTGGTCGGTACTGCTCCCGCCCATGAATTCACCAACTCCAAAAACTCGATGCGATAGCTCAGAGCAGGATAGCATGCGTGGCATGACGCGACGCTAGGCCAGCCCCAAGAGCCTAAATAAGGCATATCCGTAGATGACGAGACCCGCACCGGCGACGAGGATGCAGAGCACCCACGAGGCCGCAGCGGCGATGTCCTTCGCGCGGCCCGCAAGGGGGTGGAACTCAGGCGAGACAAGGTCGACGACCGTCTCTATCGCGGTGTTGATGAGCTCCATCGAGAGGACGGAACCGCAGCACAGGAAGATGACTCCCCAACTGACGGGATCAAGCCTCAGCGCAAAGCCGGCGATGACCGCAACGAGGCCTCCCGCAAGCATGACCTTGATGTTTCTCTCAAGACTAAAGGCCGTGCGGAAGCCCTGAAGCGCAAAGAGGAAGCTTCTCCTAAAAGATGGGTGGTTCGACTTCCTGCCGGGAATCATCAGTCTTCACCGCCGCGATGCCGCGTGAAGGCCACGCGGCCGAGGGGTGCATCGGTCTTGAGCCCCACGAGCAACTCGTCCTCGCGAGCTTCCATGACCTCCGCCTCGTCATCCTCGAGGTGGTCGTACCCCAGGAGGTGCAGCATGCCGTGGACCAACAAGAGCCTGCACTCGTCCTCGGGCGTGGTGCCGAAGCCCTCGGCCTGCCTGAAGATGAACGCCGGCGCCAAGACGATGTCGCCGAGCTCGCAGGGCTCGCCCGGGGCGAGATCGGGGTCGTCGGGTCTCTCGCACTCCAGCGACACGACGTCCGTCGGGCGGTCGACGTCACGCCACTCTCGATTGAGCTCGTGGATGCGCTCGTCGCTCACAATCGAGACGGAGACCATGCAGGGGCGCTCCACACCCTCCTCTTCAAGAACGAAGTCGCAGATACGGCAAATCTCGTCCTCGCCGAGAAGTGAATTTACGTCGTCCTCGATGTCAATATCGTACTCGTGCGCCATATCCCCTCCTCATGTCGCATCCTCGCACGGTGAATGCGACGGGTCAACTATTTAGCGTCTCTGCGCGCGGGGCCCGCGGACGCACGGTCGTCACGCTCGTACGCATCGACGATCTTGGCGACAAGAGAGTGCCTAACGATGTCATTGCGGCCAAGGTCGACGAAGCAGATGTCGTCCACACCCCCGAGGACGCGGCGGGCCGTCTCGAGGCCGTTGACCCCAAGCAGGTCGCGCTGGCTCGCGTCGCCGGTGACAACCATCTTCGAGTTGAACCCGAGCCTCGTGAGGAACATCTTCATCTGGTCGGGCGTCGTGTTCTGCGCCTCGTCAAGAATGACGAAGGCGTCGTTGAGCGTGCGGCCGCGCATGAAGGCCAGGGGCGCAATCTCGATGACACCCTGCTCGATGAGGGCGTTGCCCTTCTCGAGATCGGTCATGTCGAAGAGCGCGTCGTACAGGGGACGCACGTATGGGTCGAGCTTCTCCTCGAGCGTGCCCGGGAGGTACCCCAGCGACTCACCCGCCTCGACGACGGGCCTGGTCAGAACGATGCGCGAGACCTCCTTGCGCTTGAGGGCCGCCACGGCCATGGCCATTGCCAGGTACGTCTTTCCGGTTCCGGCGGGTCCCAGCCCGAAGGTGATCGTGTTGTCGCGAATGGACTCGATGTAGCGCTTCTGACCCGAGGTCTTCGGCCTGATGGCACGTCCGCGGTAGGTGAGCAGGATGTCGTCGGGGAAGTCGTCTGCGCTCGCCACCCCGCTCGAGACCTGACCGATCAAAAGGTCCAGGTCCGCCGTCGACGGGGACTCCCCCATCTCAATCAGCCGTATGAGCCCGCTGAAGACAGAGACCACGCGCTCCACCTCGTCAGACGGACCCGTCGCTGTGATCTGGTTGCCACGGACAGATATCGCCGCGTCAAACGCGGCCTCGATCCTGCGCAGCAGGAGGTCGGCAGGCCCCATGAGAACCGTGGGATCGACGGAATCGGGAATGGTGAGGCGAACGCGAGTAGGGTCCAAGGTATCTCCAGTCAGAATCGCAGCTGCAGGCCAGATAGCTCTGTACCTACATCATATCGCTACGGAGTCGTCTTGCCGCATCGTCGCGAAGAGCGTGCCGTCTGCGGCGGCCGACGAGACAGTCAGCCGTGCGAAGGTGTCGGGCTCGATGTCGCGATCGACCACCACGTCGAACAGGCCGCCAGTTACGCCCGCACCCGTAGCCTGTACGAGAACGAGCTGCTCGGTGCCAACCAAGCGTCTGGCGGCCGCCAACCGCATCGTGCGAGCGAGGGCACGCATCCTCCTGCCGCGCTCCGCCTTGATGCGCGCGTCCACCTGCTCCATCTCCGCTGCGGGCGTGCCGGGGCGCTGCGAGTAACGGAAGACGTGCATCTTCGAGAAGTCCATCTCCCGGCAAAACGCGAGCGAATCCTCGAACTCCTCGTCCGTCTCGCCCGGGAAGCCCACAATCACGTCGGTACCGAGCGCGAGACCGGGGACCATCTCACGAGAGCGCCGCACGACGTCGCGGTAGAAGGCCGTGTCATACACGCGACCCATACGCGCCAGGGTGGCATCGCTGCCCGACTGGAGGCAAATGTGCAGAAAAGGCGCAATCCGCTCGGGATGGGAGGCCATGACACGCAACAGCTCATCGGTGACGTCAGGGGGCTCGATGGAGGTGACCCTCAGGCGCTCGACGTCCGTAGCGCCGAGAAGGTGCTCGAGAAGTGCCGGCAGACCGCGAACGGCGCCCTCGATTTCTCCGCGGAACCTTCCTATGTTGATGCCCGTCAGGACGACCTCGCGGGCACCGCGGCCCACGGCCTCCCGAACGGAGCTCACGATATCCTCGACGGGGACGGAGCGCGAGCGGCCCCTGGCCTTCCAGACGATGCAGTAGGTGCATCGGTTGTCGCAGCCGTCCTGAATCTTGATGCCGGGTCGGGTCCTTCCCGTAGGCGACGGCGCGTCCAAGACGGTCCCCTCATCGCTGACGCCTCCCTCGGGAGCGCCGAGCTCGCGAAGGACCTCGCCAGAGACCTTGGCCTTGGAACGGACCACGCGCACGTTGGCGCCAATGGCCTCGAGCTCTCCACCAAACAGCGTCGCAACGCAGCCGGTCGCGATGACAATCGGCACCTGAGGAAGCGAGGCGGCGTGCCTGATGGCCTTTCGCGTCTTGGCCTCGGCCTCGCCGGTAACAGCACAGCTGTTGACCACGATAACGTCCGCATCCTGCTCTCCGACGAACTCGCAGCCGGCACGCTCGAGCTCGGAGGCGATAACGTCGATCTCGACGCGGTTGACGCGGCATCCAAGGTTTGCGAAGGCGACCTTGCCGACACTCACTTCGCGGCACCCTTGGCCTTGCGGCCGTGCGCGTGAAAGCGCGGCTTGCGAGGGGCATCGCCGTCAGTGGAGCCGCCGCGTGCCTCGACGAGCGCGCCGATCGACGCGAGCTGAGATGCGTCGAGGCCCTTTGGGGCGATGACCTCTACGACGGCATACAGGCTTCCGCGCGCGCTCGAGCCGAGACGCGGCATGCCCTTGCCCTCGACGCGAACCTGCTGACCGTACTCGCAGCCGGCGGGAACGTTGACGACGACCTCCTCGTCTGCGAGGATGCCCTCGACACGAACGCGCTTGCCCACGATTGCCTCGAGGTAGTCGAGCTCGACCTTGCAGAAGAGGTCGTCTCCCTGGCGCTCGAAGAGCTCGTCCTGCTTGATCTCAATTCTGACGATCAGGTCGCCCGCCACGTCGCCGCGAACGCCGGCCTCGCCCTTGCCCTTGACGGAGAGCGACTGACCGGAGTGCACACCGGCCGGGATGTCCACCTCGACCGTCTCGCGAGACGGCGCGCGCCCCTGGCCGTCGCAGGTCTCGCAAGGCTTGTCGATGACCTTTCCGGATCCGCCGCACTCGGGACAGACGCCGGTGGACTTCATCTGGCCAAAGATGGTGCGCTGGTACTCGGTCACGCGGCCCGTTCCGTTGCAGCGGGTGCAGGTGGTCTCGTGCCCGCCCTCGGCAATGCCGGTGCCGTTGCAGTCGTCGCAGGGCGCCAGGCGCTCATACGAGACGGTCTTCTTGCATCCGGCCGCCGCCTCAGCAAGCGTTAGCTGCAGCGTGATGCCCATGTCGCGACCACGCGTGCGTGCCGGGCGCGAGCCGCCGCGAGAGCCTCCGAAGAAGGAGTCGAAGATGTCGTCGATGCCGAAGCCGCCGCCGAAGATGTCGGACATGTCGACGTAGTCGGAGCCGAAGCCACCGGGGCCCTCGGCGGTGCCGTAGCGATCGTAGTTGGCGCGCTTGCGCTCGTCCGAAAGGACCGAGTAGGCCTCGTTCACCTCTTTGAACTTCTCCTCGGCGCCCGGCTCCTTGTTAACGTCGGGATGGAGTTTCCTGGCAAGCTTAAGAAAAGCACGCTTGATGGTTTTCGCATCGGCGTCCTTGTCGACGCCCAATACCTCGTAGTAGTCACGACCTGAAGACATCTAACCAATCTCCCACACAGCAACGAACAAATCGAACAATTATCGGAATCGGGACCCCTAGAGCCCAACGAAGCCGGACCGGTAGAGAGCGCGCCTGCCCATGGAGCTCCCGCACGAGAACATCGAAACCATGACCAGCGCGAGAAGCGCCCCGTTGGCGGCGCCGCCCAGGAACGTGGTGAGCGCATTTCTCCACCAGCGGGCATTGCGACCGACGGGGCCACCCCGGACGACCATGAAAGCGCCGAGCAGCAGCAGAGCTACAACGTAGAGCAACATGGAGGGAATCACTCCCGCGATGGCTCCGAACACGATGAACGGGGCGTCGAAGCCGAGCACCTGGAACCCGAAGGCCTGGCGCGGGGACAGCTGCTCGGAGGGAACGCCCAACCTGCAGACGAAGTCTCCAGAGCTCGAGCCGTTCGTGCCGGCGTTGCCCATGCCCTTGACCCTGACAACGTCACCGTCATGGGAGCCCGCGGGGATCTCGACGACCACCTCGCTGGCAGAAAGGACGCGGCCGGAGCCGCCGCAGTTCTCGCAGGGATCGGCAACGACCTTTCCCGAGCCCTCGCACTCGGGGCACTCGACGTCGAGGGCGCCGAAGCCGAAGACGCCGGTCAGGTCGACCTGGATCCTGCCACGCCCGCCGCAGGTGGGACAGGTCTCGGCATGCGCCGATTCGACCGAGCCCTTGCCAGAGCACACGTCGCAGACGACGAAGCGTTGGAAAGTCACGCCGCGGCTGCCGCCCTTGCGAGCGGTCTCGTCGTCGAGAGTGAGGTTGAACGTGATGTCGGCACCAGCCCGAGGGTTATAGGAGCGCGCTCGCGTGGCCCTGCGCCTTCCATAGCCAGCGGCACCGAAGGGGAAACCCCAGCCAAAGGGAGATCCGCCAGTGAACGGGTCGCCCTGCGCCTCGCCCGCGGGCGCGCCATAGCCGCCGAAGGGAGAGCCGGAGCGCATTGCGTCGTAACGGCGACGCTTGCTCTCGTCGGAAAGGACCGCGTAGGCCTCGGAGACCTCCTTGAAGCGCTCCTCGGCGTCCGGCTCCTTGTTCACGTCGGGATGGAGCTTGCGCGCCTTCTGCTGGAAGGCCTTGCGCACCTGGTCGCTCGTAGCGTCCTTCTCGACGCCAAGGATGGCGTAGTAGTCCTTTTCGTTCATGGAGGGCATCGGCTATACCAATCGACAGGATCTTCCAAACAGTCCAGAGAATTCTATCCCTAGCGCCCACCCGTTATACACGGACCCGCGCTAGCTGCACGAATCTTCAAAAAGAAGCGTTTGCGCGGATCTTGCGCTAAGCCGAGAAGGACGTCACTTCGCCGCTCGAGAGCGACCACAAAGAGCCGTAGAGCTCGTTGCCCAAAAGCCATCCGCTCTCGGTCGGGCGCAAGCGCCCGTCCTCGAGCACGGCGAGGCCGGACCCCAGCACCGACTCAAGCGTATCGTCGAGCCGTGAGGGGCCGAATACGTCGCGTGCGTGGCCCAGAAGCGCAGGCGACACGCCGTCGACGAGGCGCGCGCCAAGCATGAGGTCCTCGGCCGCGGCTTGTTCCTCGCTCAGGAACTCGCCGTCGAACAGGAGCGCCTCAGTCCTCGGGTCGCCCGCGATCTGCCGGGCGTCTGACCTCACGGTTAGGCGTATGCGCACGACGCCGCCTGGAGCATCGGGGAGCTGCGGGCACGCCAGCCTAAGGCGCTCGTAGCCACGACGCGTGAGCATGCCAGCCGCGGCGGTGCCGACGCCGAGGTACGGAACGCCGGTCCAGTAGGCGATGTTGTGCGCGCAGCGACACCCGGGCCGCGCGTAGCTGGCGACCTCGTAGCGGGCGAAACCGCAAGAGGCAAGAATCTCGCGAGCGATCTTCATGCGGCGGGCCTGGACGTCCTCGTCGTTCCAGGGCTGGGCGTCGTCTCCAAAGCGCCTTCCAAACGCCGTGCCCTCCTCGATGGCGAGCGGATAGACGCTCACGTGATCGGCTCCGGCCGCGATGACGTCGGAGACCGAGCGGTCCCACGACTCGTCCGTCTGCTCAGGAGTAGCGCACATGAGGTCGCACGAGACGGTAAGTCCGGCATCGCGGGCGCGCGAGACGGCAGCAAGCGCCTCGGCGGCATCGTGAGCGCGCCCGAGGGCACGAAGCTCGACGTCGCAGGTCGACTGCACGCCAAGCGAGATGCGCGAGGCGCCGGCCCGCGCGAGCGAGCGCGCGAGCGCCCCGTCGAGCGACTCTGGGTTGGCCTCGCAGCTCAGCTCGGACGGCGAGCAGAGGCGCCGGATGGTCTCGACAAGAGGCGGCAGCGCCGGGCCGAGCCTCGACGGCGTTCCTCCGCCAACGTAGGCGGTGTCGGAGCGATCGAGCAGGCCGACGTCGGCGAACGCCTCGAGCTGCGCCTCGATTGCCCGTGCGTACTCGGCAAGCAGCGGGTCGTCCGCGCTCGTGGCCCGAGAGGAGAAGTCACAGTAGGCACACTTGCTCTTGCAAAAGGGAACGTGGACGTAGAGCGCGCCCACAGAGCGGTCGAGCGAATGGTCCGACCAAAGCGCAACCTCTCCCGCGGCAGGCACGCTAGCCCTCCAGCGCGCGAAGGCGCAGATCGCGCGCGAGCTTCAGAAAATCCTCGAGCAAGACGCAGGACATAGCGTTGTTTCTCCAGGCGGCAGCATGCGGCATGCCCTTGAAGTACCAGCCGGCAAGGCTGCGGGCGCGAGCCAGGTGGGCACCGGTGGCAGCAAGCAGCCTGACGTGGCACTCGAATGCCGAGATACGCTCCAGGGCCGAGGGCTCCTTGGGGGGCTTCCCAGCGTCAACGAGACGAGCGGACCCGAAGATCCAGGGGTTTCCGTAGGTTCCGCGCGCGACCATGACCGCACTCGCACCGGTCTCCGCGCGCATGCGAGACGCACTCTCGGCACTGAGCACGTCACCAGAGCCGATGATCGGTATCGAGACCGCGTCGACCACGTGCCTGACGACGGACCAGTCAGCCTCGCCGCGATAGAGCTGGCTCGCGCACCTGCCATGAACCGCGACGGCAGAGGCGCCCGCCTGCTCGAGCGCGCGCGCGAAGTCGGGCGCCTGCTCGGGGCCGGGACGTCGGCTACGTCTGATCTTGCAGGTAACGGGGACGCTCGCCTCTCGCACGCAGGCACGCACGATATCGGCCGCGAGCTCCGGCTCGTCCAGGAGAGCCGAGCCCTCGCCCTTCTTGGTGACCTTTGGAACCGGGCAGGCCATGTTGATGTCGATGAGCGCAAGACGGTCGCCGAGGCGCTCAGACACCTGAGCCGCAGCCTCCCTGAACTGGTCGGGCTTCGACCCGAACAGCTGGACGGCGAGGTCGGGCTCGGGATCGCGCGGGATAACGAGGTCCCAGGTCTTCTCGCCTTCGTAGTGGATGCCAGCGACCGACACCATCTCGGAGTATGCCAGACCGGCCCCGCCGGCGCGCGCCATCATGCGATAGGCCGCGTCAGATACGCCGGCCATGGGCGCCATGAGGTAGCGGGCGCGCTCGAGACGCTCGCGAAGGGTGCCTGCACGGGGGAAGCGCTCGAGCGCGTCGGAGAGTCCGGCACCTCTCGCCAATGCGGCGAGCACCTCGGACGCGGCGGGGTCGTCGCAAAGCGACCCGGGGGCTTTGCGACGAGAATCCTCGATATTCAGACCATGCATCACTTGTCGTCATCCACCTTGAGGACGGCGAGGAACGCCTCCTGTGGGACCTCGACGGAGCCGATGGACTTCATGCGCTTCTTGCCCTCCTTCTGCTTCTCGAGAAGCTTGCGCTTACGCGAGATGTCGCCGCCGTAGCACTTGGCGAGGACGTCCTTGCGATGAGCCTTGACAGTCGAGCGACTGATGATCTTGTTGCCGATGGCTCCCTGGATGGGAACCTCGAACTGCTGGCGCGGGATGATCTCCTTGAGCTTGTCGCACAGGCGGCGGGCGAGCTCGTAGGCCTTGTCCTTGTGAACGATGAACGAGAGCGCGTCAACCTCGTCACCCGAGAGCAGGATGTCAAGCTTGACGAGGTCGGAGCTGCGGTAGTCGGACAGCTCGTAGTCGAGGGAGGCGTAGCCCTTGGTGCGGCTCTTCAGCTGGTCGAAGAAGTCCAAAATGAGCTCGGCCAAAGGCATGTCGAAGTGCATCTCGACCGACTTCTCGGAGAGGTAGACCATGTCCTGCGTGATGCCACGGTGGTCGATGGCAAGCTGCATGACGGCACCCATGAACTCGGGCGGAACGATGACCTTTGCCTTGAGGTAGGGCTCCTCGATATGGTCGATCCTCGTCACCTCGGGCATGTCCTGAGGGCTCGTGATCTCGATCATGGAGCCGTCTGTCTTGAACACGTGGTAGTTGACGGAGGGACTCGTCGCAATCAGGTCGAGGTTGAACTCGCGCTCCAGGCGCTCCTTCACGACCTCCATGTGGAGAAGACCGAGGAATCCCACGCGGAAGCCAAAGCCCAGTGCGACGGAGGTCTCGGGGTCCCAGGTGAGCGACGGGTCGTTGACCTTGAGCTTCTCGAGCGCGTCGCGAAGGTTCTCGTACTGCTTGTTGTCAATCGGGAAAAGGCCCGTGAAGACCATGGGCTTCGCCTCGTGGTAGCCGGGACAGGGCTCGGCACAGGGATCGTCTACAAGCGTGATGGTGTCGCCGGTCTTGACGAGGGCGGGATCCTTCAAGCCAGTGACGACGTAGCCGACCTCGCCCACCCCGAGCTCGTCGAGGGGCGTTTCGAGTGGGCGCTTGACGCCGACGCCGTCGCACAGGAAGGTGTCGCCGAGTGCCATCATGCGCATGCTCTTGCCGGCGCGCATGACGCCGTCGAACACGCGCACCGTCGCCACCACGCCGCGGTACTCGTCGAAATACGAGTCCAGAATGAGGGCCTTGAGCGGGGCGTTCGCGTCGCCCTTCGGCGGCGAGACCAGATACACGATCGACTCGAGGAGGTCGTGGATGCCCTCGCCGGTCTTGCCCGACACAAGGACGGCGTCGTCGGCCGGGATGGCAAGGTCCTCCTCGATCTCGGCCTTGACCTCGTCAGGGTGGGCCGACGGAAGGTCAATCTTGTTGATAGCGGGGACGATGTCGAGATTCGCATTCATCGCGAGGCTCGCGTTCGAGACCGTCTGGGCCTCGACACCCTGCGTGGCATCGACGACCAGAACCGCGCCCTCGCAGGCCGCAAGCGAGCGGGAGACCTCGTAGGTGAAGTCGACGTGGCCAGGAGTGTCAATCAGGTTGAACTGGTAGTCCTCCCCGTTGTCTGCGGTGTAGACCACGCGAACGGCATTGCTCTTGATGGTAATGCCACGCTCGCGCTCGATCTCCATGGAGTCGAGCATCTGGCTCGCTAGGTCTCGCCGCTCTACCGTGTGAGTGAGCTCGAGGATCCTGTCAGAGATGGTCGACTTGCCGTGGTCGATGTGCGCAACGATCGAGAAATTGCGAATATGTGAAGTATCATTGTTAGCCATGCGGAAGATAATAGCGTAAATCGCACGTTACGTGCTATACTCCCGAAGTCGACCTCGCCGTGTCAGGTGTCGGATTCCCCACGTCCTACACCTCGTAAATAAGAGGCCTCAAGGATAAGAACCGAAAGGAACCACACGTGGCTAACATCAAGTCTCAGAAGAAGCGCATTCTCACCGCAGAGAAGGCTCGCATCCGCAACAGGGCAGTCCGCTCCGAGCTCAAGACCGCCGTCAAGAAGGTTCGTCTTGCCGTCGAGGCCAAGGACGTCGAGGAGGCCCAGAAGGCTGCCAACGTCGCCGGTCGTCTGATGGACAAGGCCGCCTCCAAGGGCATCATCCACAAGAATCAGGCTGCCGAGCGCAAGTCTGGCATGCAGAAGCTCGTCAACACCCTCAAGTAAGACGCTTCTTCACCTCATAAAGGCTCATAGGGCGCATCCATTGGATGCGCCCTTTTTATGTCAAAAAACAGCACAGCAGAGAAATGCATGCACCGCGACACGAGCGATCACTCGAAACGACACAATTGCGCCATGTTTTGGAAGCGTCACTCGAGAGAAACGGCGTGGGAAAGACCGTATGAGAGGAACGGAGCCTAAACCCCACAGAGCTCGAGCATGAGCGTGACGAAGGTGGTCTCGGCATCCGCTCCGCTCTTGAGGTCAGCCTCGCAGCGCGCAAGGGAGGAAAGCGCGGACTCAAGCTCGCCGGGAGCGAAGCGCCGGGCCCAGCCGACGTAGTTCTTGACCTGCCATTGCTGCTTCTTCAGCTCGCCGGGGAGCATCCCGCCCTCGCCACGAGCGTCGAGCGACTTGGCGCAGATGAGCTCGCGAATCCTTCCACTCAGGAAGGTGACGAGCGCGATCTGGGAGGGCTTCCTCATCATGCGATAGAGTCTCAGGGCCTTCTGCGCATCACGCGCCGAGACGGCATCAAGAAGGTCCCAGGGCTTGACGTCGGCAATGCGCGCCACGTTCTTCTCGACCTCTGGCACACCTATGCAGGCACCGTCACCAAAAAGCGCAGCAAGTGACTTGAGCTGGGCATCGAGCATGACGGTCGACTCGCCGACGCGCGATATGAGCTCCGTCGCGGCGGCCTCGTCCATCTGGAGGCCGTGCGCGCGAGCGAGCTTGCAGACCTGGCCGGAGAGTTCCCAGCGCTTCTTCGGCGGGAAGCAATCGATGACGGACTTGTCGCCGCACGCCTTGACCGCCTTGTAGAGCCTGGTCGTCTTGGCGAGAGTCTTAGCGACGAGGAGAAGTACGCAGCCCTCGTTCGGGTCCTTGAGGTAGGAGATGATGGCCTCGGAGGTCGGCTTGGGAAGCTTCTCGGCGTCGTGCACAACCACGAGCCTAAAGCCGGTGCCGACGGGGATGGTGTTGAGCGAGGAGGTCAGGGTGCCGGGCAGCAGGTCGGCAGATGCTTTCAGCTCGTCGAGGTTGAAGGTGGCGAGACCCTCGTCCAGGCGGGACTTGAGCCTGCAGACCGTCTTCTCGACTTTGAGCTCGTCGCTTCCGACCACCAGGTAGGCGGGAAGCAGAGCCGCATTTGAAATTCTTGCCAAGACATCCCCTTTCGTCCTTGAATACTATGCCACATCGGGCAGGGGCTCCGGCACCCTTTCGCATGAAACCTCAAGCCCTCCCGACCCGGGAGCCACCACGACGCGACCGACGTCCTTCGTGCAGAAGAAGCGAGAGCCAACGTCCTCCAGCATGTCGACGGCCTCCTCGGACGGGTGTCCGTAGGAGTTGCCCTCACCCGCACTTGCGACACTCAAAAGCGGTGACAACGCCTTTGTCTCGGAGGGCGTGAGGCAAACGCTTGAACCATGGTGCCCAACCTTGAGGAAGTCAATCCGACCGACACGACCCGAGTCGACGACCTCACCGGTCTCGTCACGCTCGGCGTCTCCCGTAAGGAGTCCCGTCATCGAGCGACCACCCTCGTCGTAAGAAAGCACAAGCTCAAGCGAGTGCGCATTCTGCGTGCCATCGACGTCAGACTCGGGCCATACGACGCGAAGGTGGAATCCTCCGCAGTCAAGGGCATCGCCAAGACCCAACTCGCCGACACCTTCGGGAGCCGTGCGGGCCAAAGCGCCCGACTCGATCCGGGCAAAGCCGGAGGAGACCCCGCGCGCCACGAGGACCCGGTCGCATCCGATTCCCCTCGAAAGCGAGTCGAAACCACCATAGTGGTCGCCATGAAGGTGGGTGACGACCACGGCGTCAAGATGAAGGACGTGAAGGCTCTGGAGCTCCTGGACGACGCTGTCGTCGGGACCGACGTCGACCAGGATCGCAGAGGAACCGTCCTGCACCAGGATAGCGTCACCCTGTCCGACGTCCAGTACGCAGACCCGCGCTGGAGCGAAGAAGCGCCATCTGAACAGCAGACAAGCACTTCCAACGAAAACCGCGAGCATCACATGCCGGACAAGCCTCGCGTTAACGCGAGGCCACCAAATGAGCAGGGCGAGGGAGAGACCAAAGAAGACGGCAAATGCCACGCCCTCAGAGGCCGAAACGGAGACAGACGAGAAGGGACAGGCGGATACTGTGCGAAGCACGGCAACCACCGCATCCCCTATCACCGAGGCGGTCCTGACGAGGACAAAGGAGGCCCAGGGTGCGGGGCGGAGAAGGCAGGACGCGACGCCGAGGGCCACGACGATTGCGACAAAAGGCGACACCAGCAGGTTGGTGAACGGTGCCACGAGCGATATCTCGGAGAAGTTCGAGACAATAATGGGAGCCGTCGCAACCTGGGCAACGAGGGTGACGGCAAGGGCGCGTCTGGCTCCCGAGAGCGTTTCGAGGGCCCTTCTCCCCCATCTTCTGCGAGAGGCCCAGCGAGAAGCCGCCTCGGACGAGAAGAGCACCTCGATGACGTAGGCGGCATACGGCGCGAACAGGCAAAGCGAGGCCACCGCGACGACAGACAGCAAAAACCCAACCTCACACGAGAGACAAGGTTCGACGAGGCACAGCGGAATGGCGACCGCGCAGACGGCCGAAAGCGACTGCCCCCTCCTTCCGGCGAGCGCCGCACCCGAAGCCACGACGGACATGAGGCCCGCACGGACGGCGGACGGCGGCGCTCCACAAAAGAGGACGAAGGAACCGATCGACAGCAACAGAACGACAGCGGAGACAAGGCGCCGAGCGCCAATACGCGACATGACCATAGCCACAAGCTCGGCCACAATCGCGATGTGAGTCCCCGACACGGCAATGAGGTGGGACACCCCACAGGTCGAGAAGAGCCTATCTACCTCACGTTCCTTAAGGGCTCCTCGATAGCCGCACAAACAGCCCGCAAGGACGGTCGACCCATCGGAACCTTGCGAGACGATATCCGAAATTACGTCCTCGCGAAACGCACGCAAACGTGCGAGCGCGCCGTCGTCGGAACCGCGCGAGACGACGCGAACCGCGCTGACGGAGCCCATGATTCCCCGGCCGCGATTGCTCCTCCCCCACTCGTCATCCGAATTGGATCGAAAGCGACCGACGCAGCGTACGACGTCGCCCGCGCGAAGCTCATCTTTGGAAGACAGCCACACATCTGCGACGGCCTCGCCGTCCACGCAAGCGACGGCACGCGAACGATATCCGCCCGTCGATGCGGCGGAATCCGAAGAAACGCGGTACGTACATGCAGACGGAGGCGTGCGGGCCAGAACGCAAGCAGCACGTTCGAGCGAGGACGAACGCGCCGAGGAGGCGAATAGGGCAATCGTCGCCGAAGCGGCGACAAACACGGTAAGCGCCACGACCTCGGACCCGACCCTTCGAACGAGGACGCACGAAAGCGCGAGGAGAAGTAGGAAAAGAGGTGCCGTTGCAAGGGGAGGCGGCACCATCCCGCCGAGAAGGACGAGCCTCTCCACCGCCATGACGACGAGGAGCGAGTAGAGGGAGACGGGAATGCCGGGGCGGTCGGGAAACCTCGCTTCCCTAGACACAGATGCTCCCCTCAAGCTTGGCGTATTTCTTCTCGCCTATGCCAGAGACGCGCATCAGGTCTTCCTTGCTGGCGAACGGCCCGTTATTTGTCCGGTCCTCCACGATCGCCTTGGCAGTGGACTCTCCTACGCCACTGAGCGTCTTAAGCTCGTCGACACTGGCCGTGTTGATGTTAACGAGCGACGCGCCGCCCTTAGACGAGCCAGAACCGCTAGGGGGGACGGAGGGATCGATGGAACCGACATCTGCCTGCGAGGGTTGGGGAGCCGCCTCGCCTTGAGCGGGGACATGGATCTTCTCCCCGTCCGAGACCTTCTGCGCAAGGTTGAGCATGGAAAGGTCTGCACCCTCGGTGGGTCCACCGGCAGCGCGGACCGCGTCGTTGGCACGCGAGCCGGCGGCGAGCTCGTAGACTCCGGGCGAGGCGACGGCGCCGTCGACGTGCACGAAGAACGTCTCCGTGGAGTCGGACGCCTTCGAGGAGCCTTCTGAGTCGGAGGGTTCCCCCCGATCTACAGGCTCCGACTCGTGCGCACCCTGGCGAGCGTCAGCCTCCGCCGCGGCCCCAGGTCCCGATGAGCGCGTGAGCCTATACTCGCCCTGCCGTAGCAGGACGAACGTGATGCCCACGACCGCAAACAGGAAGCAGCACGCAAGAACGATGACGGCACTCCGCCGCCGCCCAGACAGGGCAATCCTTTTGGAGACCGAGTCGGAAAAGAGGGAAACCGACGAACTCGCCCGACCCTTGCTTCTGCGCTGCGCCATAAAAACCACCCCCAGGACAATCATCGTCCCAGGGGTGGCATGCTTTGGCGAAACAGAAAGGTATGGTCGCTCCTAAGTCACTTCAAGCTCTCGCCTAGCTGACGGGGCACGACGCACACCCTACTTGACGTCATCACGTTCGAAGGCGGCAGGAGCGAGCTCGCGGTGGCGTGCACGGTACCCACGAGGGGGCTTGTAGCTCGGGCACTGGTCAAAGTCGACGTACTCGATGCTGTTAACCAGGTCGTCGATCATGGCATCATGGTCGAAGGAGTCCCAGGCCTCGTGTACCTGGTCGGGCTTCGCGTGGGTCTCGGGGCGACGCGGCATGAAAAGGGTGCAGCAGTCGGCGGCGTCCTGGGAGCTAATGTCGTACGTGCCAATCTCCTCGGCACGGCTCATGATCTCAAGCTTGTCCGACCCGATGAGGGGGCGGAGCACGGGAAGCGAGACCATCTCATTGACGACCGAGATGTTATCGAGCGTCTGAGAGGCGACCTGCCCCAGGGACTCACCGGTGACGAGGGCCTTGGCACCCTCGATCTGCGCAATCCTCTCGGCCACGGCGAACATGATCCTACGGTAGGTGATGATGCGCAGGCTCTGCGGAACGGCAAGTGAGATCTCGCGCTGTTTCTCGCCAAACGGAACGACGTACATACGCCCAATCATGCCGGAGGGAGCAAGCGCGTTGACGATGTCCTGACAGAGGTACTCGCTGGTGTCGGCGGTCATGGGGCGACCCGAGAAGTGCACGGGAACACAGGTAGCACCACGACGTCCGACCATCCACGTAGCGACCGGAGAGTCGAAGCCGCTCGAGAGGAGCGTGACGACCTTACCTGCGGTGCCGACGGGAAGACCGCCGACGCCACGACCGGTGTCGGCGTACACGTAGACGCTCGCGTTGACGACCATGACGATGACCGTCACGTCGGGGCCGTGCATGGCAACCTTCTTGTCGGGGAACTCCTGGCAGAGTACGCCGCCCACGAGTCGGTTGATGTCAAGCGTGTGAAGCTCGTAGTCGGTCGACGACCTACGCGCATGAACCTTGAAGGTTGTGAACTCCCCCGCCTCGCCAAGGGCCTTGACGGCAGCGGCACAGTACTCATCCTGGTCAAGACCGCAGAGGTATGCAAGAGAGACGCGCGCCACTCCGGGAACGCGGGAGATGGCATGAGCAAGCTCCTGAGAGGCGAAGCCATCCTCCACCGTCACGAGCAGATGACCCGAGATCCTCTTGATCCCCTTGACGGGAAAGCTACGAAGCGCACAGCGAAGGTTCCTCACGAGCTGGTTCTCAAAGGTGGAACGGTTCTTGCCCTTGAGGCCGATCTCGTGGTAGTGGACCAGACAGACTCTGTTAGTCATGCCTAGAGGTTGCGCTCGACGCGAGTGTTGTTGCCCTTGATCTCCTCGTCAAACTTCTCCTTGACGAAGCCGAGGGTGCCGTCCTCGATCTCAGTCATGGCGATGGTGACGGGGTCCTCTCCCGAAACGACGGGAGTGATGTCGTCAAAGTCTTGAATGGCGGTGACGCGGAGGTGCTGGCCACGTACCATGTTATTGATGTCGCACGCACGCTTGGAAGCGACGGTGCAGAGCAGGAACGGGTTCTGCTCGGTCATCGATAGGAGATCATCGATCTCGGGCTTAGTAACTGCCATGTTAGGAGTTACCTCCATTCGTCTCGTAGTGATCAAAAATGCGGGCAAGTTCAGCTGCTGCCCTGTCCAAATCGTCATTGACAACCCGGGCATCGTAGCGATCGGCCAAATCCATCTCTCGACGGGCGTTCGTGAGCCTCAGCTCAACGGAAGCCTCGTCCTCGGTACCCCTGCCGCGCAGCCTCCGCTCGAGAACCTCTAGGGAGGGCGGCTCGATGAAGATGAGTACGGCAGAGGGGTAGATCCTCTTGACGTTAAAGGCCCCCTGAACGTCAATCTCGAGAATGACCGACTTGCCATCGGCGATTCGAGAGTCAACCTCACTCTTAAGCGTCCCGTATTTGTGGCCATGCACGTCCGCCCACTCGAGAAACTCTCCGGCCTCGACCTTGGAGACGAACTCGGAATCGGTGAGGAAGTGGTACGTGACACCATTCACATCGCCGGGACGCGGCGAACGAGTGGTAGCCGAAACCGTCAGGCCGAGGTCAGGTCGTTGCTCGCGAACAAGCGAGAGCAAAGTACCCTTCCCCGCACCCGACGGTCCGGAAATGACAAATAAACGAGGAGTGCTCACTTACTTGGAGAGCACCTCGAGAAGCTGCTCGCGCTGACGAGCACCGAGGCCCTTAACGCGACGAGTGGAGGAGATGGCGAGCTCGTCCATAATCTTGGCAGCCTTAGCCTTGCCATAGCCAGGCAGGGACTCGATGAGTGCGGAAACCTTCATGCGGCTGGCGATAGGATCCTCAGAGTTGAGAACCTCCTCGAGAGAAATCTCACCCTGCTTGATCTTCTCACGCAGCTCAGCACGCGCGTGACGGGCCGCAGCGGCCTTCTCGAGTGCTGCCTTACGCTGCTCGTCAGTAAGCTGAGGTAGTGCCATGGGTTCCTCCAAACATCGGAATTCATACGTATAACGCCTTGCAAAAGCGCTGTTAATCAACGTGCAAGACGATAGTTTGCCAATATGTCCTGTATTTATCAAGTACCTATTGGCAAAAACGCACGTGGACGGGCTGAAATACACATAACTGCACTTCAATACCGCTCCCGTAAAGAATATTAGCCCTTCACTAGCTCATTCACTATGCATTCGAAGGCAGAAATTGGCTCATCGGCCTGCGTTATTGGGCGACCGACCACAATTTTAGATGCTCCAGCAGCAATCGCAGCCGCAGGCGTGGCAACGCGCTTCTGGTCACCGACCGCAGAGCCGACCGGCCTGACGCCCGGGGTTACGAGCAGGGCCTCCGGACCCAGAAGTTTGCGCATCTGGGCAGCCTCCTGCGGAGAGCAGACGATGCCGTCGGAGCCCGCGTCAAAGGAGAGCTTAGCGAGCCTTGCGACCTCGTCCTTGACAGGAAGCTCGATGCCGACCTCGGAAAGCGAGCCCTGGTCCATGCTCGTCAGCACGGAAATCGCGACGAGCCTCGTGCGGTCGCCGTCGCGCTTGGCAGCGGCCTCCTCAACGCCCTCACGCGCCTGGGCGATCATGGCAGAGGAGCCCAGGCCGTGAATGGAAAGGATATCTGCACCCGAGAGCGAGGCGGAGCGGGCAGCTCCCCTGACCTGGAAGGGGATGTCGTGGATCTTGAGGTCGAGAAATACCTTGAATCCCCTATCGTGCATCTCTCTCACGATGGACGGGCCCTCGGCGTAGAAGAGCGTCATGCCGACCTTGACCCAGCGTGCCTTGCCACGAAGCCTGTCGGCAAGCTCTAGCGCGATCTGCTTGTCACAATCTAGCGCGACGATAACGGACTCACGCGCAGCCTCTTCACCTAGCATTCGGCAGCTCCAATCAAATCGTTGATGTCACGGACACCCTGGGACTCGGCCCATTGCTCAAGCTCTGACAGTATCCTCGGGGCACTCGTGGGGTCGGTAAGGTTCGCCGTACCGACAGAGACGGCCGTGGCTCCGGCCAGGATGAACTCGGCCGCGTCCGCACCCGAGGAGACGCCGCCGATTCCGCACAGCGGGATATCGACCGCGTTGTGGCATTCCCAGACCATGCGCACCGCGATGTTGTGAATGGCGGGGCCGGAAAGGCCAGCCGTGGCCCTCGAGAGGCGGCTTCTTCTAGTCCTCACGTCGATGGCCATGGCGGGAATGGTATTGATGAGCGAGAGTGCGTCCGCACCCTCGGCCTCCAGCGCGCGCCCGATCTCGGCGACGTCATGCGGCGCCATCTTGACAACGACGGGCCTCGAAGTGAGGGGGCGAACCGCACGCATGACCTCGGCGGCCGCTTTGGGAGTTGCGCCCATGGCGGCGCCGCCCTTGCTCACGTTGGGACACGAGATGTTAATTTCGAAGCCGGAGGCAAACGGCGCGAGCTCGTCAAAAAGCTCGACGGCCCGGGCGTACTCCTCGAGGGAGTGGCCCGCGACCTGGACGATGACGCGCGTTCCACGACCCTCGAGTCCCGCCAGGTATTCGCCATAGGTCTCTACGAACGCGTGGGCCCCGGGATTCTGAAGGCCGACGGAGTTCATGATGGCCGAGTTGACCTCGCACATGCGCGGTGCGGGATTGCCGTCCCACGGCTCGGCCGCGCAACCCTTGGTCGTGATGGCGCCAAGGGTGCTGACGTCGTAGAATCCCTCGAACTGCCAACCGTTGCCGAAGGTTCCGGACGCAGTGTTGATGGGGTTCTTCATCTTGATGCCGCCGAGGTCGACGGACATGTTCACGGTATCGCTCACCACGCGACCTCCTTTGCGTCAAATACGGGACCGTCCATGCAGCAGGCCTTGTAGCCGCCGGCCCTCATGGCGACGTTGCAGGTGCTGCAGGCACCGAACCCGCAGGTCATCATGCGCTCGAGGGAGGCCTGGCACTCCACGCCGGCATCCTCTGCAATGCGCGCGACGGCGCCCATCATGACGTTGGGCCCGCAGGTGACCACGAGGTCGTACTCGTTGGCGGAGAAGAGCTTCTCTACGGCGATGGTCGCAAAGCCCCTCATGCCATAGGAGCCGTCGTCGGTGCAGACAATGACCTCCCCGGCGCCAAGGGCGAGCGCGTCTGTCTCGCCCCAGAGCCTCGAGGCGGTCTGGGCGCCAAGCACGACGTCGACGGTGCGGCCGGCCTGCACGAGAGCCCTCGCGGCAGCAAGCACCGGAGGAACACCGACGCCGCCGGCGACGCAGAGTGCCCTGCCTCCAGGCCTGACATTCCAGCCATGGCCGCAAGGCCCCAACAGGTCGGAACCGTCTCCGGCCTCCAAGAGGGAGAGTCGCCTCGTCCCCTCGCCCACCGCGGCGTAAACGAGCTCGATGGTGCCCGTACCCGCATCGCTCGAAGCGAAGGAAAGCGGGATCCTGACGATGTGGGAAGCGTCCCCCGGAACGCGGAAGTTCATGAACTGCCCCGGAAGAATCAGCGAGGCGAGCTCGGGACAGCTGATGACGAGGCGAAATATTCCGTCTCCCACCCGCTCGTTCGATACAACCGTAAAGTCGTATTGATGTACCTTGGCATCCAGATGCACAGTACGTCCTCCTTATACAGACGTGGCGCGAGACCCCATTAGGGTATCGCGCCACGAGATGTGATGCGAGCGGACTAGGCCACCTGACCGTCCACGAGAGTCCTCTTGCCGTCGACAAAGACGTCGGTGGCGACACCGACGAGGTTCATGCCCAGGAACGCGGAGTTCTTGGACTTGCTCTCGAAATAGTCCTCGCTGACGGTGATCTCCTTCTCGGGATCGATGAGCGTGAGGTCTGCCTTGGAGCCCTTCTCGATCTTGACCGGCTTCAACCTCAGGACGGAGCGGGGGTTGATGGCCATGACCTCGACGAGCCTAGCCCAGCTCATCTCGCCGGAACGAACCATGTTGTTGAGCATGAGGGGCAGCGAGGTCTCGAGGCCGATGGTGCCGAAGAAGGCGATCTCCCACTCGCAGTCCTTCTCGTGCTTGGCGTGAGGAGCGTGGTCGGTGACGATGCAATCGATGGAGCCGTCGACGATGCCCTCGCGCAGGGCTTCCATATCGCTCTTGAGCCTCAGAGGAGGATTCATCTTGAGGTTGGTGTTGTACTCGGCGGTCACGTCATCCTCGTTGAGGAAGATGTGGTGCGGCGTGACCTCGCAGGTGACCGGAAGACCCTCGGCCTTTGCAGCCTTGACAAGGTCCAGTCCCTTCTTGGTCGAAATGTGGGCGATGTGGAGAGGGCAGCCAGTGAGGCGGCAGAGCTCGATGTCGCGATAGATCTCGAGCTCCTCGCCAAGCGCCGGCCAGCCGAACATGCCAAGGCGCGTCGAGGCGCGACCCTCGTTGATGACGCCGTGCGTGGTGAGCGACTCGACCTCACAGTGCGCGATGGCGACGCGGTCAAACTGGGAGACGTAGCCCATTGCGGTGCGCATCATGCCGGCGCTCTGGACGCCGTGGCCATCGTCAGAGAAGGCGCAGGCACCCTCGAGGACCATGTCACCGATCTCCGCAAGGGCCTCGCCCTTCTCGCCACGGGTAAGCGCGCCGATTGGACGGACGTGGCAGAGGTCGGCCGCACGACCACGGTCGATCTGGTAGCGTACGCCGGTACCCGTGTCGGTGACGGGGTCGGTGTTGGGCATTGTCGCGACGTCGGTGAAGCCGCCATGGGTCGCGGCACGGCAGCCGGAGGCGATGTCCTCCTTGTACTCGAAGCCGGGATCGCGGAAGTGGACGTGCATGTCGACGAGGCCCGGAACCAGGTACTTGCCGCGGGCGTCGACCACCTCGGCCTCGGGCGCGTCGATGGACTCCGCGACCTCAACAATATCCTCGCCGTCAATCAGGACGTCGACTACCTTGTCGAGGCCGACCTGAGGGTCGACGGCGTGGGCTCCCTTAAGCAGAAATGCCATTGTTCTCTCCTCCCAGCAGCAGGTACATCTCGGCCATGCGGGTAAGAACACCAGCGTTGACCTGGTTCAGAATCCTAGAGCGGCCACAGTCGGCCACGTCAGCGTTGATCTCCATGCCACGGTTCATGGGGCCAGGGTGGCAGATGATCGCGTTCTCCTTCATGCGGTGCACGCGGTTCATGTCGAGGCCGTAGAGGCGGTTGTACTCGCGGCGAGAAGGAATGGTCGCGCCCTCCATGCGCTCGAGCTGAACGCGAAGCATGTAGACGACGTCAACGTCGTCTATTACCTCATCGAGGCTCCAGGTCTGGGGGCAGCCGAACCACTCGGGGTCGTCCACCTGGAAGGTGGGAGGGCCGACGAGTACAACCTCCGCGCCCATGGTCTTGAGCGCAGGGGCGAGCGATCCGCAGACGCGGCTGTGGGCAAGGTCGCCGACGATGGCGACCTTGAGGCCCGCGAGGTGGCCGAAGTGCTTGCGAATGGTGTAGAGGTCAAGCATGGCCTGCGTGGGGTGCTGGTGCTTGCCGTCACCTGCGTTGATGACGATGGCGTCGGTGTTCTCGGTGATCTTCTGGGGCGTGCCGGCGAGACGGGCGCGGCAGATGAACATGTCAACGTTCATTGCGTCGATGGTCTGGATCGTGTCCGCGAGGCTCTCACCCTTGACGACGGAAGAGGTGCTGCCGCCCATGGAGATGGAGTCGGCAGAGAGGCGCTTCTCGGCGAGCTCGAAGGAGCTCTTGGTGCGCGTGGAGGGCTCAAGGAAGAGATTCACGATCGTGCGGCCGCGCAGCGCGGGAACCTTCTTGATGACGCGCGCGTTGTTGACGGACTCGAACGCGGCGGCCGTGTCGAGAATCTGGGTGATGTCATCGGCTGTAAGGCTGTACGTGTCGATGAGATGTTTGACTGAGAGCATCTAGTTTGCACCTCCGGCATTCTTTTCGGTATCGAGACTCCAGATCTCGACGGAGTCACGCTCGTCGAGCGGAGTAATGCACACGCGCACGTCCTCCTCGTGGGAAGAAGGCACGTTCTTGCCAACGAAGTCCGCACGGATGGGAAGCTCGCGGTGGCCGCGGTCAACCATGACGGCGAGCTGCACGGACTGGGGACGGCCGTAGTCCATCAGCGCATTGAGCGCGGAGCGGACCGTCCTGCCGGTGTAGAGCACGTCGTCCACCAGGACGATCGTGCGATTGTCGATGTCAAAGGGAATGTTCGTGCCGTGCAGCACGGGCGCTACGTTGCGCATGAAGTCGTCGCGATAGAAGCTGATGTCGAGCGAGCCGATCACGGGACGCGTCCCCTCGATCCCCTCGATTGCATCGGCGAGTCTGTTAGCAAGCGTCTCGCCGCGCCTGATGATGCCAACGAGGGCGAGGTCCTGGGCACCCTCGTTGCGCTCGATGATCTCGTGGGCAATGCGAGTCACTGCCCTAGCCATTGCCTGCCCATCCATGATGACGGCCTTGGGGCTGTTCTCTGCCATGGCACTCCTTCCAATAAAAAACGCCTGTCCGCACATGCGGCACAAGCGTCGGAAGAAAGCTATGTCAGACCACCTAAACGGAGATCCTACAATAATCAAAGCGTCCTTGCCGGCATCTCGTACCGCGCTTAAAGGTCTTACTCAATATATCGCGAGAAACAACGGATACAAGCGAGAATCTTGCCAATAGCAAAAAAATCGACCCGCCAAAGACGGGTCGATAAAAAACGTAAGCGAATGCGGGGCTTCCCCACCGCACGAGCAAGCCCGCGGCAAGCCAATCGCCCTCGCTAGACCTCGGCGGAATGCCCCTCGGAGCACTTGTCCTGACGCTTCCTGCGGTCGCGATAGCGCGAAATCTGCGAAATAGCAAAGCCAAGGCCGTTGCAGCGCGTGGCGTAGGCGAACTCGGAAACGAGTCCAAGGAGGTAGCCGAGCTTCGAAATCGAGGGGACGGGACGATTCGAGAGCTCAAAGGCGAGCTTCCTCAGCTGGGGCGAGACGTTCTGCAGGCCCAGAATCGTCTCTTCGTCAATTCGCGAGAAGAGCTTGGCCATCTGGTCCTTGAGGGCGGGGTCGTCGAGCGCTCCCCTGCCTATTGCCTCTCCGGCATAGCGGAAGCCGATGGTCGCGAGTGCCTTGAGGACTCCCCCGTCGGTGATGCCCAGGCGCTCTACGACGTCGGCCATGTCATTCCAACGCTCGAACGAGAGCGAGAGCACGCGCGTGGCAGACGACGAGCCGGGCAGGTCCTCTCGGTAGCAGTAGTACGGAGTGTTCTTGAAGACTATGGATTCGGCCCGGCACATGGTCTCGAACAGGAACGGATTGTCCACCCATCCCGCACCGGGCACCTCCTTGAAGGTGATGCCCTTCTCCTCCAGGAAGCCCTTGCGATAAAGAGCGGACCAGATGGAGGGGTGGTGCTGGACGACGCGCGGGCAGTCGAAGATGGTGAAGGGCTGCCGCTTGGGCTTGATGCGATCGTAGTAGGCGCAGTTGAGCCTCGTCTCTTCGGGCGTGCCAGGCATGTAGATGCGCCAGTACGGGGACTTGACCACGTCGGGAGGCGTGACCATACCGAAGCTCATCGCAAACTCGAACAGGTCGTCGTACATGTGGGGCTCGACATAGTCATCGGGCTCGAGGATGGCCACGTAGGTACCGCGAGCCTCGCGGAAGCCCCTGTTGACGGAGGCGCCGTAACCCTGGTTGGCCTTGTCGATCACGCGCACGCGCGAGTCCCTTGCCTCGTGCTCCCTCATGATCTGGAGCGAGAGGTCAGTGGAGCCGTCGTTGATGGCAAGAATTTCGAGATTGATGCGATCGTTCTTCTCGACAGACGAGAGCGCCTGGTCAAGGTATTTGTCGGTGTTATAGATGGGAAGGACGACGGTAACGTCTACCTGCGAGTTCATTTATGCTCCGATGCTCTTGTACGCCGCGCAGACCTCGTCGGTCGTGCCCAGCATCCTCATCTGCCCCTTCTCGATCCAGCAGACCCTGTTGCAGATGCGCTCGACCAGGTCGATGGAGTGGCTGACGAGAAGCACCGTGACGTTGCCCGACGCAACGAGTTCCTGGATGCGCTTCTCGCACTTCTGCTGGAACAGGTAGTCGCCGACGGAGAGCGTCTCGTCGACGATGAGGATGTCGGGTTCAGTGATCGTGGCAATGGCGAAGGCGATGCGCGCGACCATGCCCGAGGAGTAGTTCTTGAGGGGCATGTCCATAAAGTTCTGGAGCTCGGCGAACTCGACGATGTCATTGAAGTGCTCGTCGATGAACTCCTTGCGGTAGCCCAGCAGGGCGCCGTTGAGATAGATGTTCTCCTTGGCGGTGAGCTCCATGTCGAAGCCTGCGCCAAGCTCGATGAGCGGTGCGATGGACCCATGCACACTGCAGTTGCCCTCGGAGGCCTCGAGGACGCCGGCGATGATCTTGAGCATGGTCGACTTGCCCGAGCCATTGGTGCCCACGAGTCCGAACGCCTCGCCGCGCTTCACGTTGAAGCTGATGTGGTTGAGCGCGCGGAACTCCTTGAACTTGAGTTCGTGGCGCATGAGGGCGATGAAGTACTCCTTGAGCGAGCCGAACTGCTCGGAGGCGACGTTGAAGATCATCGAGACGTCGTCGACGGAGATGACGTCCTCGGCATCGCTCTGGGATACGTCCGGACGCTTGAGGGTCGCCTCCGACGAGGACCTAACGGTGACCCAGGCACTCGCGTTTCTCACCACGCCGTCGGAGCCATGGGCCTCGACGGTGAGGAGGAAGCGGCCGGGACACGGAGGGATGAAGCCGAACCTCGTCTGATCGCCGGGAGTGCCGGTCTTGTCGCCAAGTCCGCCACCCTCGATGTTCCAGTAATAGGAATAGAGAACGTGACGAGGAGCATTGCCGATGACGGAGGCATCGAGGAATGTGTGCTCGCCGAACGTGAGGTCGCTCTGCGTAAGCGTCGCGACGGGAAGCCATTCAGGCATCTCTGCTGAAGTGTTAGGCAAAACCTGCTCCTAGATAAAGAGGATGAACTTGTGCTGGTTCTTCTTGAAGACCACCATGCCCAGCAAGAGCGAGACCGCGGCAAAGGCGACGCATGCGACGTGCATGCCAACCGAGGGGACGGTCTGGTACAGAACGACATCCCTAACGTAGGTGACGTACACGTACATGGGATTGAAGCGCTCGAGCGTCTGCATCCAACCGGGAAGGATAGCGAAGGGATAGAAGAGCGGGGTGGCGTAGGTCCACGCAGTCAGCACGACGCTCCAGAGGTGCATGACGTCGCGGAAGAACACCGAGAGCGCCGAGAGCAGGAGCGACAAGCCGATGCTAAAGAAGAGCAACATGAGGATGCCAAAAGGCAGGAGAAGCGCCGTGACACCAAGGGGCACCTGCTCGACGAGCATGACGATGGCAATTGCGATGAGCGAGAAAAGATAGTTGACGCCCGCAAAAAGCGCCTTTTCTACCGGAAAGACGTATCGGTTGATCTTGACCTTCTTGAGAAGGGACGAGGCACCAATGATGGAGCCCATACCCTGGCTCGTCGCGTCGTTCATGAGCTGGAACGCGGTGTTGCCAAGAATGAGGTAGACGGCGTAGTTACCCAAGGTGGGGTCGTTGTAGCGCATGAAGCTGCCGAAGACCGCCGCCATAACAAGCATCATGAGCAGCGGGTTGAGAACGCTCCACACGACACCCAGGGCACTGCGACGGTACTTGAGCTTGAAGTCCTTGGAGACGAGCTCCTTCAGAATGAAGATGTCTCGCTTAGAGGCGGGGTACCAGGCGTCCTTTGCCGAAACCCCCGCTTTGGTGGTGGCTGATTGCAATTTGCCTCCATACGGTTATATCCGACATCGCCCCATTTGATAGGGACATAAGCGGGAAAATATTAGCATAGGAGCCTATTGCGGCCGTGGATGCCATACAAACGTCAGAGCAGGCAAGTCAAAGCGCAGCTCAAGACCAGAATGCGGGCAAACAAAAAGCCCGGGAGCAGAAAATCCCGGGCTGAAAAATCATGGCTCCCCGAGCAGGATTCGAACCTGCGACACGCTGATTAACAGTCAGCTGCGCTACCACTGCGCCATCGGGGAATATAAGCAGCCGAAGCATTAGCTCCAGCTGCGAAGATTCTGGCTCCCCGAGCAGGATTCGAACCTGCGACACGCTGATTAACAGTCAGCTGCGCTACCACTGCGCCATCGGGGAATAATCGCTCTCGCGACGCAAGAAATAAGTATACGGATACGCCCTCACGATGCAAGCAGAAAATCAAATTTCTTGGCAGTTATCAAAAGGCACGCAAATCCGCATCTTAAGCCTCTTGCGTGGGGCTACTCCTCCATATAGTCCTTGAGGCGGCCGGAGCGAGACGGGTGACGAAGCTTGGCAAGAGTCTTCGACTCAATCTGGCGGATGCGCTCGCGCGTGACGCCAAACTCACGCCCGACCTCCTCGAGGGTGCGTGGGTGACCGTCCTCGAGGCCGAAGCGGAACTTAATGACCTTGCGCTCGCGGTCGGCAAGGCCATCGAGAACCTGCTCAAGCTGCTCGCGCAGCATTGAGTCGCTAGCAGCCTCGGGAGGGGCGACAGCGGAAGAATCCTCGATGAAGTCGCCGAGCTGGGAGTCCTCCTCCTCGCCGATAGGCGTCTCGAGGGAGACGGGCTCCTGGCTGATCTTCTGAATCTCGCGCACCTTGTCGGCAGAGATGCCCATCTCGGCACCGATCTCCTCGGGAGTCGGGTCGCGGCCTAGGTCCTGCAGGAGCTGGCGTTGCACGCGGACGAGCTTGTTGATCGTCTCAACCATGTGGACGGGAATGCGAATGGTGCGGGCCTGGTCGGCGATCGCGCGCGTAATGGCCTGGCGAATCCACCACGTTGCGTAGGTGGAGAACTTGAAGCCCTTGGTGTAGTCGAACTTCTCGACCGCGCGGATGAGGCCAAGGTTGCCTTCCTGAATAAGGTCGAGAAAGAGCATGCCACGGCCGACGTAGCGCTTGGCGATTGAGACCGTGAGGCGGAGGTTGGCACTGATGAGCGCCTGCTTTGCATCGAGACCGACCTGTTCGATGCGCATGAGACGGCGCTTCTCAGAACGGGTGAGCTCAATGTCACCGCGCTCGGCGGCCTCGAGCTTCTCGGACGCCTCCGTGCCAGCCTCGATCTTCATGGCGAGGTTGACCTCCTCGGCGGCCGTCAGGAGGTCGACCTTGCCGATCTCCTTGAGGTACATCCTGACGGGGTCGCCCGTGAGCATGACCGTGGAGCCGTCGACCCGACGGGCGCGGGCGCGCGAGGAGCGCTTGCGAGACTTCTGCTTCGGCACGGAGCGCAGGACCTCGTTTGCGACCCTGGCCTCCTTTTTCGCCTCGGACATCTCGTCATCGTCGTCGAGACTGTCGTCGTCCATGTCATCCTCGTCGAGATTGTCATCCTCGTCGTCAGAAACCATGGAAGTCGAGGCATCGCCGTCGCTCTCGATGGAAACGCCCTTCGAGCGAATGAGGTCATACATGTCGGAGAGCTCGTCGTCGTCGACATCGACGTCACCGATGGCAGCCTGAATGTCATCCTCGGTAATGCTTGAGTCAGAGGCACCCTTTACCAGCTGGTCAACAACACCAAGAAGCTCGTCGGACAAGTTAGCAGTACTCTCGGAGGTAGCTTTCTTCGTGGCCACAGAAATCCTTTCGACGCATATGCCTTTGAGATGTTACCCAAAAAATGCGCTCATACAACACTTGAAACCTTATTTGACAACTCATTTACGTGCTTTTGTAGCTCGGTCGCCTTCTTGAACAGCTCTACCGACTCGGCATCATTCACGCTGCAGGAAGCGGACTTGAGCTTTCCCTTGATTCTGCGAATCTCACGCCTGCTCGACCAGAGGTCGATCATGTCAAGGAGGAATGAAGCTCGGTCCTCGGTTGACATTGCGGAGGTCGACTCGAGCCGTCCAGAGGAGAGCACGCGGGGTGCCTCGGGGACGACCTCGGAGGCCGCGGCCACCACGTCCTGGGGAGATGATCCCGCAGGCGTCGCGAGCATGGCCCAGGCCATGCTCTCATATCGCGGATCGGTCCAGGTGAACGATGCGATGCGCTCCGACTGGGGCCTCAGAACGTCGGGGTGGGTCGCGATGAGCGAGAGGAGCTCCCGCTCAGACGCCTTGATCATCTTCTCGTCCGTGGTCAGGCCCCGCATCGATCCGAAGCCCGAGGGGCGGGCGGGAACCGGATCGCCATAAGGTCCGTCGTAGGCGGGCACCTCATCGTAGCTTCTCGCATCATACTCGGGACGACGCTCCGCGCGTGCGGCCCCCCTCTGCTCCGGAGACTTCACGGGCGTCTCGCTCACGATCTGCTTGACGCGCTGCACCTCTACACCAAGGAGGTCGGCGAGCTGGGAGGCATAGCCGTCGATGAGGATCGATCCCTTGAGCGGCGCCAGAAGGGCGGCCATGTCGTTCATCGCCGCCACCCTGCGACCGGGAACCGAGAGGTCGTAGCCATCGAGTCGCTTCTCGAACACGAAGTCCATCAAAGGGCGTGCCCGATCCAGGATCTCCTGGAGCTCGGACGGCTGGTGGGCCGAGAGGAACTCCATCGGGTCCTGATTGTCCGGAAGCACGACGCACAGCAGCTCGACGCTGGTACTGCCGATGTACTGGACAGCGCGCTCGGCGGCCTTCTGGCCTGCCGCGTCGCCATCGAACATGCAGACGATCCGCTGCTTGGCAAAGCGCTCAAGGAGCTTCACGTGGTCCATAGTCAGGGCCGTCCCCATCGTCGCGACGGTGTTGGTGAAGCCGGCCTCGTGCATCGAGATGACGTCGGTGTAGCCCTCGCAGACGATGGCGGTACCGGTGGCCGCCATGGTGTCCTTGGCACGATCGAAGGCGAAGAGGTGCTTCTTCTTCGAGAAGATCGCGGTCTCGCTCGTGTTGACGTATTTTCCGCCGACGGCAGGCTTTCCCTTGGTCAGGACCCTTCCGCCCATGGCTATGGTGCGCCCCAGCTCGTCGTGAATGGGGAAGATCACGCGGTCGAAGAAGCGGTCGCGCGCTCCTCCGCCCCTTCCGTCGAGCGCGGCGTTGCAGGCAATCATCTCCTGCTCGCTGAAGCCCTTCTCGCGAAGGTGCCGAACGAGCGCGCCATGGCCAGGAGCGTAGCCGAGCCCCCAGCGCCTGCAGACGTCGGAGCCGAATCCCCTGCCGCCAAGGTAACTGCGTCCGGAGTCGGGCCCTTCTCCCCTGCCCCTGAGCAGCTGGAGCGAGTAGAAGGCCTCGGCCTCGCCCATGCACTCGATCAGGCGGTTGCGCTTGGGACCGCGTCGGCCGCCTCGCTCCTCCTGCAGCTCGATGCCCGCCTTATCGGCGAGGTAGCGGATGGAGTCGGGAAAGTCCAGGCTCTCGCGTTTCATGATGTACGCGAAGATGTCTCCGCCCTCCCCGCAGCCGAAGCAGTGCCAGAGGCCTGTGGCGGGAATGACGTGGAACGACGGGCTCTTCTCGTGGTGGAAGGGACAGCAGCCCCAGAAGTCATTCCCGCGCTGGCGCAGCTCGACGGTCTCGCCGACAATCTGCAGGATGTCGGAGGCCTGTCGAACGCGCTCCTTGTCTTCATCGGTTATCACGCGCTCACCTCCAGACCAGAGTCGCCCAGGCCGACGCCTAGGTTCTCTTGTACCCAATCGATGTTGCCGCGAACGACGGTCTCCAACTCTTCGGTGGACGCGAAGACGCGGGAGGGCCGAAGCCAGCGGACGAAGACGACGCTCGCAGAGCGCCCATAGATATCACCCTCAAACCCCACGAGGTGTGCCTCGAGGAAGAACGGGTCAGGACCTCCGAACGAGGGCGGGGCACCGACGTTGACGGCAGCCGGCCACGCCCTTCCCCCGAAGAGGAAGAACCCGGCGTACACGCCAGCGCCCGGAACGCAAGACAGCGGAGAAAAGCGCAGATTGGCAGTAGGAAAGCCGAATGCCCTGCCCTGGCCGCGGCCATGCTCGACAACGCCGGACACGAAGTGGCAGCGTCCGAGAAGCTCGCGGGCGGAGTCGATGTCGCCAGACGCCACGAGCGAGCGTATGCGCGTGGCGCTCACGGGCAGCCCCTCGCTGCAGACGAGGTCGTGGCCGCAGCAGCGAACGCCATGCGCTTCTCCCCAGGAGGAGATTGCCGCAACGTCTCCCGCGCCACCAGCTCCGAACCTGAAGTTCGAGCCCACGTGCACGCTGCAGAGCCGCACGACCCCACCGAGGCGGTCCTCGAGGAAGGCGCGATAATCGGTGGCAGCCAGGCACTCGTCGAATCGCACGACCAGGATGAGGTCGAGGCCAAGCGACATGAGGCCGCGAAGCCGGTCAGCACAGCCCAGAAGCCTCGCGGAGGGGCACGACAGCACCTCGCTCGGGTCGGGATCGAAGGTCACCGCGGCACTCAGGACGCCAAGGGAGCGTGCATCGGACATGCATGAGCCGACAAGGTCGCGATGCCCCAGGTGCAGTCCGTCGAACGCACCTATGCAGCATGCCACAGGGGGCTTGTCCGCAAGACTGGCACCATCGGCGACGTACGCCATGCCAAAGGGAAGCTCGACTCGACCGTACCCGCGCTGGACATCGGAGAAGACCGACTCGCAGATGAGCTCCCTGGACGTCGCCGAGGACAACGGGTACGAGAGCGGCGTCACAGGACCACCCCCGAGACGCCCGATGGAAAGTTTGCGTCGCAGCGCAGCGACGAGCCAACGACATGCCAGATGCCCATCAGCTTGCCGTCGGACACGAGGCCGACGCGCTCGCCCTCGGCGGCGCCGGAGCGGTTAGGAATGGACTTGCCGCACATGGCGTCCGCGAGAGTCCTCTTGCCAAGCTCCTGGGAGACGATGCCAAGGCAAGCAAGCGGATCGAGCGCACGCGTGACGATACGCCCGGGACCAAGCTCGGCAACCTGCTCGAGCGTGAGACAGCAGCCGATGTCGATAGACCCCGAGGCGGTCCTGCGCAGGCCGCGGAGGTGCGCCGCAGTTCCAAGCTGGCGGCCGAGGTCGCGAGCGATGCTGCGAATGTAGGTCCCCTTCGAGACGGTGAAGGCGCAGGTCCACACGAGCGGGTCACCGCCGCAGGAAAGGCAGTCCGCCTCGAGCACGCTCACATGGCGGCTGGGCAGGACGACCTCCTCGCCGGACCGCGCCCGGGCGTAGGCGCGCTTCCCGTCGACGGAGATGGCCGAGTACGCAGGAGGGATCTGATCGTGCTCCCCCACCAGGCCGGAGACGACGCGACGAGCGTACCCGAGATCGTGCAGCTCGTCGGAAACCTCGGCACGGGCGACGGGCTCACCCTCGGCATCGTCGGTCGACGTCTCGAACCCGAACTCGACCTGGGCGAGGTAAGACTTAGTGTCCAGGGTGAGATTACCCATCAGCCTGGTTCCCTGTCCGACGCCGACGACGAGGACGCCCGAGGCGGCCGGGTCAAGCGTGCCGGCATGGCCGACCCTACGCTCGCCAAGCGCGCGCCGAACCTTGTTGACAACGTCATGACTCGACATGCCCAATGGCTTGTCGACCGCCAGGAGGCAGTTTATTCCGCTGAGACCACGCTTCACTCGCTATCGTTTCCCTCCTGCTTACGCGCATCCGAGAAGAGCGCGACAAGCTGGGGCAACGCCGACGCCAGGGCTTGGTCGATATCGCCTTCCACCGTAAAGCCTGCGGCAGCCTTGTGCCCTCCGCCGCCAAGGGAACGGGCGACCTGCGACACGTCTTTATCCGTCTTTGAGCGGAGGTTGCCTCGGACCTTGTTGCCGGGAACCTCCTTAAGAAACAGGGCGACCTCGGAGCTGGCGACGCTCCTGACGACATCGACGAGGCCATCGCACTCGTCGAGACTCGCGCCCGTACGCTCGAGGTCGGCTGAGGTCGCGTAGCTGTAAGAGATTTTGCCGTCAGCAAACGTCGTGATCCTGCCCATCACGAGGGACTCCAGGTGAAGATAGGAGAGGCTGAAGTTCTGATAGACGTTGAGCGACAGCTCGGAGGGCGAAGCGCCAGCGTCGACCAGGAGGGATGCGACCTGAAACGACTCCGGGTCGGCATTCTGGTACTGAAACCTGCCAGTGTCAGTCGCGACGGCGCAGTAGAGGCAGCGCGCAATATCGGCCGTCACCTCAACACCGAGCTGAAGGGCGAACTCGCAGACGAGCACGCCGACCGCCGCCGCGTCAGGCCTGATGAAGTACGCGTCCGCCTCAGGATCGTCGCAGGGATGGTGGTCGATGATGGCGGTCCTACGAGCGCGGCGCATGACCTTCTCGCCCTCGTTGAGGCGACTAGCGACGGAGACGTCGACGCTCACGAAGAGGTCAACGCTCTCGTCGAAGTCGGAGGCATGAACGAGCTGGCCCGCGCCCGGAAGGTAGGAGTAGATGCGAGGGACCTGGTCGTCGTCCGCCAGCAGGCCGACGACGCACTTGTCGGGCCATTTGGAGAGGATGACTTGCCTGAGTCCGAGAGTCGACCCCAGGGCATCGCCATCCGGACTAGTGTGAGCACAGATGGCGATTGTCTGACTTGACTCGATGAGCCCCTCAATCTCAGAGAAGGACTCCGCCTGCTCAGGGCTAAAACACAATCCCATTCGAGCTACTCCTTTGGTTCCTCTTCGTCTTCGTCGGATGCAACAGGATAGCCCGCATCGTCCTTCTCGACAGAGAGCGTCGGAGGCACGTTCTCAAGGGCGATGGCGATGCGCTCCGCCTCGTCGGCGGTCGTGTCGATCTCGAAGATGAGCTCAGGGGTGACGCGCCAGTCGAGCGCATGGCCCAGCAAGCCGCGGATGCGCCCCTTGGCCCTCTGAAGGGCTGCAGAGACATCCTCATAGCGGTCCCTGTCGCAGCTGACATAGGCCTTGAGCACGGACTTGTCGACCGAGACCTCGACGCTCGTAAGGGTCACGAGCGCCAGGTCGGGGTCGGAAACCTCGAACAGAAGGATGCTTGCCAGCTTTTCACGCGCGATCTTGTTGATGCGGCGAGAATTGCGATTCTGCTTCATAAGCGACTACTCCGTTCGGGCGACCTGCTCGATGCGATACGTCTCGATGATGTCGCCAACATGGATGTCCTGGAAGTTCTCGAGTCCCACGCCGCACTCGAAGCCCGCCTTGACGGACTTGACGTCGTCCTTGTAGCGGCGCAGCGACGCAAGCCGTCCCTCGTAGACGACGATGCCGTCGCGCACGAGCCTGCAGAGGTCGTCGCGAGAGACCTCGCCGTCCTCGACCATGCAGCCAGCGGCGATTCCGACCTTGGGAACCTTGAAGGTGTTGCGAACCTCGATCGAGGCGGTCTGGACCTCCTGCTCGGTCGGCTTGAGCATGCCGATGCGAGCGGCATCGATATCCTCGATGCACTTGTAGATGACACTGTAGGTCCTGATCTCGACGCCGGCGTGCTCTGCGGCGGCCTTGGCCTTCGACTCGGGACGAACGCCGAAGCCGATGATGATGGCGTTGGAGGCGTCTGCAAGAATGACGTCGGTCTCGGTGATGGCGCCGACGGCAGAGTGAATCGTGTTGATGCGAACCTCGGATTGATCCATCTTGTCGAGCGAGTCCTGAAGGGCCTCAATGGAACCCTGGACGTCCGCCTTGATGATGAGGTTGAGCTCCTTGACCTCGGCATCTTCCATTGTGGTGAACAGATTCTCGAGGGTGACGTGCTTGACCTTGTTCTGCTCCTCGATGCGAGCCTTGAGCGCACGCTCGTCCGCGAGGCTACGGGCGTCGCGCTCGTCCTGGAAGACGCGGAACTCATCACCGGCCATGGGGACGCTCTGGAGGCCGAGGACCTCGACGGGGTACGAGGGACCCGCCTCGGTGACGTTGTTGCCGCGGGGGTCGATCATAGCGCGGATCTTGCCGAAGGAGAGACCCGCAACGATGGCGTCGCCAACGTGAAGGGTGCCACGGTTGACCAGCAGCGTCGCGACCGAGCCGCGGCCGCGGTCGAGCTTCGCCTCGAGGACGTTGCCGGAAGCGAATGTGTCGGGATTGGCCTTGAGCTCAAGAACGTCGGCCTCAAGCAGGACGCTCTCAAGAAGGGTGTCGATGCCCATGTGCTTCTTTGCCGAGATGTCGACGAACATGTTCTGTCCGCCCCACTCCTCAGGAATGATGCCGTATTCGGTGAGCTCCTGACGCACGCGGGTCGGATCGGCACCGGGCTTGTCGATCTTGTTTACGGCGACGATGATGGGCACCTCGGCGGCCTTCGCGTGGTTGATGGACTCGATGGTCTGAGGCATGACGCCGTCATCTGCGGCGACGATCAGGATGACGATATCGGTAACCTTGGCGCCACGGGCACGCATGGCGGTAAAGGTCTCGTGGCCAGGCGTATCAATGAACGTGATGATGCGGTCGTTGATCTTGACCTGAGACGCGCCGATGGCCTGGGTGATGCCGCCTGCCTCGCCCTCGGCAACACCGGTGTGACGGATGGCGTCCAGAAGGCTGGTTTTGCCGTGGTCAACGTGGCCCATGACGGTAACCACGGGCGGACGCGGCTTAAGGTCCTTCGGGTCGTCGTAGAACGTGAAGGAGTTCTCCTCCTCCTTGGTCATGACCTTAACGTCACGGCCGAGGTCGTCGGCGACGAGCTCGATGAGCTCGTCGGACATGGACTCGGTCATCGTGAGCGGGGTTCCCAGGAGGAACAGGCGCTTGATGATGTCGTTCGGGTTGATACCCAGAAGGTCGGCCAGGTCGGCGACGGTGGAACCCTGGGGAACCTTAACCGTGTCAAGCTGCGAGATGTCCTGGTCGTTGGCGAGGGCCTCCTCGATGCGGGCCTCCTTGGCCGCCTCGGCCTGCTGCTGCTTGCGGCGCTTCTTGCGTTCCTTGCGCCTGCCGGTCGACTCGCGGGTCGCCTCCTCGACGGCCTCGCGGGCCTCCTCGAGCACCTTAGACCTGCTGTACTCCTCGGCCTCCCTGGCCATGCGGGAGTAGCGGTCCTCCTCCTGACCTCCGCGGCGACCGCCCTTGCGGCCCTTACCGCGACCGCGACTCTCGGACTCGGTGTCGGCGGAGTTGTTCCTGGAGGAGGAGTTCTTCCTGCCCCTACGGCCATCGGAGTCGCCACGGCCCCTCGAAGCTTCTTTCTTCTGGGCGTTCTCCTCCGCCTGCTGCTGGAGGACCTTCTCCTGCTGGGCGATCTGGTCAAGCAGGCTCGAGAAGGACGGAGTGCTCTTCGGAGCGTTGTCGCGCACGCGGTTGCGCTCCTCTTCCTCCTTGCGAGCGGCCTCCTCGGCGGCGCGCTTCTCCTCGGCCTCCTTGCGAGCGGCCTCCTCGGCGGCACGACGCCTCTCCTCCTCGGCACGTTCCTTCTCGCGGCGCTTCTCGGCCTCGATGCGCTCCTTCTCCGCCTTTTCGGCAGCGATGCGCTCCTCCTCGGCCTTCTTCTCGGCCTCGGCCTTCTTCTCGGCCTCGATGACCGCGGCACGCTCCTCCAGGATTGGCTTGAGTTTCTTGCGGACGATGGAGACGTAGGCATCCTCAAGGGTGGAGGACGGCGACTTCGCGGGAATCTTCATGTCTGCGAGATGCCCAAGCATCTCCTTGCTTGTCATGCCATATTCCTTGGCAAGGTCATGTACGCGGGTCTTTGCCATGTGACCAACCTTCCTTTCCGTAGGGCGAAACGAATCGGGACCTAACGTTTCGCGCTAGATCAGGGAGTCGGGATCGTCGGTGATAACGTCGTCGCCAAGCTCTGCAAGCTTCTCATGGATGCCGCAGTACCTGGAGCCGGGGCGAGCCATGTTACGACATTGGATGCCGGTCGGGCCGACATACTCGCAGCGGTGCTCGCCCTCCTCTGCGGGAGCCTCGACCTCCTTGGGCATCTCACGCATGATGTCAGCCGCAAGAGACTCATTCTTGATGTCGATGTGCATACCGGTGAGACGGGCCGCGAGACGGGCATTCTGACCCTCCTTACCGATGGCGAGCGAAAGCTGGTCGTCGGGGACGATTACCGTCGCGTAGTTGTTCTCGCGGTCAACGAGGACGCGGGAGACACGCGCCGGGGAAAGAGCGTTCGCAACGCACTTGGCGGGATCGTCGCTCCATAGGACGACGTCGACGCGCTCACCACGGAGCTCGGAGACGACAGTGCGCACACGGCTGCCCTTGGGGCCGACGCAGGCTCCGACGGGGTCAAGGCGGTCGTCGAGGGAGGAAACGGCGACCTTGGAGCGGACGCCAGCCTCTCGCGCGACAGAGCGAATCTCGACTACGCCGTCATAGACCTCGGGAACCTCAAGCTCGAAGAGGCGACGGATCAGATCGGGATGGGTACGAGAAACGACGATGGACGGACGCTGACGCTCGCCACGGATGGGAGGCTGGTTGCTGTTGGGGTCGCGAACGTCGACGATGATCGCACGGATTCTCTGGTTGTGGGCATAACGCTCGCCCGCTGGGCGCTCGTTGCGCTCGTCGGGATAGCGACGCTGGTCGAAATAGGGCAGCTCGGCCTCGACGTTCTCGCGAATCTTAATAAAGGCGAAGTCGGGCGTGGTCTGGAGCACGGTACCAGTGATGATGTCACCGATGCGCTGGCTGAACTCCTCGTAAATCTGCTGGCGGGCAGAGTTGCGGACGATCTCGTTGATGACGGACTTGGCGTGCTGGGCTGCGGTGCGGCTCGTATCCTTGGGGGTAACGTCCTCCTCGTCGAACTCGGTGTAGAGGCCAACCTCGTCATCCCAGGACTCCTCCTTGGGAACGAGCTTGTACACGTAGACCTTGCCGGTGGCGCGGTCGATGGTGACGCGAGCGCCATCCTGGAGGTGCATGACCTCGGCGTAGCTCTTGGCGAGAGACTGCTCGAGCTGGTCGATCAGGTACAGCTCGTCGATGTGCTTCTCCTGGCAGAGCATCATCAGGGCTTCCATCATTTCAGATGCCATTGTTGTTCCTTCCATATATCGATTCTTGCGAATTGTTATTGAGCCGCTTCTAGAATGTGGGCTTGATCTTGCAGTTCTTAATCTCGTCGAGGTCAAAAGCAAAGCCGCCATCGTCACAGTCGAGCTTCACCTTGCCGTCCTCGAGACCAAGGAGCTTGCCGGTAAAGTGCTTCCTGCCCTCCTTGGCAAACGTGTTAAGCGAGACGGTCTCGCCTGCGAAGCGCTCGTAGTCGCGCGATTTGCGCAGGGGACGCGAAAGCCCGGGAGAAGAGATCTCGAGCGTATAGGAGCCCGGGAAGGGGTCTACAGCGTCAATCACCTCGTTGACCCAGGGGCTTTGCGCAGACACCTCGTCAAGTGAAATGGGTCCGCTCTCCTCATCCGCATAGTCAAGCCTAACACGGACGATGGGAACCTTGCTGGACCCGACGACCTCCACGTCCACAACGTCGATGCCGTGCTCACCTGCAACGGCCTCGAGGGCGTCGACAATCTTGAGCTCAAGTTCGCTGGACGCCACGCTCCCCCCTCTCTGGGACCGGAGTCCCTACATACAGAAAGGAAGCGGGGCGACCTAACGCCCCACTTCCTCGAACAATCACGATTAAGCTCAAGAAATGATAACACGTTTTGACACACGTGGGAAAGAAAGTTTTCAGGCCTAGCTCAAGACGACTCCAAAGGCACTGCCACCAGAGAACGAGACGGGCAAACGGTTGGGTCTACGTGCTTTGTTCTACGTTTTTCTACACATTTGATTAAGCCGTTTCATCTTTTGGTTCAAGTATTTCTAATCAATTTTAGGTAGATGTAGGTTTTATGGTGTTATATACCGGAAAGTCAAACCACAACGCCGAATCGCCGAGGTCCACTATTGCATACGGACGGCCGGCCTCGCGAAAGGCGGCAGAGACGCAGAGAATAATTTCGCGCGCGAAATAAATATTTGAAGGCAATCAAAAGGAATCCTATGCGCAATCGGGAGAGCCCCACTCATTTCATTCGTTCCCACCAGTGATATCTTTCCCCCCGGTCTTTAGGGGCCCGTGTAAACAGAACCATAGTTCGCAAGCGATTTAGAAGGGAAGACAATGGCGTTTGATTTTTCAGGCAAAACTGCCATAGTCACCGGCGGCGTCGGCGGCATTGGTAGCGAGATTGTCAAGGGCATCGTTGATGGAGGCGGACATGTCGTCGTCACCGACATCAACGAGGAGCGCGGCAACGAGTTCGTGAAGTCCCTTGGCGAAGGCAACCACTTCTACAAGCTCAACGTCTCTGATCCCGCCGAGGTTCGCGCGACCGTTGACAAGATCATGGCTGAGGTTCCCGAGGTCAACGTACTCGTAAACGTCGCTGGCATCATCTCTGCCAAGCCGTTCGAGGAGATTGACGACGCCGAGTGGGCTCGCACGATCAACATCAACCTGACGGGCACGTTTACCATGTGCAGCGCCATCTTCCCCTATTTCAAGAAGAACGGCGGCGGACGTATCGTCAACGTCTCCTCGGTTGCCGGCAAGCTCGGCGGCGGCCTCCTCGGAACCGCTGCTTACGCATCCTCCAAGGCTGGCGTCAACGGCCTCACTAAGGCAATCGCAAAAGAGGGCGGCAAGTACGGCATCTCATGCAATGCCGTCTGCCCCTCCTTCACCATCACCGGCATGACCACCGCACTCCAGAATGACCCTGACAAGTACGCAAAGGTCATCGGCATGATTCCTCTTGGCCGCGCGGCAAAGCCCTCCGAGCCCGCACAGATGGTTCTGTTCTTCGCATCCGACCTCGCAAGCTTCGTCAACGGCGAAATAGGCGACTGCGACGGCGGAATCGTCATGGACGGCTAGTTGTTCTGAACCAGCCAATACGGGGCCTGGGGACAAGAGCCTCAGGCCCCATTTTTATGTGTCCCAACCATAAGGGGACACAAGTTGATACAAGAGAGAGAAGGAGCAAAAGATGGCTAACGACGAACAGCCCCAAAAAGAGGGCTTCTTCAAAAAGCTCGGGAAGTTTCCCGGTGCGAACATCCTCATCCCGCTTCTGAGCGCATGCGTCATCAACACGTTCTTCCCTCAGGTCTTCGGCATCGGCAGCTTTACCACCGCGATGACCACGCAGGGCTCTGGCGCGCTCGTAGGCGCGTTCCTCCTGATCGTGGGAACCACGATTTCGTTCAAGTCTGCTCCCCAGGCAGCCTTTAGGGGAGCCGTCATAATCATCACGAAGGTCGCGTTCTGCGTCGCCCTCGCAATGGTCGTCCAGTTCGGTTTGGGCAACAATCTCTTCGGCCTGAGCGCCATGGTCATCCTCGCGGCCTGCTCCGGCGCCAACAACTCGCTCTATGCGGGTCTCACTGGCACATACGGCACCGAGATCGAGCGTGGCGCGGTCGCAATCACGACCCTGGTCGTAGGACCCCCCGTCACGATGATCGCACTCGGCGCAGCAGGCCAAGCCCCTCTCGGCTGGAGCCTCCTCGGGGCCGTACTCCCGATCCTCGTCGGCATCGTGCTGGGCAACCTCTTCCCGAGCCTCAAGAAAACGCTCTCGGCCGGCCTCCCCGGCATCATCATGATTGTCTTCTTCGCCATGGGTTCGACCATGACCCTGGGCCAGATCGTCGAGGCAGGCCTCCCCGGAATCCTGCTTGGAATCATCTGCTCTGTCGGTGGAGCCGTCATCAACGTGACCGCAGACAGGCTGACGGGCGGCTCCGGCGTCGCGGGTGCAGCAATCTCCAGCTGCGCAGGCGCCAACGTCGCGACTCCCGCAGCCATGGCGACGGTCAACGCCGAGCAGTTTGGGGGTGCCGTGCTTGCGACGGCAACCGCGCAGGTCGCGGCATGCGCAATCGTGACCGCGATACTCACGCCGCTCATCACCTCTTACGTCTACAAGCAGAACCAGGCAAAACAGCAGGGGAAGAAGGCCGTGGCTGAACAGCCTGCGTAAGCCGCATGGCTCCCGCCAGAAGGAGACCGCACAAGGCTTATGACATGGCGCCCCCAGTGGGGGCGCCATTTTTAGTCACAAAATAGGACAGTAGGAAGGCGCCTCACCACAAAAAGCGATGGGGCGCCTTCTGGAGAATAGCGATATTGCGAGGCGATCGGCTAGACCGCGACGATGTTTACGAGTCTGCTAGGAACGACGATGACCTTTTTGATCTCCTTGCCGGCAATCTGGTCAGCAACGGCCTCCTTTGCCGCCCGCTCAAGCTCTTCCTTTGATGCCTCAGCAGACACGACGATGCGGGCACGCACCTTGCCCTTGATCTGGACGGCGATCTCGACCGTGTCGCTCTTCGCCTGCGAGGTGTCAAACGTGGGCCAGGGCTCGTTGTAGACCGAGCCATCGCAGCCGAGCGCCGCATGGAACAGCTCCTCGGCCCAGTGGGGGCAGATGGGTGCAAGCATAGCGACGATGTCATGGGCGACGCGGTAGCACACGGCGGCGTCGCGCTTCTCGGTGGGAACGTCAAGCACGTACTTGGAAGCGGCGTTGACGAGCTCCATGACGGCCGAGATGGCGGTGTTAAACTGGCAACGGTCAAAGTCGTTGGTACACCTCAGACCCATCTCATGGAGGACTCGATTGAGCTCCTTGCTCTGGGAGTCGAGGGACGACAGGTCGAGCTTGGATTCCTTGTCGCCAGACTTGGCGAGTGCCCAGACGATGCGCCACGCGCGCTTGAGGAAGCGGTTGGCACCCGCAACGGCGTCGGGGTCCCAGTCGAAGTCCTTCTCGGGAGGAGCGACGAAGAGGATGGTGAGGCGCATGGTGTCCGCGCCGTAGGGCTCGATGACGCTCGAGGGGGGAACGACGTTGCCCTTGGACTTGGACATGACGTCGCCATGCTCGTCCTTAACCATGCCCTGGCAGAGCAGGTTGGTGAACGGCTCGTCCACGTCGATCATGCCGAGGTCGCGCATGACCTTGGTCCAGAAGCGCGAGTACAGAAGGTGGAGGATCGCGTGCTCGATGCCGCCGACATAGTTGTCAACGGGCATCCAGCGGTTGACCGCATCCCTAGAGAAGGGAGCCTTGTCGTTGTGGGGATCGGTGTAGCGCATGTAATACCAGCTAGAGCAGGTGAAGGTGTCCATGGTATCGGTGATGCGCTTCGCGGGCTTGCCGCACTTGGGGCAGACGGTCTCGTAGAACGGAGCGTACTCCGCGAGGGTCTCCCCCGCACCCAGGTCAAGGTTGTCGGGCAACATGACGGGCAGGTCGGACTCTGGGACAGGGACGTCACCGCAGTCGTCGCAGTGAATCATGGGGATAGGGTTGCCCCAGTAGCGCTGGCGGGAGATGAGCCAGTCGCGCAGACGGAACTGGATGGTCTCGCGGCCGCAGCCGTTGTCGGATAGCCACTTGATGATGGCGTCGACAGCCTCAGAGTGCTTGCCGCCCTTGAGGCCGGTGAACTCGCCAGACTGGACGAGGATGCCCTCGGCAGCCATGGCGTGGTCCCAGTCGACTGAGCGCACGCGAAGCTCCTTCTCGTCCTTGAGCTCCTCGTAGAGGGGGTCATCCTCCTTGCAGATGATCGGGGCGATCTCGAGGCCATACTTCTTAGCAAAGTCGAAGTCGCGCTGGTCGCCACAGGGCACGCCCATGACCGCGCCGGTACCGTAGTCCATAAGGACGTAGTCTGCTACCCAGACGGGGACCTGGCGGCCGTTGACCGGGTTGATAACGTAGCGACCAGTGAAGACACCGTGCTTCTCGCGATCCGAACCCTGGCGGTCAACGCTCGAGACCTTCTCGGTGGCAGCCTTGAGCTCGAGGTAAGCCTGCTCGTACTCAGTGCCGCTCACGAGCTCGTGGGCGAACTCGGACTCGGGAGGCAGCACCATAAACGAGACGCCGAAGATGGTGTCGGCCCTCGTGGTGAAGACGGTGACCTTGCGGTCAGTCGGGGTCACGCCATCCTCGGCGGCAAGTGTGAAGTCGATCTCGGCACCCTCGGAGCGACCAATCCAATTACGCTGCTGCGCCTTGACGTTCTCGGGCCAGCCGCCAAGCTTGTCAAGGTCGTCCAGGAGCTCCTGGGCGTAGTCGGTGATCTTGAAATACCACTGCGAGAGGTTGCGCTTCTCGGGGACGGATCCGCAACGCCAGCACTTGCCGTCAACGACCTGTTCGTTTGCAAGAACCGTCTGACACGTCGGGCACCAGTTGACGGGAGATGTGTCTCGGTATGCCAGTCCCTTCTCCCACATCTTGATGAACATCCACTGGCCCCACTTGTAGTACTCGGGGTCGCAGGTGTTGAACATACGGTCGTAGTCATACGAGAAGCCCATGCGCTTCATGGTCTCGACGGCCTGCGAGATGTTCTGGTGAGTCCACTTCGACGCCTGCGTGTTGTGCTTGATGGCAGCGTTCTCGGCGGGAAGGCCGAATGCGTCGAAGCCCATGGGGTGAAGGACATCGAAGCCGCGCATGCGTGCCTGGCGGGCCATCGCGTCGCCGATGGTGTAGTTGCGGGCGTGGCCCATGTGGAGGTCGCCTGAGGGATACGGGAACATCTCGAGGACGTACTTCTTGGGCTTGGAGGGATCCTCGTCAGTCTTGTAGAGGTCGTCGCGTTCCCACGCGGCCTGCCACTTCTTCTCGATTGCCTGAGCGTCGTAGGACGGATAGTCCTGCTCGCGCTCGGCGTCATTGTTGTCAGTCACGTAGCTACCTTTCTAACCTAGTCTGCCACCGCGCCCCATTATACGGGGAAAGCGGTGGCAGACCACGAACCGTCTGATACTCGAAACTAGCCCGGTCCTACGGAACCGGGCGGAGTGCGCTAAGAGCGGAACCCGTCAGACTGGGAGTCCTTAAGGATAACGTCATGTGCGCCGCCCTCGACGAGGGAGGTGGAGGAGACGAGCGTGATCTTTGCCTTGTCCCGTAGCTCGGCTAGGTTTAGCGCACCGCAGTTGCACATTGTCGAGCGAACCTTAGTAAGCGAGTTGTCGACATTGTCCTTGAGGGGGCCAGCGTAGGGAACGTAGGAATCGACGCCCTCGACGAAGGAGAGCTTCTTGGATCCGCCAAGGTCGTAGCGAGCCCAGTTACGCGCACGGGCAGAGCCCTCGCCCCAGTACTCCTTGACATAGGAGCCGTTGACGTTGAGGCGCCGCGTGGGAGACTCGTCAAAGCGGGCGAAGTAGCGGCCGAGCATGAGGAAGTCGGCGCCCATGGCGAGAGCAAGCGTCATGTGGTAGTCGTAGACGATGCCACCGTCGGAGCAAACCGGGACGTAGATGCCCGTCTCCTCGAAATACTCGTCACGCGCACGGCAAACGTCGATAAGTGCGGAAGCCTGCCCACGGCCGATGCCCTTCTGCTCACGAGTGATGCAGATGGAACCGCCGCCGATGCCGACCTTGACGAAGTCGGCACCGGCCTCGGCGAGGAAGCGGAAGCCGTCTGCGTCGACGACGTTACCCGCACCAACCTTGACGGAGTCGCCGTAGTGCTCGCGAATCCAATCAAGGGTAAGCTTCTGCCACTCGGAATAGCCCTCGGAGGAGTCGATGCAAAGAACATCAGCGCCAGCCTCGACCAGCAGGGGGACACGCTCGGCATAGTCACGCGTGTTGATGCCCGCACCGACGATGTAGCGCTTGTGCTCGTCCAGGAGCTCCTCGGGACGGGACTTGTGCGAGTCGTAGTCCTTGCGGAACACGAGGGAAGAGAGGTTGCCCTCGCCGTCGACAATCGGCAGAGTGTTGATCTTGTGCTCCCAGATGATGTCATTGCAGACCTTGAGCGAAGTGCTCAGGTCAGCGGTGACGCACTCGGAAGCAGGGGTCATGAACTCGGAGACCTTCTTGCTGCGATCGTCTCGGGAGACGCGGTAGTCACGAGAGGTGACGATGCCGCAGAACTTGCCGTGGGCGGTACCGTCCTCGGTGACGGGCATGGTGGTGTGACCGGTCATCTCGCGAAGGTCGAGAACGTCCTGAAGGGTCATGTCGGGAGTGAGGGTCGAGTCTGAGACGACGAAGCCAGCCTTGTATGTCTTGACCTCACGAATCATCGCAGCCTCGTTCTCAGGCGTCTGAGAGCCGTAGATGAACGAAATGCCACCCTCCTGCGCAAGCGCGATGGCCAAGCGCGGGCCAGAGACAGCCTGCATGATGGCGGAGACCATCGGGATATTCATTTTGATAGCAGACTCTTCGCCGCGCTTGAACTTCACCAAAGGGGTCTCGAGGGACACGTTGGCCGGTATGTTCTCATGAGAGGAATATCCAGGGACTAGTAGGTACTCGGAGAAAGTGTGCGACTCCCCCTCGAAGAACGTTGCCATGCATGTCTCCTTTCGACTTGGACCTTGGCGCTATTTCAGTCCGTTAGCAGATAAATTGCAGGAAAGTATAGCGCTGATACGTTACGAAAATGCTACTTTGAGCCCTCGCCCATAACCTCATCAAAGTTAACCGCGATGTCGTGCTTCGTAGGAACCCACTCGACCTTCTTGAACAGCGCGGCAACAGTGATGGGAATATAGGACATCATGAAAATCGGGAACGTGAAACAGTTGGAGACGATGCGCCATTTCTTATTCGTGTGAATATGCTTGCGCTCGGAGACCGTGGTCAGAACGCCAAGGACGAAGAAGACAAGGTACATCGAGGCGAACGTCATCACCAGCGATCCCACACACATGGTGAGCTCTGCCTGCGTCGCGATGAAACCGTGACTCAGGGTGCCAATTATTAGATAGGCGGCGTTGATGAAGAACGAGAGCAGCGTAAGGATCATGCCCGGCGCGACCGTCATGAGCATGTCATAGGACGCGAAGGAGTGATCCACGAATACGCCGTGCAGGAAGTTCTTGTTATACGAGAAGAACACCTGGTAGAACCCCTTGGTCCAGCGCATCCTCTGGGTCCACGAGGCCTTGAACGTAAGCGGCTGCTCGTCGAAGAACTCCGCGGGCGCGTACCCAATCTGGATACCGTGCGTGTTGCAGAAGGTCGTGAACTGGATGTCCTCGGTAAGGGTATGGAAGTTCCAACCGTGCATGCCGCGAATGATGGCCGAGGAAACCATCCATCCGGAACCCGAGATGGCGCAACTTGTACCAAGCATCATGCGGGCGTTGTTGAGGAACTTCGCCTCGCGCAGGAACCAGAGGGCATAGGCCGAACTAATCCAGCTGGAGTCAAAGTTCTTCGAGTTGCGGTAGCTCGTGCAGACAAGGTAGCCGGCATCGAAGGCATCGTTCATGATGTCGACGTAGTTGGGCGCGATGATGTTGTCGGCATCCATGACGAAGAACGCCTCGTACTTGTCGCCCGTCTCGTTGAGAATGCGGTCGAACGCAAAGTCGAGAACCCAGCTCTTGCCCTTGCGGACAAGATCGTTGCGCTCCCAGGTGATGGCGCCTGCCTTGCGGGCCTCCTCGGCCGTCGAGTCAGTGCAGGCGTCCGCAACGACGTAACAGTCGATCCGTCCGTCGTACTCCTGCCCGAGGATAGAGCGCACAAGGTTGCCGATAACAGGCTCCTCGTTGTGCGCGGCAATTACGAAGGCGTAGGTGTGCTTCTTCTTCGCCTTGGGAAGCATGACGTCTCCCTTGGCGATGACCCTGACGATATACACAATCTGATAGAAGTAAGCCAGAGTGAAGAACAGCCACACCACCAGGTTGAAGATGACGATGGGCGTTAGGCCAAGCCTGCTGATTTCCACGAGAACAACCTCTCTGTTCCGTTATTTACGAAAGGTCACCAAGGCCGAGCTTCGGGCAAATTTCCTCGCCCGCCGCAGTACGACCCATTGAGGTTCCTTTAAGGGATTCTAGTACAGCAAGAAGATCTTTCGGCAGACGATCGGTTCGCTCGATCGCCTCTCCCGTAATGGGATGGTCAAAGGCAATGCTCCACGAGTGGAGGAACTGCCTCCTAAGACCCCTGTTCGCACGGTCATCCCCCCTGCCGTAGAGCGGGTCGCCGACGCAAGGGTGCCCGACGTGGCGCATATGGACCCTAATCTGATGTGTTCTGCCCGTGTAGAGATGACACTCAAGAAGGGTGTACCCGTCGTCGAAGCGCCCGGCCTCAAAGCGTTCAAGTGTCCTGAAGGTCGTGATTGACTCGCGGGCGCCGGGCGCATCCGAAACGGCCATCCTAAGGCGATCCCTCGTCGAGCGCGCGATGCCCGTCGTGATGTTCCCTTCGTCAAGGGCAACGTAGCCGTGGACGAGTGTCACGTATCGTCTGTCAAGAACGCGAAGGCGAATAAGGTCCTGCAGGTCTTTCTGGACCTCGTCGTCCTTGGCGGCGACCATGAGCCCAGAGGTGTCCATGTCGAGCCTGTGCACGATGCCAGGGCGGTCGTCACCCTGGAGCATGCCAAGATGCCCATAGCCGCAGTGCGCGACCAGGGCGTTCGCGAGGGTGTCGTTCACGTGGCCTGGACTGGGGTGGCAGACGAGACCAGCCTGCTTGCTCAACACGATGAGCCTCTCGTCCTCAAACCTTATATCGAGTGGAATGTCAGGGTTCGGCGAGAGCGGCCCCTGCGGCTCCGGAACGTCGACCTGCACGCAGATTCGATCGCCAAGACAGACGGCCTCGCTCTTCGACGTGGCTTCAGTCGAGTTGATGGTAACGGCTCCGCTCTCGACGAGGCGCGCACAGGCGCTGCGCGAGGGACAGCCTTCGACCTGGGCAAGAAACACGTCCAGGCGCATCCCGTCGCCAGAAGGCCCGACGAGTGCATTAACTACCTTGATTGCCATCAAACTCCTCTCATGCGACAAGAGGGACGCCGTCGCGCAAGCGCGAGGGCGTCCCATGGAAGCCATTGGTCGCTTGTCAGGACTCGCCGCTAGCTCTCGGTGCGCGACTCCCAGACGTAGTAGCCGACAAGCGATACGGCGACACCACACGTAACCATAATGTCAGCCACGTTGAAGACCGGGAAGCTCACGAACGTAGTGCAGAGAAAATCCGTCACCGAGCCCGCAATCACACGGTCGACCATGTTTCCCACGCCACCGGAGGCAACGAGACCGATAGACACCGCAAGCTGCATGGGAATCCGCTTGCGCCAGACGAACATGAGAGAAGCGACAAGAACGACGGCCGCTATCACCACGAAGGCTACGCCGGCACCGGCGCCCATGCCAAAGGCGGCGCCGGTGTTCTCGACGTGACGCAGCTCAATCACACCTGGCACGAAGGGCGCGCTCTCCCCAACGGAAAGCGTCGCGCGGATGGCAGCCTTGACCACCTGGTCAACGATGACACCCAGAACAACGATGATCCAAAAGGCCATGACGCGCTGACCGCGCGTCGACCTAAGTGTGCGTGAGCCCAAGAAATCACTACTCCCCTGCCGGCAGAGCGGAGACAACCGCAGAGCACCTCTCGCAGAGCCCATCCTCGCCAAGCTCCCTCCAGTTCCAGCAGCGCGGGCACTTCTCGCCATTGGCGGGAAGCACCTCGCAGGAGAGCTCGTCTCCCTCGTGCAGGCAGACGTCGGAGCAGACGAAGGCCTCGGCAAGGCCGTCGCGGCCAAGGGAGCCGAGAAGGGCGTACTCGTCGGGCCCGACGGTCAGCTCGGCACGCGTGGCCTGGGTCGTCTTCTCGGTGACGGTACCGTTAGTCGTGGCCTCCTCGTAGGACTTGGTGAAAGCGGCGCGAGCGTCGACGAGTGCTTTGTACGCAGGAAGGTACTTCGCGTAGACCTCAGACGAGACGGGGTTCTCATACCAGTCAAGAAGGGCGGCGTACTTCTGGCCGTCACGCATGGACTCGGGCAGGAACTCCATGATCTCGTCGGTGGTGTAGGCGAGGATGGGCTGAAGGTCGTGGACGAGCATCGTCAGAATGTGGGCCCAGACGGTCTGCGCAGAGAGGCGCTCGCGGCTGCCCTTGCCGCCGCAGTAGGTGCGGTCCTTCGTCGCGTTGAGGTAACCGTTGGAGAGCTCGGTGACGTAGTCGTAGAGCGTGCGATACACGACGTTGAAGCGGTACTCGGGGTAGGCCTTGGAGACCTGGTCGTGAACCTCGCACATGTGGGCAAGAGTCACCTTGTCGAATTCCTCGAGCTCTTCGAAGGGAAGGCCGTCGACGGAGGGATCAAACTGACCCTCGAGCTCGCCAAGCAGGAAGCGCAGCGTGTTGCGGATCTTGCGGTAGGCATCGCCGACGTGGCTCAGGATGGTGTCGTCGCACGGGACGTCAACGGAGGTGTCGACCGAAGAGAGCCACAGACGAAGCACGTCAGCGCCCTGGTTGTCGCAGACCTTGTTTGGGTCGATGACGTTGCCCAGCGACTTGGACATCTTGCGGCCCTGGCCGTCGAGGGTGAAGCCCTGCGAGATAACGGCTTTGTAGGGAGCCATGTCATAGGCGCCCACCGAGGTCATGAGGGAACTCATGAACCAGCCTCGATGCTGGTCTGAGCCCTCGAGGTACACGTCAGCGGGGAACTTCAGATTGTCGCGGTGCTTGCAGACAGCAGTGTGCGAGACACCGGAGTCCCACCAGACGTCGAGGATGTCCTTGTTCGCCTTGAGGTTGTGGCTGCCGCACTTCTCGCAGACGCAGGCGTCGCCCAGATAATCCTTGGGGTCATCGGTGAACCATGCGTCAGAGCCCTTCTCGCGGAAGAGCTCTATGACCTTGTCGAGCGTGGCGTCGTTCATGACGACCTCGCCGCAGTCCTGACAGGTGAAGGCGGGAATAGGGACTCCCCAGTTGCGCTGGCGGCTGATGCACCAGTCCGGACGGCCCTCGACCATAGAGCCAATGCGCTTGACCGCGTGCGTCGGGTAGAACTTGACCTTGGAGATCTCCTCGAGGGCGTCCTTGCGCAGGCCGGTCTTATCCATAGAGACGAACCACTGGCTGGTGGCGCGGAAGATGACGGGGCGCTTGCAACGCCAGCAGTGGGGGTAACTGTGGTTGATGTCCTCGTGCAGGATGAGCGTGCCGCGCTCGTCGAGCCACTCGATAATCTTGGGGTTGGCCTCGTTGACGTCCATGCCAGACCACGGGCCGCCGGTGCCGATGCCATCGCCCTTGTAGAAGCAGCCGTTGTCGTCGACGGGCATGATGATGGGGATGTTGAAGCGCATGCCAGCGTTGTAGTCGTCAACGCCGTGGCCAGGCGCGGTGTGGACGATGCCCGTGCCGTCGTCGAGCGTGACATAGTCGGCGTAGATGAACTCGCCCTCCTCGCCCTGGTCAGCGAAGATGGGCTGCTTGTACTTGTTGTGGGCGAGCTCGGTGCCCGTCATGCTCCATACGTTGCCATCGGCGTCGGTCGCAAGTTTATACGACTCGTAGCCGAACTTGGCGCAGTCCTTCTCGACGAGGGCGCGCGCCATGATCTCGGCGCGACCATCGACGAGAACGGCAACGTAGTCAGCCTCGGGATGAAGGATGACGGCGTCGTCAGCGGGAAGGGTCCAGGGGGTCGTGGTCCAGATGTCGACCCAAAGCCTGCCTTCGTAGGCCTCGAGGCCGGCAGGAACCGTCGTCATCTCGAAGCGCACGAAGATGGCGGGTGAGACCTCATCGCCGTACTCAATCTCGGCCTCCGCCAGGGCGGTGTGGCAGTGGGGGCACCAGTGAACCGGCTTGCGCCCACGATAGATGGCCCCCTTGTCAAAGATGGCCTTGAAGATCTCGACGTCAGTGGCGTCGTAGTCGTGAACGTATGTCAGGTAGGGATTGTCCCACTCGGCAAGGACACCGAGGCGTTTGAAGCCCTGACGCTGGGTGTCGACCTGCTCGACGGCCATCTTGCGGCAGAGCTCGCGAATCTTCTCGGTGGGAAGCTGGTTGAACTTGGCGGTGCCCAGCATCTCCTCGACCTTGTGCTCGATGGGCTGGCCGTGGCAGTCCCATCCGGGGACATAGGGAGTCTGGTAGCCGCGCATCGACCAGTAGCGGTTGATGATGTCCTTCGAGATCTTATTCTGAGCGTGGCCGAGGTGAATAGGTCCGTTGGCATACGGAGGGCCATCGTGGAGCACGAACTTTTCGTGCCCCTCGTTCTTCTTCATGAGCTGGCCGTAGACGTCGTTCTCGTCCCAGTCCTTAAGCCGCTCGGGCTCGTGCTGGGCGAGACCAGCCCTCATCGAGAACCTGGTCTTGGGCAGGTTCATCGTCTTCTTGTACTGATTTGCCACCTTTCACACCTTTCCCGTACCGAGCGCAATAAAAAAGAGCACTCGTCCCTCAGGCTGGGACGAAGCGCTCCCGAAAGTCACTTCGCTTGTAACCACCCAGCGAGCGGAAATCCGCCTTACTCGGCTGACCTGTATCGGCGGCCACTCCGGCGACGTCTACTCGCGTCGTGAACCAACGCTTTCGGGCCGCAGCTCCGGGGTGATGTTCACTTGGACCGTCGGCGGAGCTCTCACCACTCCCCCGCTCGCTTTGCGACGGCAACCCAGGCTAATGTCCCCATCAATGCTTCGGAAGCATTCTAGCACGACGCTTGGCCGAAGGCGCGAATCCCGAATTTACCTTTAATAGTTGTGTCGGGTGCGTGAAAGGCACGCGGATGGGTATCTATGTAGCCAAAGCGAAGGCAACTAACAGACCCTGTAAGGAGCAAAGCCCGATGCAGATGGACGACAAGAAGAAGCGACAGTCGATGATCCTCTACCTGATCGTCGCAGTCGTCGCCGCGATTGTGCTGAGGTCAGTGCTGTACCCAAGCATCACTCAGCCCCAGATAAAGGAGGTGAGCTACAGCGAGTTCCTTGGAATGGTGGACGACGGCAAGGTCAGCCAGGTCCAGCTCGACACCGGCAAGAGCATCATCCGCTTCACGACCGGCGAGGGCGACGACAAGCAGACCTACCAGACCAACCAGTTCCCCAATGACGACTCCCTGGTCAAGAGGCTTGAGAAGAAGAACGTGGACTTCTCGGCCCAAATCCCGGACGAGTCCTCGAACATGTGGATCTACCTGCTCGCAAGCTATGGCCTTCCGATTCTGCTAATCCTGGGCGGCGGATATCTGCTCAACCGCCAGCTTCGAAAGCAGATGGGTGAGGACGGTCCCTCCATGAACTTCGGAAGCGGCTTCGGCATGGGTGGAGGACTCGGTCGCTCGAACGTCAAGGAGGTCAAGGGTCGAGAGACCGGCGTCACGTTCAAGGACGTCGCCGGACAGGACGAGGCAAAGGAATCCCTGGCCGAGATCGTCAACTTCCTCGAGCACCCCGAGAAGTACTCCGCGATCGGCGCCCGATGCCCAAGGGGCGCCCTGCTCGTGGGCCCTCCGGGAACCGGCAAGACGCTGCTCGCCAAGGCGGTCGCCGGCGAGGCCAATGTACCCTTCTTCCAGATATCCGGCTCAGAGTTCGTCGAGATGTTCGTCGGCCGCGGCGCCGCCAAGGTCCGCGACCTCTTCAAGCAGGCGAACGAGAAGGCCCCCTGCATCGTGTTCATCGACGAGATCGACACCATCGGCAAGAAGCGAGATGTCTCGCTCAACACCAACGACGAGCGCGAGCAGACGCTCAACCAGCTCCTCACCGAGATGGACGGCTTCGACAACCACAAGGGCATCGTCGTCCTCGGAGCCACGAACAGGCCGGACTCGCTTGACCCCGCGCTGCTGCGCCCCGGCCGATTCGACCGCCGCGTGCCCGTCGAGCTCCCCGACTTGACGGGTCGCGAGGCCATCCTCAAGCTCCACGGCAACGACGTGAAGATAGAGCCCGGCGTGGACTTCGGCGCGATCGCACGCCAGACGCCAGGCGCATCGGGAGCCGATCTGGCGAACATGATCAACGAAGCCGCACTAAGGGCCGTCAGGATGGGACGCGACAGGGTCACGCAGGAAGACATCACCGAGTCGGTCGACGTGGTCATCGCGGGTGCGAAGAAGAAGTCGACGGTTCTGTCGGAGCACGAGAAGGAGGTGGTGTCCTACCACGAGACCGGCCACGCCATCGTCGCTGCCGTGCAGAACGGGAAGCGCCCCGTCTCGAAGATCACGATCGTCCCGCGAACCTCGGGCGCACTGGGCTTCACGATGCAGACGGAGGAGGACGAGCACTACCTGACGACGCGCGAGGAGTACAAGCAGCGCATCGCCGTGATCTGCGGCGGCCGCGCAGCAGAGGAGCTCATCTTCGGCCAGATGACCTCGGGGGCTGCCAACGACATCGAGAAGGCCACGAAGATCGCGAGGGCCATGGTCACGCAGCTCGGAATGTCCGACAGGTTCGGCATGATGGCACTCGGCGAGACCAGGAACAGGTACCTCGGCGGAGGCACCGAACTCACATGCTCCGACGAGACGGCGACAGCCGTCGACGCCGAGGTCAGCGCCTTGGTCGAGGAGGGTCACCAGACGGCTCTCAGAACGCTCAAGGAGAACCGCTTCAAGCTGCACGAGATCGCACACTACCTCCAGAAGAAGGAGACCATCACCGGCGAGGAGTTCATGAACATCCTCAACCGGGACGACGGCTTCGCCCCCAAGTACCCCGACGAGGCAACGGAGTAGCACGAGAGACAACGTGCGAGAGAAAGGCGGCCCGCCCGGAGCGCATTGAACCGCCTCCCTTTTCTTGGACATGAGAAAAGGGAGGCTTCTTTCATGACCCGAAGAACTTTGTACGACGCCGCCACGAGGTCGAAAGCCACCGAGCTCTACGACGCGGGGAACGGTGTCAAAGCCATCTCCAGCCTGATCGGTGTTCCCTACGAGGCCGTGAGAAAATGGATCGACACGTACAGATCCGTCGGCATCGAGGGGCTGACAGACATGGGAAAGAAATACGCCGTCTACTCATATGAGACCAAGGTCGCCGCCGCGCGCGCCGTCGTCGACGAGGGCATGACGAAGCCCGAGGCCATGGAGAGGTTCGGCATAGCCTCGACGACCCCGTTGAAGGACTG